>ONMJ01000010.1 GCA_900318955.1 uncultured Bacteroidales bacterium
TTCAGTCTTTTCAATGAGCGTAAAAAAATTTTGCTTCCCTTTAGGCCGCAAAAAATCCCGTCGTTTCCGAACGGGATTGCAAAGGTACTACTTTTTTTCGTTCCTCCAAATCTTTTTCGAACTTTTTTTCAAAAAAATTTAGCTTTTTATTTCACTATTTTTGTAACAACGTGATAATCAAAGAAAAGCCTAAAATGGGGTATCAGAAAAATAATATAACTCAGCGCGAAGCATTCATCGCTATCCTCGCTTTAAGTTCCCAGGTACGAATCCTGTCTTTATAAAGATTATTGGCATTCACCTTATAAATATCGAGGGCTGCATCGGAGTTATGCTCCCAGCGACGGCAGTTATACATGATATCATAGATTCTGCCAATCTGGTATTCGCGGCTTACCCTAAGTCCGACAGCATAATCCTCTCCATACTTGGTAGTAGGGAAATTGATAGTCCTCAGAAGAGGCACATAGAAGCCTCTTGGAGCACCGAGTCCGTTGATTCTGAGCGCATTATTGCGTCCATTCTCAGGGGTCCACTCCCTATGGTCGATTTTCCCCGGAGGAATCGGATTGAGCTTGAAATCGGTGAGCTGATATGTACCTACCACCATAGCGCAGTTCTGCGCATAGAAGGCGTCAACGAACTTCTGAACAGTATTCTCGTCCGAATACATGTCGTCGGAATCGAGCTGGAGGGCGAATCGGCCACACTTGGGATGGTGAAGAGCCACATTCCAGTTGCCTCCGATTGCATGGTAGGTCTTATCCTGGGCGACGTAGATAAGCTTGGAATCACCAAGGAACGTTTTGATCACATCCACTGTCCCGTCATCGGAATTGTCATCAACGACAATAACATTATATTTAAATGATGTCTTCTGGTTGAGAGCAGAATGAATCGCATCCCCTATTGACTGTACCCTGTTCTTGCAAGGGATTATGACAGAGGCCTCATACTCAAATTCCTCATCAGAGAACTTAACGTCCTTGAAAACCGGCTCGAGATAGCCTCCGATGGCTTTAAGATGCTCTGTGACAACTTTTTCCATCTCGATCTGGACTCCTCTGTTTTTAGGGTCCACATAGTCGAAAAGCTTTTCTCCCGAAAGACGGGTATCGTTCTCAATCTCATAATAGAGGAACTCGTTGATATGCTCAAGCGCTCCCTTCTGAGAGACCTTGAGACGAAGATCGTAAAGAGCAGCGAACTCGTAATCTGTATCCATCCTCGTTACAGCGTCCTTTAGAGCGGAAGTCCTGTAAAGAAGAACTGAGCCAAAATCGAAATCGTCACGGAGAGAGCCCATCTGGTAATCAATGACAGGAGCCTCTTTACGGATACCGTCCTTCTCATTGAAGTGGTCTGCATAAACCATTGCAGCTCCGGTGTCATCAGCGATTGCTAGCATCCTTTCAAGGGCGAAAAGGCCGAATGACAGGTCTGTATACTTGGTATAAATCAATGAATAATCGGCTTCTGCGACAGAAGCGATATAACGAAGAGTGGATGTCGACTTAAGGGACTCTTTAACCAAAACCACCTTGGCTACGTCCTCCTCCTTGGAAAGGGACTCGAGAGTTCTAGACACCTGAGCGTCATCTTCGTAAGGAATAAAACAATCTATTCTTTTCATATAAATAGGGTTAGGTTCGCAAATATAAAAAATATTCTTATATTTATGCATTTAATTGAAAGAAGAGATGGATAAGAAAATAGTAATTATTCCTACTTATAACGAGAAAGAGAACATCGAAGCTATAATTCGTAAAGTGTTTTCTCTCGAGGGTAATTTCAATATTCTCATCATAGATGACGGATCTCCGGACGGGACGGCAACAATCGTCAAATCCCTGCAGGAAGAATTCCCCGAGAAGCTTTTCATGATTGAAAGAGAAGGGAAACTCGGTCTTGGAACGGCATACCTCACAGGGTTCAAATGGTCTCTTGAGAAGGGGTACGATTATATCTTCGAGATGGATGCCGATTTCTCCCATAATCCCGACGACCTCATCCGCCTCTACAAAGCCTGCGCGGAAGACGGGGCCGACCTAGCGATAGGATCCCGCTACTGCCATGGAGTCAGTGTCGTAGACTGGCCCATTTCAAGGATAGTAATGTCCTATTACGCATCAGTTTATGTAAGGATGGTCCTTGGCATGAAGATATATGACACGACTGCAGGATTCAAGTGCTACTCAAGAAAAGTTCTCGAAACCATAGATCTGGATGCCATAGAGATGAAAGGCTATGGATTCCAGATTGAGATGAAATACACCACCTATAAACTCGGGTTCAAGATCAAAGAGGTCCCTATAATCTTCATCAACCGCCAATTGGGTACGTCCAAGATGAGCGGAGGCATCTTCGGAGAGGCCTTCTGGGGGGTCATCAAACTGAAATTCAGGAAGATCCGCCCTAAGAATTCTTAATCTTGGGATTGTACTGATTCATTATCAGCCCGGCAATAGCGACTGCGATTCCTATCCACTGCAAAGGGGAAAGTATTTCTGTACCCAGAACAATCCCGGCAATAGCCGTAACCACCGGAATCATAGCCTGGAAGACGCTGGACTTCGCTACTCCGAGTTCCCTTATGGAAGTAACCCAAAGGGAGAAAGAAATACATGAACAGAAAAATGCCAGGAATAGAATGGGCTTCCATACTGACCAGCTCAGGTATAGCTCCGGGGTAAAATCGCCAAGACCCCTTGTCAGGAACAGAGGGAGAAGATAGATGCAACCTATCATGAACTGATACATTACAATCACCGTCGGCTCATACTTGAAGGCCAGCTTTTTAGTAAAAGAAGCATGTCCCACTTCGGCGAATACGGCAAAGATGAGAAGAATCACTCCCCATATGAATTTATCTCCTATGGTATCCGCTGAAAGCGTCACAAGCACAAGGCCGGCCAGACATACAGCAATACCGAAATAGTTCATAGGGCGTAATTTCTCCTTGAAGAACAAAATTCCGGCAATCGTCGCAACAATAGGGGTAGCTGCAATTATAAGAGCGCTGTAAGTCGGAGACTCGGTCAGTTGAATTCCGTATGTTTCGCATGTGAAATAGACAAGAGGCTCGCAAACAGCCAGAAGGAGGAAATAAGGAAGATCCTTCATGTCCATTTTGATTGACTTCCCCATCAAAAGGTTCATCACCAGCAGTAAAAGGCTTCCTATCACGGTCCTTACGAATACGAAATACTCGACCCTGACGCCCTGCGCCAATAATTGATCATTCCATATATATGATAATCCCCAGAGGGTAATAACTACCATGGAGATGATATACACAAGCAAATTGCCTCTCGCTTTTACCATGCCGCAAAGATAGGAATTTATTTGATAAGGGAGAGCGATATTCTCCTTCTTTCGATGTCTGTGGAAAGGACAGTAACGCGTACTTTCTGATGCAACTTCAATATCTTGGAAGGATCGGCCATCCCGCGAACACCCATTTTGGAAGCATGTATAAGGCCGTTTTCATGAAGCCCGATATCGACAAAAGCCCCGAAGGCGGTAATGTTAGTTATTATTCCGGGGAGTTCCATTCCGGGGTGAAGATCCTCAATCTCATGAATATCCTCTGCAAAAGAGAATTCTTCCGCTTTCTCTCGAGGATCAAGACCGGGTTTGGCAAGTTCCTTAAGAATATCGCTTACAGTAGGGAGACCGAAACGATTGTCCACATAATCGGACGTCTTTATCTTTGAGCAAAGATCGGGATTGCCGACAAGAGTAGAAGTGGCAACGCCCATATCTGATGCCATTCTATCTACAAGGGAGTAAGCTTCCGGATGAACGGAAGAGTTGTCAAGCGGATTCTCTCCTCCCGGAATTCTGAGGAAACCGGCGCACTGCTCGAAGGTCTTTTCTCCAAGGCGTGGGACTTTTAATAGATCCCTCCTGGTCTTGAAAGGCCCGTTATTTTTTCTCCATAAGACGATCGCTGATGCAAGAGAAGGACCGATTCCGGATACATATTGGAGAAGGTATGGGCTCGCAGTATTAAGATTGACACCAACTGTATTGACGCAGGATTCAACGACATCATCCAACTTCTCACGAAGAAGATTCTGATCCACATCATGCTGATACTGGCCAACCCCAAGAGACTTGGGATCAATCTTCACAAGTTCAGCGAGGGGGTCCATAAGACGCCGCCCAATCGATACCGCTCCCCTAACGGTGACATCATAGTCGGGGAACTCCTCTCTCGCAATATCAGATGCCGAGTAAATAGACGCTCCGTCCTCGCTGACAGAGAATATTTTGATACTCTCGTCAAGGCCTACCTTACGCACGAAATCCTCCGTCTCGCGCCCGGCAGTCCCGTTTCCGATTGCAATCACCTCGATTCTATATTTTTCGACCATATCGGTGATCGCAGTCAAAGCCTGAATCTTCTTTGCAATGGGAGGATGGGGGAAAATCGCCTCAAAATGAAGGAGGTTCCCCTGCTCGTCAAGACAGACCACCTTGCATCCCGTCCTGAAACCAGGATCAATTGCCATCGTCCTTTTTCCTCCTACAGGAGAGGCCAGAAGGAGCTGCCGAAGATTATCACCAAAAATCCTAATAGATTCTATATCAGCTTTTTCCTTAGCCTCACGAAGGACTTCTCCAGTGATGGATGGTTCGATAAGTCTCTTAAACGAATCGTCGACGGCAAGGCGTATCTCCTGAGCCGATTCTTGAGGAGGATATCCATGCTCTGTGGCATAATCATAATAGATTTTCTTTGCGCACCTCTCGGGGTCGGCATCGATGGAGGCGCTCACAAATCCCTCGTTCTCAGCCCTCAAAAGCCCAAGAAGATTGTGGGCAGGAATTTTTGAAAGCGGCATCGAGAAGGAAAAATAAGCCCTGTACTTAGCAGCCTCGGGGGACGACTTTCCAGCCTTTGTCTGCTTGGAAACAACTCTCCTAGAGCGAAATATGACTCTTTGGTTCTCTCTTATAGATGCCGTCTCGGAAAGCCTTTCTGCAATAATATCACGAGCTCCGGAGAGGGCCTCATCTACAGATTCTACTTCACCCTTGACATATTTAGCCGCCTCGACTCTTGGGTGCGAAAGCTTGCCGTCCCAAAGAAGGTCTGCAAGAGGCTCCAGCCCCTTTGCAATGGCAACTGTAGCACGAGTCTTGCGCTTTGGTCTAAAAGGCAGATAAAGGTCTTCCAGCTCGCTGGAGACAACGCAATTCTCTATCTTTTCCTTCAACTCAGGAGTAAGCTTCCCGGCTTCTTCTATTGTAGAGAGGATGGAAGCCTTTCGCTTTTCCATTTCAGCGAAAACGTCGCACCAGTGCCTTATCTCGGCGACTGAAACATCGTCAAGCGACCCGGTGCGCTCCTTGCGGTAGCGGCTGATGAAAGGGACGGTACATCCATCTTCAAGGAGTTCAGCGCAATTTTCAACCTGCCATTTTTTAACGCCGAGAATGGAGGCTATGTGGTCAGTATATATTTCTTTCATAATCAATCCTGCGAGAAATCTCTCAGTTCATCCCGGTATGCGTTGAATATCTTGGATTTTGAAACGAAGCCGAGATACTTGCGATCAGGCGTCACTACCGGAAGGTTCCATGCTCCCGTCTTCTCGAACTTACGCATCACACTTTCCATAGACTCGTCTTCATATACATACTCCGGAGTGCTCCTGACATAGTTGAAGACATGTTTGGTCTCATAAAGGGAGGTATCGAACATATCCTTGCGTATATCCCCGAGAGAGACAAAACCCTGGAAACGTCCCTTCCCGTCAATAACCGGGAAAATGTTACGAGAAGAAGAGGAGAACGCCTCTACGAGTTCTTTCAGAGGCGCATCTATCCGGACAGTAGTAAAATCCTGCTCGATCAAGGATGAAACCTTCAAAAGGGTGAGAACAGCCTGATCCGAGTCATGGGTAAGCAACTCACCGGTGTTTGCGATTCGCTTGGTATATATCGAATACTTCTCAAAGAACCTCATGGTCCAATAAGAGACAGTAGCAGTCAGAATCAGCGGCAGCAAAAGAGCATAGCCTCCCGATATCTCGGCTATGAGAAAAATGGCTGTCATAGGAGCCTGCATCACTCCGGCCATGAGCCCTGCCATTCCGACAAGCACGAAATTGGCCACCGGAATTGTCCCGGGACTGATCAGATTGGTAACCGAAGCCATTACAAAGCCTGTTATCGCTCCTACAAAGAGAGTCGGTCCGAAGGTCCCGCCGACTCCTCCGCCGGCATTGGTAAATGTCATGGCAAAGACCTTCATCAGGAGCACGAGGGTGAAGAAAATCGGCACAGCCCAAGGGAAATGGAGCATGAATGATAGAGGAGTCATCTTATCATATGACACCTCCTGACCATTGAGAAGAGGTCCTAAAAAAGCATATCCCTCACCATATAAAGGGGGGAATATGAATATAAGGGTCCCAAGGGCAGCAGCGCAGAGGAGCCACAATAGATATGGGTTTTTCACCTTCGAAAGCCTGTCCTCAAGCGATAAGGTCATCCTCATGAAATACAAAGAGCAGAATCCGCAAATCACGCCCAGAATCAGATAGAACGGCACATTGCCCATCTTGAAAGCAGCCAGAGTGCAAGCAAACTGAGTCTCCTGTCCAAGGCAAAGGTACGAAACTATGGTAGCCGAAACCGTAGAAATCAGGAGGGGCAGAATAGAAGACATCGAGATATTGAAAAGGAGTATCTCTAATGTAAACAGGACTCCGGCGAGAGGAGCATTGAAGATACCGGCTACAGCTCCTGCCGCTCCGCATCCCAGAAGAATCGTTATATTACGATAGGACATCCCCATATGGCGGCCGATATTGGACCCGATTGCCGCGCCGGAATAGACAATAGGAGCCTCTGCACCTACAGATCCGCCGAAACCGATTGTCAGCGCACTTGTAACAAGAGATGACCAAATATTGTGACGGGCGATTCTGGATTCATTCTTTGAAATAGCGACCAAGACCCTTGTCACTCCATGCCCGATATTGTCTTTTACTATGTATTTAACAATCAGCAGCGACAGAAGCATGCCGACTCCGGGAAGCAGGAAAACCAGATAATTGCTACCCATCAGGCGGAAAAGGGATACCACTGAATGCTGGATTGCATGGATAGAAAGCTTCAGAAGCACCGCGGCAAGGCCACAGGAAATACCCACGAAAATGGAAAGAAGCAGAAGCAGGTTCTGCTCCGGCATCTTACGCAAAAGGGCCCTCAGCGGGCCCAGGATGTATTTCACTGCGTTGTTTTTCGGCATTTTGGACTAAAAACTATTCTGCAGAATCGTCAGAGCCGTCGGAATACTGCGAGATGTTGTCATCAGGTAGCGCTTCCGTACCGGTATCGCCGGTATCTGAAGCCCCGGCAACCGACTCGTTATTGGCTTCTTCCTCGCCCTCAAGCCACCTCTCGAGATCGTCGATATCATCTTCCTTGACATTAATCTTGACAAGGTAGATAGCATCCGGTATCTCCAGCGTAACAGCATAGAAAGAAGTACCGTCCGGCTTGGGATACTTAACGAGGTCTGTCAGATAATCGTTGTACCCCCTTGGATACTTCTCCGAAAAGACCTCCTTTAGTTCTTCGGACATCTTCTCATAGCTTATTACGTGTCTTTTCTTATTATCGGCCATAATCAGTCATTGTTTTGCGCTGCAATAATAGAACATTTTTTTCGATTACAAAGAATAATCCTCAAAAAAAATCAAAAAAAACGTAATTACCGCTCTTCATTATTCGTTTTTACCAATGAATGCCTTTCCCGCAAACCCATCCACGCATATTCGGAGCGGCCGGGGAAGACGTACATGGCGCAGGTAAACGGTCTCGTCCTCTGCAGGGAGGGAATCCAGGGAGGAAAGATCTACCGAATCGTCCGGACGTCCGAATGGATCGACATTGACATACCCTGCATTGAAAGAAGTGAGATTCTGGAAGAAATGGGTCCCCTGGCTGGGATCGACGCGGAAAGTCGGCAGGGAGCATTCAACGATGACCCTTGCCTCTGATATGTCGCTCCATACGACAGGAACTCCGAGAGAAGGAATACTAGAGCCCCAACGGCCGTAACCAATCAGAGCATATGGCTTTCCTTCAGCGCGCATCCTCGCGTTGAGTTCCCTTATCTGGGCGGCCATCTCTACAGTCTTCAGCGTGTCAAACGCCGATTCTTTAAGATATATGACATCCTGAATCCCATTTATCCAGCCGGTCCCAAGAGCAGACGAACTATTCAAAATAGCATCCCGGGTATCAATTTCATCCCAGTCTATCCTCGCCTGCATGCTGTCTGAAGAAATTGGACGTACCTGAAGCACATCAAACACGCCCTTGTCCAGCTCAGCGGCATACTCTATTTCTACATTGCATTTCATTTCTTCGACAGCCATCGAAAGCAATTCAGAGAGAATTTCCGCCAAAGGGAAAGTTCTATACTTGAGGATGTGGGAGAAGGTAACGAATTTCGGCCCCTCCGCAAGCGGAGAGTCCACCATCCGCATGCCCGTATAGTCATAGGTGGATACAACCTTGGAGAAGGATTTAAACTTCGAGCAATCGCTGATTGGAATTCTCTCCAGGTTGACCGCATCATCGACGGAAGTCTTAAACTTTTCCGGGCGGATATCAAGGGCATACATCACCTGCTGAGTATCCCGCATAGTCAGTTCCGGGGTAGAAGTCTGAAGGGCCTTTCCAGGATATCTGGGAGAAAACCGCAGAACCTTTTCGCCATCGACTACGGCTTTCCCGAGACCGAATGCCACTTTGGCGACACCTTCCTCCGCCCGCTCATATCCTATTGGATAAAAGTTGACGGACCTTGCGACTCCTGATAAGGTCGGGAAGAAATACCCGCTGTCTTCACTGCCGCAGAGCTGCTGGATGACTATGGCCATTTTCTCCTCTGAAATCACGTTCGCTGTCGCTGTGATATAGCCCCTCGAAGAAGCATAATACACAGAGGCATAAACGCTCTTAACCGCTTTTGCAAGAAGCCTCACCTGCTGATCCGGATTTGACACAGAAGGTATCATATATGTCGAATACACTCCTGCAAACGGCTGATAATAAGAATCTTCCAGCTTCGAAGAGGAGCGTACGGCAAATGGACCTTCGACAGAATTTACAAATACCCTGAGTGCATCTGTCAGATCCTGAGGGAGCCTTGACGAGACGAACTCGGAGAGAATTTCTTCGTCGGAAATATCTGAGTTGATGACATACTGGAGTCCGTTCTCCATTATGAACTTGTCGAAATAATCAGTAGCTATGACAAATGTCCTCGGAACTGTAACATGAACTCCTTCCCATTTATCAAATACCCCGTGCTTGTAAAGGATGCGGTTGAGGAATGCCAGTCCCCTGGCCTTTCCGCCAAGCGAACCTTCACCAAGCCGAGAGAACCAGATAGTGTCATTGAAAGTTGCTGGATCAAACTTCGCCACAACACCGAGTCCCTGAGATATCCGATAATCATGGAGTATGGGAACGACCACAGAACGGAAGGTCTCCGAATCGGAGGAAGTCCAATTTTTAATATGGTTTCCAGGGCCGAAAATACCTCTGGCAAGGAGCCATCTGGACACATAATTCTTGCTCCTGAGAACATCGAGAACCCTAGCAGGGATAGTAGAGATAACACGTTCCGCCCCTTGAAGATCCCTTGCACGTCCATAAACCTTCCCGGAAGCGTCAGCCGCAACAAAATCTCCGAATCCGAACTCGCGGCCGATGTACTCGGAAAGTTCATGAGTCAGCGTCTTCGACCGCTTATTTAGAAATCCCGCATTCAGATTTTTGGCAACCGACCTCATGCTTTCCTGAGAGGACTGCATAAGAATCGGCATCTTCGGCACTTCGCTCCGAATCAGATTGCAAAGGTCGACACCGGCATCGAGTTTTTCCTCGGAGGGATGATCGTGACGATGGATAACAAATCCGATATCGGATATCACACCGAGAAGATTGTCCCTGTATTTATGGAAAAGGCCGACAGCGTCATTATAGTTTGTTGCAAGAAGTATCTTCGGACGAGCTCTTTTCCTGAAGATCTGCTGATCCTCGTTAAGGGCATCCCTTATAGCCGCCACATTCTGTTGAAGGACAAGTCTGTACAGGAGGGGAAGATAGGTGGAATAATACCTTACCGAATCCTCTACAAGCAGGATGCACTGGACTCCCCCCTCGAGGATGTCGTAATCCGCATTCACACTGTCCTCAAGGAGCTTCACGATTGCAAGAATAAGGTCGGCCTGACCGTTCCAGCAGAAAATATAATCAACGGCGGACCGGTCGCTTTCTTCAATCTTGCGATATACTTCTCTCGAGAAAGAGGAAAGGAGAACTATCGGAGTCTCACTGTCATATGACTTCATTTTGGAGGCGAACGAAAACACGTCGGTACCTCCGACATTGAACATAGTGATAATGAGATCGAAGCGCTCTCCGGAAGCAGCCTTCGCAATGGCCTCGTCAGGGGTCTCAACCCTTTCGAATACGGGAGGATTGGAGAGGTTGAGATCGGAATACTCTCGGGCAAGCCTGGCATCCAATCTACCATCCTCTTCGAGCGAGAAATTGTCGTAGTTGTTGCAGACAAGGAGGATCCTCCGGATCCTTCGGGCCATGAAGGTTGTCGAATCTGTCATTTCTCCTTTACATTCTCTCGGGAAGTTCTATTCCGAGGATATCCATTGCGCGGCGAAGCACCGAAGAAAGAGTATCTATCAGCTGGAGACGGAACTTCAGCACAGATGCATCTTCTTCTTTAAGAATAGGAGTATCGTGATAATACTGGTTGAACTCCTTGGCGAGATCATACGAGTAATTGGCGATGACCGCCGGGGAAAGGGCGGAAACGGCCTCCTGTACCTTCTGAGGCAGGATTCCAATCAGTTTGATAAGACGGATTTCCTTGGCGGAGGGGACGATTTCGGTCGTAATATCCTCTGGACCATAGGAAATACCCTGTTCAGCAGATTTACGAAGAATGGAGCGGATACGGGCATGGGTATACTGGATGAAAGGGCCTGTATTGCCGTTGAAATCGATAGACTCCTTCGGATTGAAAAGCATGGTCTTTTTGGGATCCACCTTGATAATGAAATACTTGAGAGCGCCAAGGCCGATCATATGGTAAAGCCTCTCTTTCTCTTCGGGCGAGACATCCGCAAGCTTGCCGCTCTCCTCGGAAGTAGCTTTCGCCTCCTCGTACATCTTCTCGATCAGATCGTCCGCATCCACGACAGTCCCTTCGCGGGATTTCATCTTCCCCTCAGGAAGCTCTACCATTCCATACGAGAGATGGTAGATCTGGTCCGCCCAATCAAATCCAAGCTTCTTGAGAATGAGTTTCAGCACCTGGAAATGGTAATCCTGCTCATTTCCGACCACATAGACATGGGAATCGAGGTCGTAGAGGGAGAATCTTCTCTCAGCTGTCCCGAGATCCTGGGTGATATAGACAGAGGTGCCGTCTCCGCGAAGAACGAGCTTTCGATCCAGTCCGTCTGCGGTAAGGTCGCACCATACAGAGCCATCGGCCTCTTTTTCAAAGACACCCATTTCCAGCCCCTTCCGGACCAATTCCTTACCAAGAAGATATGTATCAGATTCCCTGTCCACCTTGTCAAAAGAGATGCCTAGAGCTTTGTAAGTCTCATCAAACCCCTTGAAAACCCAAGAGTTCATCATGTTCCAAAGGTCACGGACTTCCTTATCGCCCTGCTCCCACTGGACAAGCATCTTATGAGCCTCAACAAGGGACGGGGCGTTTTTCTTGGCCTCCTCTTCACTCATCCCCTCTTCCATCAGCTGCTTGACCTCAGCCTTGTACATCTTGTCGAAAGCGACATAGCAGTCGCCGACGAGATGGTCGCCCTTGATTCCGGTCGACTCCGGAGTCTTCCCGTCGAAGAGTTTCTTCCAAGCGAGCATGCTCTTGCAGATATGGACTCCCCTGTCATTGATAAGGGTTGCCTTTATCACTTCGTTGCCGCCGGCCTTAAGGAGCCTGGAGACGGAATCTCCGAGAAGATTGTTACGGATATGTCCAAGGTGGAGAGGCTTGTTGGTATTAGGAGAGGAGAACTCAACCATTATTCTCTTTCCTGTCGAAGGAAGCTGGCCAAAATCAGGGTCAGAGGCTATTGAGGCGAACATTTCGTCCCAATAAACAGAGGAGAACAAAAGATTGAGAAAGCCCTTTACGCTATTATATGAAGCTATTTCAGGGACATTGGCAACGAGGTATTCTCCGATAGCGTTACCTGTCGCCTCGGGAGCGGCATGGGAGATCCTTAGAAGCGGAAAAACTACGAGAGTATAGTCTCCTTCGAATTCCTTACGGGTAACACTTACCTGAAGGGTCGAAGCATCTGTATCTACGCCGTAAAGGGCCTTTATAGCCTCAGCGGCCTTTTGCTGAATAAAACTTTCCGGTGTCATCGCTTATCCGAGATAGTCTTTCAGCAGTTTACTTCTTGAAGGGCTCTTGAGACGGCGGATAGCCTTCTCCTTGATCTGGCGGACGCGCTCCCTTGTAAGGCCGAAACGCTCCCCGATCTCTTCAAGGGTCATTTCCTGGCAGCCGATGCCGAAGAAGGATTTGATTATTTCCCTCTCGCGGTCGGTAAGAGTAGAAAGGGCACGCTCTATCTCTGTATTGAGCGATTCATTGACAAGGCCCTTGTCCGCACTCGGAGAATCGTCGTTCGGAAGGACATCGAGAAGAGAGTTATCCTCTCCTTCGACAAAAGGCGCATCGACAGAAACATGACGTCCGGACACACGGAGAGTGTCTGATATCTTGTCCCTAGGGACATCGATTATCTCTGAAAGCTCTTCGTCTGAAGGCTGGCGCTCGTTCTCCTGCTCAAACTTGGAGAGAGCTTTGTTGATCTTGTTGAGGGAGCCTACCTGATTGAGCGGCAGACGGACTATTCTCGACTGCTCGGCAAGAGCCTGGAGAATTGACTGACGAATCCACCAAACGGCATAAGAGATAAACTTGAAGCCTCTGGTCTCATCAAATTTCTCAGCAGCCTTGATAAGGCCGAGATTTCCTTCATTGATAAGGTCGGGAAGAGAAAGTCCCTGATTCTGATACTGTTTCGCTACGGAAACCACGAAACGGAGGTTGGCTCTTGTAAGTTTTTCTAGTGCAGCCTGGTCTCCCTTACGGATTCTCTGGGCAAGTTCGACTTCTTCTTCAGGAGTCACGAGCTCCTCCCTGCCGATCTCCTGGAGATACTTGTCAAGAGACGCGCTCTCACGGTTGGTGATCGACTTTGTAATCTTTAATTGTCTCATATTTTGTTATAAATCAATTATTTCTTACAAATGTCACCGTCCCCGCGAGAGCGCGTCTCCGATATTTCAACCGGCCGGGTCCGCTACTTGGCGAAACCGAAGTAGAATGACTTTCCGTTGGCGTCCACTCCTTCTATAAAGATAGACCTTGAGGCCTTCTTGGTAAGAGCGATGACATCTTCCGGTTTCGAAACGGCCTGATCGTTGACATAGAGGATTATACTTCCTGCCTCGGCTCCCGCCTCGGCCATCTTGCCCTGACCTACGCTCACGATTTCAACTCCACCCTTTGCTCCTATTGCCCTGAGGGTCTCGGCGTCTGCGGACTTTAGCGAAGCTCCATAGAAAGCTATGCTTCCGTCGACATTGGTCTCTCCAGTATTGGTGGCAACGCCTTGGAATTCAACCTCTGTCACTTTCTCCTTTCCATCACGGATATATGTGATAGAAGCTTTGTCTCCCGGATGGTAATTATTGACCTTCGCCTGAACAGAAGGAGCATCTTTTACTTTCTCCCCGTCGATAGCTATAATCACGTCACCTTTCTGAAGTCCTGCCTTCTCAGCTGCTCCGGATTTCGAAACCTCGTTAATATATACGCCTGAAAGTGAGGAAAGTTTCAATTCTTTTGCAATTTTATCATCAACTGTCTGCATGGTGATGCCGAGGATGGCACGCTTGACCGAGCCGAAATCGATAAGGTCTTCGACAACCTTCTTGACGATATTGACCGGAACAGCGAATGAGTAACCGCTATATGAACCTGTCTGGGATATGATCGCAGTGTTAATGCCCACCAGCTGGCCTTTCTTGTTGACAAGGGCACCACCCGAGTTACCGGGGTTGACCGCGGCGTCAGTCTGAATGAAAGATTCGATTTTGAACTCTCCGGAATTGCTAGGCATAGAACGGCCCTTGGCACTCACGATACCTGCGGTAATAGTCGAACGGAGGTTGTATGAAAGCGGGCTTCCGATAGCAAGGACCCACTCGCCAAGACGGAGAGCATCGCTGTCGCCCATCTCTATGACCGGAAGGTCTGTAGCATCGATTTTAATAAGAGCCACATCGGTTGCTGGATCGGTTCCTACCACCGTTGCGTCATAAACCTTATTGTTATTGAGGGTGACACTGACCTTGGATGCGTTCTCAACGACATGATTGTTGGTCACTATATAGCCGTCGGAACGGATAATGACACCGGAACCGCTGCCCTTCTGCTCCCTGGACTGGGGCTGGCCGAATTCCTCTCCGAAGAAATAGCGGAAGAACGGATCAATCTGCTGATACTGCTGACGCATTTTGACCGTAACTTCAACATAAACGACAGCGTCTACTGCAGATTCTGCCGCATAAGTAAAATCCGGGTAATCGGAATCTGCCAAATTGACAGTTTTTGTCCTGTACTCGACAGCATTGCCGCTGCCGTCGGACGGAGAAGAAACAAATACTCCTTCATTGTTGGCTTTCACCACTCCATATGCTGTCAGGCCGCTCAGAAGAACGGACAGAAGCACTACAAAGAAACCTTTTTTCATAACTATATCGATTTATTTTATCCTATGACATTCGGCTCGAAAGACGGGCCGGTCTCAATTTTTCAAATTATATGCCATTCCCACTCTCTCGAGGAATTGTTTTATAGGCACTATTATTATGCGGGGATTTGACTAATTTGTCGAAAATAATTATATTTGTATGCTAACTGCGAGATTAAAGATAAAAACATTTAAATATGAAATTCAGTATTTCCAGCACAGACCTTCTGAAGGCTCTCACAGACGTTTCCAAGGCTATCCCCGCCAAGTCTGCACTCCCTATTCTTGAGAACTTCCTCTTTGTTCTTAAAGATAACCGCCTCCAGATTACAGCTTCTGACCAAGAACTGACACTTCGCACAGAAATCGATGTCGATTCCGCCGAGGAAGGAGGAAGCATAGCTATCCCTGCAAGGCACACTATCGAGCTCCTGAAGGTCCTCCCCGACCAGCCTCTTAAGATCAGGACACTCAACGACAGCTCATTCGAATGCAGCTGGTCGAGCGGAAATTCCGTCCTCCCCTATTTCCCCGCAGACGACTATCCTGAAATAAAAATGGCGGGCGAAGACGCCCAGAAAGTCGTTTTCCCTGCAGAGAGTCTTGTAGACGGCATCGGCGGGACAGTCTATGCCACGGCTGACGATGAGATCCGTCCGGCAATGAACGGTATCTTCTTCGATATCGACACCGCCTCTACCACCCTTGTCGCATCTGATTCCCATAAGCTGATTTGCTACACAACAGGCGACGTCGAAGCTTCCGAGAAGGCTTCATTCATCCTCCACAAGAAACCGGCGAACGTTCTCAAATCAATTATCGGCAAGGATGTAGAAAAGGTTGAGATAGCCTTCGACGCCTCTACTGTCGTATTCACTTTCGGAAGCACTATGATGGTATGCCGCCTTGTTGTCGGCAAATACCCGCGCTACCGCGACGTCATTCCGCAGAACAACTCCAACATCCTTAAGATAGACAGGCAGCTGCTTCTCAACACCGTCCGCCGTGTAGCCGTATGCGCCAACAAAGCGTCCAATCACATCAAATTCGACCTCAAGCAGGGCCAGCTCGAAGTTTCCGCCCAGGATCTCGGATTCGCCCTTGCAGCTTATGAGAAGATTCTCTGCGACTATCAGGGAGATGAGCTTACTATCGGATTCAAGTCTACTTTCCTGACTGAAATCCTCGCCAACATGAGCTGCAACACTCTGGTAATAAAGTTTGCCGACTCCCGCCGCGCCGCTCTGTTGCTTCCTTCCGAAGAAGAGGCCGAAAGCGAGAAGATTTGCGGTATCCTGATGCCTATAATGATTTCATAGAAATATGGAACTGAATCTTGAAAGACCGCTGCTCTTTTTCGACATAGAGAGCACCGGTCTTAATATTGCAACCGACTGCATTGCCGAGCTTAGTTTTGTCAAAGCCCTTCCTGGTGGAGAGTTAAGGATCAAGACATGGCGCTTCAAGCCATGGGACTATGCCTTAAAGAAGCAGTATCCTATCAATCCTTCCGCTTCTGCCGTCAACGGGATAAAGGACGAGGACCTGAAGGACTGCCCGAGATTCATGGACAAGGTCGACGAAGTGATTGAATGGATTGGCGACAGCGATCTCGCCGGCTTCAACTCCGCTAAATTCGACCTCCCGATGCTTGCCGAGGAGATAGAAAGGGTACGGAAATATGCCGGCAGGGAGGATATCTCTATCAATCTCCATGAGAAGCTGATGGTTGATGTCCAGAATATCTACCATTACATGGAGCCGAGGAATCTTCGCGCCGCCCACCGCTTTTATTGCGGCTCTGACTTCGACAACGCACATTCTGCGGAAGCTGATACTATGGCCACTTACGAAGTGCTGGTCGGTCAGCTCGAAATGTACGGAGATAAACTCAAGAACGATGTCAATTTCCTATCTTCCGTCGGGGGAAGGCCAAAGAGCATAGACTACGCAGGAAGGCTCATTTATAATGATGCCGGAGAAGCTGTAGTCAGCTTCGGAAAGCACAAAGGAAAGACAGCCAGAGAGGTCTACAGGACAGATCCCTCGTACTTTGCCTGGATAGATGGAGGAGAATTCACCCTCGATACAAAGAGGCAGTTCAGCATTCTGAAGCACCAGTTTGACAAGGAGAGGAAGGCGGCCTATGATGCCCGTCAGGCATCTTTGAACAGGCCTGCAACAGAAGATGAGCTCGCTTCGCTTGCAAACAGGTTCAATACCGGAAAGCTATTTTAACGCTCCATGAATATACTGGTCCTTAACTATGAGGGGAAAGTCTGTAATTTCAGACCGGATACCACATTGGAGAAATTCAGCAGGGATTATTATATCCCCGACGGGATGGACAGGGTTGCATTCGCCCCTGTCGCCTTTGCCGAAATAGTAAGGACCGGGAAAGCAGTGAGCGAAAAATTTGCTCCGAGATACCTTGGAAAAAGAAGTTTCGGCCTTTTGATCTATGACGGGACCGCTTTGGACCGCTCTGACATGTTCTCCTATGCGGAGGCTTCATGCCTGGACAAGACCTCAGTACTCTCATGGCCTCTTCCGGAAAAGGTCGACGATTTCGTCCTCTATTCCGGCGGGAAAGAGATATTCAGATTTGATGGAGATGCCTCTAGTATACTGGAAGATGCTGCAGCGAAAGCCAGTGCAAGGACATTTTTCCGAACGGGAGATGTTATATGTGCGGAGCTCTCGCCGATAGGGACCCTCTGCATGAGAGAAGACTCCGGAATAACAGTATCCGGAGAATCCGGAAATGAGAAACTTTTTGAATTCAGTATTATATGAAAAAAGTCGGAATGATGATGGACAGTGGGACAGCCACCTTCGACACTGAAGGGGGAATGGAAGCCGCTGCGTCAAAGGTCATGAAAGCTATGGAAGAAGAAGGCGGTGAGGTCTCGAGGGAGAATGAGAATTTCATCCTTCTGGACTCTTCTGACAAGTGGATGACCCGCTACATCAGAGCTACTATCCAAAAAGCTGCCATCGAAGGCCGCCAGGACGCTTACTGCGTTTCTTTCAAGGAAGCCAGCAATTCGACAGCCCTTCGCCACTATTCTCTTCTTTTAGGAACACTGGCACTGCTTGTCATACTGGTCAGGCTTATCGGCAACTGGTGGGGGCTAATTCCCGCCGCAGTCATTATCTGCTGCTATGTCTTCCTCACATATTCCCCTGACAAGGGAAATATCGCCCGCATGAAAAGAATTATCAATAAGCTCAACAAGTAGATATGTTACCGCTAGAAATAGTCAAAATAGCTCTTACCGGCGTAGTCGCAGCCTGTGATGTTCCGGCGATCATGGACCGCGCGGATATTGAATGGCACAAGATAGAGTGCGACACTTGGAAATGCGCAGAAATAAACCCTGCGGTCACTTTCAGGATTGCCCATACGGGATCCCATATTCTTCTCCAGTTCCATGTTTCAGACAACAACCTTCGGGCTGAAGTTGCAGAAGATAACGGGCGCGTCTGGGAAGACTCATGCTGCGAATTCTTCGTTTCTCCGGATTGCGACGACAACTATTACAACTTCGAATGTAACTGCATAGGGACTCTCCTTCTCCACGGAGGCTGGAAGGGAACCGACCGCGGCAACGCTCCCGAAGAGATTTACGGCACAATAGGGCGCTGGAGTTCCCTAGGAGATGAAGCATTTGGATATAGGATGGGACCTGTTGAATGGGACCTTGTAGAGGTTATCCCCTCGACAGCCCTTTTCAATCATGAAATCAAGGATTTCTCGGGTCTTAAAATGAAAGCCAACTTCTATAAGTGCGGGGATAAGACGGCTACACCTCATTTCCTTTCATGGGCGCCTATAGACCTCCCTTCACCGGCATTCCACTGCCCAGAGTTTTTTAGCGAAATTGTATTTGAATAAAAATGAAAGCAAGTTTTAAATTATTACTAATCTCAAGCATTTTACTTACCGCCTTCTCTTCTTGCAACAAACTTCCTGAAGACTCCAAAGCTTTAGATAAGGATTCTGCTCAGTTTATCGGCGTTTGGGCTGTTTCATCTGATAATCCCGCAAGGAAATACGCATATTGGATTTTTTATGACGACGGCACAGCTAAAAAGGTCATCTCAGAGTATTCATACTCAAATTATTACGAATGGAAAAGCGGTGGTTTCGGGAAATGGTCTTATGACAAAGACACGAAAATATTAGCTACAACAGTCGACCTTTTCCAAGTCCAGATCACTATGGTTAGCGAAAATGAATGGTCTGCAATAGGAACTGACGGAAAATACCACTACACCGGAACTCTGTACAAGGGCTCTGAGATAAGTAATCTCTACATGTTTCTTATTGGGACTAAGTGGGAAGGCAGCAAATTCGGAAAACTAGCGATAGAAGCACCATTTTCCGGATATGCTGGAAAGAATAGCTCGTTATATCTCCATACACTCTGGTTTTCTACGCCTTCGGTGATCAAAGAGACTGAAGCGGATTTCTGGACTAACCTTTATATTTACGATTACGAGGATCAGTTGCACTATAGTCTTTTTAGGCGATATTATAGCACCACATATGGAAGAGAGCAGTATTTATCTATAACCGGAGAAGACATCATTAAAATTACTAAATTTGAACTCACCAATCCACTAAGCCCTTCTTCATGCCGCCTGGTCTTCAATGTCACATACTCCGCTGATGGGAATGGACTCCTCAATGTCAGGAAATACGACGACACATACAAACTTAAGTTATAATCAACTCTGATGACACTCAAGAGATCACCACAAAAAAGGAGGGTTACAAAAAAGTACGAAAAAAAAGACCGACGAATTGTTCGCCGGTCTTTTTAGTAATAAGGGCTGAATAATTATTCAGAAACGACTTCGAATTTGAATGCGCCCTTGATACCCTTGTAGATCTTCACTGCTGCCTCATAGGTGCCGAGCTCCTTGATATCGGAAGGAATAGTGATATTCTTCTTGTCGATATCGAGACCTGCTGCCTGGAGAGCCTCTGCGAGCTGAGCAGAAGTAACAGAGCCATATATCTTTCCGCTTTCGCTAACCTTGACAGCGACCTTGAGGGTCTGCTCTGCGAGCTTGGCTGCGAGAGCCTCAGCATCAGCGACGAGCTTAGCCTCTTTGTGAGCCCTCTGGCGGAGAGTCTCAGCGTGCTGCTTCTTTACAGACTCAGTAGCAACGGTAGCGAAGCCCTGAGGAACAAGGTAATTGACTGCATAACCTGCCTTTACCTTTACGATCTCGCCTGCGTAGCCGAGATTCGCAACATCTTTCTTAAGCAAAATTTCCATAGGGCAAATTATTTAAGGAGGTCAGTTACATACGGGAGAAGAGCAAGAGAGCGTGCCCTCTTAACAGCCTGAGCGACCTTTCTCTGGAACTTCAGGGAAGTACCGGTGATACGGCGGGGAAGAATCTTACCCTGCTCGTTGAGGAACTTCTTGAGGAACTCAGGGTCCTTATAATCTACATACTTAATACCAGCCTTTTTGAAACGGCAGTATTTCTTCTTTCTCACCTCCACTGCCGGCGGGTTGAGATAACGGATTTCATTATTTTCCTGTGCCATAGTTGTTTCCTCCTGATTACTCTTCTACGATAGGAGCGTCTGAAGCAGCTGCTTTAGCGGCCTTGTTGGCTCTCCTCTTTTCTGCGTAAGCGGCGGCGTCCTTGTCAAGAGCTACCGTAAGATAACGAATGATCCTCTCGTCACGGTGATACTGTGTCTCGAGAGTAGCGACGAACTGGGTGTCCGCCTCGAACTCAATCAGGTAATAGAAACCTGTGGTCTTGTGCTGGATCGGATAAGCAAGCTGACGCAGGCCCCAATCCTCTTCGTACACTACTTTCCCACCATTTTCCTCGATGAGCTTGGTGTACTTAGCAACCGCTTCCTTCATCTGGGTCTCAGACAAAACGGGAGTTGCAATGAAAACGGTCTCGTACTTCTGTACCATTTGGTTGTAATTAATTGTTTATAAATAGTTTACAGTCCTCTTTCGACCTAAAAGGCCCAAAAAGGACTGCAAAGATAAGAATAAAAATTCGATTTCCAAAGACTTTTCTTAAAGGATTTTAGCCAGAAGAGGCATCAGATACTTCTCTGAAGTGCCCGCTATCCTCTGTTCCGACTGAGTCCTTGGATGGGGAAAATACTTGTCATTGACCTGATACTCAGAGGCGCAACGAAGCCGCACGCGGAAACCCTCCGTATCATCAGTAAGGGTAGTCTCGAAACTCAGCATAGTCGGAGTATTCGCCGTCAGCACCACATTACAGTCAAAACTCTCTGAATAAGCGCTCAGGTCAATATGCTGTACCTCATATCCCGTAGCCGGTTTCCACTGCTTCCCGTCCATGAACTCAAGCATCCAGTACTTGGCCCCATATTTCATCGGATGAAGAGTCAACTGCGCATAGAGCCTCTCCCCCGCATTGAAACTTCCAGGACACTCCAGCAAGAAATAATCTCCTGCGAGAAGCCCGCAAACATAGGGTTGACCTCCGTCCTTTGCCTTGAAAAGACCGATTCCTGCACGTTCGTCACCGGTCTCATCGCTCCACGCTCTCTTATCAACTTGAGTAAAACTGAGCCGGCCGGTACCGGAAAGATTAGCATTGAAATAGCCAAGCTCTCCGGGAACATTGGTATAACGGAAAACACCAAGGTTGTCCATATTATTGTCCAATCCCGCAAATGTTTTCATATATCCATCAGCTCCGGTCGCCGCTTCCGGAGAGAAAAGCCATGCAGCAAGAGTATCCCGCCTGACAGATACTTCTTCACCCTTGAAATAGGAGAGATCAGCAGTCTTGTACATGTGCTCGGCGGCCTCATGGGCGGCTGTCTGACAGACGAGGGCGACATTATCGGAGATAGAGGAGGGATGATAGGAGTTCCCTACCACGCTCTCTCCCGTAATCTTTTCATACCAGATACAGCCTGCCGTATAGCGTCCATAGGTCATATTAAGATGCCAACCATCGCGGTTGAAGGTGTCTCCGAGGAAAGAAGTACGACCGTTTTGGATAGCATCAAAAGTATTGATGCAAAGGGCAAAATCGTCTTTATGCTTTTCGAGTACAGTTTGCGTCGCTGTACAGATCATCGAATACATCTTCTTCTGATCGTAGTCATAGTAGCTGAATTTGACGCCGTCGTATCCCTGCTGAGCCGCCCATGGAGCATGATAAATCAATCGGGCGGAAGGAACAGTCTTTTTCAAGTGGGCTATCAAATTTGTCATATAGGGCTCCATGTATTCTGCCTGGCCATGGTGACCGGCTCCCTCTTGAATAGAGATGAGGTCCCATTTCTCATCAGCAAGGCCCGCCGACATCTTAGTATCGGCAGTCTTGGTCATACTCCCGCCTACGATTTTGCGATAGCTGTAAGCTGCTGCGTCAGAAGCTGCATTCGAGGCATGTTTCTCCAAAGGGCAACCTGCAATATACAGGTTGCCTATGATAATCTTTTTACCTGCAGCTGCAAACAAAGGATAGAGCTCCTGCTCCACGGCATCGGCCGAGAAAGAATTGCCGATAGCGAGGAGTCTAATCGTACCGTCACCGTCAGTGTCCGGATTCCAAACCTTCTCAGGAGTAGGCGGGACTACGACAGGTTCCGGATCCGGGGTCGGATCCGGCTTGGGATCAGTTTTCTCCTGGGTCTGGGCCGGAGAGCAAGCAGCGAGGGCGCAAATAAGCGCCCCCATCCATAATAAACTCATTTTCATCTTCTTACTTTTCGGGAACATTCTCCAATACAGCCTTGAGATAATCCCAAGTACGGGCGACTGAAGGGATATTTACCTTCTCGTCAGGGCTGTGAGGATACTTGATGGTAGGTCCGATCGAGACCATCTCCCATGCGGGATATTTGGCACCCATTATAGCGCACTCAAGACCTCCGTGGGTCGCCATAATCTTCATTGGCTCCCCGTAGACTTTTTGGTACTGGTCCATCATTACCTTGTTCATAGGTGTATCGAGTTTGGGAGTCCACCCGCTATAGCCGCCTTTGAAAGTGATTTCTGCTCCGGCAAGCTCAAAGAGGCAGCGCATCTTCTCGGCAAGATATGCCTTTGAAGAATCGACCGCGCTTCTCATCAAGGAATGAATCGTGATATGTCCTCTCTGGGTACGGACAATCGCAAGATTGGTGGAAGTCTCAGTAAGGCCTTCCATAGTCCTTGACATCCTGACAACTCCTGCCGGGCACGCGAGTATCGCCTTGACCGCACGAAGCATTACGCTCCCCTGGATGAATTTAGGTGCAGCATCGACAGCGTCAACATAGAGGACTGCTGAAGGGTCGCTATCTACATATTCAGCCTTAACGAGTGCGAAGATATTGTTGACAGTATCGAGAACAACCTGCTTATTCTCCTGAGGTACAAGTATTTCCGCACTTGCCTCGAAAGGAATTGCGTTGCGGAGAGATCCTCCGGTGAAATCCACTACCTTCACTCCGTATTTCTCAAGGAGAGGAAGAAGGATGCGGGCAATCACCTTATTGGCGTTCGCGCGGTAGAGGGAAATATCCATTCCGGAGTGTCCTCCCTGAAGTCCCTTGACAGTCACTTTGTAGCCTAGCATGCCGGAAGGAGTATTGTACTTGCGGTACTTGAAATCGGCGGAAGCGTCGAGTCCACCGGCACAACCTACGCAAAGTTCGCCCTCTTCCTCTGAGTCGAGATTAATAAGGATATCGCCCTTGAGAACTCCCGGACGAAGCTCGTTTGCTCCTGTCATTCCCGTCTCCTCATCATAGGTGACAAGTACCTCGACAGGGCCATGCTTTACATTCTTATCCTCGAGTACTGAGAGGGCCAGAGCGACTCCGATACCGTTGTCGGCACCGAGGGTGGTCCTGTCTGCGGTGACCCAGTCTCCGTCGATAAGAGTCACGATAGGGTCTGTCAGAAAGTTATGATTGCTGTCGCTGGTCTTCTGGGGGACCATATCCATATGGCCCTGAAGTATCACTCCGCGGCGATTCTCAAATCCGGGTGTAGCTCCCTTACGGATAATAATATTGCCGGTTTCATCACGGAATGTCTCCAATCCGCGGGAAAGTCCCCAATTCAAAAGATACTCCTGAACTTTGCCTTCATGCTTTGAAGGACGAGGAATCTGTGTTAGGCCGTAGAAGTTGTTCCAGACTATTGTCGGATTCAAATCTTTGATTGTCATATCTTTAAACTTTTATTTAGTAATCGGGTACACTTCTTCCCTGCCGAGCTGGTAGACAGGGATTCTCATAGAAACAAGGTCTTTGTCGTCGTTGGACAGGGTCACCGTGCAGATAGCCGGTACGCGGTAATGGAGGGAGGATTTGGGCTTGGCAGCCTTCGCGGGATCGATTTCAGGCTCTGTAAGTTCCTGAGGATCGAAGAACAGATAGAAAATCTGGTCTCCCCCTTCTTCCGCCGGGACAAGCCCGTCGCGTCCTGCCGCGAAGAGAGGATAGAGGCCGTTCTTTTTTGTTGGAGAGGGAGTCACCTCAAATGTTTTCTCCAAATCAGTGTAGACTGAATATCCGACAAACATGGTGAGGTATTCCTCCTCTACCCTTGTCAATTCAGCGATAGCGCTTCCAAGGGCTTCGCCGCTGAAGGTAGCGTCTGTATTGCCGGTTGTAATATTGAACTTCTCGCGACGGGCCTTGAGGATAATTTCAGCAGCTTCCTTTGCCTTCTGCTCCAAGGTCTTGGTCACCACGAAATCCTGCTGCACAGCTATTCTTGTGAACGAAGTATCCGTCTGGACATCCCTGTAAGTGGTTCTCTTTTCCACAGTATCGGGAGAAGTAAGTCCCTTATTATTGAAATTAGATTTTGCATAAGGGGTAAAGCGCCACGAAACCGACTCCGCCTCAGCCTTGCTGCCGAATGAGACCAGTCCCTGCGCAGAAAGCTCTGTCATGCTGTCGACGGTCTTTCCCGGAGCCACGGAGAAACGGGCTTTAGCGTCAGCTTCAACTTTTGGGATCAACGTCACGCTTGTAACACGGACCGAAGAGGAATTCTTCTGACGGACATCGAGCCCGAGGTATTTCTTCGCGAACTGGGCATAGGGACCGGCGAAGAATGCTTCATGGACAGCAGTAACTTCAGCCTGGACTGTTGTCAGAGGAAGGGAGTAAGTTACATTTCCAATCTCCTGCGCCGATGAAAGGGCGGGGATGGCAAGGGCGGCAGCAGCCGCTATAAATGAAAGTCTCATATTCATAATTATTTCCATCTTTTATGTGACCAGAGATAGTTCCACGGCTGCCGCCTGAGGTCCTCCTCAATAAGGTCATAGTAGGTTCTCATTATCTGAAGGGGTGTCATTTCCGATGCATTTTCGGTAATTGGAACGAATGTGACATCATAACCTCCCTCTCTTTTTTCCCAGCGAAGATATACAACCGCCATGCCGAATTTTACTGCAAGAGCTGCCGCACCGGTCATAGCCTTTGTTGGCTGATTCATAAACTCTCCTATATCGCATCCTGCAGCCTTCCAATAGGGATACTGGTCGATGTTGAAAACATAGAATTTCCTCTCATCCCTATGGGTAAAAGCATGACGGAGCATCATCGAAGACTCGGTATAGCCGTCAAAAGCGGTATCCTCGAGAGGGCCGCACCTGACAACTGCCATTATTTTATCGAAAAAAGAGCTGCTGAGCTTCTTATAGGCTACAACGAAATCTTCGGGCTTTACGGCGAAAGTCTCTGAGGAGTAATTATATTCCTCTATTCCTCCGGATAGCTCCCAGTTACCCATATGGCTGTTAAGGACGAGCATGCTGGAGCAATCCAAGTACATCCGGTTGAACTCCGGAACATTCTTAAACTCAAGTACATGCTGCCTATGGAGCTTCTCACATCCCTTTCGCCCAGTCTTCCCTGAGAACCAGATCGCCTCGGTAATGATATCCCCGAAATGACGGTAAAATTTCTTTTTTACCTCTTTCAGTTCATTATATTTCATCTCAGGGAAGCTGCGGGCTATATTTGTCGTAACCACATCCTCCCTGTAATGCATTATATCCTTCATCACCCAGGAGAAGAAAGCTGAGAACTTATGGTGCCATTTCAGAGGCATAAGAGAAAAAAGCCTCATAAGCCCAATGACCAGTTTCTGTCCCGGATTTGTCTTTACCTTTTCCATATTAGATTACAAATATAATAAGAAAACTTTACTATATTTGTAAACCCAACAAGGATTTTTAACTGTTAAAACCATAAATCTATGTTCAAAGGACAACCAAAAGGCCTGTTCGCTCTGGCTCTCGCAAATACGGGCGAACGTTTTGGCTACTACACCATGCTGGCAATCTTCATGCTGTTCCTCCAGGCCAAATTCGGCTTCGAGCAGGCAGCGGCCAGCCAGCTCTACGCCATTTTCCTTGCAGCCGTCTACTTTATGCCTGTCGTAGGCGGATGGCTCGCAGACAAAATCGGTTTCGGAAAGTGCGTAGTAACAGGTATCTGTGTAATGTTCATCGGCTATCTGTGCCTGTCGATTCCGACCCCTGCAAACGGTCTTGGGCTAGGATTGATGATAGCAGCCCTCGCACTTATCGCAGTGGGTACCGGCCTTTTCAAAGGCAACCTCCAGGTAATGGTCGGCAACCTCTATGACGATCCTAAATATGCCTCCAAGCGCGACGCCGCCTTCAGCCTGTTCTACATGGCCATCAACGTAGGCGCAATGTTCGCTCCTTCTGCAGCTACAGCCATCACCAACCGTTCCCTTGCAAAGTCAGGCCTCATCTACAAGGCCGACATTCCCGCCCTCGCGCATCAGTTCCTCAACGGGACAATCACCCCTGAAAATACCGAAAAACTCACAGGACTCGCCGCTCAAATGCCGGGATACCAGGCCGCTGACCTCACTCAGTTCAGCAACTACTATATTGAGAATCTCGCCTCATCATACAATATGGGATTCGCCGTTGCATGCGTCTCCCTTATCGTTTCCATTGCAATCTACTTCGGATGCCGCAATTGGTTCAAGCATGCAGATGTCAACGCAAAGCAGGCTGCAGCAGTGAAGTCCGAGAACTATGTCGAGCTTACTCCCAAGCAGACCAAGGACCGTATCGTCGCTCTCTGCCTCGTATTCGCCGTAGTTATCTTCTTCTGGATGGCCTTCCACCAGAACGGTTCCTCTCTTACCTGGTTCGCCCGCGACTATACCCAGAGCTTCGCTACCGGATGGACAAGAATCGGCTTCAATATCTGGGCACTTGCCCTTATCGCCGCTTCGGTCTACACCCTCTTCGCTTCCTTCCAGTCTGAGACTAAAAAGAGCAAGATTATCTGCGCTATTGTGACCCTCGTTCTTTGGGGCGGAGCCTTCATGATTTACAAAGGCCTCAGCAATCCTCTCGAGATCTTCCCTCAGCTGTTCCAGCAGTTCAACCCGTTCTATGTAGTTGCGCTTACTCCTGTCAGCATGGCCATATTCTCAGCCCTCGCAAAGAAGGGCAAGGAGCCTTCTGCGCCTAAGAAAATCGGTCTTGGAATGTTTGTCGCCGCACTTGGTTACCTTGTAATGATCTTCGCTTCCCGAGGACAGGCATCCCCTGCAGCCCTTGCCGGTACAGTATCTCCCGACCCTGTCGTCCCGACATACCTGATGGGGACATATCTTATCCTCACCTTCGCAGAGCTCCTTCTTTCCCCGATGGGTATCTCCTTCGTTTCAAAGGTAGCTCCACCAAAGTACAAAGGACTCATGATGGGACTCTGGTTCGCTGCAACAGCTGTCGGCAACTACCTCAGCTCGATCCCGGGACTTCTTTGGAAAGCTGTTCCGCTCTGGGCCAACTGGGCTATCCTCATGGCGCTCTGCGCTATCGCCGGAGTAGTAATGTTCGCACTAATGAAAAAGCTCGAGGCGGCTACCGCTGAGTAATGACGAAAGAAACTGTAAATCAACTGATAGAGTGGGCCGTTAAATACAACGACCCTCTCTATTTCAAAGAGGACCCTATCGCTTTCCCGACGAAGTTCAGGGATAAATACCGCCGGGGAGAAGCCGACTTGAGAGACATTGAGATTTCCGGCATCTTCGCCGCCCACTTCGCATGGGGTCGCCGTGCAATGATTGTCCGGGACTGCGGAAGGCTTTTCGACGAGATGGACTGGAAGCCGTTCGACTATGTAATGAAAGGAGGGTGGAGAAGTGATAATACGAGTATCCACAGAACTGTCAAATGGTCGGAGGTTGCTTCTATTTGCTCCCGTCTCAAGACAATCTACCTAAGGCAGGATTCTCTGGAGAGCCTCTCGATAGAAGAGATTAGAACGGAGATTTTCGGACAGAAAGAGGATCCGAAGGCTCCGAATAAAAAGATAAATATGATGAGACGCTGGTTTGTCCGTGATGACGGGGCCGTGGATCTAGGGATTTGGAAAAATACTTCCCCCGAGAATCTTCTCATTCCCCTCGACGTCCATGTTCACGACATAGCAGTTGAGATTGGGCTTACCACCAGGCGTCAAAAAGACATTATTACTGTTCAGGAGATTACCGACATTTTCAAGGATATTTTTCCCGGAGATCCCTGCAAGGGCGATTTCGCCCTCTTCGGATATGGTGTAACCCATTCATAAGAAATGCCGAGACTTTTCGTAATAGGAGGATGCAACGGCGCCGGCAAAACGACGGCGTCATATACTATACTGCCAAGGCTTCTGGACTGCTCGGAGTTCATCAATTCCGATGAGTTTGCAAAGAGCCTCTCCCCTTTCGACCCCGACAAAGCGTCAATAATGGCCGGCAGGTATATGCATATGAAGATGCAGATCCTGATGCAGAAGAAAAAGGATTTTGGCATCGAGAGCACCCTCGCGACAAGGTCCCTCCTCAAAATCATCAAAGAGAGCCAGGAGAACGGTTATACTGTCACCGTGCTTTATCTATGGATATCTTCTCCCGAGCTGGCTATAGAGAGAGTGAAGAAAAGGGTCACGGAAGGAGGTCACGACGTACTTGATGACACTGTCAGGAGACGTTTCAACGCAGGGCTTATCAATTTTTTCAACGATTACATGAACATCGCCGACGAATGGATTCTCGCGGACAACTCCGATCCTCCTTACAAGACAATCGCCAGCGGCTCCAAGAAAGGGATAACGGTCCACGACCTAAAAAAGTACAGGGAAATAAAAGAGTCCATACTCAACGAAATCAGGAATGATAAAGACTAAACAACAATATTTCAACATATTTGGAGTAGATCTTCCCCAGCTCGAGCTCCTTACGGCAGAGGCACTGTCAAAAGGAGGAGATTACTCCGATATTTATTTCGAAAACACTACATACGGCAACCTCACCCTCCGTGACGGAGCTGTCACAAGCGGAGGACAGCATATCGACTTCGGCGTCGGAATCAGGGTCCTTTCCGATGAGAAAACCGGATACGCCTATTCCGAGAGCACCCTAATGAAAGATATGATAGGGGCGGCAAGGGCCGCCGCTGCAATCGCAGAAGGCTCCGGAAGGACGGCTCCCGTGAAAATCGGCGAAGAAGGGATCACTCCTAATGAAGCAGCCAGAATATTGAAGGCCTCGCACGACCTTGCCGACAGTTTCATCCCCTTTTCATCAAACGGAGGGAGAATGGTGCGGAAATTCTTTCCGGGAGAGCCCAATCCGTCGGCAGACAGATACCCTGTGAGTGTCCATTGGAGAAGCACAGGAGCCGATAAATTCCTTCCTTTTCTCGAAAAACTCGATGCTGCCGTAAGAAGTCGCGACAGCAGGGTCGTAAAAGTACTCGCTATGCTCTCATGGCAGGTAAGTGACTACCTGATGTACAACTCTTTCTCGGAACTGAAATATGATACCCGTCCAATGGGAAGCGTCTCTGTATCAGTTGTTTTCCAGCAGGGAGACAAGATCTGCAACGGAGGTGCGTCAAGAAGCTTCAGGATGGGAGTGGAGATGCTCACTGACGCCCTTATCGAAGAGCTTGCCAATCTCTCGGTAAAGGGCCTTGACGACAGATTCGCAGCCGGAAGGCCGAAGGGAGGAAAGATGAGCGTAGTGATGGGAGCAGGAGCTTCTGGGATACTGCTTCATGAGGCCATGGGTCATGCTTTCGAAGCGGACTTCGCCAGAAAGGGTCAGTCTATTTTCACGGGCAGAATCGGTGAAAAAGTCTGCCTCGAAGGCATCAACATCATCGACGATGCAACCATCAAAGGGAACCGTGGAGCCCTCAACTACGATGATGAGGGAGTCCCCGGGCAGAAGACATATATGGTCGAGGACGGAGTACTGACTTCATTCCTCCATGACAGGATCAGCGCACGTCACTTTGGAGTAATGCCGACCGGAAATGGCCGTAGGGAGTCTTTCCGCTACGCTCCTATCCCGAGAATGAGGGCAACCTATATGGAAAGCGGCTCGGAAGAGCCCGGAAGCCTCATCGAGAGAGTCAAGAAAGGAATCTTCGTAGATGAATTCTCCAACGGACAGGTAAAGATTGGAGAAGGAGACTTTACTTTCTATGTTAAGAGCGGATATCTGATTGAAGACGGCCGTCTTACTATGCCTGTCAAGGACATTAACATTATCGGCAACGGGCCCAAGGCTCTCTCGGACATCGTCGCAGTAGGGAATGACCTCAAAGTTGACGAAAGCGCATGGGTCTGCGGGAAGGAGCAGAGTGTCCCTGTTTCCTGCGGAATCCCGACTGTGCTGATTGATAATCTTACTGTAGGAGGAGAATAGGATGGAAGAGAAACTAACTGAAAATGAGATACTTCTAGCCAAGGAATGCATAACTCTGGCAAAAGAGGCCGGCGCTGAGAAGGTCAGAATCACTTTGAACAAGAGCCTGATGGAGCTATTCGGAATGCTTGATGGAGAACTCGACAAGGTCACCCATGCCCTTGACAAGAGTCTGAGCATTGTCCTTTTTGCGGACGGGAAATCAGGTTCTTTCTCAACCAACCGACTGGTAAAGGAAGATCTCAAAGAATTTATTACAAGGGCAGTATCTACCGTCCGGATGCTTGCAAAGGATGAATGCAGGGATCTTCCCTCCCCAGACAGGACGGTAAAAAAAGCAATCAAAGGGAATGAGCTTGGACTTTATGACAAAGAGTACGAGACTCTAACACCGGAGAAACGGCTCACGATGGCAAAGTCTTCATCCATTTGGAAAGGTAAAGAAGCTCTCGAGAAAGGTTTCAGGATCATCTCAGAAGAAGGAGAATACTCCGACAGCGTTTTTGACACTGTTACCATCGATAGCAACGGCCTTTACGCCCGCCACACAGAAACCTCTTTCGAGATAGGATACGAAGTGACAGTAGAGGATCCGCAAGGCAACAGAATAAGCGCGTATTGGTGGGATGCCTCCCCGACTTTAAAGGGGATATGCGGTTCTCTGACAGATTGTTCGATGACTGCTGTAAAAAGGGCTGCAGGGAAAATAGGTCCCCGCCCCCACGAAGGAGGCCTTATGAATCTCGTTGTAGACAGCGAATGCGCCTCCAAGGTAGTCAGCCCCATACTGAATGCTCTGAGCGGCCATTCTATCCAACAGAAAAACTCTTTTCTCACAGGGAAAAAAGGAGAGAAAGTTTTCGGAGAGAATGTCACTATCATAGACCGTCCTCACGAAGAGGGCAAGACAGGAAGCCGGCTCTTCGACAGCGAAGGCGTAGCGACCGGAGACCTTCCAATAATTGAAAACGGAGTCGTCAAGAATTATTTTATTAATACCTATATCGCTGGCAAGCTTGGGATAGAGCCAACAATTGAAGACTGCTCCAGGCCGGTTCTATCCACTGTCGGAGACTCAAAGGAAGTCAGTGACCTCCTCGAAAAGGTAGGGAGCGGAATCTATGTCACCGGTTTCAACGGAGGCAACAGCAATTCTGCCACCGGCGACTTCTCGTACGGAATTGAAGGCTTCGCATTCGAAAACGGGAAGATCCTCCACCCCGTACGGGAAATGCTCATGACCGGAAATTTCATTGACCTTTGGAACAACCTGATTGCAACGGCCGATGACGCCAGAAGCTGCATGTCGAAAATAATTCCTACATTAGCATTTTCAAACGTATATTTTGCAGGATGAAAATAGAAAAAGATAAAGTGGTCGTACTGACCTATGAACTCGAAGTCGACGGTGTGATTGCCGACAGGGCAAGTGAAGATCATCCTCTTGACTTTATTCATGGCACCCATATGCTCCTCCCGAAGTTCGAATCGGAGGTAGACGGACTGGAAGAGGGCGAAAGTTTTGCCTTCACCCTCCTTCCCGAAGAAGGATACGGTCCGTATGACGAGAGTAAGGTGCTTGAGCTTCCAAAGGCGGCTTTTACCATCGAAGGAGTTGTAAGAGAGGATCTTATGGAAATCGGAAGGACTCTCCCCATGATGGGGAAGGATGGAGGAATACTCTACGCCACCGTAAAGGAAGTTACCGATAATGGTGTCGTTATGGATTTCAATGACCGCATGGCCGGGAAAACCTTGAATTTCAAGGGAACTGTCCTCTCCGTCCGGGATGCTACCGAGAAGGAACTTCGTGAAGGTCTCCATGGAGAATATCTTCCTCCGGAAGAAGGGCACCACTGCTGCCATGGAAAGGGGAAGGGCCACTGTCATAAGCACGAAGGAGGAGAAGGATGCTGCCACGGTGGCGGCGAAGGCCATTGCCATGAGGGTGGTGAAGGCTGCTGCCATGACAAAGCGCCGGAGAACTAGAGATGAAAACGGCCGTAGTCATACTGAACTGGAACACGAAGGAATTTCTCGAGAAGTTCCTTCCTCCTCTTATTGAATCGACGGAAGGACTTGACGCAGAGGTTATTGTCGCAGACAGTGCCTCTACCGACGCTTCTATGGAGATGATGTCGGAGAAGTTCCCCAAGATAAGGCAGATCCGCCTTGAGAAGAACTACGGCTTTACAGGAGGATATAACCGCTCGCTCGCACTTGTCGAAGCCGAGTACTATGTCCTTATAAACTCAGATATTGAAGTCCCGAAAAATTGGCTCTCACCGCTGGTCGAGTGGATGGATACCCATCCGGAATGCGGAGCCTGCGGTCCGAAGCTTCATTCCTGGTACGACAGGGACATGTTCGAGTATGCAGGGGCCGCCGGAGGATATCTCGACCGCTACGGCTATCCTTTCTGTAGAGGAAGGGTAATGAGCAAGATAGAGAAAGACACCGGACAGTACGACACCCCCGCCAATGTCCTGTGGGTTTCAGGAGCATGCCTTATGGTCAGGTCTTCCCTCTGGAATAGCCTCGGAGGGCTGGATGACCGTTTCTTTGCCCATATGGAAGAGATTGACCTTTGTTGGAGGATACAGCTCTCCGGATTCAAGGTTACCGTAGTCCCTTCTTCTGTAGTCTATCACATCGGAGGCGGAACTCTTCCGAAGAAGTCTCCATATAAACTCTTCCTCAACTACCGCAACAACCTTCTTATGCTGGAGAACAACCTGCCAAAGACTATCGGCAGAAAGAGGGCAAGAAGAAGAATTTTGACCAGAATGATTCTCGACGGAATGTCAGGAATCGTATACCTCATTACAGGTAAATGGGAATCATTCAAGGCCGTTGTCAAAGCCCACTGGGAGTACAGGAAACTCAGAAGAAGGACTGACGAAGATGCTCATGCAAACATCGACGGATTGGTCAATTACTGGATGATACCAAGGAATTTGCTATTTTTGCAAAAATAAAGGGAATACACTATGAAGATCATTATCGAAGGAGCCGGCGAGGTCGGATCGCATCTAGCGAAAATGCTCAGTCATGAAGCCAATGACATCACGGTCATCGACACCGATGCCGAAAGGCTGACAAAGCTGTCGGCTGCTGCCGATGTAATCACCATCCAAGGCGACCCCTCGTCCGTGGATGTCCTAAAGAAAGCTGGTGCCGCAAGTGCGGATCTTCTAATAGCCGTGAATCCCTTTGTCCCGCAGTCAATCAATCTGGTAAGCAGCCTGCTCGCAAAAAAACTCGGGACAAAAAGAGTTACTGCCAGAATCGATGACGAGAGCTATCTTGCTGTTGAGAACAAACTGATGTTCAAGGACATGGGAGTAGATCTTATGTTCTATCCCGAAAAGATTGCCTGCGACGAGACGATAGAGCTCCTCAAGCACAGTTCTACTTCCGATTCAATGGACTTCGCTAGGGGAAAACTCCAGCTCTCAGTATTCAAAGTTGACGAGGACTCCCCCATCCTCGATATGAATGTAGCCGAATTCACGTCACAGTTCTCTTCTGTCAATGCTGAGACCCAATTCAGAATCATTGCAATCTCCCGAAGAGACCAGACTATCATTCCAAGATTCGACACAAGGTTCAAATATTTCGACCATATCTACATTATCTCTACTCGCGAGGGAATGAAAAACGTTATGCGTTTTCTCGGCAAGAGTGATGTCGAAATCAACAGCGTCATGATTCTCGGAGGAGGACAGATAGGCTCCATGGTCGCCGACGCCCTCTCCAAGACCGTTGAGGATGTCAAGATTATCGAGATGGATAAAGAGCGTTGCATAGCACTCTCTGAAAAGCTTCCTCAAACGGTCAACATAGTCAACGGGGACGGCCGTAACTCGGATCTCCTGGTCGAGGAATCGATAAAGTCTTATGACGCCTTTATCGCCGTTACCGGAAATGACGAAGCCAATATTCTCGCATCCGTAGTAGCCAAGAAGTTCGGCGTCGGTCGCGTTATCGCAGAAGTGGAAAATATTGAATATCTGAGGCTTGCCGAGGAAATGGGGGTTGATGCCGTCATCAATAAGAAGCTCCTGACCGCCGGTCGTATTTTCAAGTTCACCCTCTCGGATAAGGTCCGTTTTGTCAAATACATGAACGGCACCGACGCTGAGGTATTAGAATATACCGTCGCTCCCGGCAGCAAGATTACAAGAGAAACACTCAAGGATACCGACTTCCCTTCCAATGCCATTATCGGTGGCGTGATTCGCGGATCCGATGCATTCATTGCAATAGGCAGTACCCATATAGAGCCTTATGACAGGGTTGCTGTCTTCGCCCTTCCTGAAGCAGTCAAGGATGTGGATCGTTTCTTCAAATAGAGTCCGGCGATGGCTTCATATCTCCAGATTGAGAATATCTCCAAATCCTACGGGCCGAAGATCCTCTTCGAGCATATCGGGTTCAATGTCAATGAGGGCGACAAAATCGCCCTCATCGCTCCCAACGGCACAGGAAAGACCTCCCTTCTAAGAATTCTGGCAGGGAAAGACAAGTCCGACAGCGGAGGGAAAATCCTGTTTCTGAAGGATATAAGAATAGCCTTCCTGGAGCAGGACTACTCGTTTGACCCGGAGAAGACAATCTTCCGTCAGATAATGGATTCTTCCGTTGAATGGACAAAGAACCTCGACAGCGAGCACCTTTTCGCCTATGAAAGAAGGGTTGTCCAGATTCTGACAGATTTCTCTCTCGGAGAGGGAGAAAGACTCATGGGAGACCTCTCGGGAGGAGAGGTAAAAAGAGTTGCAATCACCGAAATGCTTGCCTCTGAGGCCGATTTTTTCATAATGGACGAGCCGACCAACCATCTTGATGTCGACGCCATAGAATACCTTGAGAATATTCTGAAGCGATCACGATGCACTCTCCTCATGGTCACCCATGACCGTTATTTCCTCGACAGGGTCTGCAACATAGTGATGGAAATCGACCACGGAGCCGTCTACACATATAAGGGAGATTACGAGAATTATCTTGAAAAGAGAACCGAGAGAATCGACCTTTACAATGCCGAGACTGACAAAGTAAGGAACGTCCTGAGGAGGGAGCTGGAATGGATGCACAGCACTCCATGCGCTCGTTCCGGGAAAGCAAAATACCGCAAAAACGCCTTCTATGCCCTAAAGGACAGAGCAGAGGACACATACACTGTTAAGAGCGTAGACATGAGCGAGATGACCAGGAAAGGCACCTATCTCGGCAATAAAGTCATAGACTGCAAGGATGTTTCTTTCTATTGGGGCGGGAAATGCTATCTGGACAGGTTCTCCTATAAATTCCAGCGCTACGAAAGGGTCGGAATAGTTGGGAAGAACGCTTCAGGGAAGACCACTTTTCTCAATCTTCTAACCGGAGGATGGGACCCTTCGATGGGCGGAGAGCTGACAGGAACAATTGAAAGAGGAGACTCACTCATTGTAGGATATTATCACCAGAGCGGGATACAGTTCAAAGAGGATCAGACAGTCCTCGAGACAGTGAACGACACCCACCTTCTTTCCATGTTCCTATTCTCCCACGATATGCTTAACACCCCCGTTGCGAGGCTGTCCGGAGGGGAAAAAAGACGCCTTTATCTTCTGACTATTCTTAAGCAGGAGCCGAATCTTCTCATTCTCGACGAACCGACCAACGATCTCGACATAGTTACCCTCAACATACTGGAAGAGTATCTGATGGAATACAAGGGAAGCCTTATTATAGTCTCGCACGACCGTCATTTCCTCGACCGCCTGGTAGACCATCTCTTCGTCTTCTGCGGAGACGGAGTAGTCAAGGATTTTATCGGAGGTTATTCCGAATACAGGGAATACATAAAAGAGGTCGACGCTGCCAAAAAGGCATCCCAAAAAGCAATTGAGAAGGCCTCCAAGCCTGATTCCGTTCCTTTGGAGAAGGAGAAGAAAAAGAAACTGAGCTGGAAAGAAGCGAGAGAATTGGAAGCCCTCGACAAAGAGATTCCCGAGCTTGAAAACGAGAAAGCCTCAATAGAAGAAAAGCTCTCTTCCGGAACACTTTCCTCTGATGAAATTATAAAGGCCTCGAACCGCTATAGCGAGATCAAGGCCCTCCTCGATGAAAAAGAGCTCCGTTGGCTGGAGCTCTCTGAAATCTGATTTATTCTTTCGCGTAGCTTGTCGCGCCGTATCCTCTTGTGAGGTTCAGCACCCTTTCCGGGTAATTGGAGATGATTGCATCCACATCGCATTTAATCATTCTCTCAATCTCCTGAGGATCGTCAACCGTCCAAGGAACTACCTTTATTCCCTTTTCGTGGGCGAGTTTGACATTCTCCTCCGTTACCCCTGCGTAATTGGGGCTCCACCAGTCAGGAACAAATGAAAGATGGGAGAGGAGTTCCTCAAGATCAGTCTCCTTATTGGTCAGATATGAAAGGAAGAGGTCGGGATACTGCTCATGCATATATTCCAAGGCCCTTTCATCGAAGCACTGAACCACAAGGCGGTCGCCCAGATTCTTTGACAGGAGAAGCGGAATGGCTGTATCCACAAAATCGTGATACTCCGGCCATTTTACACCTTCGCCTTCCTTGGCACTTGTCTTTACCTCGATATTGTATCTCATCGGCGAGACTCCTATCTCAGCTGTATAGCTCTCGATGAAATCGATAAGAGCGGAAGCCAGAGGCTTATGCTCGCGAATCTTCTTTTGCTCGGGGAAGCGAGGATTCTCCTTCAGACCTGTCTCGTACTTAGCCACGGAGTCATAGGGCATTGTATAAATGTACTCCCTAGGATCTTTCTTCTTTATTTCAGATCCGTCCGGACGAGTGCAATAATCGGGATGGAAGTAGTTCTCATGCGAAATAATCACCTTTCCGTCGGCAGTTATCTGCATATCCATTTCAAGAGTATTGACGCCGAGTTCGATTGCATGCTGCATCGCCGAGAAAGTATTCTCCGGCATCACTCCAGCACCGCCTCTGTGGGGCTGCACATCGACATAGTCACTCATGTTGAAAGTATACTCCCACTCCCTTCCGAGAGGATTTGTAACCTTGATTCCTACAGTCTTTGCATACTGGGAAGGTATTGCAGCGAAATAATGGATATTAAGACGAGGTTTCTTATACTGAGAGACGCTCTTTTTTCTAGGAGCGAAAACAGCGTTGATCTCTTTAATGTAAGTAGGAGAGACATCAGCAACAGGTGCAAGCTCACCCATAAGGGCGCCGTCCTGGTACCATTCTACTGTCCAACCCTCATCATAGTCCCATACATTAGCGACAAGGGCATTCGGATACCTTGGAGACTGGCCGAGATCGATGAATTCTACCTGATAATCGTCCGGATAATCTACATTATGCCAGGACCAAGTCAGATAATTACCGACATTGTTGAATATCTCGTATCCTCGAGGGGTTCCGTCGTTGCAGATCTTGGTATCCCACCACGCTCCGCAAAGGCTTGCGGCGTTGTGCTCGTGGATATTGTCAGAATAGGTAAAATTATTCTGAATATGGGTATGTCCGGAAAGGAAGTCCACATCGTAGTCTTTCACTACTTCGAGCATCCTGTCAGCATTGACAATATACTTGTCTGTCCACCAGTGGTACAGAGGACTATGCTGCCCGATAAAAATATGCGTTCCGGAAGGAATATAGCTAAGAAGACCTTCCAGCCAGTCGAGAGTCGAATCTTTATAGCCCTCCTTATACTTTCCGCTCTTTGTAGGATCGCCTATTCCATTGCCCGTAAAGATGATATCTTCCAGTCCGATGACAAGGTCATTACCAAGGAAGAAAGCATAATTGACAGGTCCAAAGGCCTCCCTGTAGGCCTCTGATGCTTCTTCTCCCCCTTTGTCCTGGATAAAGTCGTGATTACCGATGACATTGTAAACGGGAATACCCAGTTGAGACATTGCCGCCTTATAGTCAGGGAAGACTTCCGTAAGATTCCATCCGAGATCCCCGAGGCAAATAGCAACGGTATTACGCTCCTTGCTATATTTTGCGGCCTGCTCGATAAGGTCCTTCAGGGGTTCTGCAGAGAATTTCTCAAAATGGTCATACCCACCTTGAACCGACTTCATCTGGGGATCCGAGATCGAGAAGAGGGTATAATCAGATGAAGGAGAGGTAGCCTTAAGGTCGAAATTGTATTTCGAGGACTCAGTGAGCTTCTGATAGAATTCGGTAGTCCCGGAAGAGTAATCGGCAACGAAGCCGGAAGGGGTTACCAAATAGACAAAATTAGCAGCAGGATCAACTTCAAGCGAATACTTCCCCCTGGAATTGGTCTGCGTAAAATTCTTTCCATCGGTTACAATCACACCGGAAAGCGCCTTGCCTTCTCCGGTCACCTTTCCCTTTACCTTTCGCGCCTCAGATGTTGAAGCAACGGTAAGGAATGCGAGAAGAATGATGAGAAATTTTTTCATATTAGACTTTTTATGATAGAATCACGTAAATATAAACAATATTTTCCTAATAAAGCCCTTTCAGTATCGATAGATCGAAATCTCCGAATATTTCCCTTGTCTTCGAGAGAGCCTGGTCTTTGACCGACGGAGTAATACACTTTATAACGGTAAAAATCGCCCATGTCAAGGCGGCGAGATCATCTGTGTATCCGGCGACGGGTATAAAATCCGGAATAAGGTCGAGGGGAAGAATCAGATACCCGAGTGCCCCGAGAATTTTTGTGCGGTCCTTCTTGGGCGTCATCGGGTCTTTTACCACATAATAGAGAAGCAGGGCGGCATATACCACCTTTATTCCCGCTTTGGTGCCGAACACTTTGATTTTATTCCAGAAATCATTGTCTGAATAGTGACCGGAATACTTTTCATACCCCTGGTCATCAGGTTCTTGTACGTATCTTTCGTTTTCCATTGCTTATATGATTAGCCGTTGTATTTATGCATAAATCGAGCCTGTTTTGTGAATTTAAAAATAACCTATCAAAACGGGTTCTGGGGAGGGGCGAAATCGTAGAAGGTCTTATAAGGGAACTTTCTGGGAGCGCCCGGCTTGTCAGGATAGAAATCAGCCATCTCATCTACTCTGGCTTTGAGCGGACGAAGTTGCTCCTGAAGCTCGGAAGAAGCATCGGCCCACATAAGGGGATGAGTAAACTCAGGATCCGTTCGATAATTGTAGATGCGTCCATCCCAGAAATAAGCATATGTATCATCCATGGCATAGCGGGAAGCCTTCGGGGAAGGGGTTGTAGGCCAAAGAGGATTGAAATGGACAAGGACCAGATCCTTTTTATTAGGTTCATTTCCACATAGCTCCGGATACAGACTGACTCCGTCAAGATCCCAATCCTCAGGTATTTCCACACCTGCAATATCGGCAATTGTAGGAAGAATGTCCGTAAGGTCCGCAAGATGGTCGGCCCTCCTTTCCTTGAGCCTGTCGCCCCAGCAGATAATCATGGGGACATGGGTCCCGAGATAAGTCGGCTCACCTTTTCCTCCGCGGACTTCCTTTCCGTCAGAGGTCTTGGAAAGAATCCTCGTAGATGTGCCATTATCGGAGGCGAAAATGAAGATTGTGTTGTCCCAGACGCCTTTATCCTTCAGGTGCTGAACCATTTGTCCGACCTGCTTGTCAAGATATTTTACCATGTACTTAAAATACGAGGTGTCGGCCCCATGAATGAAACGGGAATCATAATTATGGTCCCAGTCCCAGTCATCAGGGGTCGTGGTATGGGGAGTATGGACAAGAGGTTCGGTATAATAGAGAAGGAACGGCTTTCCAGACGCCGCCTTGCGGTCGATATAGTCGAAAGCATAGTCCTGCATGGCGTCGGGGCCATAAATAGCGAAATCATAACGCTCGCCATTATTGTCCCACATGCTGTTCGCATAGCGGTCAGTCTGCCACTCACCTCTCGATTCGAGATACATTTCTATCTGAGAGCAGAAGAACTCGTCGAATCCGCATATCGGGAGCATCGCCCTGTCTCGTCCCAGTTGCCATTTTCCGACAATCGCAGTCTCGTAACCACCTTCTTTTGCAACCTGGGCGAATGTGTGTTCGTCCTGGTTCATATAGCCGAAATTGACATAATTGCGGTCATTGTAAAGGCCGGTCATCACCTGGACGCGACTGGGAGATGAAAGGGGCTGGGCATTCATGTTGGAATACAATATGCCCTGCCTGGCAAGAGAGTCTATGAAAGGCGTCTCGTACTCAACTCCTCCATAGCATCCAAAGCACTCGGCTCCGATGTCGTCAGCAAAGAAAAAGACAATATTAGGCTTCTGCTGTTTCGGAGCGGAACATCCCGCCAAAGCGGCAAGGGTGCCGACTCCGGCACCAATTTTTTTCAGATTATTCATTGCGTTTTTTCAGTTTTGCTGTAATATCAGGATCATAGTAATCTCCGACGAGAGAGTGGAAAGAGGTTTTCATCGCCTCGAGCTTTTCGGGCTCGGCAGATGCCAAATCCCTATCCTGATGGGGGTCTTCGGCGAGATTGAAAAGTGCATATTCACTTAAATTACCAAGCTCCGTACCTGTATCCGGACGAACTTTTCGTCCATTATATGGAGGAATAAGAATCCATGGGCCCTCTTTCAAGGCAAGGTGGCTTTTAGCTTCAAGAATAAGGTTGTCGCGACCTTTCTTGGATTTTCCGAGAAAGGCTTTCGATAAGTTCTTGCTATCTATGTCGGTCGGGACGTCGGCACCTGCGATGTTTCCAAACGAAGCGAAGAAATCAAGCTGGGACAGGAATGCGTCAGATACCTGACTCTTTGTATGTCCTTTCCAATAAACAATCATAGGAATATGCGTCCCACCATCATAAGCGCTGTATTTTCCACCGCGGAAAATGCCGGCAGGGGTATGATCGGCTACCAGGGAGTCTGCAAGATCATTGTATCCATCCTGAAGGACCGGACCGTTGTCTGATGTGAATATTACAATAGTATTATCGAGGATTCCTTTTGAATCCAGATAGCGAATCACCTCTCCGACACACCAATCCGCCTCTACGATAGCATCCCCTCGGGTCCCGAACGGGGTTGACCCGAGGAATCTGTTATTTGGAAGGCGCGGAACATGAGGCTCATGGAGCCCGTAATAGAGGAAGAACGGCTTCCCGCGGTTCTCATCGATGTATTTCTTTACTTTCTGAGCAAAGTAGTCTGCCATCTCCTCGTCATTCCAAAGCGCTTTCTTTCCCCCTCTCATGTAACCGATTCGCGGGACTCCATTCACAATCGAGCAGTTGTGCCCATGATGCCATGTCAGCCGCAGCATCTCCGGATTTGTAAGGGCAGTCGGTTCACCATCGAAATTGTGCTTGTAATCGACCTCGATAGGATCGTCTGGGTCTATGCCTAGGACATTCCCATTCTCTACATAAACAGTAGGAACCCTGTCGTTTGTAGCCGCTATAAGGCAACTATAATCAAAACCTATGTCATTTGCACAAGGAGAGATATGCTCGTTCCAGTTGATATTTCCCCTACCCATACCGAGATGCCATTTACCGATTGCGGCAGTTGAGTATCCTGCGGATTGAAGTGCCTTCGGGAGGGTCGGTATATCGGTCGGGATTATCAGAGGTGCATCGCCCGGTAGAATCCTGGCCTCAGGGTTGGTCCATGGATAGAGGCCGGTAAACATAGCATATCGGCTTGGAGTAGAAGTAGCACTGGTAGCATAAGCATTCGTGAACCTGACTCCCATTGAAGCAAGGGAGTCGATATTGGGGGTATGTATCTTTCCCATCCCGTAGCAGCTGACATCTCCGATACCAAGGTCATCCGCAACGATAAGCAAGATATTTGGTTTCTCCGTCTGCTTGGCACAAGATCCGACCGCAGTCGCTACTGCTCCAATGCCTGCTGCCACTTTCAGAAAAGGTTTCATAATAATGTGATTAGATACTTACAAACTTAACAATTTTCAGAATTATAAAAAAGAGACCGGCCGATAATTACTTACCGGTCGGCCTCAAAATAGAAAATACTAAAGATCAGGAGGGATCGTTACTTACTGATCTCAAGAATAGAGTTGTTACCTTCACCACCGCAGAAACGGATGGTGCCTCCATTAGGAGCTGTCAGCGTCTTTGCATCGTTTGCCTGACGGCTACTCATTGCAGTAACCCTGACCTGTACAGAAGAAACAGCTTTAGTAGTTGTATATGTGAATTCTACCCTATTGAGGTCAGTCCCGACCATTTCAACGTTGTACTGAACATTATCGCTATCTACGGTTGCTGTCTGAAGGTCAATCGGAGCAACCCACTCTGTTCCGTCCAGAACTTCAACTTTCCAGTGCTTCAATCCGGTGGCTGAAGTCTTCATGGTTCCCGCGAAATGGATTTTCGATCCTGCCGGATAAGAGCCAGGGAGTGTCATCGAATAGAGCCAATAATCTCCTGGCCACGCTCCCGCGCAGTAAGGTTCTCCCGTCTTTCCAACATTTCTCACGCTCTTGCCAGCTGTGTCAATTGAGGTTTTATCAATATTGACATATGTTAGCACGGCATTCTTTTCATCGGAATCTATATACTTACCTCCGTCTCCGGCATTCTTGTCATTAGTTCCGACATACGCGCCATCAGCGTCTTTTGTCGATCCTCCGAAAGTTGGGCCATAGGTATCATAGTGGTCAACATCGAAGAACCAATTGGCAGAAATATTTGAAGGCACATCATCTCCACCACCAGGAGTGATGTCACCATTGACAGCAACACCAATATTGTCGAGATACCAGCGGTTCTGGTCCCTCGTACTGGAGATTGAAGGATCTGCGTTGGTAGGTCTGATAATGATCCTAGTGCCTGCATCAATACCCTTGATTGCAACCTTAACATTCTGCCAAGCGAAATTACTCAGATCACCTTCTGTAGGCTGTGAAGATTCGAATACGCTCTGTTCGAGAGTACCGGTACCCTGAAGTTCAACAGTAATGGTCATGATATCCGGTTTCATCTTGCCAGTCAGCTGCCAGCACCAGTCGAATGAGAGCTCGACATCAGCTGTCTTGCTGCCGAGGCCATTGAACGCAGGAAGTACGATACCTGCATTATATGAGGTCTTACCGAACTTGAGATAGTTGGTCTGCAGATAAACAATATTTTGGCTCTTTGAAGGATCGAGGCTGATATCGACGAAATCCTGTCCCTTCCAGCCATTAACGATTGAATATCCTCTATTGGCAAGTTCATCGAGAACGCCGGCACAAGACTCAGCAGTAAAAATGTTAGGAGCGGTTGAAGAAGGATTGCTTGTCCCAACTGCATCTCCAGCGGAAGAAGCAGTAGTCCAAGGCTCCAGCCACTCGAAATCATCGAAGAACGGTAGGTTGAATACTACGAGAAGGCCGTTATCCTCAGCACCAGTAACAACCATTGTAAAGTTCGTTGAGCTATTTGCAATGATGTATCCGGTGAGAGTGGCCTTATGGCCTGCAAGGTTTCCAAGAGCCTTATCGGCCGAAGCGTTTGCTATGATGGAATTATCGACTCCGTCAATAGTGAGCTTAGAACCGTTGAATACACCTGAAACAGTCACATAATCATATGCTTTGAACTTGTATGAAGCAAGAGTAGATGTAATATCCGTAGCTGCAGGATAGGTAACTTCCTTATTTGAGACCACTTTGAAATCCTCAAGATCTATAAGGGTAGCGAGATCGGATGATGTTGATTTAGATCCCTTGAAAGAAAGGACGTCTCCAACCTTCACACTCTGCTTCGACTTGATATACATGAGAGCAGTGCCGTCAGAAACGATAAATCCGTTTCCATCCATTGCGACGACCTGAGGGCCGTTTACGCTGCAAAACTCGCCGTCAGGAAGGGCTGCAACTTCTGCAAGGCTCTTCTCCGCAAGTCCGCGATATTTGTCGCCTTTCTGGTAGACAATCACATAGGAATAGCTGATAAGTCTGTTTCCATGGAATTTAACAGTATCCCTACGGGGAAGAAGTACACCTTCGGCATCCTTGTTGTCAGCCGCTGTGATAGTAACGCCTTCGGTCGTTCCAGACTGACCTGAAGTCTGAGAGAGGGTTATCCATGAAGGATAATCAGCCACCCAGTTTCCGTCAGAAAAGACCGTCACTGCTACGGGTGAGGCGCCCTCTGCCTCGAACTCAATATACTGCTCGCTGGCAAGGACAGCCTTTGCTACCGGAGATTCCTCCTGCTTACAAGCCGCAAAAAGCATAGCAGCCAAAGCCAAAGAACCGGCAATAAATATGTTCGTTATTGTTTTCATATCCATAAAATATTAGAAGCTGAGACCGTCATTCCATCCAGGATTCTGGCTGAGATTATTGTTGAGAGAACGCTCATCTATCGGAATCGGGAAGAAGTAGTCTCTAGCCTCGTTGAATGAAGGCTGAGGATCAAGATACTGGAAAGGCTCCAGATACCCCTTGTTACCGTCTGAAAGATAGACGTCAGTGCCAATCTTGAAGAGATAGGTAGCAGATGTCTTTGCAGGGACCGGATCTTCCGCTCCGTAGAAATTGACATCCATTGTACCGTCGCCGTCGATATCCACAGGACCTTTGCCAGAGATATAGATTCCTCTGTAATACTTTGGCTTGCTATCGGTAGCATTGAGGCAGTATCCTGCCTTCCAACGGTCGATATCCTCGATTCTGAATCCTTCCATACAAAGCTCGACAGCCCTTTCGCGACGAATTTCAAGAATAACTCCCTTGTTGGTGCCGGTTACATTGGGATAGCCGTAGTCCGCAGAAGAAAGATATGGATCAGGATTTGCGTTAGCCTGGGCCATGTTCATATGAGGCATTCCTACCCTATCACGAAGTTTGTTGACAGAGATGTCCAAGTCATTCTGATCGAGAGTACCAAGCTCTGCCTTCGCTTCTGCATAGATGAGGTATACTTCTGCAAGACGGAAGATGGGTAGATCATTGTATGAACGGTCAAATTTGTCGTTTGAGGCATTGTTTACGGGCATCACCCACTTGCCGAATTGGAAACCGGTCAAGGTAATATTCATGTCAACGCCTTCCTTTACACCGGAATACGAATACTTGCCAGCATTTTCGGTAATTCTGGAATAACCTGGAAGACGTACAGTCTGAGCAAGACGAGGATCGCGGTCCTTGACTTCTTCAACAAACGGCATTGTTTCCCAACCAGCCTTGTCGGTAAAGCGGGAACCATCTTTCATCAGGTACATGTCAACGAACTTCTTGGTAAGACTGTAGCGGCCTTGTGAGTTCATGAGAGAAATAGCAGTTCCGTTGTGGAAGAGCTCTGTTCCTAAATCGAAATTGACGGAAAGGAGGTACTCTTGAGGATACTCGTCATACCTTGAGAAGAGAACCGCATAGTCTAGGTTGGGATCTCCCGTAGAATAAAGTTTGAGAGAGCCTTCATCCATAATCTCCTTTGCTGCCTTTGCTGCCAGATCGAGATAGTAGTTGTAATCATGCCCGTCAAGAACGAGATCGTGATACTTTCTGAACGTACCCTCAAAGAGGCAGAAACGAGCCTTTAGAGCAAGTGCCGCCCACTTTGTTACACGATAGTGATGACCGTTGGGATAGCTAACGGGGAGATTCTCAATAGCATAGTCGATATCCTCGATCATATGTGTCATTACAAGTTCCCTGCTGTCACGGGGTGCCTGAAGAATAGGATCGTCAGTACCGGGCTCATGATCAAGCCACGGGACATCTCCGAAACGAACGACTTTCGTGTAGTAGATATAAGCCCTAAAAAATCTTGCGACGCCTGCATATTTCTTGTAAGCAGCTTCATCCTTGCAGTTTTTAGCAGACCATTCCAGACAGGTGTTAAGTTTGCGGAGATCGGTCCATGACCAGCCACCGCCGGAGTTCGGAACAATCCTATTGTCTCCGCCCTTGATAAAGTCGGAGGGGTTATTCTTGATGACCTGGTCGCTCTGCTCGTTATAAACACCTTCCTTGGGAAGAAGGTTGTTGTAAAGCGAGTTGGTAAAGAGCTGAAGCTCAGTTTCAGAAGTAAAGTAAGACTCCAGTGACATCTTTGACTGGGGAGTCTTTTCCAGGACATCATCACAAGCAGTCAAGCCTAATACAGCAACTGCCAAAAGCATAATATATTTTTTCATATCTATTTTCATTTTGAAGTCCCGAATTAGAATTTAATATCGATACCGAACATGAAGGACTTCTGCCAAGGATAGAACATACGGTTGTATGAACCGTCCCTGTTCAGTGCGCCTTCAGGATCAACATAGATAGAGTGTTTCTTGAGAGGAGACCAGTACTGAAGGTTTTCTCCAGTAAAATATACTCTCGCGCTGCTAAGGCCGACAACCTTGGAAACATTCTTCGGAAGAGTGTAACCTATAGTGAGGTTCTTGAGACGGAGATATCTGACATTCTGAAGATAACGGGTATTGACATAACGCAGCTGTCCCTTGCCGTTATATGCGAGATATGCAACAGCACGGGGGAAATATGCGTCAGTATTGTCATAATCCCAGCACTGATCAAGGAAATTCTTAGGAAGATATGATGTCATAGGCTGCGAGAACGGTCCCCAGAAAGCAAAGGACTGATACTGCGGATACCAGTAGTGGTTACCTGTTCCCTGGAAGAAGATCTGGAAATCGAACCCGGCGAAGTCAGCCCCGAGTGTAAGACCATACTGAAAATGAGGTAGAGAGTTTCCGAGAATCTTACGGTCTCCCGGATCATCTACTGTATTGGCACCAATTCCGATAACACCATCAGGAACGCCATCAGGGCCGCTGATATCTTCATATTTGAGATAACCTGCAGCCCACTTTCCATTGGTAATCTTACCATTGACATAGGCCAGATTGACTATCGAAGCATATTCCTGTGCCTCTTCATCTGTCTGGAAAAGGTCATTAGCGACAAAGCCCCAGATCTCGCCTATCTTCTGCCCAACATAGAAATCCTTAGCGAAAGATTTGTTAGGGTTGTCATATTTGGTGATCTCGGAATCATAGTCGCTCAATGTTGCCCTGAAGAAATATCCAAAAGGTTTAGCGCCAAGTTTGAAGGAATCCTTCCAGGTAAGTGATAATTCATATCCCTTTGTGCGGAGGTCAGCGGTATTCTGCTTAGGTGCATCTGCTCCGTAGAGAGATGGAAGTTTGACACCTTCTGTGAGCATGTCCTTGGTGTCACGGATGTAAGCCTCACCGGTAAACTGGAGTCTGTCGTTCCAAAGACCTAGATCGAGACCGAGGTTATATTGCTCTGTCCTCTCCCAGGTAAGGTCCGAACTGTTAGGAGCCTGTACATTGGAGTACTTGGCAACTGTCGATCCCTCACCGAATGTATAGTGGGCGAAGTTATTGACATTGATATTTCTGATATAGAGATAGTTGCTTACATTCTGGTTACCAAGCGTACCGTATGAAGCACGAAGCTTGAGGTTGCTGATGGTGCTCTTAAGAGGCTTGAAGAAAGGTTCTTCAGAAATACGCCAGCCTGCGGAAGCCGAAGGGAAGAAGCCCCAGCGGTGACCAGCAGCAAAACGGGAAGTTCCGTCATAACGGCCTGAAGCCTCAAAAAGATAACGTCCCTTATAGTCATAGTTGAGACGGCCGAAGAAACCGAGGAGAGCATATTCGGACTGACCGCCCTCAATCATCATGACCGTAGAACCGTCCACAGCTGCACCGACAAGGTCAAAGTCAGAAAGTTCTTCAGTAAGAAGATAATCACCAGTCATGGTAAGGCTCTTTGAGTGCTGAGTCTCGTAGTTGCCTCCACCCATTATCTTGAAGTTGTGGCCATCGCCGAAGGTATTCTCATATGTAGCATAAACATTAGTAGAATAGTAGTTGTAAGTTGTCTGGCTCTCAACAAGTTCATCAAGACCTGCTCCCTGATCGTAGACCTGTATCTCCTGCTCGGGATACTGGCGATAACGGAAATTGGTCTTTCTGTGCATATTCCTGTTCTGGTGGAACCTATATGTAAAGTTACCAACGATGGACATACCCTTGAAAGGCTTGATAGTCAACTCAGAAGTATTCGCGAAGTCGGTTCTCTTTGCATAGTTGACATCCTTACCTTCGTTGAAGACGATATGACGTCCATTTCCTACAGCATAAGTTCCATTCAGCACTCCTGATTCGGGGAGATAGACCCAGCTTCCGTCAGGATTCTGCATCGGGAAGATAGGAAGAGCATGGGCTGCGCTGTAAGCGATAGCATTCTCTGTATTGTCGACGCCGATGTAATCGTAACTTGAGCTATAGAAAGAGGTATTGTTTGAGAAACGGATGTATTTGTTCACATCGAAATCAACCTTCGAACGGAGATTGTATTTCTGGAATACATCGGGATTAGCCTTGATGATACCGGTCTCGTTGTCATATCCGCCGGAAACATAGTAGCGTACGCTCTTGTTGCCTCCTGAAAGTGAGACATTGTGCTGCTGGACCGGATGGCGGTCATTGAAGAGGCTATGCCACCAGTCGTTATTTCCATAATATCTCCAATGGAGGGATCCGCTTCTTTCCTGAAGAACTGTCCAGGGACGACTGGGATCCTCGACCTTATCGTTGACACGAGCAAGAAGCTGAGTCATGTCGTAGTCATCATAGAGAACATAGTTGGAGCCTTCAGAAGCCATACGGAATTTATTGATAGTATAGACTGACCAATAACCCGTTGTCTCGAAATCGGTTGACGTCGTGGGCTCTTCCCAGCCAAAACGTCCGCTGTAACGAACAGTTGCCTTGCCACCAGCATCAATTCCTGATTTGGTCGTAACCAAAATGACTCCGAAAGCTGCACGAGCACCATAAACGGCAGCAGCAGATGCATCCTTGATAACTGAAATGGATTCGACATCGTTGGGGTTGACCCTGTTGATATCACCAACGGCTCCGTCAATGAGGACTAGAGGAGAAGCACCGTTAATGGATGTGTATCCACGGATGTTTAAAGTTCCTGTTGCACCAGGATTACCTGCTGAGGTAGTGATGTTGAGTCCAGGGACAGCACCCTGAAGCATGTTGGAAAGAGAGTGAGAAGAGCGGTTCTCAAGTTCAGTTGCCTCGACGGCAGTTACGGCTCCGGTCAAGTTGACCTTCTTCTGAACACCATAACCGACGACAACCGTCTCTTCCAGAGTCATGGAATCTTCCTCAAGAACAATGACTACATTGCTCTGGGAAGGATTGACTGTAATCCTCTTGGCAGTGTAGCCGAGGCTGGACACTTCCAGTTCAACTGCGCCGGACGGAATTCTCAAAGAGAAAGAACCGTCAGCACCAGTAACGGTACCGTTAGAGGTTCCGACCTGGATTACTGCAGCACCGGGGACAGCCTGGTCTCCGGTGTCGATCACTCTACCACTGAGTGCACGGTTCTGGGCATTCATCCCAAGAGCTATACACAGTGCTGTGAGCGTAAGAGCGATTCGTTTGAAATGAATCATAATAAAATGATAGTTAGTTAATAATTGTTATTTGTTTAAATAGTTGTTCGTATTGAAGGCCTTTGGTCTTGTCATTGTCTCTGTGTAGACATTGCCGAAGCGGTCCGTCACCTTGACTGAGAGAGTAGAACTGGCCGATGACGCGTTCACTTTGAAGAAATGGGTAAATGAATCTGTACAGAAACTGGGGCTTTTGGATGTCGACATTCTCTTTGCAGTCAAAGCTATGACATGAAGGGGGTCATATGCCCATACAGGAATGACTTCCAGCTCTTTTCCGTCTTCAGTAACGGATATTTTCCACGTAGGATCATAGTTCCAGACGTTGATAAGGACATCATTCACTGCATAACCGCTATAGGATGTCACATATTTCTGGAAATTGCTATTGTCGTTAGCAATGGACATTGTGACATTTTTCTTTACCTCGTTCATGTCATACGAACGGAACTGATAGCTTATCGGCCATGTAGAAGACTTATACTGCCAAGTCATATCGGTACCGTTAACCTTAAGGATAGTATATCCGCCCGGAGCCCCGTCAGTAGAGACATGGACTCCGGGAGTAAGCTTGCCGCTCCACCACCATGCGGCACAAACGGCTCCGGCATTGTGCTCAAAATATCCGCCTTTTTCCATATTGTCATAATTGAAGGTCTTATGAGTATGGGCGGTAAACGCATGGACCTTATAGTCTTTCAGTGCGGCAAGAAGTGCATCCGTGTTAGCCTCTCCGGTTGCGTTCGCCCCTGACATTCCGGCATACCAGCCCTTCGAGTTCGGCCGCATTATCGGAGCATGGGTGGAGAGAATAATAGTGGAGCCCTTCGGAACATAAGCGAGGTCTTTTCTCAGCCAGTCCATCTGGTTCTTGGTGATGTCGCAGACATACTCTCCTCTCGCGTCAGATCCCGTACCCACATTGTTGTAGTCGATATCGTCTAGCACGATACCATGGATCTTGCCGAGATTATATGAATAATAAGTAGGACCGACATCGCGTATGTAACGGAATTCTTTCTTGAAATCGCCCGCTTCATTCATATCGTTGTCATGATTTCCCATGGTATGGAAGAAGAGGATATTCTTGAAGTACTTATTGGTCTCCAGAAGATAATTCGGGAAAGTGAAGTTCTTGTCATACCAATATAGATCCCATGTCATATCACCGAGGGTCAGACAGTACTTTTTGCCGGAAGTCGCGTTGATCTCATCAACACAGTCAAGAGCAACTTCCTTAAACTGATTGAGGTCATTGTTGCGGTTGGCAAGATGCATATCTCCGAGAATGAAGAATGTGAAGTTCTCATTATCAGATTTAATCAGAGTGAAGTCTCGTCTGTCAACAGTCGAAATCGATGACGAAACGGATGAATGGAATTCAGGGAGAATGCCGTCTGAAGGGACCTCATAACCGCTTGGAATGGTCATGAAAACATATCCCTGCTGCTTCTGCGACTGAATCTGGTACACTCCATTTGAATCTGTGGTAACCACTTCGTAGCCATCCGAAACGATAACTCCGGGGACTCCGACTCCATTGCAAGTGATCAGTCCATAAATGTTTGTACCATCTTTGACTTCTATATCGAGAGATTTCATGACAGTAATCTCTGTCGCTCCTACGTACTTATTGATCCCGTTGGACTGGATATAGACTGTATACCGTCCTCCGACGAGATCCGACGGAAGCTCAAACACCAACGCGTTGGACCCTACGGATACAATCTTGCAGACATAATCATTCTGGGAAGCAGACCGCAGGACAATATAGTCGGAAGTAGTAGCTCCCGTAGTTGCTATCAGACGGAAAGATATGTTATCGCCCTCCTGGACTTCAATCTTGGATGGCACCACGATATTGGACGCGACAATTTTATTGACGGATGTATTATTCTCAGGCTCCTTCCCGCATGAGAATGCCAGAATAAGCGAGAAGATGATAAAAAAACACTGTTTTGTTATTTTCATATTGAGCTATTCTTGAGTAAGACGTTTTTCACTTGGGATAAGAAGGGCGCAGAGAACTACTCCGATAAGAGACCCGATTGCGACAGAGAGCATTGCGGCATCCCAGCTGCTGCTGTTGGCGATTCCGCCGACAACAATCTTGGAGCATACGGCATCACCGAGAAGGTAACCGAACAGGCCGACGAAACCGGCTGCAGTTCCGGCGGCATTCTTCGGAACCAGATTGAGGGCCTGAACGCCGGTAAGGGCAACAGGGCCATAAATAAAGAAGCCTATCATGCAAAGGGCTACGTACACAAGCACCTTCTGAGTTCCGGGCTCAGCCTGGATTATACCGGCACCGACCATCCAGTACAAGAGGACTCCAAGGCCGCAAAGGAGCATACAGATGACATTCATCGGGGCGCAGCGTCCCTTGAAGATTTTAGAGGTTGCCCAGCCGCAGGCGATAGTACCGACAGCACCGACAATATTGTGGACGGAGAAGGCCACCTTACTCTCGGCAGCGGTCATGATTCCCTTGGCCTGGAGATATGTCGGGGCCCAGTCGCCAATTCCATAGCGTACCATGTAGACAGCGACATTAGAGATGGCAACGATCCAAAGAAGCTTATTCTTCAGGACATAATCTACAAACAGCACTTTGAAAGGAAGTTTCTCTCCCGCCGCGCCCTTGGACTTGACTCCGCTATGATCGTTGCGCCAATCTCCAACAGCGGGAAGACCACATGATTCTGGAGTATCGCGGATGGCCCACCAGCAAAACAGAGCTATAACGAGGGCTATGAGGGCCGGGAAAACAAAATTACCGCGCCAGGACTGGGCGACACCGAGATCGGCGGCCAAAGCCACTCCGGCTATAGCCAGGAAACCGAGTGAGAAACTGCCGATGGTATGAGATACGTTCCAGATACTCATCTTGAAACTTCTCTCGTTCTGGCTGAACCAGTGCGCCATGATACGGCCGCATGGAGGCCAGCCGAAACCGCTGAGCCACCCGACAAGGAGCATCATGACAAAAATAATAGCGGTATTGACAGCAGTATTGGTTCCGAACGGGATCAAGCCGACTGACATCATCACCAAGGCAGAGAGGACAAGCCCCACGCAAAGGAACTTTCTGGCATCGGAGCGATCCGAAACGCTGCCCATCACGAATTTACTGAAGGCATAAGCTATGGAAACCGCAGACATCGCGAGACCCACCTTACCGGCATCGAGGATGCCGTCCGCAATCATATCCGGAGCTGCAAGAGAGAGGTTTTTTCTCACTAAATAATAGGCCGCGTACCCGAAGAATGCGCCAAGGAAGACCTTTAGTCTCATGGATTTATAGGTCTTGTCTACTTTTTCCTCAGAGATCAGTGGTTTAGGCTGAGGAGGATCCAAAAATCTTGACATAATATGCTATTAGTTTTAACAGTTAAATCAATTTACAATTAACAAATTTAGGCAATCCGACGCAAAATACAAAATCTTTTGCCTCCAACGCCGTTTTCTGACAGTTTGTCAGTTTCGTAAAATGGCAGTAAATTTGCAAACTCAAATGACCGGAAAAAATGGCATATACTATGGCAGAACATAAAGAAAACAAAAAATCGGAAAATTTCGAAAAGAAATTCAAAGAGGCTGAAAAGGCTCTTGAGAAAGCCGAAAAATCGCTTCAGGAAGCTCAGAAGGCTCAAGAAGAAGCTGAAAAGGCGAAGGAAGAAGCGCTCAGCAAGGCGGAAGCCAACAAAAACGATTATCTGAGGTTGATGGCAGAGTTTGACACTTTCCGCCGTAGAAGTGCAGAAGAGAAGCTGGAGCTCACAAAGTCAGCCTCTGCCGATACGATAAAAGGGTTGCTCCCTGTCCTGGACGACTGTGAGATTGCTCTAAAGCAACTTTCGGACATCGAAGGCAGCGAGGACGCAGTAGAAGGCATCAGCCTTATACTTAATAAATTGACATCATACCTGAAGACCAAGGGGCTCGAAAAGATAGAAGCCAAAGGAAAGGATTTCGATACCGAATTCCATGAGGCTGTCACAATGTTTCCTGCCCCCTCCGAAGACCTTAAAGGAAAAGTCATAGATGTGGCCCAGAACGGCTACACCCTAGGCGGAAAGGTCCTCAGATATGCAAAAGTGATAGTAGGAGCATAAGCGAATATGGCACAGAAAAGAGATTATTACGAGGTTCTCGGGGTCCAGAAGACCGCCTCTGCCGATGAGATAAAGTCGGCTTACCGTAAGCTTGCCATGAAGTGGCATCCTGACAGGTGGGTCAGCGGGACCGATGCGGAGAAGAAGACCGCAGAAGAGAACTTCAAAGAGGCCGCTGAAGCATATTCTGTGCTTAGCGACCCAGACAAGAGGGCACGCTACGACCAGTTCGGATTCGCGGGAACTGAGTCTATGGGCGGCGGTGCCGGAGGATTCCAGGACTTCGACCTCAACGATATCCTGCGTCAGGTATTCGGAGAAGGTGGATTCTCGTTCGGCGGCGGCTTCGGTGATATCTTCGGCCGTTTTACTGGCGGCGGCGACTCATCATCCGCAACAAGGCAATCCCGGGGAAGGGATATCAGGACCAGTGTCCGCCTTACTCTGGAAGAGATAGCAACCGGCTGCACAAAAGAAGTTTCCATCGAGCGAAACCGTCCATGCCCGGACTGCGGCGGAAAAGGAGCAAGGAGTTCTTCGGATATCAAGACTTGCCCTTCATGTAACGGCTCCGGCTACACCCAGCAGGTTGTCAACTCCCTCTTTGGAAGGACAGTGACAAGAAGCGTCTGCTCCCGCTGCGGCGGCGAAGGCAGCATTATTTCCAATCCATGCCGCCGTTGCAACGGTACCGGCCTTGAGAGGAAGAGAGAGACTGTCAAGGTCACCATTCCCGCAGGTGTCGAGGACGGAATGCAGATAAAGATAACCGGAGAGGGCCATTCAGCGATGCGAGGCGGCACGAACGGGGACCTTCTTCTGGTAATAAACGAAATTCCTCACGCAACTCTTCGGCGCGACGGGCAGAACCTCTTCTATACCAAGATTATATCTGTAATGGATGCAATGCTCGGTTGCGAGATTTCTGTTCCCTGTCTGGATGGAAATTATAAAGTTAAGATAGATCCTGGGACACAGTCAGGAGCAGTTGTCAAACTTCGGAACAAAGGACTCCCCGCAATCAAGGGATACGGAAGCGGGACCGGCGATCTATATGTAAAGATACTGGTTTGGATTCCTCACAGACTATCAAAGAACGAAAAGGATCAACTCGAGGCAATGAAGTATTCCAATTCATTCACTCCTGATCCCACGAGAGAAGATAAAGCCATTTTCGACAAAGAGAAGAATATTTTTTAGGGAAAACATTTGTAAAATGAAAAATTCTTTCTAATTTTGCAGTCCCAAAAAATAAGCAACCTCTTACTATAAGAACAGCATAAAGCAAGTAACGTTGCGCTTAAAGATTGAAAGAAAATGGATTTGATTAAAATTGCACAGGAAGCTTTACAGTCAGGAAAGGCAGCTTCATTCCCTGAGTTCAAAGCGGGAGACACAATCACCGTTACCCTCAGGATCAAGGAAGGCGACAAGGAGAGACTCCAGAAATTCAGAGGTGTCGTCATTCAGATGAAAGGACAGGATCCTTATACAAGGACATTCACTGTTCGCAAGGTCTCCGGCGGTATTGGAGTCGAGAGGATTTTCCCCTTCCAGTCTCCGTTTATCGACAGCATCGAGGTCAACAAGGTCGGTAAGGTCCGTCGCGCACGTATCTTCTACCTCCGCAACCTCTCCGGTAAGAAGGCTCGTATCAAGGAGAAGCCTTTCGTAAAGCAGAGTGCAGAATAATAAAGATTGCCAAGAGGCATCTTACCTGGCGCGTTAGCTCAGCTGAATAGAGCATTTGACTACGGATCAAAAGGTCATAGGTTTGAATCCTATACGCGTCACAAAAGGGGTCGACCAAAGGGTCGACCTCTTCTTTTTTGTGAGCCAGGCTCCGCAGCGGCTGCAGCTTGCCTCTTCGAGGACTCCGCTCACTGCGTTCGCTCCGGCCCCTCCCATCGTCATCTGCGTCATCGCTGCGCGATAACTTGCTGCCGACAGGCCCCTCCCCCTGCCCGTGTCCGGGGGTGGACACGCCTCTCAGAGGCAACTGCCGCCCGCTACGCTGCGCCTTGGCGCACCAAGGGCGATGCATTTCCTGAGATTGTAGCTGCTGGTGCCGCCGCCCTTGTAACCGGCCTCTATCTCGGATATGTCAAGCCTGTCGATGATGGTGCATGCT
>ONMJ01000047.1 GCA_900318955.1 uncultured Bacteroidales bacterium
AACTTATCTTTTTCTGGTGGCGCAGGAAACCACGAAAAATCCGCACCTGCGCCATCAAGAGATCAGGGCTGTCCGAAATCATGCTTTGGCTTGGCATAGGGCAATATGAAAGATACTGAAGAACGGAGTATACTTTGGCTGCGGGATCGTTCCTTTGGGAAGCACGCGGCGTGAGACGTAAACTACTGATACTGAGCCGAATGCTGATATTAACATTGTGATTGCGGAGAGTTTAATATCAGGAAACTACTGATAATAAAAAGGTTACGACTCACGGTGATAATAAGAAAGTTTCCGCCTCAAGGCCATGTTCCGTCCAGGGCAATGATCCTCTCGCGTTGCCAGGCACATTTGTGGTTCATCACACATCAGCGCTACCCTCCACTGCCCTGGTTAGCCTTTCGTGTAGGTCTCCTAAGAACAAAAGCACATGGCGCAGGTGCGAGAAACATACTTCCTGCAGCTGCCCTGTATCTTATTGCATATAAGTGATATATGACTTTTTCCCTAAGGCCGCATGGGTAGGGAAAATGCTGGAAGCAATTGAGTATTAGCCTTTTGGTGTGCAGCTCTTCGGGCTGGAGGATTATAAAAATATAACACACTAAATGTTCCGTTACCTTGTTCAACCATGAATCAAAGGGGCCACTTCCATGACGAAAGATGAGGTTTTGCCGACCGAAAATGTCAATTATATCCGGTGTAGTAGGGACATTATATCCCTTATATCACCATTTTCGTGACCTCACGAAAATGGACTGTCGGAGAGCCGCGACTCTAAAATAAACGCACAACCTCTCGCTCATTGTGCGTAAAAGTTGTGCGTAAATTTGTAACTAACTGATTTTCAGCTTGTTGCGTGGTGCTGGGAAGAATCGAACTGCCGACACATGGATTTTCAGTCCATTGCTCTACCATCTGAGCTACAGCACCAATTGTTTGGGAATGCAAATGTACGAATTTTTTCTGACTATCCAAATTTTTTATAAATTTTATCAAAGTAATATGCTGTTTTTGTCAATCAATTGATAAACAGTAGGATATAGTAATATATTGATAGTCAAGGAGATGACTTTACAAATAAAGAACAATAAGATTTCTTTTCAAAAAAGTTGTCTTGCTCAAAGAAGAACTTTTTTCGTATATTCGTAATCGTTATGTCTGAAAGGCGTTTCATAAAGGTGATTCTGCCACTCCGCTTGGAGTGGCAGCCAGTCTATGAGTCCGCGGAAGCTGAGATAGGGGACCGTGTCAGGGTTCTTTTTGCCGGCAGGGAATATACTGCTGTAGTCTCGGAGGTCAATGTGGTTCCCGAGACCGATGTCAGTAAGATTCGTAGAGTCCTCGGTGAGGATCATGAAGCGGCGACTCAAAAGTTCGCCCCTTCGACAAAGGAGGAGATCGAGTTTTGGAGGATAGTAAGCGATTATTACCTTTGCTCTATCGGTGAGGTGTATAAGGCGGCTTATCCTTCGATGAAATCTACGGGAGAGGAGATGGATGCCAGAAAAAGGGAGAGACTTGAAACCAGCCTGTTGAAATACCGCGAAAAGCTGGAAAAAGCCCGTAAAGACACCACAAAGTCTTCGTATGAGGCAAAGGTCGCCGAACTGGAGAAAGAGCTCAGAGTCGAAGATAAAGGCCCTTTATCGGCAAAAGTGCCTGTTCTTTCCGCTTCACAGCAGGCGGCTTTCGATAAAATCCTCAGCATTTGGAGCACTCAGCCCTCCCGTCCGGTTCTTCTAAACGGCCGTACCGGATCGGGGAAGACCGAAATGTACCTTAAACTTGCGAGTGAAACAATCGCCCGGGGTAAAAGTGTTTTGTACCTGGTCCCTGAAATCGCTCTCAGCCGCCAGTTGGAAGACCGCGTAAGGGAGTATTTTCCATCAGTAAAGGTCTTTCATTCAGGTATTTCCGCGACGAAGAAAAGAGATATTCCGACAGAAATCCGAAAGTCGGATACTTATATTGTTCTCGGAACTCGTTCTTCACTTTTCCTGCCCCATCATAACCTCGGCCTCATAATTGTCGACGAGGAGCATGACAGCTCTTATAAACAGGATTCCCCGGCTCCGAGGTACAACGGACGCGATACAGCTGTAATGCTAGCAAAGATTCAGAATGCCAACATTATTCTTGGCAGCGCGACTCCTTCCCTCGAATCCCTCTTCAGCGTCTCCGCAGGCCGTTTTACAGAGGTGAAACTGGAAGAGCGATTCTTTTGCGGCGAAGAGGCTGATGTGATGATAATCGATACTATTGCCGAGAGAAGGAAAAGGGGAATGAAGGGGGATTTCTCGCTAAAACTGATTGATGAGATAAGAAAGACTCTTGCAAGGGGAGAGCAGGTTGCAATCCTTCGTGCTCGCCGTTCTTATGCTCCCGCCGTCCAGTGCGAAGATTGCGGAACAATCCCGAAATGCCCCCGCTGCAATGTCCCTTTGAGCCTTCATAAATCGGCCTCTGAGAGGCTCGTATGCCATTATTGCGGTTATTCCTCTCCGTATGACGGAGTATGCTCTTCCTGCGGAGGAAAACTGATTCCGCTTGGGATTGGGACTCAAAAAATAGAAGAGGAAGTGAGTGAGCTGTTCCCGGACAGTACAGTAGCCAGACTTGACGGAGACACCCTTGAAAAAGAGGGCAAAGATATAATCGAGGGGTTTGCAAAAGGAACGATCGATATTTTAGTCGGAACCCAGATAATGACCAAGGGGTTCGATTTCGAATCACTGTCGCTTGTCGCCGTGATCGAAGCGGACTCTCTTCTGGCTATCCAGGATTTCAGGGCAGACGAGAGGGCGATCCAGCTTCTGGAACAGTTCCGCGGGCGGAGTGGCAGAAGAGGGGAGAAGGGACTTATTGTCATCCAGACAAGAGAACCGGAACATCCTGTGTTCAAAGAGCTTACGGGGGAGGCAAAGCCAGACATGCTCTCCGAAAGACGACTATTTTCATACCCTCCTTTTACCCGCGAATTGAGACTCATCCTTAAGGATACTTCCGAGAGACGTCTCGACTATATGTCTAAGGAACTCGTATCCTCTCTGGAATCCATCGGACTTGGAATTCCCATAATCGGGCCATATTCCCCGCGGATGGAAAAGATTTCCGATGTCCATATCAGGAATATCCGTATGATGCTTCCGAGGGATCGGCAGCTGTCAAAGAGAAAAAAGGACATAGAAAAAGCGGTCCTCTCTTTCGAGAAAGACCGCTTATATCAGAGTCATATCGCTATCGACGTTGATCCTTTATAAGCTTCAGGACAGCATTGGGATTATTCGTTCCTACAATGTTGATTCCCTCATCGACCATATCCGAAATAATCTCTGAATCATCTTCGGCGCAAAGCCCGGCAGAGATATTATTATCATGAAGCTCCTCAATCAGCGAGGGGTGCTTTTTATAGAGCGTGTACTTGTAGTTTACTCCGGAAATCTTGTCCTGAGCGAGGCCTGCAGCCGTTTTTATCTTGTCTTCTTTGGTGCAGAGATAGACTACGAATGCTTCGGGAGCCTTGCTTCTGATATAGAGACATAGGGGGTAGTTGAATGTCTGCCAGATCATTCTATTACCCATTTTCTTACTGGTAACCAGCTTGTAGGCTTCATCGAAGAGCTTCTCATTTTTATCTTTGTCGCCAAGATCTTTCAGCTCGCAGACGAGCTTGAGGGGCCTCAGAGCCTTGGCGGAATCCAGGAAGGATTCGAAAGTTGGAACAAGTTCTCCGTTGGAAAGGCGAAGATCGGAAAGAAGTTCGTAGTCAGTGTCGGAGATAACCCTGCCAAGAGTGTCTGTCTTGTAACTCTTGTCATGGCAAACTACGATTTTATTGTCACGGGTGAGCCTGATATCAAACTCGCTCCCGAATACGCCGGCCTTCGCAGAAGCCTTGAGAGCGGCAATCGAATTCTCTGGGCAGGAAGGGTCCAGATGGTATCCTCTATGGGCGACAACCCTTGTCTTCGATCCGAAGGGGTTGAATTTTTTCTCCCTTTTGATCCTGTACTTTCCTTCATAGCCAAGGACAGTCCTTTCAGCGACGTCACGGAGATATTCAGCATGCTCGGGATCCAATCCGCAATTGGGAACATAATCATCGAAATCTTCGCCAGTTATCACCAGGTAATTGACGCAGGCCTTCAGGTAGGATCCGGCAGCACTCTGGTGCTTGTCATCATCCCCGAGAAGAGCTATTTCCGGCCTTTCGGCAACAACGGTATTGAAGGCGATACCGATAGGGGAACGCCATGTCTTTGCCTTCTTTGCCATATCTTTGGTCCCTTTCTCGAGATACTTGTCGAGAATTTCTCTTGTACCGAATCCACCGGCCTCTTTACCGTCATATCCCCATGTCCTTTCTAGGATTACTTTGCAATCGGGCGACCTCATTACGACAAGCCGCTTGAGGGCTATCAAATCGTCCAGGGCCTGCTGGTATTTATCCCTTGCATACTTTGCCGGGGTGACGCTCTGGTCCTGCAGGAAGGCGAAATCGTAGTCTCCGGCATTGATTGCCTTGCGGCTGTTGGCTAGCTTGAGATGCTGGCCGAATGTCTGGCCTCCTTTGAGGAACTCTCCGAGGTCGATGTTGACTCCCTGGCTGGAAGCTATCTCAACGAGCATGTCATCGGCATCGTGGTAGTATGTAAAAGAATTGCCGATAAGAAGCACTCTGACAGCATCAGGATTTTTTTTCTCCGCAGGTAATCTGAACTTGTCCGCCCTGAGAGAGAAAATGGAGAGCAGGATGAATAATAATACAGTTAATGTCCGTTTCATGTTCACTGTTTTGATTTCAACGTTTACAAATATAAGAAAAAATGGTAAATTTGTGTCCGACATTTGAACACTGACATGGATAAAAGAATTATACTATGCCCCAATGAAGTGGTGGCGCATATACAGAAGCTCCCGGAGCAGATTACAAGAGACGATTTATTGAACTTCATTTCCGAAAAAGGAATCCGGATGATTGATTTCATGTATCCCGCCGAGGACGGCAGGGTCAAGACTCTTAATTTCTGCGTCAATAGTCTCGATTATGCGGAGACGGTCCTTACAGAAGGCGAGAGGGTAGACGGATCCAGCCTTTTCCCTACGTTTGTCGAGGCCGGCAATAGCGATCTCTATGTAATCCCCCGATACAGGACGGCCTTCATGGATCCTTTCACTGAGATTCCGACCCTCTGCTTCCTCTGCAGTTTTTACGATAAGAACGGAGACCCCTTCGAGTGCGCCCCTTATCATACGCTAATGAGGGCAGAAGATGCCTTCTACGCTTCTACAGGCCTTACTTTTGAGGCGATGGGAGAGCTCGAGTACTATGTGATAACAGAATCGGACGGCCTTTTCCCGGCTACCGACCAGAAAGGTTACCATGAATCGGAGCCTTTTGCGAAGATGAATGATTTCAGGAGGGAATGCATGGATCATATCGCCAAGACCGGCGGGCAGATTAAGTACGGACACAGCGAGGTAGGAAACTTTACTCTCGATGGGAAAATATACGAGCAGAACGAGATAGAATTCCTTCCAAACCCAGTCGAAACTGCTGCTGATCAGCTGCTTCTGGCTAAATGGGTCATCCGTAACCTCGCATATCAATATGGTCTTGACGTGACCTTCGCTCCGAAGATAATTGTCGGTGAGGCGGGATCCGGAATGCATATCCATATGCGGCTGATGAAAGATGGCGTCAATTGCACCCTCGGACCGGACGGCTCCCTTTCCAATGTAGCCAGGAGGGCTATAGCCGGTCTTATGGAGCTTGCCCCTGCAATCACGGCATTCGGCAATAAGAATCCGACATCTTATTTCCGTCTTGTGCCGCATCAGGAAGCTCCTACAAATGTGTGCTGGGGCGACTGCAACCGTTCCGCCCTTGTCCGCGTTCCCCTCGGATGGTCAAGCGGCAAAGACATGTCCGCTCTTACCAACAAACAGGAGAAGCCATCGGACAGGGATACTAAGGCAAAGCAGACTTTCGAGATGCGCTCACCGGACTGCTCCGCCGACGTCTATCAGCTTATGGCAGGCCTTTGCACTGCTGCGAGATACGGATTGGAAATGCCAGAAGAAAAGGCGCTTGCCATTGCACGGGACAAATATGTCGATGTCGATATCCACAAAAGCGAATTCAAGGATAAGCTCAATACTCTCGCTTCTCTTCCCGGAAGCTGCTATGAATCAGCCCTTTGCCTTGAAAAAGCAAGGGACGTTTTCGAGGACAGGGGAGTGTTTACCAAGCGGATGATTGACGGCATAATCACTTCTCTCTGCTCGTTCGAGGATTCAGACCTCAGGGAAAGAGCGGAGAAGGACCCGGATCTTATGAAAAAGCTCGTTGAAGAGTATTTCTACTGCGGTTAATTACCTCTGGCATGAAGGGCAGATGCCCTTTATGATGTAATTGGTTGAAATAGGTTGATAGCCTTCAGGGACATCGACCTTAGGGACCGGAATATCCTCGAAACAGAATGTCTTTCCACAGATCTCGCAGTGGAAATGGACATGAAGATCCTCGTCGTGATAGTGGTCATGAGATTTGCAGAGCTCGTAACGGACCCCGTTGGACCCGTCTTCTATCGCATGGACAAGGTGGTTATCCTTGAAGGAGACAAGTGCTCGGAAGATATTGGATTTGTCGATAGAATCAATCTCTGTCTCCAACTCTGCAAGAGACATAGGCATCCCTGCTTTCGCCAAGGCTCCGGCGACGATTATCCTGTTGGCTGTAGGTCTTACATTATGCTCTTCCAGGAGGGCCACAATATCATTTGTTTCCATAACTGCTGTCCTTAATTCTTAGACAAATGTACTCAATAACGCTCAAATCTGCAACGGAGTGCCAAATTTGTATTTCTCGCTCTGATTGAGTAATTTTGCGCTCTGAAAATGCTAATAATAAACAAGAATATGAAAAAAATTCTTTCAATTTTCGCTTTTCTAGCGATTTCCGCCGGAGCTTTTGCTCAGGACGATGATTTTCTCACTTTCACCTCAGACAATGAGATGCACGCTCTCAGATTCGTTGATCATGTCGGCATTGGCTTGACCTCTCCCATGGGAGACAATCTCTATACGAAGCACACTTCTATTATCAGGAACTATGAGGCCTTCATCAATGTTCTGACTTATAAATTCATTCCCGCTGAAGACAATGCCATCTCTCTTGGAGTAGATCTCGGTTGGAATCGTTATATGCCGAATAAAGATTATTATTTTGATTATCAGAAAGAGCAACTTGTCATCGGCCAGACAGATCCTATCATCAAGAATCTCAAGAAGAACTGGCTCGACAAGTTCAGCATCCAGATCCCTCTCGACTATACGAGATCTTTCGGCCCGGCAGATCTTACTATCGGCGCCTCAGCTGAGTTCAATCTTCCCGGTTATTGCAGACTTCAGGGCGACAGTTCAGCAGAAGTTGACAAATACAACTATAAGTACAAAGGCATCAAACTCACCCCGTTCACAGCCAATGTCCACGTTTCTTTCACAATCTACAACATCGGTGTCTATGCAAAGTACAGTCCTATGAAGGTTATGTCAGAGGCGCAGGGTCCCGAGTTTACAACATGGACTGTTGGTCTCTTCTTTAAGTAGTCGATGTTTAAAGTCAAGGAAAAGACGGTATCTGACAGCGATTTCGGCGAAGTCACTTTAAGGAAAAATCCAAGGTGCAGAAGGCCGAGCGTCAAAGTCAGTCCGAATTTGAAAGTGACGGTCACAGTGCCGTCACTTTTCTCTTTCCGTTATGCTCTTTCTCTTCTCGACAGGTATAGGGAAAGGGTAAAGTCTTTCCTTGAAAAGCAGAAAAAGAAAAATGCTGCCAGAGAGCCCTTGCCCGAAATTGACATTGAAAAACTTCGTAAAGAGGCGAAAGAGTTTCTCCCTGCCCGTCTCGCATCCATTGCCGGGCGGTATGGGTTTGTCTACTCTGGAGTGAGTATTAAAAATAATAAATCCAACTGGGGAAGCTGCTCGGCAAAAAAGCATATCAACCTCAATCTCAATCTCATGCGAGTGCCTTCACCGGCAAGAGACTATGTCCTCGTCCATGAACTTTGCCATCTCCGATACATGAATCATGGTCCGGAGTTCCATTCTCTTCTCGAAAAAACGCTGGTTGATTTCTACTCTTCAATCGAAGACGAGGCGTACATTGAAAGTATAGCAGCGATAAGATCATCGGCGCCGTCAGGTGCGCCGGTCCACAGGGCTATGCAATTATGTCTCAGGAGGTTCCCTCTCCGCTAAGCTAGCCGAAAACGACGTCCATCACCATCATCAGAGCGAAACCCACGGCGAATCCAATCGTGGAAATATTGGAATGGCTTCCTTCAGATGCCTCAGGTATGAGTTCCTCAATTACAACATAGAGCATGGCGCCAGCAGCGAATGAGAGGAAGTAGGGCATCAAGGGAGTGAAAACGGATGCAAGGAGAATGACTAGAATCGCTCCTACAGGCTCGACCGCTCCGGATAAAGATCCTATAAGGAATGACTTTCCCTTGCTGTTGCCAGCCGCTTTCAGAGGCATGGAAATAATTGCCCCTTCGGGAATATTCTGAATTGCGATACCAAGGGCCAGGGCGAGGGCTGCGGAGATGGAAATCCCGTTACCAACCATTGCACCGGCCAGAGCGACTCCGACGGCCATTCCTTCAGGAAGGTTGTGGATTGTTACAGCGAGCGAGAGCATCGCGGTCTTGGAAAGATGGCTCCGAGGGCCTTCGGGACCGCCGACGAGATGGAGGTGCGGGGTCACATGGTCAATAAGAAGCAGAAAGGCAAAGCCCAGGAAAAGACCGAATGTAGCTTGCCAGATATTGCCCATATCCATTGCGGGGATAAGGAGAGACCACACCGATGCAGCGACCATGACTCCGGAAGCAAATCCAAGGAGAGCCTTCTGAAGGAGCGGATTTATCTCCTTTTTCATGAAAAAGACCAGGGCGGAGCCTAGCATGGTTCCCGCAAGGGGTAGCAAAAGACCAATTATAAGACCGGTATTCATAGATTCAAATATACATAATTAAAATAATTTTTCAGCAATCGCCTTTGCTGCTGCAAAGCCTGTGGACCAAGCGGCCTGGAGATTAAATCCTCCGGTAACTGCGTCAATATCAAGTGCTTCTCCGGCTAAAAAGAGGCCGGGAAACTTTTTGGACTCCATTGTTGAGAGATTGATTTCAGAAAGAGCCACTCCACCGGCAGTCACAAATTCAGCCTTGAATCGATTTTTACCGGTAATGGTGTAGTTGTCATTAATGAGAGTCTCTACAAGTCTGTTTATCCCTTTCGAACCGGCTTCGCCCCATCTCAGATCGCTTCTGATAAGAGCCTTGGATAGGAGGTAAGTCCATAGCCTTGAAGGGATCCCTTCAATAGGAGAGGAGGAAATCATTTTCCTCAGATTTGCCTTCAACAAATCTTGAAGTGCATCTCTTGTTATACTTTCATTGATCCCGCCCAACCAATTGATACTTAGGTGTTCTTTATATGAATGCTCGCTGAGATGACGAGCCGCGTATGAAGATAGTTTCAAAGTAGCCGGACCGCTTAGCCCCCAGTCTGTAATGAGGAGGGGACCTTCGGAAGAGAGTTTTCCAATCCGGAGGGTGACATTCTTTATGGAACAGCCTGAAAGTGCGCAGAGATTCTTGTCATCAATCCGGAATGAAAAAAGAGAGGGGACAGGCGGAATCACTTCTATTCCAAGGGGTTTCAGGAATTCGGATGCTCCGCCACCAGTTGCGACAAGGGCGAAGTCCGATTCGAAGGAACTTCCGTCCGAGAAACTCATCCGAAATCCTTCTGAAAGGGAAGTGAGACGCTTTCCGGTGATGATTTCGACCCCTCCTTCTTTTAAGACTGAAAGAAGGCAAGAAACAATCTCAAGGGCATCATCGGAGCATGGAAAAACTCTACCTTCCTCCTCGACTTTTAGTGAAACACCTTCCCCTCTAAACCAGGAAGCGACATCTTCAGGACTGAAGGTCCTAATGGCCCTTTTCATTACGGAAGAACCTCTGGGATAGACTTTTTCGAGTGAATCAACGCTCTCGAAAGTGTTTGTCAGATTGCATCTTCCGCCTCCGGTCAATCCGACTTTAACAAGCGGCTTCTTCCCGGCTTCGAAGATAATAATCTTGGCCTTAGGTAGCATACGGGAAAGATTGGCTGCGGCAAAACATCCCGCGGCTCCTCCTCCGACGACAGCTATAACAGGCCTTTTTTCCATATACGCAAATATACAATATTTTATGCCTGGAATTTGCCCCGTCCTTACTTTTTTATTAGATTTGTCAAAACCACATTTTCTATGGCAGACGAAAAGATAATTTTCTCGATGAATGGGGTTGGAAAAGTTCTTCCCCACAACAATAAAGTTATTCTAAAAGACATCTACCTATCATTCTTCTATGGTGCCAAGATAGGCATTATAGGTCTTAACGGTTCCGGAAAGTCGACTCTTTTAAAGATTATTGCCGGTGTCGAAAAATCTTATCGCGGCGAGGTTGTATGGGCCCCTGGGTATAGCGTCGGCTATCTCGAACAGGAGCCGCAGATGGATCCGGACAAGACTGTCCTCGAAGTCGTCCAGGAGGGTGTGCAGGAAGTTATGGACGTCCTCCAGGAGTACAACGAGATATCGATGAAGTTCATGGAACCGCTCTCGGATGATGAGATGAATTCTCTTATCGAGAGACAGGGTGAGCTTACTGAAAAGATTGACCATCTCGGAGGCTGGGAAATTGATTCGAAGCTTGAAAGGGCAATGGACGCACTCCAGTGCCCTCCTCCCGATGCCAAGGTAGCGAATCTTTCGGGTGGTGAAAGGCGCCGCGTAGCCCTTTGCAGGCTTCTTCTCCAACAGCCCGATGTCCTCCTTCTCGATGAGCCTACTAACCATCTCGATACCGAGAGTATACAGTGGCTCGAGGCCCATCTGAAGCAGTATAAGGGTACTGTAATCGCTGTGACCCATGACCGTTATTTCCTCGATAATGTCGCCGGCTGGATACTCGAGCTCGACAGGGGAGAAGGTATCCCTTGGAAAGGCAATTATTCGGTATCCCTTGGAAAGGCAATTATTCTTCATGGCTAGACCAAAAGACCAAGAGGCTCGCTATGGAGGAAAAACAGGAATCCAAGCGTAGAAAGACTCTTGAAAGGGAGTTGGAATGGGTTAGAATGGCCCCAAAGGCCCGTCAGGCCAAGCAGAAGGCCCGTCTTGGAGCCTATGAGAAACTCGCATCCGCCGATGTCAAACAGAAAGAGGCGAATCTTGAGATTTATATCCCGAACGGACCGCACCTTGGCAATAAGGTCATACGGTTCCATGATGTGTCAAAGGCATATGGAGATAAACTTCTGTTTGAACACCTGGATTTCGAGCTTCCGCCGGCAGGTATCGTAGGAGTCATAGGACCCAACGGAGCAGGCAAGACTACTCTTTTCAGGCTCATCATGGGCATCGAAAAACCGGATACCGGTGAAATCGAGATCGGGGAGACTGTGAAACTCGCATATGTGGACCAGCAACATAAGAAGATTGATCCGGAACTAACTGTATATGAGACTATTGCTGGTAATTCAGAGTGGGTGCGACTGGGAGGAAGGGAAATTAACGCCCGTTCCTGGGTCTCTCGCTTCAATTTCAGCGGGGCCGATCAGGAGAAGCTCTGCGGAGTCCTCTCCGGTGGTGAGAGGAACAGACTCCACCTTGCCCTGACCCTCAAGGATGAAGGAAATGTGCTGCTTCTTGATGAGCCTACCAATGACGTGGATGTCAATACCATACGTGCTCTCGAGGAAGGTCTTGACTCATTTGCCGGTTGTGCAGTCGTAGTTAGCCACGACCGCTGGTTCCTCGATAGAATTGCGACTCATATTCTCGCTTTCGAGGGTGATTCGAAGGTCGTTTTCTTCGACGGAAACTACTCCGAATATGAGGATAATAGAAAGGCCAGACTTGGAGATGTCGAGCCGAAGAGATTCAAATATAAAAAATTGATGGAATAAGATGAAAAAATTACTTTCCGCGTTACTCGTTCTTCTGCTGTCTTTCTCCCTCTCTTTCGGGCAGAATCCTGCAGCTGTGGCTTTTCTAAAGGAAGACATGTCAAGGGTGGGGACTAACTACCATTCCTATGAATTTCATAAATACAAATATACTCCAGTTCCGAGGGGATACAAAGAGGTGTATGTCTCTCATTATGGCCGCCATGGCTCTCGGTACATGACCTATGACTCGGCTCATGAATATGTCATCAAAAAGCTGAATCAGCTAAAAGAGGCCGGGCTTTTGAACGAAAGGGGCGAGATTCTTCTGGAACAAACTAAACTGATGCTTGAGATGAATCAGAATAATCTCCACTCGCTCAGCCCCAGGGGATATATGGAGCACGCTCTGCTCGGTGATTCTTTCTTTAAGCGCAATTCCAAGCTCCTTAAGGGCCCGGTATTTGTCAGGGCTATATCGAGTACCTCTCCCCGCTGTCAGAACAGCATGGGCAGTTTCTGCGGGGCTCTTCTGAAGAATAATCCTAAAATCAAGATTCTGCAGGATTCAAAGCAGGAGTATATGAGATATATAAGCAATGTAGACTCTGCCTCTGCAATTATCAAGAGTGATGTGAGAAAAATTATTGACTCACTCAATACCACTCTCAATCCGGAGCCCGTCATTCGCCCGCTTGTCACAGACTACGAGAAAGCTGCTGCGCTTTTCAATAATCCGATAAAATTCGAAAAGTATCTCCATGTAGTTGCTTCCATCGCACAGGACCTTCCTGCTGACATCGATATAATGGACTATCTCCCGTTCGAAGAGGCCTATAAGCTTTGGAGCATCAAAACGGCTGATCTGTATCTCAATCACTGCAATTCAGCACAATTCGGAGATGTCAGGGTTCCTTTCGCCGGGACGCTTGTCGAAGACTTTATCACAAAGGCGGATGAGTCCCTGGGCGGTGGAGAGTTCTCTGTGGACCTTAGATTCGGACATGATTATCCTCTGATGGCATTCCTCTCATATTTGGGGATAGAAGGATTCGACGGAAGATATGAAGTCGGCGACACCGATAACTGGCTGAGCTCGAAGAATATGCATATGGGGACCAATATCCAGATGATGTTCTATCGCGGAAAGAAAGGTGATATTATTGTCAAACTTCTCCATAACGAACGCGAGACCTCAATCCCTGCTCTCGGCCCTGGCCCTTATTATGACTGGGAAGTGCTGAAGCAATACCTTCGCGACAGATATTAATAAAAGAAGGCGGCTCAAAATTATGTGAGCCGCCTTCTATTTTAAGGAAGTCTTTCGCTAGATGAAGATGTAACGCAGTATGAACAGGACTGCGAGCACCCACATCGTCGGTGAGATCTTCTTGAACTTCCCTGCACATGCATTCATAAGAACATAGGCGATAACGCCGAGAAGAATACCGTCAGAGATGCTGTAAGCTACAGGCATGAGAAGAACGGTAATGAATGCAGGAATACTCTCAGAGTAGTCTTCCCAGTCAATCTTGACAATAGGAGTCATCATCATGACACCGACAATCACAAGGGCGGGAGCCGTAGCTGCGCCGGGAATAGAGAGGAAGAGGGGAGAGAAGAAGAGAGCAAGTGCGAAGCAGATTGCCACAGTAAAGGCAGTGAGACCTGTACGGCCACCTGCACCGACACCGGAAGCACTTTCTACATAAGTAGTTGTGGTCGAAGTACCAAGGCAAGCACCGGCAACGGTAGCGACTGAGTCAGCCAGGAACATCTTGTCGATATCATCTACATTTCCCTTCTCATCGACCATTCCGGCTTTCTGGGAGACACCGATAACTGTTCCCAT
>ONMJ01000042.1 GCA_900318955.1 uncultured Bacteroidales bacterium
CTGTGGCCGCCATTGTAACACGTGTGTCGCCCCGGACGTAAGGGCCGTGCTGATTTGACGTCATCCCCCCCTTCCTCACACCTTGCGGTGGCAGTCCCGTCAGAGTCCCCAGCTCTACCTGATGGCAACTGACGGCAAGGGTTGCGCTCGTTATGGCACTTGAGCCGACACCTCACGGCACGAGCTGACGACAACCATGCAGCACCTCGATGCAGGCCCCGAAGGGCGTCACAGTCTCCTGATCTCTTCCTGCACCGTTCGAGCCCGGGTAAGGTTCCTCGCGTATCATCGAATTAAACCACATGTTCCTCCGCTTGTGCGGGCCCCCGTCAATTCCTTTGAGTCTTGCGGTCGTACTCCCCAGGTGGATGACTTATCGCTTTCGCTTGGCCACCGATCCGACTGGACCGACGGTTAGTCATCATCGTTTACTGCGTGGACTACCAGGGTATCTAATCCTGTTTGATCCCCACGCTTTCGTGCCTCAGCGTCAATCGCCCCTTCGTGAGATGCCTTCGCAATCGGTGTTCTGTGTGATCTCTATGCATTTCACCGCTACACCACACATTCCTCCCACGGCAGGAGAATTCAAGTCGGACAGTTCGGAAGGCACTTCCCCTGTTGAGCAGAGGACTTTCACCCTACGCTTACCCGACCGCCTACGCACCCTTTAAACCCAATAAATCCGGATAACGCTCGCATCCTCCGTATTACCGCGGCTGCTGGCACGGAGTTAGCCGATGCTTATTCGACGTGTACTCTCATCGGACCACACGTGGCCCTTATTGCTCCACATCAAAAGAAGTTTACGACCCATAGGGCCTTCTTCCTTCACGCGGCATGGCTGGTTCAGCCTTCCGGCCATTGACCAATATTCCTCACTGCTGCCTCCCGTAGGAGTCTGGACCGTGTCTCAGTTCCAATGTGGGGGACCTTCCTCTCAGAACCCCTAGCCATCGTCGGCACGTAATGGCACGCGAACCAATCCGTTGACAATAAATCTTTCAATACAATGTGATGCCACTTCGTATCATATGGGGTATTACAAGGCGTTTCCACCTCCTATCCCCCATCAACGGGTATGTTGCTCACGCGTTACTCACCCTTTCGCCGGTCGCCGCCAAGTATTGCTACCCGCGCTGCCCCTCGACTTGCATGTGTTAAGCCTGCCGCTAGCGTTCATCCTGAGCCAGGATCAAACTCTTCATTGTATATTCTATATTTCTAGCTTGATCCCAATATTGTCAAAGAAATACCGTTCTCGTGGAACGGGAATGCAAAGGTAGAAACTTTTTCTTATCTGCCAAAATTTTTTTAAGTTTTTTTTTACAGGAGTCCTGCTTCTTTCGCTTTGAAGACCATCTCGGATGTACTGTTGACTCCCATCTTGACATAAATATTCTGCTTGTGGTTCGTCACAGTACGTGTAGATATGTGCAAGATATCTGCAATCTGGGCGGCAGACAAGCCCTGGGCACTGAGCCGAAGGACCTCCAGTTCACGCTCAGTCAGACCGGACTGCTCAACAGCCTTCTTACGGTGAAGTATCAATTTGTAGAAATACTTCGAGACCTCCTCGCTCAAAGAGGCTGACTCCCCTACCAGCTTTTCAACCGATTGGCGGATTTCATCCTCGTCCATAGAATGGCTGTTTCGGGCAAGTTCCATCATCTCATTCACCCCGGAAAGCGAAGTGACATCCACAAGATCTGAGGAAATCGCCTCCAGCAGATTCTTCTTGGAGGCATCCGCCTCCTCAATAGCGGCTTTCTGGCGGCTTATCTTGCGGTTGTACCGCAAAGACTGCCAAATCAGCACAAGACTCATAAGAAGAAGAGCCAACACGACCAGCAGTATCCTTCGCGTCCTCTCTATCTGATGCTGCTTGACAAGGTAGGCATACTGATTCTCAAGATCCTGGAGATATTTATCAGACTTACCCCGCATATACATCTGCATGGCATGGACATAACTACGGTGATTATCCAGAGCCATTTCTGTCTTTCCCTGATCACCGTAGAGGGAAGTCAGCTGGTCATAGATCTGAGCCTTTGTGAGCCAGTCGGAGGGATCTGAAATTGTAAGGCATCTCTTACAATAATCTATGGCATCATTTATCTTTCCCCCTTGCCTGAAAAACCGGATCCGGAAGGGAATGCTCCTTCGGGACAAATCGGTAAAACCTTTCTCGGACGCCATCCTTTCTCCCTCGCCAAGATACTCTTCCGCCTTCTGATAAAAATACGGGACGAGTTTCTTATTCCAACGATTCTTGTTGACATAGATTTCGGAGAGGTGGTAACAAGCCTGCACATGTTCCCGGAAGAGGTTATTGTCGTTAGACACCTGATAGGCCTCGGACAAGTAGCCGATAGCCTCATCGTTCCTGCCGGTATCTTCAGAAATCTCAGAATAAGAACAGACCCTCCCTTTCAGAATCAGAGCCTCGCAAAGAGGTCGAGGGAGCCGGTTCGACCTTGCAATCTGCTCGGCTTCACATGCCTTCTCCCACGACTGGGCATCCCTAGTAGCCAGAAGATCTATAGTGGAGACGGTACATAGAGCCTCTGCAGTCATCGCCTTATCGTTGGACTCGTCGGCTTCCGACAAGGCCTGGACAGCAAATTCCATCGCATTGTCAATATCCTGCTCGACAATCAGCTCGCGGCTACGTTCCAAAAGGGAGGAAGCATCCGCCTTTTCCTCCGATTCAAAGTGTCCGCACCCGGCTAGCAGTAACAGAGACAAGACTACTATCTTGCGTACTCCGACTTCTCTCATAGGCACCTCCGATTTGGTTCTTTGTGCAAGATACAAAAAAAACTTCAAACCGAGTTGTTTTACTCATTTCTTTTGCAAAACCGCAAAATGAGTATAATTACCTATTTACTTTTTCATTCCCGAGGTGTAGTTTTGTCGTCGGAGGGTTCCTGTAAACCACTGTTTTTCGTTTAATTCCATATATGCCTATGAGAACCAGCAAAATTCTTATTGTCACAGCACTGCTACTGTCAAGCGTCACAAGTGCCTACGCACAGCTCAACCTCAAGGGACTCGCAGAAAAAGCCAAAAAGGCGATAGAAGAAGCCGGAGCTTCTGTTGATAAGGTCACCTCATCCATACCCGCCGCAAAGGGAAAGACCTATTATGTCAGCGCTTCCACCGGTTCCGCCCGCGCAGACGGACTTTCAACGTCTTCTCCGATGAAGGATCTCCAGAAGGCCATCGATGCCGCTGAGGACAATGACGTCATCTACGTCGCGGAAGGCAACTATCTGGGTAATCTCGACCGCGGCTACATCCAATGCGGAAAAATTGCCGACGCCACCCACGATATGGGCAAGTTCATCAGCATCTACGGTGGTTACTCTCCGGATTTCAGCGAGCGCAACATTATTAAATATGTTACAAAGCTGCAGCCGGTAGACCAGAAATTCTCGGCTCCTCTTTTCAACCTCAACGCCAGAAGGCCCTATAATTACTCGGGCCCCGTCGGAAACGTAGTTATCGACGGATTGGTTTTCGATCTTGGAGAGAACAATCTCTACTGCGCCCCCAAGGTCGACGACCCCGTGACAGGGACTCCGAATGAAGGTGTTCTTACAGGCAGGTTCATCGAGCCCGGAGGCTCCCCGAGCGTCCAGAAGGTGGGATATGCCAATGGGGATGAATATGGCCTCCATCTGGATGTCGAAGGGAATGTGCGCATCTCCAACTGCATCTTTGTCAACTGCCGCGACTACGGAATCCAGGCGCTTATGGGAAAGGGTCATATGGAGATTTGCAACAACATCTTCATCGCCTGCCGCTATGCAGCCTGCCAGGTAAAGGGCAATGTAAAGGATGCCGATATTCCGCAGGTGTCATTGGATTTCCACCACAACACCGTCCTCTTTACATGGACAAGGACCAAAGCTTTTGAGGATATGGGACAGGGATTCCGCTTCATGAACGGAATCAGGACCATCAATGTCCACAATAACATCTTCGGTTGCAACAGCAACTGCGCTGTTGAGAGGGTATTCTACGAATCCAACGCGGCCATGGAGAAGGCAAAGATCAGCAATCTCTATGACAATTATTTCTTCGCGAACCGCAGAGACCTCGAGCTTGCTGCTCCCGGCGCAGCTACGATTTCAGTCCCCGCTGCCAGAATCGATGAGGCAGAGCAGATTGGCCCCAAGTATGAAGGCAACAAGGAAATGCCTGAGAACGAAGCATTTATAAGTGCTATCGACCAGCCTTACCTGGAAGGATTCATGACCCTCAAAATCATCTCCTCCCAGAGTTATAACGCCAATTCCGCTGCAAACCAAGTCAACCGCCTGTTCGGTCTGAACCAGCAGGGAAGCGAGATTGTCCGTCCCAGCATGTACTGCAACAATTATCCGTGGGAGAAAGCCAAAGATCTCTTCGGGAAGGTCGCAGGATATGGAGCACAAATGCCTGAATAACCATTATTCACACCCAAATAAATACAAGATTATGAAAAGATTAGTAATGCTTTTATTGCTTGTCGCAATGATCGTCCCGGTATCCGGGCAGAACACCCGCAGCATCAGACAACGCGGAACAGCTGTCCGCCGATCAACTACTACAGAGACCACCACCCAAAATACTGGAGGACGCCCCAGTACATCCACAACCACAACCTCTTCTTCTTCCAGGGAGCAAGAAGTCAACAGTTTTCTTAGATCACTGGCAAAGAATGAGAATGTTTCGGTTCTTACCAAAACTCCTTATGGGGATAAGGCAATGCCGAAAATCATTGTCAACGACGCTGGTGAAGCTTTTATGCTCACAACCAAGACTGTCAATGTAACTGATCCGGCATCAGAGGATATCTTTACAAACGACGAAAATATATTCCCTGGAGCAATCGTATATGCCGACAAGAACCTTGCAGACGGCCATCCGACCTTGGTCGGTCTTTCTTATGGAACAGTCGATCTTACCATCAACTTCGACACTGGAGGGAAAACGACCTACCGCAACATAAAAAACGACCTTGGGACCATCAACGATACCCGGTATCAGATGCTGAGGGAATTGACCGGCAATTATGCGCCTCCTGTCGGAGCCGCTTCTTCAGAGGAATCATATTCCAGCACGTCTAAGATGTGTCTCAAACTCGGAGTAGACGCCAATTATCTTAAAAACAGCGTAAAAGTCAACACCTCGACCACCAACGAGGAGTCCAAGATAGTGAAGATCCAGGACTTCACCCAGAAGTTCTATACTATAAGCATTTCCGAATACGACGACCAGAACCTCTATCGGTATTTCGGAAACGTAACCGCACAGCAACTTAAGAATAAATTGGAAGGAAAAGCTATTGCCGTCATCTCTTCCGTCACCTACGGACGTAGAATCTATAACATCGACGAGTATTATTCCTCCGACTTCAATTTCACGGGAAGCCAGTCTGTCAATGCAGGCACAGGGTCATTCAAAATAAATGCGACTTCGGAACAGAATATCACAAAGAACAGCAAGAGTTCGAGTAATCGCCTGGTTATTCTCGGCGGTAGTCAGACACCTGCTCAAAATGTAATGAGAGGCATGACTGCTCGTCAGGCCCTTGCGCAAGAAGGTTCTCTCATGATCGGACCGTCCAATCAGGGTGTTCCCCTCTCCTTCCGGGCAAGATTCCTCAGCTCTCGCAAATTCCTCATGTCCAAGCCTACCGGTTCGTACAATGAGACAAGCTATGTCAAATGCCCCAAGATAGTAAGAGTCAAGATCTGGAACCAGGCAAATACCGTATCCGACGGTGTTAAATTCAGGCTGTTCTACAATGTTATCGCTGTAAAAGGTAATGCTCAGAGTGGATACACTTACCAACTTATCAAGGGAAACGGACAGGGAGAAGATTCCTATAAGGACAGTTTCGATCGTAAGTTCGGCTGGAAGAAGGGAGTCGAGTACACGCTGCCTCACAGTGATGCCCTCAAAGGTGTTTCCGGATACACAGTCGATGATCTCTATGTTGTAGGCCCGGTCTACTACACGATTCGTTCTCATACCGCAGCCGGACAGAATTGGCATCAGGACTCCAATGGTTACTTCGACATTTCCGGAGGAAGCCTCTATGTCAGGATGGACGGTAACGCTCTTGCCGGCGGCAAGGGGGTCTATATCCACAGCGCAACGGATCCTAAGCCAATAGGCTACAAGTAGTAAACTGTTTTCACTTAATCAGACCATGGCCTCCTGCAAATTGCTCACTTTCGCTTTAGCCGCCTCGCTCATTTTTCTCCCGCAATGCTCAGAGCCCAAAATCGAAACTTTCACAAGCGGTGAATTCAGTTTTGACTATCCCTCCGACAGCTTTGAAATCACCGCCCGGGAGATTGAAGGAAAGATGGATTCATTCATCCTATATTCTGAGAAGATGCCTTTCAACCGTATCGAGTTTGCGGTTTACCGCTACGACCCCGAGTTCGTCGCGACTATCGTGCCAAGCGAGCTCATGGGAGAATTGAAGGTTGACGTAATTCAAATGAGCCACCGCGCTACGGACGGTCTTGAAATAAAGAGTCAGGAAGGCCGGATTTCTCCGGAAGAGTTCCCCACTACCCAGGCGGTGGACAATCTGATGACCGTTTCCGATACTACGGGGACAGAAGCAATTGTGAGGGTAAGCTCAATGCAGATGATGCACTACAATGTCATCGCCGTAGCATGGAGTGCAACCCCAGAGGCCATGGACTCACTAATGAACATATATTCCACTTTTAAGGTCAGAGAACCTGCCGGAGAGTAGAATAATATCACGAATTAGTAGTATCTTTGCCAGAGTATGGATAAAAAAGTCCCGCTCTGGCAAATTTTTCTTGTATTCGCTAAAATAGGCGCCTTCACAATCGGAGGCGGCTATGCCATGATCCCGATCATTCAGGACGAAATGTCCCGGAAAAAATGGATTCCGGAGGATGAACTTCCGGATATTGTCGCCCTCTCCCAGTCCGCACCTGGAGTTATGGCTGTCAATATTTCCATTTTCGCCGGATACCGCCTTAGGGGCATAAAAGGCAGCATTGCCGCCACTCTCGGGTCGATTCTGCCTTCTTTCTTGATTATCCTTATGATAGCGATGGCCTTCTCAGCATTCAAGGATAATCCCGTCGTCGAAAGGATTTTCAAAGGGATCCGCCCGGCCGTCATCGCCCTCATTGCCGTCCCGATGATCAAAATGGCGAAAAAGAGCAACAAGACCTGGTGGGCATGGGCAATCTCGATTCTCGCCCTCGCCCTTGTTGCTTTCATGGGAATCTCCCCCATTTACATTCTACTAGTGGTAATAATCATCTCTTTATCAATAACTTGGTATAGAGAACAAAGACAGCGGTAATGGACCTTCTGATTCTTCTTCTGCAGCTCGCCTGGACATTCTTTATAATAGGCCTGTTTACCTTCGGAGGAGGCTATGCCATGCTATCGCTCATCCAGAACGAGGTCGTCGTCGCCCATGGATGGCTGACCGAGAGCACATTCACTGACATTGTCGCTATCTCCCAGATGACTCCGGGGCCAATCGGAATCAACTGCGCTACCTATGTCGGTTACGATGTGGTTGCAAAGGTGACGGGGAGTCATCTACTGGGCATCCTGGGATCGGCGACGGCGACCCTCGCCCTTATCCTCCCCTCTTTCATAATAATGCTTCTGATTGTCCGGTTCTATACTAAATTCCGGTCAAACGCCCTTTTCGAAGGAGTCATGAGCTGGCTTCGCCCGGCAGTAGTGGGTCTCATTGGAGCAGCAGCAATAATCCTGATAGTCAAGACATCATGGAGCGGAGCCTCTCCGTCTTTCGCCCTTGTCGAGGAGAACTTCCCCGACTGGAAGAGCTGGCTGTTTCTCGGAGGAGCGTTCGCCGCATCCTTCTGGGGAAAAATCAACCCGATATATATTATTATCGGGAGCGGGGTGCTGGGATTGATATTGTATTGATTTTTAGCTATCTTTGCGAAGATACATTAGGCCTTCAAGGCCTTGGACAAGAACGAATAACCAATTCTATATGAAACCTTTAACTATTATTTCCGCAGTAGCGATGGTAGCAGCCGTCGCCTGCACCAAAGCACCGAAAGAGCCGGTGAGCATTATCCCCCAGCCCGCTGAAATCACCGTCAACGACGGGTATTTCAAGATTGCAGGAGCTCCTGTCTGCATCGCTGAGAACGTACCCGAAGAGGCCGTAAAGGCCATCAATGACTTCGAGAACCAGCTGGCACTCGTTTCAGGCAAAAAGGCCGTCGTCGGGAACACTCCCGTCCAGAAGGGAATCACCTTCATGTTCAATGGAAATGTAGGCCCTGAAGACTATGCTCTCAATGTCACAAAAGATGGAGTGACAGTCGAAGCTTCCGCATTCAGCGGCTTCTTCTATGCCATCCAGACCATGAAGCAGATGCTTCCGGTCGAAATCTATGGATCAGCAAAGGCGAAGGGCGACTGGTCGATTCCGTTTGTCAGCATAATGGACAGCCCTCGTTTTGCCTATAGAGGACTCCTCCTCGACTGCTGCCGCCACTTCTTCCCCGTCGAGGAAGTCAAGAAGGTCCTCGACCTCATGGCAATCCACAAAATGAACCGACTCCACTGGCATCTCACCGAGGACCAGGGCTGGAGAATCGAAATCAAGAAGTATCCCAAGCTCACCGAGATCGGAGCATATAGAAACGGCACCCAGATCTTCCGCCGCAATGAGACCGATGGAAAGCGCTATGGCGGTTTCTATACCCAGGAGCAGCTTCGCGATGTAGTCGCTTATGCAGCCGAAAGAGGCATTACAATTATCCCTGAGGTCGATCTTCCCGGCCACATGGTAGCAGCTCTCGCATCCTATCCTGAACTCGGCTGCACCGGCGGTCCTTACGAGGTAATGCAGCGCTGGGGCGTCATGCCCGATGTCCTTTGCGTCGGAAAAGAGGAAACCTTCACCTTCCTTGAGGATGTTCTCACCGAGGTTATGGACATCTTCCCGTCCGAATATATCAATATCGGCGGCGATGAGTGCCCGAAGATCCGCTGGAAAGAATGCCCTCGCTGCCAGGCCCGCATCAAGAAACTCGGTCTCAAGGACACCAAGGAATTCAGCAAGGAGCACTATCTCCAGAACTATGTCACAGCACGCATCCAGAAGTTCATCAACGACCACGGCCGCAAGATCATCGGTTGGGATGAGATCCTCGAAGGCGAGCTCGCTCCCGGCGCCACCGTCATGTCATGGAGAGGCACAAAGGGCGGCATCAAGGCCGTTGAGAAGGGATTCGACGTTGTCATGAGCCCGAACACCTACTGCTACATCGACTACTATCAGACCAAGGAGCGCGACAAAGAGCCTTACCGCATCGGCAAATACCTCCCTATCGAGGTTGTATATGGATATGAGCCTATGGAAGGCATGCCTGAGAATGGCGAGGACCATATCTATGGTGTCCAGGCCAACCTATGGGCCGAGTTCCTCCCCACTATCGCAGATATGGAATACATGCTCCTTCCTCGAATGAGCGCCATCAGCGAGGTTGAATGGAGTCCCAAGGGTTCGAAAGATTTCGACCGCTTCCGCACCTCTCTCGACCACATGAAGGGTATCTACGAGACTCTCGGCTTTGTCTACTGCAAGGCTCTCTGGGGCCAGATCGGTCTCCCGGGACACGAGATTCCCGCCCGTACTCCCGAAGAGCTCGACACCCTCGACTGGAAGAAAGTTCCTTTCATGGAGGAATAAGCCGAGTAGCTTTCACGGAGGAATAAGCCGAGTGGCTTTTTATCTTTAGTCCTGTGCCTCTGTTTTGGCACAGGACTATTTTTTTATGGCTGATTGCCAGGAGTTACTTTTTCTCGTTTTTGTTCCGGGCGGCGGGAGTAGGGAAAAATCCGAAAGCAATTGAGTATTAGCCCTTTGAAGGGCAGGACTCTGGCTGGGGAATGTCTATCCAAAACATCAAAAGATGATCGCCGCGTGCTTCCCAGCAAGCGGCGATCGCAATTCTAACCTAAAACTTAACCTATGAAAAAACTATTCGTCTTATCATCAGCGAAATTCGTGCCAAATGGAAAGCCTATTCGCATCAAATGGAGACAAAAAGTAAAATATTTATTCGTTTTCTTCCTTTTTGATGGATCTGGTCCGCTTCGACCTTACTTTGCTAGGCTTAATATCCCTGATTTTGATTGGCTTCAGCGGACGGTCGTACTTGTCAGTCCTGACACGGGAAATCCTGTCAACTGTATTGAGACCTGACACTACCTCTCCGAAAACCGTGTATTCTCCATCGAGATGCTGGCAATTTTCGGGAGAGACAACGATGTAGAACTGGGAGCCATGGGATTCCTTCATCGGGTTGGCAATATCCCCGCTCCTGGCGGCTGCAAGAGCTCCTTTCTTATGGGTATATTCAGGGACGAACTCCGGTGGTATCATATAATCCGGCCCTCCCTGTCCCCACTGGTCAATTAGCGATGAATCTCTGGTATTCGGGTCTCCCGCCTGTATGACAAAGTCGGGAACCACCCTATGGAAGAGAACACCATCGTAGTATCCCGTGATTGCAAGGTGAATGAAATTGTCGCGATGCTTAGGGGTCTTGCTATAAAGCTTCACACGGATGGTACCCATGGTGGTGAGAATATCGAAGAGAGGCTCCTCCTCTTGGGCGGCGGCTTTCTCCTCGGCCGAGACTTCTTTCTCTTCCTTCGGATCGGAAGCGGTCTTCTTGCTGATTGTCTGGACTGAATCTGCAGGAGCCTCGGAAGGATCTTCTTCAGCCTTTTTCCCCGAATTATTGCAACCGGCTAGAATAAAAGCGGCCGCAAACAACAATATGATTCCCTTTTTCATTTTCTTTTCCTTTTCCATTCGCAAATTTAACTAAATTTGCATTATTATGGCAAATCCTCTGAAACAACTCGCAGGCGAGACCGCCATTTACGGCCTCAGTTCGATTCTGGCACGTATTCTCAATTTCCTTTTCGTGCCGATTTATACCCGTATGCTGACCCAAGCCCAGTATGGGGTCGTCACCGAGTTTATGGCGTATATCGCTATTCTTCAGGTGGTTCTGGTGATGGGACTGGAGACTGGATCCTTCCGTTTCGCCAATAAGGAGGGGGTCAACCCGAAGACTGTCTATTCCAATGCCCTCATGGCCGTATTCGGAGTCAATGCCGCGTTCCTCGCGGTAATGATTGCCTTTGCCGGCCCGATAGCCTCAGCCCTTGGGTATTCGGGATATGAGTCCATGATTGGATACACCGCGGGTATTCTCTTTTGCGACAGTATCACGGCTATTCTATTTGCAAAGCTCAGGCAGGAACACAAGGCCGTCAAATTCGCAGTCCTAAAGACCGTGAAAATCCTTACCGAGACTGGCTCAAACCTGCTTCTTTTCTTCCTCTATCCCGCATTTGCAGCGAAGCATCCTGCCAATCTTATCAGCGGTTTCGTCTCCCCGACGCCGGATTTCTCATATCCCATATTTGCCATTTTCATCAGCTGCGTCGTCTGCCTTCTTCTCTTCCTACCTGACCTTCTGCGATTCCGCTTCTCCTTCGACAAGGGGGTAATGAAAAAGATGATGCTCTACTCGCTTCCCCTCATGGTCGCGGCACTCCCCGGCATTGCCAACGACTTCCTTGACAGGATTCTCTTCCGCTACTTCGATGTCAGCTCGGAGGCATGGAGAGCAAGTCTCGGCGTCTATCAGGCGGCTGTCAAGCTGGCGGTGATAATGAACCTCTTCATCCAGATGTTCCGGTACGCCGCTGAGCCGTTTTTCTTCCAGAGGGCTCGGGACAAGGGCTCGAAAGAGCTATATGCCATTGTCATGGAGTTCTTTACCGCCTTCTGCGGCCTTGTTTTCCTCGGGGTCATTCTCTACATAGATATTATCTCCCTCTTCCTCGGCCGCGATTTCCGCGTAGGCATCGGAGTCGTCCCGATAATGCTCCTTTCATACATGCTTCTTGGGATGCTGTTCAATGTCTCGATGTGGTACAAGCTCTCCGAGAAGACCAATATGGCCATCTGGATCACCCTCATCGGCCTTTTGGTCACAGCGGTTGTCAATATCGTATTCATGCCCCGCTATTCCTATTGGGCATCGGCTTTCGGCCATCTGGCGAGCTATCTTGTAATGTTCATAATCAGTGCGGCGCTCGGTGCGAAATATTACCCGATTCCATATAAATGGGGCAATATCCTTCTCATTTTCGCGCTCATGGGCATCTTCTACGGGGCTGCTCTCCTTATCAGACGCGCTTTCCCCGCCGCCGGCATAAACTGGCTCCAGATCGGCATCAACACCCTTCTCATCCTTGGCTACTGCGCCTGCTGCCTTGTCCTTCTCAGGCCGCGATACCGGGCGATAAGGGGGTAGCGAGTTCTTTGTCCCAATCTGTTCCCAACGCGCAATCCGTGGATAGCGCGTGGAGGGCGCGTGTGGAGAGTGCCGGGGAGCGTGAGTGGAGAGTGCCGGGGGCGTGAGTAGAGAGTGCCGGGGAGGGGGCTCTCGTAGCGCGGCGTTTGACTTTATGTGTCCCGTACCACCGGAAGAGCCTCTCATAGCACAGCCAGCCGATTTCACCGGTCTGGTTTATTCGAGCCTGTTCCAGGTCTCGTTTTAGGGCGGGGACCTGGAACAACGTCTTTTAAGGAAGTATCTGATTATCGTGGGTTTATATTTCTCAGTCCGTGCCCAGTCTAGGCTCTAAAAGTTGACTTGGAACAATAACGAGATTTATTCTCTTGACTCTATGCTTCCATAACGATGTTTTGTAGCAAAGCAGGCCATTCATCATGTCCCCGTGCTACCAGGTGGGTGTTTCGTGGTACGGCAAGGAGCGAGAAAACCTAATGTGGTTGGGGAAAGGTTTTTTCTTTTGCCGTAGCAATAACATTAATTTACGTCAAAAACCAGCCGGAAGGAGCACCTGGCAGGGAGAGCGACTGGCTTGGAGAGGCGATGCCGTCCGGAGCGGGACTGTGATTATTGTTCAACGGCAATCATTGTTCTATAGAGGTAGAAAGGGGTAGAAAAGAATAGCAAGAGGTAGAACGGGATTGAACGAGACAGGAAAGGAATAGCAAGAGACAGATTCAGGCGAGGAAGAAACGGTCATGGGGAGATAAACGGTCATGGGGAGGTTATCATTAAAAAGACAACCTTAAATTCAAAAGATCAACCTTAGTGAAAACAGCGTTAAACTTGAGATAAACAACTTCAAACTAGAAATGGAAAACTTAAGACTATGAACGACAAACCAATCATCGGGCGGTATGCCCGAATCAT
>ONMJ01000013.1 GCA_900318955.1 uncultured Bacteroidales bacterium
AATCAAAGCAAAACTAAACGGAATGAGTCCGGTGCAATTCCGAACTCAAAACAATAAATCTTAGTTATTAACCCGTCCAACAAAAGGGGCGCACTTCACGGTGAGCAACTTGGGGGCGCAGAGGCGTGTTTCCGCCCCCATCTGCCTTCAATGGTGAGCAACTTGGGGGCGCAGAGGTATGTTCCCGCCCCCGAAATCATCATCTCTCGGATATCACGGATATGTTATCGTACATCCGTGCTACGAAACACCCTTCTGGTGGCACGAGAACAACAAAACAGCCCTGCCGTACCACGAAACACCCTTCCGGTAGCACGGGAACATAAATTCCTGCCAGCCGTGCTACGAAGGCCCCTTCTGGTCATTCAACATGGCGCAGGTGCGAAAAAATGCTTGGGACCTGCGCCGCTAATAATTAGTAATATTCTGAGAATCAATAACTTATCTTTATCTGATGGCGCAGGAAACCACGAAAACTCTGCACCTGCGCCATTAGGTGATTAAGCCTGTTCAAGATCATGCTTTGGCTTGGCACAGAACAATGTGTAATATAAAGGACTTGATATCTCCTGCATTGCAACGAAACACCCTTCCCGTGGCACAGAGCTCAGAAAAACAGGCTTCCCGCGCCTGCCATGTATCTTATTGCATATCAGCGATATATAACTTTTTCCCTAAGGCCGTGGAGGTAGGGAAAATACTGGAAGCAATTGAGAATTAGCCCTTTGATGAGCAGACCCTCAGGCCGCGAAATGTCTATTATGTCTAAAGACCTACATTGAGGGCACCGGAACGTGCTCCTCCTAGGATGAGCACGTTCCGTGTGTCGTAAACTCTTGATACTGAGACAAATGCTGACTTTAATCTATTAATAGCGACAAGTTTAAAATCGAGAAATAACTGATAGTAAACGAGTTGCCACTCACGGCGTTGAAATTCTATGCTGTAATATAGGGAAGGGGTATAGGGAAGGGGTATAGGGAAGGGGTATTGGGACGGGTCAGGGAGGGGTATGGGGAAAGGGAATGAGGAAAGGGCAACATGGATAGGTACTTATCCCTCGCTCACCTTCTGGATTTGTCCGGCTTGTTGAGGAATGACAATTATATCCGGTTGTCCGGCTTGCAGCCCTTTGCTTTGTGCCCGAAAAATTGCTTTGTGCCCGAAAATGTCAATTATAACATATAAAGCCCGCTGTCACAGCGGGCTTTAATGGTTAGTTAGTAGTGTATTTACCTTGTTAAGAAGGCTAGTTGTTGGTTAGATGATGCGGTCTAAATTGTCAAATTGCTAGTATTATTTTCCTTTGACTTTTGCAAAATTAGGAAAAGATTTCTTATTTCCAAATTATTTTTCAAAAAATATCTTATTTTTTATTGAAAAGTTTATTTACACTATGCCCTATAATAAAAATTCTTAATAACTATAAGTTAAATATTTTAAGAACTCAAATCAAAAGAATTTTGCATAAACGGGCCTTTTTACATATCTTTGGAGGCTATTTTATTGAAAATATGGATATTATTAAAAATTTTTACATGAAACCCGAGGTCAGAACTCTCCCTCTGACTGTCGATGTTTCATTTCTCCAGTCTTATTCGGGCGAAATTGAAGATGGAGAAGAAAATCCCTGGGGAGATTTATAGGAGGGCATGATGATGAGTATTAGAAAATCAATAATCATAATTGCTGCGGCCCTTTCCCTTACTGCCTGCGCGATAACTGTCAAGGAGCAGGATGCTCCTTCGACACTCAAAGTGACCTTTAACTCAGAGGTTATAGAATCCAGAACTTCTTTTGAGGAACCGGAAGGTACGATCTATCCCGTCCGCTGGACCGACAATGACAAGACTGTGCTTTTGTCTCTGAATAAGGCAGATGCTACTGATGCTCAGGTGGTTGTTGAAGAAGGCCGTAAGCGGGCTTGGTTTACCTCTGATGTGACTGTAGGGTCGACCACGGCTCCGTTTGTCTTCTATTCTGTCAGTCCGGCATCTGCCGCTACTGCTATGAATAAGACACATGGCGGATGGAGCGTCACTATCCCTTCGACTCAGACCCCTTCTGTTCTCTCTCCCGATGAGAGTGCCCAGATTCTCGTGGGTGCTTCCAATCCGCTGACTTCAATCCCAGAAAAGGTTTCTCTGTATTTTAAGCACCTTTCAGCTTATGGAAAGTTCTCATTGAAGAATCTTCCTTCTACAGTGACTTCTATTAGTTCTGTTGAACTGACGGCCGGTGCTCCCATAGCCGGAAACTGGTTTTACAACGTCGAAGAGCAGTCGATGGAGTCCAACGGAGCTTCTTCGACTATTACAATCAATACGACTTCCTTTGAGGATATCTGGTTCGCCTGCGCTCCTCAGGATCTAAGCGGAAAGACTCTGAAAGTCACAGTTTCGACTGATCTTGGCAAGTTCGCCCGCACAATAACTCTTCCCGAAGGCTCCGCCTTCAAACCAGGCAAGATTTCAACGTTCTCGGTGGATATGTCTAAATCCGAGCCTGTTGTTTTCAATAAAATCTACCGTCTGGTAACCTCCGTAAGTTCTCTTGAAAAAGGCGATAATGTGATTATCACCCAGGCTCCGAGCGATTATGCGGCAGACGGCCCTCTTGCGGTTTCTACCTCAGCCGCAGCTCGATATATCAATCCGGAAGGGGTTACGGTAAGTGGTGACACACCATCGGAAATGGTAATAGCCAACCCTTCGGAGAAAGTGCAGGTTTTCACCCTTGTCAGTGGTGAAAACGGCCTTTGGGCTTTTAAATCCGCCGATGGCTTTCTCAATTCAAATGGGGAGAAAAATGTCAATTACGTCGCTCTTCCATCTGAAAAGTCTTATTGGGGACTGACTATCAATGAGTCGGACGGAGAAGCTGTTTTGACTTCCAGCTATGGATATTATCTAAGGTATAACAGCCAAAGCCCGCGTTTTACTACATACAGGGAAACCAGCAGTGTCAAGATCAATGTCGCCATCTATAAGGAATACATCGAATCCGTAGTTGTAACTGACGAAGATCCAATTCTTTCCGAGTCTGTCTATGGAGCTTATCTTACTTCCGGTAACAGGCTTTATTCAGCCGGTACCGATCAGATAAGCAATGAATTCGGCGAGACTGATGAGGATTTCATCATTATCCAGCCATCTTCGGAAACCGTAATGACCTTCGGAGGTATTCCTCAGGACGTGGCAAAGGGCAGCTCATTCAGCCTTTCCTTTACTGTCGTTACCGGTAAGGAAACAGTAATCAAAGCAGTCTATCCGGTTTCAGTAGTTCGCGAAGACGGTCCGAAGTTATGGCTTTCGGACGGTGCGGGTCATGGTTTCATTGTCAAAAAGTAAGCAGCTATGAGAAAGATAATATATTATGCCATTGCACTTGTTGCTCTTGCAGCAGCGGCTGAGACGGCTCTTGCCATTCCTGCGAAAAGAGGCACATTCACATATACTCAGCCTGACGGATCCACCATCGTTCTCCAGAGGGTAGGAGATGAGAGGATGCATGCAACCCTCGATGCTTCCGGTAATCCTATGGTAATGGATGAGAACGGCTTCTACGTCAGAGCTTCAGTTGCCACCCGCTCGGGGGATGCCCCTTCTCCCGTTGTAATGACTCATCTCGGAGCGAGGCGCAAAGTAGCACCCGCTACCGATATGACAATAGGCACCAGGTATATCCCTGTCCTACTTGTAGAATTCAGCGACAAGAAATTCAAAGTATCTGACCCTCAGGGCAAGTTCAACGACCTTCTCAATCAAGAGGGATACAGCTACAATGGAGCTACAGGCTCAGTCCATGATTTTTATTATGATAATTCTCATGGGCTTTTTGACCCGAAATTCGATGTTCAGCGCGTTGTTTCCCTCTCGAACAAAATGTCCCATTATGGAAGCAGCGACGAGGATGTTGTTCTTGCTATAATGGAGGCCAGCGACAGCCTTAGTAAAGATGGTATCGACTTCTCAAAGTATGATTCCAATTCAGACGGGGTCGTTGATATGCTCCTTATCTATTATGCCGGAAATAATGAGGCTGAAGGTGGTTCTTCCAGCACGATCTGGCCCCACCAGTGGGAAGTCTCCTCATATGACGCTTATTACAATACTTCCTATTCCAAGAGAAAGTATAATGGAGTTACACTCGATAAGTATTTCTGCACATCGGAGCTCCAGTCCGGTGGAAGTCTTTGCGGCATCGGAACGACTTGCCATGAGTTTGGACATTCTCTCGGCCTTCCGGATTTCTATGACTCCAACTATGCTGATGACGAACTGCTTTCATCATGGCCTTCATATTCCAGAGATACCCATTCTATGGATTCTTTCTCCACAATGGACGGCGGTTCGTATCTCAATAATGGCCGCACTCCTCCATATTTCACTACAGAGGAGAGGATTATGCTAGGGTGGATTGGCGAGGATGCAATAGAAGAGGTCAACTCAACCAGAACTGTGACTATTCCTTCTGTGTATGAAGGGAAGGCTTATAAGCTCTCCACAAGCGAGGAAGGGGAGTATTTCCTCTTTGAGTGCCGCGACGGAAGCGGGTGGGATGCTTATCTTCCTACCGGTTGCACGGTTACCCATATTGATAAGACAAAGAATAGGACTCTCCAGTATCCGGAAGTCGTCCAGAACGGTTGGAATTCGAGTATCAACTATATCCCGGTCACCCCGTTCTTTCTTTGGGATCAATGGGAGGTTTATAACGCTATAAATGCAATCAAGGGACATCCTTGCAGCTATTTGATTTACCCGTCTGACCCGTCAAATTATAACAAGTCGTCTTACAACCTGAACGAATGGGTCTTCCCGGGTTCAGGAGTCAGCACCTATCGTCCGACAGATTGGAACGGAGTAGAGAATGACATCATCGCCGAGACCATCTCGTATGCTGAGGGTATCGTGACAATCTCGTTCAGGGCACCGGAACCGGTTCTTACTCTCTACAATGAGATTGTTAATCCCAAAAACGGCAAGTATTCCCTTGGCGATGAATTCGTCTTTGAACTCGACAGGGCAACTCTTGACAGGGTCCCAGCAACTGTCTCTTGGTATTTCGATGATGAGCTCGTAACAGACTCATATAAAGTTCTTTCCGTCCCCGGGCTTCACACTGTTGAAGCAGTGCTCGGCCTCGAGAACGGAAAGACTAAAAAAGTTTCTCTCGAGATTACTGTCGAATAATACTATTTTCCAGCAAGTCTCTTGTAAGTATCAAGACGCACCTTTGCGAACTCTTCCGTCTTCTCTAGAAGCTCCTGTGCCTTATCGGGATAGAGCTTGTAGAGAGATGAGAAGCGTACCTCACCCTTGAGGAAGTCCTGGAACTTGGTCCAGTCAGGCTCCTTGGAATCGAGTGAGAACGGGTTCTTGTCAGTGCCTTCGAGGGCTGGATTGTACCTGTAGAGGTGCCAGTAGCCGCAATCGACAGCGAGTTTCTCCTCCTTCTGGCTGAGTCCCATGCCTGCGCGGAGACCGTGGTTGATACAAGGCGAGTAGGCGATGATGAGAGAAGGTCCGTCATAAGCTTCAGCTTCCTTGATGGCATTGAAATACTGCTGAGGGCTTGCACCCATTGCTACCTGAGCTACATAGACATAGCCATAGCTCATAGCCATCATTCCAAGATCCTTCTTGCGAATCTTCTTTCCGGATGCGGCAAATTTAGCGATTGCTCCTGCAGGGGTGGACTTGGAAGACTGACCACCGGTGTTGGAATAAACCTCGGTATCGAGAACGAGTACATTGACATTCTCTCCGCTAGCGAGGACGTGGTCGAGTCCGCCGTAACCGATATCATATGCCCAACCGTCACCACCGAAGATCCACTGGCTGCGTGAAGGAATGAAGTGCTTGTACTCCTTGAGCTTGGCGTAAACTTCGCAGCTGCATTCGCTGAGAATAGGATCAAGCTTGTCGGCAACCTCGCGGGTGATGGCGGCGTCATTGCGGTTTTCAAGCCAGAGCTTGAAGAGCTCCTTCGCCTCGGCGGAAGCGCAGTCGCACTCGAGTCCCTTCTGCATGAATGAAGCGACAGTCTCACGGGCCCTATCTGATCCGAGTTTCATTCCAAGACCGAATTCTGCGGCATCCTCGAAGAGGGAATTAGCCCATGCGGGACCATGACCGGACTCGTTCTTGCAATAAGGAGAAGCGGGGAATGAAGCACCGTAGATAGAGGAGCAACCGGTAGCATTTGCTATCATCATATGGTCTCCGAAGAGCTGGGTGATGGTCTTGATGTTCGGGGTCTCACCGCAGCCGGAGCATGCTCCTGAGAACTCAAAGAGAGGCTGTGCGAACTGAGAGTTCTTGATGGAAGCGGCCTTGTTCACGACATCGCTCTTGTAGCCGACCTTCTTTGCGAGATAGTCGAAAGAAGCCTGCTCTGCCTGATTGTCGATATAAGGAACCATCTTGAGAGCCTTTTCGGGCTTTGCGAGGCACACGTCTACGCAGTTTCCGCAACCGGTACAGTCGTCGACAGAAACGGAGAGGGCATACTTGTAGGCCTTGAGTACAGCCTTACCCTGAGCCATCTTGACTCCTTCAGGTGCAGCTGCTGCCTCTTCTTCTGTGAGAAGGAACGGACGAATAGCAGCATGAGGGCATACAAATGCACAGGTGTTGCACTGGATACATTTCTCTGCATCCCATGCAGGCACATTGACGGCCACTCCACGTTTCTCATAAGCGGCTGTTCCTGCAGGCATGGTGCCGTCTGCATAAGGAAGCATTGCGCTTACAGGGAGGGTGTCGCCAGCCTGGGCGTTGACTATATCTGCAACCTGCTTTACAAACTCAGGAGCGAGGCGGTCCTTCTGGGGATTCTCAAATTTGGCGCTTAGTTCAGCCCACTCTGCAGGAACCTGGATTTCGGTGTATTCACCGCCGCGGTCGACTGCTGCATAGTTCATATTGACAACATTCTCACCCTTCTTGCCGTAGCTCTTGACGATTGCGTCCTTCATATATTTGACAGCATCCTCGTAAGGAATGATGCCGGTAATCTTGAAGAAGGCGCTCTGGAGGATAGTGTTGGTCCTTCCGCCGAGACCGATTTCTGCGGCAATCTTTGTAGCATTGATAATGAATACCCTGATATGTTTCTTGCCGATGACCGCCTTTACATGGTCGGGGATGTTCTTAATTGTGTCTTCCTCGTCCCAGAGGCTGTTGAGAAGGAGGGTGCCACCTTCTTTGATACCCTTGAGAACATCATACTTCTTGAGGTAAGAAGGAACATGGCAGGCTACGAAATCGGGGGTCCCGACAAGGTAAGGTGCCTTGATGGGGGAGTCGCCGAAACGAAGGTGAGAGCATGTATATCCGCCGGATTTCTTAGAGTCGTAATCGAAATAACCCTGGCAGTACTTCGGAGTATGGCTACCGATAATCTTGATTGTATTCTTGTTAGCGCCGACGGTACCGTCAGAACCGAGACCGAAGAATTTGCACTCAGTGGTTCCGGGCTTAACGATGGAGATTTCTTCCTTGACCGGAAGTGACTTGAAGGTCACGTCGTCTACGATTCCGATTGTGAATCCGTTCTTCGGTTCCTTCATTTCGAGATTCTCGAAGACGGCTACGATCTGTGCCGGAGTGGTGTCCTTTGAGGAGAGGCCATAGCGTCCGCCTACGATAAGAACATTGTCTTTGCCCTGGAAAACGGTCTTTACATCCTGATATAGAGGCTCGCCGAGAGCTCCCGGCTCTTTAGTACGGTCGAGAACAGCAATCCTCTTGACACTCTTCGGGAGTACTTTCATGAAGTATTTCTCGGAGAACGGACGATAGAGATGGACGGTGATGAGTCCGTATTTCTTGCCTTCGAGTGCAAGGTGGTCGATAGTCTCCTTAATAGTCTCGGTAACCGAACCCATTGCTACTATGATATTCTCGGCATCGGGATCACCATAGTATGAGAAAGGACGATAGCTGCGTCCTGTGAGCTCGGAAATCTCGCCCATGTAGCGGGCTACGATATCGGGAACTGCATCATAGAACTGGTTGCGGGTCTCAACGCCCTGGAAATAGACGTCGCCGTTCTGGGCAGTGCCGCGGGTGACAGGGGCATCAGGGTTAAGAGCCCTCTCGCGGAACCTCGCGAGGGATTTTTCGGAAACGAGCTTGCGGAGGTCGTCCTCGCTGAGCTCTTCAATCTTCTGGATTTCATGCGAAGTGCGGAATCCGTCGAAGAAGTGGAGGAAAGGAATGCTGGATTTGATAGTTGAAAGGTGAGCAACCGCTGCGATGTCCTGAGCCTCCTGAACTGAGCCGGATGCTATCATTGCAAAACCGGTCTGACGGCAAGCCATTACATCCTGATGGTCTCCGAAAATGGAGAGTGCATGGGATGCAAGTGCACGTGCAGATACGTGGAAGACAGTCGGAAGCATCTCTCCTGCAATCTTGTACATATTGGGGATCATCAGGAGGAGTCCCTGTGAAGCAGTAAATGTTGAGGTGAGCACGCCAGCCTGGAGGGAACCGTGAACGGCACCGGATGCTCCGCCTTCGCTCTGCATCTCAGTTACTTTCACTACTTCGCCCCATAGATTCTTTTTGCCCTTTGCCGCCCATTCGTCGATGTTCTCTGCCATTGTCGAAGACGGTGTGATAGGGTAAATGGCTGCGTGCTCGCTGAAAAGATAAGCGATTGAAGACGCCGCCCAGTTACCGTCACAGGTGATGAATTTTTTCTCTTTAGCCATAATAGTTTATTTGAATTGTTATATTGTCGAAATACCTTCGATTGTTATTTCTTTTTCGCCGGCAATCCTCTTTACAAGGCCTTGCAGGACCTTTCCGGGCCCAATTTCAGTAAACGAGTCGGCCCCGTCGGAGATCATGTTCCTGACACTCTGGGTCCATCTGACCGGAGAAGTCAGCTGAAGAAGCAGATTCTCTCTAATGGTGTCGGGATCCTTCGTAGGAAGGGCGGTGACATTCTGATATACGGGACAGACCGGCTCGACGATCCTTGTCGAATCAATCGCCTTCGCCAGTGCGACTCTTGCGGGCTCCATGAGAGGGGAGTGAAAAGCGCCCCCGACAACAAGTGGAAGAGCTCGCTTCGCTCCGGCTTCCTTCATCGCCTTGCATGCGGCCTCGATTGCATTCATTTCGCCCGAGATGACAACCTGTCCGTCGCAATTGTAGTTTGCCGGAACGACTGTCCCTTCGATCGATGAACATATTTTTTCGATAGTTTCATCCGGGAGGGCAATTATAGCAGCCATGGTCCCGGGAACAATGTCGCAGCATTTCTGCATCTCTCTAGCCCTAATCTCGACGAGTTTCAGAGCATCCTCGAATGACATGGCCCCTGCGGCAGCAAGAGCGGAGAATTCGCCGAGAGAATGCCCGGCAACCATATCCGGAGCAAATCCTTCAAGGCATTTTGCAAGGACTACGCTATGGAGGAAAATAGCAGGCTGAGTCACTTTTGTGGCCTTCAGGTCCTCGTCGGAGCCTTCGAACATAATGTCCGTAATCCTGAAACCAAGTATCTCATTTGCCCTTTCCAGAAGATTGCGCGCTTCCTTTCGGGAATCGTAGAGCTCCTTTGCCATCCCTGGGAACTGAGCTCCTTGTCCTGGGAAAATATATGCTTTCATCATTTGGCTGTGGGGATATATGTGATAACAGGAGAAATCTTGTAAAGCTGCGCTCCACTGCTGTAGAAGTTGACATAATACTCGCCTGCAGCGTAGAACATACTCTCTGATTCCATTGAAAGGGGAACATCAATCGTCCCTTTATATTTTCCGTTCCAGTCATAAGCGACGAGGATGTTGACACTCCTGTTCGATGATCCGGAATTCGGGCTCATCGGGAAGTATACATAGTAGTCATCACTTCCCATTCCCTGAGCAGTATATCCGGTATTGTCGGAGCGGCCGAAATTCTTGACCATTTTGAAATTCTCATCGGCAGTCTGGTATTTCGTGCCTCCCTGGGTAATACCGTAGATGTTGAGCGAAGGGTTGTAAGTCATTCCACCGATTCCAAGGCTGGTGGTGATTGTAGAAATGGCAAGAGTATTCGCATCTATTGCCGTAAGAGTACCGGAAGCCCCCGAACCATTAACCACGAGGGCGCGTTTGTTCTTGGTGTCAAAGGTCATGTCGTTGGCATGATGTCCGTTGAACTCTTCACTGACAGCGACATACTTGAACGGCTTAAGGGTATATTTATAGACAACGCACTGAGAGTTGTAATTAACCTCATTGCCCTTCATTACAAAATAGACGTATTCCCCGTCAGAAGCGGCTCCCTGGGCAACCTTATATACTCCTTTCTGGGGGCAGGTGCCGGCGAGGGTGGCGCTGACAGTGAATTTGCGGTTCTTATTGAGAAGATAACCGATCATCTGGGGATCTTTTACGCTGGTTTTCATTCCTTCCCATTCTTCGGGAAGCTTGAGTGCGCCATCCTTGCAGTAATCGGCATTTTTCAGAACGCTTTCTCCAAAGGCCTCCAGGGCGAGGATTGTCCAGTTCTTGTCCGTCCCGGCAATGACGAGCTGCTTGCCGGAAAGCTGAACGCTATAGCCGTAGGAGATATTCTGTAGCGCTTTCTCAATAGCACTTCTACCCTTGCTTCCGACTATGATCTCATAAGTTGATTCAGATGTGTCAGATGCTTTGGCAGCATTGAAAGTCGCTCCTGTCCATGAGTTCAGAGTAGAAGAAAAAGCTTCAGCTGTACTTTTCAGCCCTTCTTCATAAATAACTTTATAGTTGGTCTTTGAATCTACAGCAATGCTGATAAATCCATCGGTCTCGGGAACAGGCTCCGGATCATCACCTTTGCTACCATTGCACGAAACTAACAAGGTTAATGAAGCGGCAGCTAAAAACAATGATTTAAAGAGATTAATATGCATAATAAGGATAATTCTATTAATTAAACAAATATAACCAATCTTTTCGGAAAAACCGAAAAAATGTTACTCTTTCCTTAAAAAATCTTATCTTTGTACTCCGAAGCCCCCGTAGTTTAACGGATAGAATTTGGGATTCCGGTTCCTAAGATAGGCGTTCGATTCGCCTCGGGGGTACCAAAGAGGAATTTCCGGCCTTTGCCGGAGATTCCTCTTTTTCATTTGATTTCCCCGTTTTCTTTCTTATTTTTGTAGCAAACCACAAGTCTATGAGAATTACACTGTTGCAGACAGCTCCTGAATGGGGAAATCCGGAGAAGAGCCTAGATGATGCACGTCGCATGCTGATGGGCAGTAAGCCGACTGACCTTATTGTCCTTCCGGAAATGTTCTCTACCGGTTTCGCCCCTTCTCCCTCGGAAGTAGCTGAGCCTGAGGACGGACAAAGTCTAGCCTGGATGAAAGAACTCGCTACGAGAAGAGGCTGCGCAGTAGCTGGCAGCGTCCCCGTCCATGTAGAAGGGACCTATAGGAATCGTTTCTACTTTGTTTATCCTGACGGAAATGTCCGTTTCTACGACAAACACCATCTGTTTACTTTTTCGGGGGAGCATCTTCAATATACTCCGGGGCAGGAAAGAGTCATTGTGGAGCATGAGGGCTTCCGCATACTGCTTCAGGTCTGTTACGACCTGCGGTTCCCGATTTTTTCAAGAAACAGAATCGTAGCAGGTCAACCTGATTTCGATCTCATATTGTATGTCGCCAGCTGGCCTCAGCAGAGAATTGAAGCATGGGATGCCCTCCTAAGGGCGAGGGCAGTAGAGAACGTCTGCTTTGTAGCCGGAGTCAACCGGGTTGGAAAAGACCCAGAGAATCTATTCTCCGGGCATACAAGCCTTTTCGGCCCTAATGGAGAAATTATTTCAATCTGCAAAGAGAGAGTCCTGGATATCATTGAAACCGAAATCAAAAAGTCCTATCTTGACAGGTTCCGGGAAACTTTCCCTTCGCTCAATGACGCAGACAGTCAATTAGTTTTTTAGTATATGAAACAAAAGCTTTTTTTAGCTATCGCTATCGTTTTCTTGCTTGGCAGTTGCCGCCCTGCAAGTAAGGACCTTCCAAGAGGAAAGGCCTCGGAGAGTATCACAGAAGCTGTTGAGCAGTTTGTTGCCGAAGCGGCCAAGGATACCAACTGGGATCTTCACAGTGTAATGGTGCTTCAGCACGGGAAAGTGCTTGCTGAACAATGGATGAGCGAAGGTGCTCCCGACAAGCCCCATGTGATGTTTTCTGTGAGTAAGACCTTCACTGCAACAGCAGTAGGATTTGCAATCTCCGAAGGTCTTCTGAGCGTCGATGACAAACTCGTATCATTCTTCCCCGATGCTCTTCCGGAGAACATGGATGAGAATATGAAAGAAGTGACGGTCAAGGATCTTCTGACAATGAATGTCGGTATGGATCGAGAGCCAAGGGCGCAGACCAGGGACAGCGACAGGCCGTCATGGGTGGAAGGCTTTTTCACCGCTCCGGTCCCGAACAAGCCGGGAACCTACTTTATGTACAACAGCATGGCTACATATATGCTGTCCGCAATCGTCCAAAAAGTCACCGGTGAGAAGGTCAACGACTACCTGACCCCGAGATTATGGGAGCCTCTAGGCATAGAAAAGCCTACTTTCGAGGAGAGTCCCGAAGGAATTAACTGCGGAGGCTGGGGCCTTTATCTCAAGACCGAAGACATGGCTAAGATGGGACAGACCCTGCTGGATGGAGGTAAATACAAAGGACGTCAGGTGATTCCGGCGGATTGGGTGGAGCAGATGACCACTTATAAAGTCCCTTGCCAGCCGGCCGGAAAGCGTCCGGAAGATGTCCCGGCTTCTGGTCTTACAAAAGAGAACTCCGACTGGGTCCAGGGTTACTGCTACCAGATGTGGCGCTGTCGTCACAATGCTTTCCGCGCAGACGGAGCCCGCGGACAGTATATTCTGGTTATGCCGGATGTAGATGCAGTAGTGGTTATTACTGAGTTCTCCAAAAACCTCCAGAAGGTTCTCAATGCCGTATGGAATATTATTTACCCTGCTCTTGGCGGAAAGAGCCCTGAGCAAGCCAATGACGCCCTTGAGGCTTAACCCTTACAAGGGCAGGGGATTCCGACATGCTCTCGGGGTTGGTTCCGTCCACATCCTGAGGCACTTTCTGGCCGAGGCGGTCGAACAGGTTGGTCCAGTACTGAGGCATGTTCCCTTCCGCATCCTTGAAATTCATCGGAGAGCAGCTGAAAAGGTGCTCTCCGTCTTTTATATACGAATCATAAACAAGCTCGGTGCAGTAATGGAGTCCGTTGTCAGGAAGGAAATAGAGGTCATAACCCTCGCCGATAAAGGCTTTGGAGTTTTCTACATATTTCTCCGGAGTGGGGTCGTCTTTCAGTCTCATATAGACAAGGGTCGGCATAGTCCCGTCTTTGAGCATGAACTGCCGGATCAATGTATCCAAAGGGTGCCTGTCGACTCCGTATTTTATGGTAGCGTCGATTACAAAGTCCCCGCTGTCAGTTACTTCCAATATCGCCGTGTGAACGAATTCCAGTTTTCCCTTGCCGGTTGAAGAGGAAATTGCTTCAGCCATTGAACCGCTTCCGGAAAGAGTCCCGGCAGGGTAGCCCACAAAGACGAGGTCTCCTGTTTTAGGAGAATCATATTTTTCGGCGCAACCGGATAAAAACATCGCGGCTATCAGGAATGAGAACAAAAAATTCGATTTCATGCTGCAAATGTACTTTTTTCTTGGGAAAGAAAGAACTATCTTTGTCGCAATCCCCGGATTAGGACGATGGACACAACAAAAAAGAAAAGAGCGCTGCGCCGTTCGACAATTGAAGCTTTAGTCTTCCTGGTCATACTATTTACAGTATCGGCTGTTCTGGCCAATAAAATGGGTGGAGCAAATCTCGTAAAGACGATTATGAATACCGCCCATGACCTTCTTCTCAATACGGTATTCTATCTGATGGGAATTACGGTCCTTACCGGAGCTATGTCAAAACTGATGTCGGAATTCGGAGTCGTGAAGCTTCTCGAGCGAATTCTCCGTCCTCTCATGAAGCCTCTTTATAATCTTCCCGGTGTTTCCGCTCTCGGTGCGGTGATGACCTTCCTTTCCGACAATCCGGCAATTATCGCTCTTTCCAAGGACAAGACTTTTTCTTCCTTCTTCAAGAAGTATCAGCTTATTTCCCTGACGAATTTCGGTACCGCTTTCGGAATGGGCTTCGTAGTGATTGTGACAATGATCGGCTATGGGCATCTCGCAGGAGCCCTCATAGGCCTATTTGGGGCGTTTTGCGGCTCAATTATCTCTACCCGCATCATGCAGAGAAGCTGCCTTAAGAGTTATCCCGAACTCGATTCTCCGGTTCTTGAAGAGATTTCCGAGGATGAGCCGGAGGAAATCGCTGAAGAGGGAAAGAAGAAGGACAGTATTTTCATGCGTGCCCTCAATGCCCTTCTCGACGGAGGCAAGAACGGAGTCGACCTCGGTCTTCAGATTATCCCGGGAGTCCTGATCATAACTACATTTGTACTACTGATCACTTTCAGTGCAGGGGATGGAGGCTACAACGGCTCTGCCTACCAGGGAGTCCCTATACTTCCATGGCTTGCAGAAAAGATCCACTGGGTCTTTGAGTGGCTATTCGGATTCAATGATATGGAGCTCATTGCCTTCCCGATGACTGCTCTTGGATCAGTCGGAGCCTCGCTGGGACTTATTCCCGCATTTAATTCCGCCGGGATAATCGATGGCAACGCTATTGCGGTCTTTACCGCAATCGGAATGTGCTGGAGCGGTTTCCTCTCCACCCATACGGCGATGTTGGATTCCCTCGGCTACCGTAAGGTCATTTCCAAGGCTCTCGGAGCCCATGCCGTTGCCGGCCTATGCGCAGGTGTTATCGCTCATTTTCTCTTCCTTTTGATCTCGCTCATATAGACTGAACACCCTCAGGAGGCCAATTGGCTCTATTATTGCAGTAAATGCTGCGCAATGAAATTGTCTGAGAAGTTAGTGGTGTTCCTCCTTGTTCTTTTTGGAGGATTGTTTCCTGCCGCGGCCCAAAAGGTCGTTATGTCAGGTTATGTAAAGGAGGCTTCCAGCGGAGAGCCTCTTATCGGAGCAGTCGTTTTTACTGAAGATAAAAGTGTAGGAGTCTCTACCAATTCGTACGGCTATTATTCTCTCCAGATAGGGAAAAAAGAGCAGGTAATAAAGTGCTCCTATTCTGGCTATATTACAGCGGAGACAAGGGTAAACCCCAAAGAATCATTTAAATACGACTTTGGACTTGAAGAAGACCATGAAGTTCTTGAAGCCTCAAAGGTTTTCTCTTCCAGTAAGAGAGAGCAGCTGACTGTTCCCCAACTTGGGAAAGAGTCTGTCAGTGCTGAAGTGATCAAGAAGATCCCTGCCCTGATGGGGGAGGCCGATATAATCAGGGTAATCCAGATGATGCCTGGGGTGCAGACCCCAAGCGAGGGATCTACCGGTTTCAGCGTCCGCGGAGGAGGCATTGATCAGAATCTTATCCTCATGGACGGGGCTCCACTATACAATTCGGGCCATTTCCTAGGCTTTCTTTCCATGTTCAATGGTGACGCGGTAAAGAATGCCCACCTTTATAAGGGAGATTTCCCGGCCTCGTTCGGCGGCCGACTCTCTTCAGTGCTTGAGGTAAGCACTAGGGACGGCAACAACCGTAAGTTCGAAGGGAACGCTTCTATCGGCCTTATTACTTCGAGAGCGGCCGTAGAAGGGCCTATAGTGAAGAATAAGCTATCTTTCATGCTCGCAGGAAGGCGGACATACATGGATGCGTTCTTCCCGCTCTTCGGAGAGAAGATACCTAAGAATACGAGGATGTATTTTTATGACATCAATGGAAAGATAAGTTGGATAGCCGGACCGAATGACAGGGTCTATCTAAGCGCGTTCAGGGGGAGGGATGTCTTCGGAATGTCGATGGAGGAGTTCGATCTTAATAATATGAGATTCAATTTCGCCAATAATACCCAGACTCTCCACTGGAATCATGTTTTTTCCCCGAAGGTTTTCTATAATTTCTCCCTCTATAATTCTCGCTTTGACGACGGTTTTTATGGGGATCTGAGTTCAGCGGCATGGGATTATACCGCTGTTATAAGGGAGTCCGGAGTGAAAAATGGAATCACTTGGTATATAAATCCTTCCAATACTTTCCAGGCCGGAATCAATCTGGCGTATTATCGGCTCGATCAGGGCGATGTGGTCCCGATTGGCGAGGAATCCATAGTCCAGGCGCTTCACCTTCCGAGAAGCTATGGTCTTCACCCGTCGCTCTATGTCCAAAACGAGCAGAAAATAGGAAAGTTGACTATGAGATACGGCTTCCGGGTCGCCTCTTTCTCATCCCTCGGAGAGGCGGATCAGAAATACTATGATCCACTGACTCATGAACTTACTCATACAAAACACTTTGACTCCGGTGAGCCGATAAAGACATATTTTGGAATTGAGCCGAGACTGTCCGGATCCCTTTCCCTGTCGGATGACCTCTCTTTGAAAGCGGCGTACTCCAGGTCCTTTCAGTATATTCAGCAGGTCCCTATCAGCATCTCCGGTAGTCCGATCGATGCGTGGTTCATATCATCGCCGAATATCCGTCCCCAGCTCTCAGATCAGTTCTCTGCAGGAGTGAACGCACTGTTCCTCAATCAGGCCTTGGAGGTGAGCGCAGAGGCGTTTTATAAGCACAATGAGAATACGATGGATTTCAAGGAAAATCCGGGATTTGTCTTTGACGATGCCGAGAGGGAAGGTCTGCTGAGGTTTGGAAAGTCATATTCATATGGCACCGAGGTTATGCTCAAATACGAATTCGACCGCTTGAGCGGCTGGCTGGCCTATACATGGTCCAAGGCTATTTTCGACATTCCCGAGCTCAATGGAGGAAAGCCTTACCGTTCTCCGCTTAATCATGAGCATTCGGTCAATTTCGTTATGTCCTATGACATCAGCAAGCGGGTCGCACTTTCGACTGACTGGGTTTTCTATAGCGGTGCTCCGACGACCTTCCCGACGGGTAGGTTCTCATATGGAGGATCGTATTCATCCATCTATTCGTTCAGAAATGAAGATTCCATGCCTCCCTATCACAGGATGGACCTTTCCCTTACCTTCAAGAGCCGCCGAAGGGCGGCCGGCCTTCCGGGAGGAAGCGAGTGGAATCTTTCCGTATATAATGCATATTCCCGTCATAACGCCTGGTCTCTCGCATTCATGTACAATAGGGAAGAAGATGAGCCGCAGGCTCTTAAAGTCTATCTGTTTACAATCGTTCCTTCCATTTCATACAATGTGTATTTCTAATAATTATTCATTGGTGCTCCTCACTGCTGCAATCGTAGTTCTTGCCGGTTGCAATGAGAAGGTGGATGTCCATACCAAAAGCATGGACAGGACTTTTCTTGTTGTTGAAGCCATGCTGACTGACAGGGCGGATGAGCCCCAGAAAGTCACTCTGTCGAGATCGATTGATTACTTTGAAAAAGAAGTCCCGGCCCCGGTCTCCGGTGCAGAAGTGAAAATTTCTGATGGCATTTCTGATTATCCTTTCACTGAAACTCCGTCCGGGAGCGGATGTTATATTGGTCCGGAAGGGTTCTGCGGCACTCCGGGTACAACGTACAAGCTTTCTGTCGATGCCGAGATTGATTCCGAGAAGAACCATTATGAAGCGGAGTCGACAATGGTCGAAAGAGGATTTGACCTCACCGATATTGACTATATGTATGGGGGGAATGAGAAAATGAACATTGACAGCCTTTGGTTGGTTGCCATGTGGGGCAAAGATTATCCCATCACCAGTTATTATTTCCTCGGAATTGATCTCAATGGGACCAGATTTCCTCTCGAGCTCTCAGAAGTTATCGACGATAAGTATTTTGCAGGCCAGGATGTGGTCTGTTTCCCGGTGAAGACAATGAGCCAGACAGCAATGGTTCAAAAGCAATACGGAGAGTGCGGGAAGTATCTTGAAAGGGGAGATGTAATTACTTTCACCGTTTATTCCATCCCCAAAGAGTATTTTGAGTTCTTTATGGGGTTCATTTCCAACAGTGTCGGTTCGGCAATCCCGCTGCTCCAGTCGCAGCCTGCAAACTGCCCTACAAATATCAAAGGAGGAGATGCTGTAGGCTTCTTTGCCGCCTGTTCTACCTCTTCTGCATCGGTCACAATCGAGGATCCCATGCGTCCTTACTACAAAAAAGCCCTTCCCTTGCCATAGAGGTTTTAGACTCTTTTAACTATTTGAAATATAATATTTGAAACAAAATAGTTTCTAGCTATAACATTTTTGTTAATAGCCTTCGCAGGCCGTTTTTGTCACCAATCCGACGAGGGTGAAGCCGAAAATTGCAGTGATATGGACAAGCGATCCGTTGATGACAGCCTTGCCATTCATAGGCTCGTTTTCAGATAGTGAAAGAGAACCTTTATTCTCCAAAACTTCCTCGTCGTAGACACATAAAAAATCCTTCTCCGGAAGAATTCCGCTCTTTCTGAATTTCTTTCTGAGGGCGGCTCCAAGAGGGCAGCCCCGAACCTCCCAAAACGATGCGACTCTCACTTTTGTCGGATCCATTTTAAGAGCCGCTCCCATCGAAGAGAAGAAAGTTGCTTTGGACGCTGACGCAGCAAGTATCAGTTCGGCCTTGTCTTTAAGGGTATCGATACAGTCTATGACAAAGTCGTAGCTGTCAAGATCAAACTCTCCGGCCGTTTCTTTGCTGAATACTTGTCTTATAGCTATGATTTCAGCCCCAGGATTGATCTCCATGAGCCTTTCCTTTAGCACATCCACCTTTACCCTGCCAACGGTCTTTGTCGTCGCCATAAGCTGCCTGTTGACGTTGGATTCCGCAACCAAATCGGGATCTACTATGGTCAGATGGCCGATTCCGTTTCTGACAAGGCCTTCAGCGCACCAGCTGCCTACTCCGCCTACTCCGAAAATGATGACTTTGACTGCCGAAAGCCTCTCAAAATTGTCCTCTCCGATAAGAAGAGCTGTCCTGCTATTGTACTTTCTCGAAAATAAATTGTCCATAACAGGACAAACTTAAGTAAAAATCCGGAATTTTTATGTAAGTTTGCCAAAATTAAGCACATTTATCTATGCTTTCCAGTCTAATTGAAAAATATATATGGCTTCTTCAGGAGTTGACAGATGCCGGAGAGGAGGGAATGTCTTTGGATGAGATAGTAAAGGAATATCAGGAACGCTATGATTCTGCATATCCGAGAAGGACTTTCAATAATCATCGTGCATCTATTGAGGAGGTCTTCGGTATCAAGATCGGGTGCGATCGAAGCACAAACAGATACTTTATCGACGAATATGCCATCGACAAGAGGCAGACGGTTCAGTGGCTTATCAATACTTTTTCAGTCAACAGCCTCCTGTCGCTTGGCAAAGAGCGTCTTGGAGGAAGGGTCCTTGTTGAAGATGTACCCTCGGGACATAGGTTTCTGACGAAGGTAATGACCGCCATGATGGAGAATAAAGTGATCTCGATTACTTATTGCAAATATTCAAGTAGTACTCCGGAAGTGCTTAATATTCATCCGTATGCAGTCAAGGAATACGAAAAGAGATGGTATCTCATAGGTTATTGTGTGGAAAGAAAAGCCCTTCGTCTTTATGGATTGGACAGGATAAGGAGCATCAAAGAAACCGGCGATACTTTTGTATACCCCAAAGACTTCAATGCAAGGGAAAAATTCGTCGTCAGCTTCGGCCCTTATTTACCTGAAGGAAAACCTCAAATAATAAGGCTTAAAGCCTATGGTACTGAGGCTCTTTATCTTAAGGATCTCCCTCTTCACGAGAGTCAGACCCTCATATCCTCGGACGATGAGGGAAGTATCTTCCGACTATATCTGATTCCTACAGAGAATTTCGTGATGGAGCTTTGCAAACTGGGCTCAAGAATAGAGGTCCTGGAGCCTGTATCTCTTCGAAATCGGGTTATCGATGAGCTGACTAAAACTTTAGATATATATAGGTAAAATGAAGTTAACTAATTATTTAAATGCGCTGGCAATAGTATTTTGTGCAGCTTCTTGCAGTATGAAACCACAACAAGGTTATATTGGCCCCTCCGAGATTACGGTGCAGGACGGGAAAATGTCCCCGGAAGTTCTGCTTTCTCTCGGGCGACTTTCGGATCCCCGGCTTTCTCCCGACGGAAAGAAAATTCTTTACGGAGTGAGCTATACCTCCATTAAAGATAATCGAAGCGTAAGGAATCTGTTTTTCTCTCCTCTCGATGGAGGAAATAAAGTCCAACTTACATTCGACGGAAAAAGCATTTCCTGCGCTCGTTGGTCTAAGGATGGAAACAGCGTCTATTTTATCCAGGGTGGACAGATTTATAAAGCTCCTTTCAAAGCGGGAAAGCTCGGGAAGAAGGTGAAAATCAGCGATGTCCCAGAGGGAATAAGTGAATTCGAATTCTCTCCTGATGAAAGTGAGATTATGTATGTAAGTTCAGTAAAAAGTGCAGTCCAGACTCCTTCCGACAGCGATCCTGCCCTCGACAAGGCTACAGCCTATGCTACAGAGGATCTGATGTATCGCCATTGGGATCATTGGGTTGAGACTATCGACCATACTTATATCTGCCCTGCAGGCGGCGGTATGATTACCAAGGACAGGTCCCTCGACATTTTAGGAGGCCCCGATGTCCTTTATCAGCTCCCTAACGGACCTTTCGGCGGTATTGAGCAGCTTTCATGGAGTCCGGACGGACGATATGTCGCTTATTCCTGCAAAAAACTTACTGGAAAAGAATACGCCTTCTCCACTAATACAGAGATATTTATCTATTGCATCCTTACCGGAGAGACTACGAAGATCTCAGATGGCGGCGGATATGATACCGACCCGGTGTGGTCTCCGGACGGCAAGGCGATAGCCTGGCTCCATATGGAGCGGGACGGTTATGAGGCAGATAAGACTGACCTTTTCCTTGCAGAGCTCCAAAGCGAAGAAGAAGGGGAGGGTCAGACATCGAATCCCGCTGCCCTTAATATTCGAAATCTCACATCCGGATTTGCCTATAACGTTGCCGGCCCGGTCTGGGCTGAAGACAGCAAGTCCATATATTTCAACTCATTAGTTGAAGGGCTTCAGGGTATTTTCAATATCCGTACGGACAATAATGTCCCCGGAGAGCAGGGACTTACCCGTTTGACTCCGGACGGAGCTTGGTTCGATTTCGGATCTCCTTTTGCCGTATTGGAGGATGGAACTCTTCTCGCTACTTACTGCAGCATGGATTTCCCGACAGAGATTGTAGCTGTAAAAGATGGAGAATTCAAGGCCGTTACATCCGAAAACGCCCATATCCTTTCTCAGTTGAAGGGCCATAAGACTGAGATGAGAAAGGTAAAGACTGTGGACGGAAAGGATATGCTCACCTGGGTTCTTCTCCCTCCCGATTTCGACTCTACAAAGGTCTATCCGGCAATTGAAATCTGCCTTGGAGGCCCTCAGGGGACACTTTCTCAGGGATGGTCCTACCGTTGGAACTATTGCCTCATGGCCAATCAGGGATATGTCGTAGTCCTTCCTAACCGCCGCGGAACGACCGCCTTCGGTCAGCCTTGGTGCGAGCAGATCAGCGGCGACTATATCGGCCTCAATATGCAGGACTATCTCTCTGCCGCCAAGATGATAAAGGCCGAGCCTTATGTCGGGAAACTTGCCGCGTGCGGGGCCAGCTACGGAGGATACAGCGTCTATTATCTTGCCGGAATCCATGGAGACATCTACGACTGCTTCATCGCGCATGCCGGTATCTTCAATGAGGAGCATATGTACATGACAACGGAGGAAATGTGGTTCCCCAACTGGGATAACGGCGGTATTCCGGAAGAGTATGCTTATGAGCCCGGCCAGATCGGCCCGAAGGGCGACGGAAAGACATTCGGAGGCATTCAGCAGGCCGGTTCTCCCTGGAGTACGTCTCCCAAAGCCGTACGCCATTATTCCAATTCTCCCCATACCCTTGTGAAGAACTGGCACACTCCTATTCTCTGTATCCACGGCGGAAGCGATTTCAGGGTCCCTTACGATGAAGGAATGGCAGCATTCAATGCAGCCCAGATGATGGGCGTTCCTTCTAAACTCATCGTTTTCCCGGACGAGAACCACTGGATTCTCAAGCCGCAGAATGCTCTTTACTGGCACCGCAGCTATTTTGAGTGGCTGTCGCGTTGGCTGTAATCAAGAGATTTTGCTATAGTCTTTGACCTGATACCTGTCTTTTCTGAGTTCTTCGAGAAGGCAGGTATTTTTTGCGCTTGTTAGCGAAGGATCATCGTCGAGGATATGAGCAGCGTAGTTTCTGGCATCGGATAGAATGAGGCCGTCGCGGGCAAGGGAAGCTATATTGAGCTTTATCGGGAGTCCTGACTGCTGGGTGCCTTCCAGGTCGCCGGGACCGCGCATTTTCATGTCTTCCTCTGCTAGGACGAATCCGTTCTCTGTGGAGCAAAGGAGATCGAGCCTTTTCTGGCTTTCCTTTGATACTTTCTGTCCCTTCATCAGGATGCAATATGATGATTCAGAACCCCTTCCGACCCGTCCGCGGAGCTGGTGAAGCTGGCTTAGGCCGAATCTCTCGGCGCTTTCAATGACCATTACAGAGGCATTGGGGACGTCAACGCCGACCTCTATGACAGTAGTTGATACGAGGATATCAGCCCTGCCGGCTGCAAAGGCGCTCATATTGAAGTTCTTCTCTTCGCTCGTCTGACGGCCATGGACTATTGCAACTTTATATTTTGGCAGCGGGAATGCCTCTACGATCTCTTCGTAGCCTTTTTCGAGGTTCTGGTAATCCAGCTTTTCGCTTTCGAAAATAAGCGGATACACTACAAAAATCTGCCTTCCAAGGGCAATCTGATCCCTCATGAACTTATGGAGAGCCATCCGCTTGTTCTCGCCGAACTGATTGGTTATTACGGGCTTTCTCCCGGGAGGCATCTCGTCGATTACAGATACGTCGAGATCTCCGTAAAGTGTCATTGCGAGTGTTCTCGGAATAGGCGTTGCCGTCATTACAAGTACATGCGGGGCAACTCCTCCGGCTCCTTTATTCCATAGTTTTGCCCTCTGCTCTACTCCAAAACGATGCTGCTCGTCCACTACCGCGAGCCCTAGATTCTTGAAGGCGACCGTATCTTCAATCAGGGCATGAGTCCCGATAATAATCCCGATAGATCCGTCCAGAAGACCGGAATGAATCTCGCGGCGGGCTTTTACTCCTGTCGCTCCGGTAAGAAGCACAACTTTAACTCCCGTTGGCTCGAGGTATCTGGAGACATTTGCAAAATGCTGTTCTGCAAGTACTTCCGTTGGAGCCATTATGCATGCCTGATAACCGTTTCCGACGGCGATAAGGGACGAAAGTACCGCAACCATTGTCTTGCCGCTGCCTACGTCTCCCTGGAGGAGCCTGTTCATCTGACGCCCGCTTTTCATATCTTCCCGAATCTCCCGGATAACCCTCTTCTGCGCACCTGTCAGCTGGTACGGAAGGGAGTTATAGCAGAGATTGAAGGCCTCTCCGACACGGTTCATTTGGATTCCCGTCTCGATTCTTGAGCGTACATATTTCTGCTTCAGAAGGGATAGCTGGAGGAGGAATAGCTCTTCGAATTTAAGCCTGTAGGAGGCCTTTGCAAGGGAATTCTGGTCGGTAGGGAAGTGTATCTGGCGGAGAGCGAAAGAAAGCGGCACAAGACCTTTTTCCTTCAGGATATAATCGGGAAGAGAGTCTTTAAGGGTAGGAAGGACCATATCGAGGGCGCTGGCAACGAGTTTTGCCATTACCTTGCCGGTAATTCCCCCGTTTTTCAACTTTTCCGTGCTGGCATAGACTCCGGAAAGACCGCCTTTCGCTGACACGTCGGGATCATCGACTTCCGGGTGGACAAGGTTGATATGGCCGTTGAAGACGGAGGGCTTGCCGAAGAATACAAACACCCTTCCTACGACTAGTCTTGTGACCATCCATTTTATCCCCTTGAAGAACACTACCTCAATCTCTCCGGAATCATCCTCAACAATGGCGCTGAGCCTGTTTACGGCCCCTTTTGGAGCAGAGGAGGGATCAAGGGTGTCTCCCTTCTTACCGAGCAGTTTGACGGACTTTACGGCAGCTTTTATCTGAATATAGGCCTGGTCAGGGACAATGTCGGCGATACGATGGAAGGAAGTGCGGTCGATGTATCTGAAAGGATACTGACTCAGCAGGTCGCGGACAGTCTCTATCTCCAGTTCGCTCTTGAGGAGGGCGGCCCTTCTCGGTCCGACCCCCTGGAGATACTGTATGTTCATGTCCATCATCCCGCTGATAATTTTTACCATACAATTATACGAAAAAATTGCGGAATATCGTTAAATTTGCATTCTGTATGGATAAACTGACGATAAATAACGATGAATTCTTCGCTTCTGTGCGTCAGATGCTTTCAGCCGGTCATGATGTTACCATCCCGGTCAAAGGATATAGCATGCTTCCGTTTATCAGGGGTGGGAAGGATCTTGTCGTCCTCCGCTCTCCGGGGGAGGTGAAAAAAGATGATATCGTCCTTTTCCATATAGGGCCGGAATTCGGCGGTCGTTATGTGATGCACCGCATTCTATCCCGCGATGGCAAGAAACTTGATATAATGGGCGACGGCGTGCCGAAAAACCACGAATATGTGACTGTCGAGAGCGTTGTCGGAAAGGCTGTCAGCATTATCAGGGACGGGAAGCATCCGGTGGACCCGTATTCCGACAAAGAACTCCGTAAGGTCCATGCCTGGCAGCGCCTGTTGCCGCTGAGGAGGTACATCCTCTTTGCCTACAGGCACCTCCCGTGGAACAGGAAATGGTTGAAAGAAAATAAATAGAACACAATATGAAAATCAAAGAAGGATTCATTCTGAGAACAATCTGCGGCCAGAGCGTAGTCTCCGCTGAAGGCTCCGCCAATGTCAATTTCTCCAAGCTTGTGAGTCTCAATGAGACCGCAGCCTATCTTTTCGAGAATCTCGTTGGTAAGGAATTCGACGCCTCCGTGATGGCAGATCTTCTTACTGAATCTTACGAAGTCGACAGGGAAACAGCCCTTGCCGATTCGGAGAAACTGATTGAACAGTGGCAGGGTGCCGGTATAGTGGAATAACTGTCGAGAGACTTCTCGAACTCGTTCGTTCGGGGCTCCATGGAGGGGCTCCGAATCCCTCTCTTTTCACTGAAGACACCGATTGGGAGTCTTTATACAGGCTTGCCCATGACCAGACAGTTGTCTGTCTCGCTTCAGAAGGAATAGACCGCCTGCCTTCCTCCTCACTCCCGAAAGATGAGACCCGGCTCGATCCCTTTGTCGGCGACACATTGATGACGGCAAGCCGTAATTCTCTTCTCAATAGCTTCATTCCCAAGTTGTTCCATCGTCTCGAAGGTACGGGAGCAGTGCTCGTGAAAGGGCAGTCATTAGCTCCTTTTTATCCTTCTCCTATGAAGCGGCAGCCGGGGGATATCGACATCCTCCTTATGGATGAAGGCTATCAGGAGGCCAAGAAGCTGCTTCTTCCAAAGGCATCGAAAGTAGAGGAAGAAGTGGTGGAGATACTCCATCAGGGCCTTTTTTACGGGTCGGTAGAAGTAGAGCTCCATGGAAGGATCAGTACAGGGATGTCGAGAAAGCTCGACAAGAAGCTTCTGACAATCCAGAAACGGATGTTCTCAAGGCCTGAAAGAACCTTTGTGGAGATAGGAGGAGAGGATATTCCCGTTCCTGACCAGAATTTCAACGCTCTCTATATTTTTATTCATTTTCTCCAGCATTACTGGTCGTCGGGACTCGGTCTGAGACAGATAGTGGACTGGGCGGTCTTTTTGAGAAAAAACAATACTCTAATCGACCTTCAGGCCCTTAAATCTGATCTCGAAGATCTCTCCCTGATGAGGCTGTGGCGCTCTTTCGGCTGCTTTGCCGTTGAGTATCTGGGGTTCAGCAAGAGGGATATTCCCTTTTATGACGGAAAATATTCGGGCAAGGGCGAGAAGATTCTTTCGTATCTTCTGAGCGTCGGGAATTTCGGGAAATTGGAGGGGAGAAAGGATAATTCCGACATGCCGGTGCTTTTAAGGAAAATGGATTCATTCAGAAGAAAGGTTGCGGGCGACAGGCTTCGTCACTTCGGCATCTTTCCCGGGGAGTCTCTCCGCTTCTTCTTCGGGGCGTTTGGTTACGGTATCAAGAGATTGACTGACACTATTTAGGGATTGAATATGGCGGCAACTATCAAAGATTATTTCAGATGGCTATATTCTCACTCCAAAGGGGTGAGAAGGCGAATTGTCCTGAATATCGTCCTAAGCGGAGTGAGCATTCTTCTCAATCTCTTCTTTATCTATCTCTGTAAGAAGCTCGTCGATATTGCCACCGGGGTCTTCGACGGCAGCATCTGGCTCTATACTTCTGTTGTGCTGGTAGTTGTCCTTCTGAGGCTTGTAGTCAATGCTATGAATACCAGGCTTGAGAGCCTTACCAACTCAAAGATGAACTTCATCATCAGAAGCCGTATCTACTCGGATATTCTCCAGGCGGAATGGTTCGGTAAGGATAAGTATCATTCAGGGGATACTCTCAACCGTCTTGAAACCGATGTCTCGACAGTGACAAATGTCATCTGCTCCGACTCGCCTCAGATAGTCTCAACCTTGTTCCAGCTGGCAGCAGCCCTTGTTTTCATGTGCACCATGGACTGGCGTCTGGCTCTGATTCTGCTTATTATCACCCCTGTTTTCGTCGGTCTCAGCAAGGTCTTCTACAGCCGTCTCCGCGCAATGACAAGAACTATCCGCGATACCGAGAGCAAGGTCCAGAGCCACCTCCAGGAAAGTATCCAGCACCGGGTAGTCATCAGGTCCATGGAGAATGAAGATATGATGGAAAACCGGCTGGAGAACCTCCAGAACGAGGAGTATTCTCAGGTAAAGGAGAGGACAAAGCTCAATATTATAGCGCGGACAATCGTTTCGGCATCATTCCAGTTCGGATACATAGCCGCATTCCTTTGGGGAGTTTTCGGTATCATGCATGGAAACCTCACTTATGGTATCATGACCGCATTCCTCCAACTCGTCGGACAGATCCAGCGTCCTATGGTCAATCTGACCCGTCAGATTCCTGCATTTATCAATGCTACAGCTTCGATAGACCGTCTCATGGAGCTCGAGGAAGGGCCGAAGGAGGAGAGTGGAGAAAGCATAATGATGGATTCACCTCTCGGGATCAAGGTGGAGAATCTTACTTTCCGTTATCCGGATGGTGAAAAAGATGTCCTGAAGGATCTCTCTTTCGATTTCCCGCCTCTTTCCAAGACAGCTATAGTCGGTGAAACCGGAGTCGGTAAGAGTACTCTTATAAGGCTCATGCTCTCTCTCCTCAAGCCGACTTCCGGTACTGTGTCTTTGTATAATTCCAGTGAGTCAATGCAGGCTTCTCCTCTTACAAGGTGCAATATAGTCTATGTCCCTCAGGGAAATACGCTTTTCAGCGGTACGATCCGTCATAACCTGATGATAGGAGACCCCGAGGCTGACGAAGAGAAGATGCTGTGGGCCCTGAAGGCCGCCCAGGCAGATTTTGTATTTGATCTTCCCGACGGGCTGGATACGGTCTGCGGCGAGAGAGGGTCTGGCTTGAGCGAAGGACAATCGCAAAGAATCGCCATTGCAAGAGGACTTCTCCGTCCCGGAAATATTCTTCTTTTCGACGAGTTCAGTTCTTCCCTGGACCCGGAGACAGAGGACAGGCTCATAAAAAATATCACCGAACTTGCTTCCAACAAGACGATGATATTCATTACCCATAGGGAAAGAATCGCAGAGTTCTGCGACCGCGAACTGAAACTCTAGTCTTCTCCGTGAAGATTGTCGTATTTCTCGCGGTTCCTGTAGATATCGATAGCAGAATAAATCGAGCACATCATCGAATGGGGATCCGCCTCGTCGCGGCCGGCCATTTCGTATGCTGTCCCGTGATCTGGAGACGTCCTCACTATAGGAAGACCTGCGGTAAAGTTTACTCCGCTTTCGAATGATAGGGCCTTGAATGGAGCCAGACCCTGGTCGTGGTACATTGCAAGGGTGGCGTCGAAGCGGCTGTAATTGCCCATTCCGAAGAATCCGTCGGGGGAGTAGGGACCGAATGCGAGAATGCCCTCATTTACGGCTTCCATAACGGCGGGAAGGATGATATTCTGCTCCTCGTCGCCGAGGAGGCCTCCGTCTCCGCAGTGGGGGTTGAGGCCGAGTACGGCGATTTTAGGCTCGATGATGCCGAAGTCCCTCTGGAGAGAGGCTTTCATCAGACGCAGCTTGGAAAGAATCTTCTCTTTCGTGAGGCTCTCGGCCACTTTCTTTAGGGGAATATGTCCTGTGACAACTCCGATCTTGAGGCGGTCGCTGCACATTACCATAGTTACGTCATCAACCCCGAATTCCTTCTCCAGATACTCTGTATGTCCGGTGTAGCCGAAACCCTCATTGACCATCGCCCTCTTGTTGATCGGGGCGGTGACAAGGACGTCGATATAGCCTTTCTTGATATCCTCAACTGCGCACTGGAGGGACCTGATTGCGCTTTTTGCTGATTCTGCAGTAGCCTGCCCCGGCTCGACATATATATTGTCAGGAAGGCAGTTTACGATGTTGATCCTTCTCTGGTGGACATCCTTTGCAGAAGAGATAACATTGGTGTCCATCTGATCGATATTGTGGATCAGTTTGCGATAGAAGCCGAAAAGCTTGGAGGATCCGTAGATAACGGGAGTGAAAGACTCCAGTATTCTCGGGTCTGAGAGAGACTTGATTATGACTTCATATCCTATTCCGTTGCCGTCGCCTTGAGTAATTCCGACGACGAGTTTTCTCTGGTTTTGCATATCTAAAACAATTGTTCTTCTTTTTCGGTATATCCGGTATCCTCCGGGAGATTCTCCCCGTGGTAAGCTTCTACCGCAAGGGTGTCGCACCTCTCGTTCTCGGGATGACCGGCATGGCCTTTCAGCCAGTGGAAGCGGACAGTGTGGCGGCGGAAGACTTCGTCGAAGCGAATCCAGAGGTCCATATTCTTCTTCCCCTTAAATCCCTTTCTTTTCCAACTCTCGAGCCAGCCTTCATTTATTGCTTTCACAACATATGAAGAATCGCTCCAGACCTCCACTTCAGCATGCTCCCACTTTATGGCTTCCAGCCCGACAATCACTGCGAGAAGCTCCATCCTGTTGTTGGTCGTAAGGCGGAATCCTCCTGACATCTCCTTGACAGCCAAGCGCTTCTGACCGTCGACGAGAATCTCGCACTTCATCACAACACCATACCCTCCTGGACCGGGGTTGCCGCTGGCGGCTCCGTCTGTATAGAGATATATCGGACTTTTCTTATCCATACGGATACAAAGGTAATGAAATATTTTTTTGCTTTACTTATGTAAAATAAGTATTTTTGCACGATTATACGCGCGTAGGAGCGCGATTTGAAAAGTAAAGATGTTATTTATGAAAAAGATATTAATCCCATTTACAGTCCTGGCTCTATCGATTGCCGTTTCTTCATGCGATCACCAGACCTGGAAAAACATCAACTATCTTCAGGATATTGATGAGACGACAACAACCAAGATGCCGGTGAATAACGGCATTATTATTCAGCCTCAGGATCAGCTGTCCATAATTGTTACAAGCCGTCGTCCTGATCTTGCCGCTCCGTTCAATCTTCCTATCGCCAGCACGTATGCAGGAGGAGAAAATATCTCGTCTGCTCAGCATCTTTCCGGCTATACGGTAGACAACAGCGGTGAAATTAATTTCCCATCGCTCGGAAAGATCAAGGTATCAGGAATGAACCGCTGGCAGCTTCAGGAAGAGATTGCAGACAGGCTATCGTCTACGGGTCTTCTCAAAGATGCCATAGTTACTGTCGAGTTCATGAACTTCAAGATCTCAGTCCTCGGCGATGTCACACGTCCCGGAACATATACAGTCACCAGCGACAAGATTACCATCTTCCAGGCTATTGCTCTAGCCAGCGACCTTACGGTCTACGGACAGCGCGACAACATAAAAGTCGTCCGTGAGCAGAACGGAAAGAGGCAGGTATTCGTCCTTGATCTGAGGGACTCGAACGTCTTTAATTCTCCTGCCTATTATCTCCAGCAGAACGATGTCGTTTATGTGACTCCAAACGAAGTAAGGGCCGGACAGTCCACCATCAACGAAAACTACTTCAAATCCGGAAGCTTCTGGATTTCAGTTGGTTCTATTGCAATTACGGTTACGAACCTTATCATAACCATTCTCAGAAAGTAAAATATCATGGCAGATAATCAGTACAATAACCCATCTCAGGCAAATCAAACAGAAGAACAGCCCTCTCTTCAGCTATCCGACCTTTGGGAGCTGGTATGGAACCATAAATGGTGGTATGTCTTTTCTGTTCTCGCAGCTCTATTCATTGCCGGATTCTATCTCTACAAGACCCCGAAAGTCTACTCCAGGACAGAGAAAGTCATAGTGGACGAAGACTCTCAGAATGCTATGATGAGAGATCTTACTTCTTTCTCCGGAAGTTACAGGCGTTATTCTCAGGGTACGAATGTAGACAACGAGATTGAAGCTTTCACATCCCCTGACCTTATGGAAAGGGTAGTTTCCCGTCTCGGACTGGAAGTACAATATGTTGACGACCAGTTCTTGAGGGTTCGTGAGATGTACAAGAACACTCCGGTTGAGATGCATGTTCTGGAAAACAGCAGTTCGTCTTTCTCATTCATACTCTCTAAAACCGGTAAAGAATCTTTCCAGCTGAAGGATATCCGTATCGCCGGAAGGGAGCTCGAAGGGGAGAAGATTGAAGGAGTCTTGGGAGATACCCTCACGACTTCTTTCGGTAAGCTTTTGTTCACTCCGACGAGCTACATCGACTCCTGGGGGCATAATATCCTGATTTCATGGGTCAACGCCAAGGCTCGTGGAAAGGCTTATTGCTCAAGACTTTCCGCTTCGCTTTCCAGCAAGCAGTCGTCTGTGATGGTTCTCTCGTTCAAGGATGTTTTCCCCGGTAGGGCTGAGAGCGTTCTGAGCACCCTCCTCGACATTTACAATGAGGACTGGATGAATCTTAAAAACACTTCTGCCCGCAACACCTCGGTATTCATAAATGAGCGACTCAATGTCATCGAGCATGAACTCGGCGGCATCGAAGGAGAGCTGAAAGCCTACAAGCAGCAGCACCAGATTACCGATGCCGAGTCTGCCGCGCAGGCTATTCTCCAGCAGTCGAGCGCTTATTCCGCGCAGTCTTTTGAGACATCGAAGCGCCTCGAGATCGCCCAGTATATCAAGAACTGGATCAACGATCCAGCCCACTCCAATGACCTTATTCCTGTGAACATGGGTATGCAGAGCCCCAATGTGGAGGCTCAGATCGCCGACTACAACAAGGCTTACCTAGAAAGGGACAGGCTCCTTGCCCTCTCAAGCGATTCCAACCCTCTCGTACAGGACCTCAATGTCACTTTGGAGGCTTATAAAGTCGCAATCAATCGCTCTATCGACAACCTGATTTCAACCCTCAATCTTGAGGTCAATAAGATTAAGGCACAAGAGCGTGAGATTCTAGGCCGCCTGACTTCTACTTCCGGGGAGCAGCTCGAACTTCTTGGCATCGAGCGTCAGCAGATGGTTAAGCAGCAGCTCTATATCTTCCTTCTCCAAAAGCGAGAGGAGAACGAGCTCCAGAGCCTTCTCACAGTCGGAAATACCCGTCTTATCCAGAAGCCTACCGGCGGCAGCAGCCCTATCGCACCGAACAAGATGATGATTCTTCTCGTAGCGCTTATACTCGGTTTCGGCATTCCGTTCGCTATTTTCTATATCATGAAGATAATGGACAATTCCGTCAAGGGCAGGAGCGACCTTTCCCGTCTTTCCGTTCCGTTCCTTGCTGAAATTCCTCAGCTCGGACTGGAAGGCAACTATTGGCAGAAACTGAGAGCGAACAAGTACGACGAAAAGCATACCCGAATCCTCGTACAGAGCGGCAAGAGGGATATGATCAACGAGGCCTTCCGAGTACTGAGGACCAATCTCGACCTTATGATGCATTCTCAAGAGGGAGAGTCCAAAGTCATTATGCTGACTTCTTTCAATCCAAATGCGGGAAAGACCTTCACCGTTCTCAACCTGGCCGCATCGATGGCACTGAAGAACTCCAAGGTTATTCTTGTCGACCTCGACCTTAGAAAGGCCACCCTCTCCAAGGCTCTCAATATGAATAATACCGGAGTGGCTGCTTATCTGAATGGAAAAGACAACAACCTTGCGGGGCACATTCAGCCTGTTACAGAGAATCTGGATCTGCTTCCTGTCGGATCACTTCCTCCGAACCCTGCTGAGCTTCTCGTCTCAGACAAGTTCAAGGGAATGGTTGAGATGCTTAAAAAGCAGTATGACTATGTCTTCCTCGATTGCCCTCCGCTCGATGTTGTAGCTGATACTTCAATCATCGCATCCGCTGCGGATATTACCATCTTCATCCTCCGTGCCGGTCTCTTCGACAAGAGAGGAATTCCTGTAGTAGAGGAAATCTATCAGGGCGACAGATTCAAAAGGATGGCCATTATCCTCAATGGCGTAGAAGCATACCACAGAGGCTATGGACATGGATACGGCTATGGCTACGGTTACGGATACGGCTATGGCTACGGATCATCATCTGACGTGAAAGAATAAGTGATGTTTTCTCTGTTTGAAAAGAAACAATCGATTGTCGGGAGCGGCCTTCTTCAAGGCGCTGTCGACAATCACTGTCATATACTCTACGGTCTTGACGACGGGGTCAAGACGGTCGAGGAGTCTCTGAGCATTCTCCAGTGGCTTGAGGAGCACGGCGTCAAGAAGGTCTGGTTCACCCCCCATGTAATGGAGGATGTTCCGAATACTACGGAAGGCATTTTAGCCCGATTCAATGAGCTAAAGTCTGTCTACAAAGGCGGTCTGGAATTCGATGTGGCCGCGGAGTATATGATGGACAACATCTATGAGGAGAGGCTTGCCGCGAAGGATCTTCTGACCCATGGAGACGATACCGTCCTGGTGGAAACATCTACCTGGGCACCTCCGATTGACCTTTGGGGGACTCTCGACAGCACTATGGCTGCCGGCTACAGGCCTCTTATAGCCCATCCGGAGAGATACAGGTATATGGATTATAAAGACTACCTGAGACTCCACAAGATGGGCTGCCTTCTCCAGCTGAATCTGCCGTCTATAGTCGGTTTCTATGGAGAGACAGCTATGAGAAAAGCAGAATATCTACTCGAAAAGGGATGGTACTGCCTCAGCGGATCGGATTGCCACCGCTTCAAGGCGATAAAATCCCAATATGACCAGATTGTGCTCAAAAAGAATGTCGTCAAAGCCCTTGAGAAAATCATGGGCGAATATGAACAGGCGTAGAATCTATGAACATCTTGGTAACCGGAGCCAACGGACAGCTCGGCACAGAAATGCGAAATGTCTCGTCAGGTGGTGATGACAGGTATATCTTCACAGACGTCTCCAGCCCGAAAGGGGTAGATACCGTCTATCTGGATATTACCAATATCGATGCTATCCGTTTGATTGCCGAATCGGAAAAAGTTGATGTTATTGTCAATTGCGCTGCTTATACCAATGTCGACAAGGCGGAGGATGACTATGCTACGGCTGATCTTCTCAACCATGTCGCTGCCGGGAATCTGGCAAAAGTGGCAGCTGAAAGGGGTGCGGCGTTGATTCATATTTCGACTGATTATGTATTTCAGGGCGACAGAAGCATTCCTTGCCGCGAGGACTGGCCTACCGAGCCTCTCGGAGTGTATGGAGTGACCAAGCTCCAAGGGGAGAAAGCAGTTCTGGCATCTGGATGTAAATATCTGATTTTCAGGACAGCATGGCTTTACTCTCCGTACGGCAAGAACTTCGTCAAGACTATGCGCTCGCTGACGGCGGAGAAAGATTCTCTCAGCGTAGTCTTCGATCAGGTAGGTACCCCAACATATGCCAAGGACCTGGCCACGCTTATTTTCAAGGTTATTCAGGAGCGTATGCTAGACAAGACGGGTATTTATCATTTCTCTGATGAAGGTGTCTGCTCCTGGTACGATTTCGCTTGCGCAATCAGAGACCTCTCCGGCAATTTCTGCGATATCCGCCCCTGCCATAGCGACGAGTTCCCTTCAAAGACCAGGAGGCCTCATTTCTCCGTCCTTGATAAAACCCTCGTAAAGAAGACCTTCGGAATCACAATTCCTCATTGGTACTCATCTTTGAAAGACTGCATTTCAAGATTATGAATATAATCCAAACTCCAATCCCGGGACTTTTAGTCATCGAACCTCGAGTCTTTACTGACTCGAGAGGCTATTTTTTCGAGTCCTTCAATCTTAGAGAATTCAGAGATAAAGTAGGGAAAATCGACTTTGTCCAGGACAATGAGAGTAAATCCTCCTACGGGGTCCTCCGTGGCCTTCATTTCCAAAAAGACCCCTTTGCCCAGGCAAAGCTTGTAAGGGTCGTAAAAGGCTGTGTTCTCGACGTTGCAGTAGATATCCGAAAGGATTCTCCTACTTATGGGAAGCACTTCTCTGTGGAGCTGAGTGAAGAGAATCATTTTCAGTTTTTTATGCCCCGGGGATTCGCCCATGGATTCAGCGTCCTTTCCGATGAGGTGATCTTCCAGTACAAGTGCGATAATTTCTATCATCCTGAGGCAGAGGGTGCAATTGCATGGAATGACCCTGATCTCGCGATTGATTGGCGCCTGCCCGCTGATAAAATAATCCTTTCCGAAAAAGACAGTCATCATCCTTCTTTCCGATCATTATGAAAAGAACAATTATCATAACCGGCGGAGCCGGATTCATTGGAAGCCATGTAGTCAGGCTTTTTGTCAACAAGTATCCGGAATACAAGATAATCAATCTAGACAAGCTTACCTATGCAGGAAACCTTGCGAACCTCAAAGATGTTGAGGATAAACCCAATTACAAGTTTGTCAAGGCAGATATCTGCGATTTCGATACAGTGTATAAGCTGGTCTGCGACGAGCATGTTGACGGCATCATCCATCTTGCAGCCGAGTCCCATGTCGACCGCTCGATAAAGGATCCGTTCACCTTCGCAAAGACCAATGTGATGGGTACTCTCTCGCTTCTTCAGGCCGCTAAGCTCTACTGGGAGAGCCTGCCGGAGAAATGGGAGGGTAAACGCTTCTATCATATCTCTACTGATGAAGTATATGGAGCATTGGAAATAACTCATCCTGAGGGAATTAAGCCCCCGTTCTCCACAAAGGCCTCAAGTGGTGAGCACCATCTCGCATACGGAGAGAACTTCTTTACGGAAGATCTCAAATATCAGCCCCATAGCCCCTACAGTGCGGCTAAGGCTTCGAGCGATCATTTTGTCCGTTCGTTCCACGACACCTACGGGATGCCTACAATTGTGACAAACTGCTCCAACAACTATGGCCCTTACCAGTTCCCCGAGAAGCTAATCCCTCTCTTTATCAATAATATCCGCCATCGCAAGCCACTCCCGGTCTATGGTAAAGGCGAGAATGTGCGCGACTGGCTTTATGTAGAAGACCATGCGAGAGCGATAGATCTTATTTTCCATGAAGGAAAGGTCGCTGAGACATATAATATCGGGGGATTCAATGAGTGGAAGAACATAGATCTGATCAAAGTCCTTATCAATACCGTCGACCGCCTTCTTAGCCGTGAGGAAGGAGCTGATATGGACTTGATTACATACGTTACTGACCGTGCTGGCCACGACCTTCGCTATGCAATCGACTCCTCGAAACTCCAGAAAGAACTCGGTTGGGAGCCTTCTCTTCAGTTCGAAGAGGGAATTGAAAAGACAGTCCGCTGGTATCTAGAGAATCAGGACTGGATGGATAATGTCACCAGCGGCGACTATCAGAAGTATTACGAGCAGATGTACAAAGACCGTTAATGTCTTTCTTCTAATCATATGGGGCGTAATCTGTATTTTGGCGTAGCCATTTCACCATACCGGGTTGATCTATGCAATGCCTTGCATGACCGATTCGGTTTTGGCATTTTTCATATGCGCCTCCCGTATGATTCAGATTGCTTCGATCTTGATGACATTAGCCGGAGATGCCATTTTGAAAACAATATCCTTCCTTCCCGGAGGATAGGCGGAAGGTTCCTGATCAAGGGGCTTAAGCGGATTCTACGCGAGAATGATCCTGAGATAGTGATTGTTCCGGAGTTCTCTTTCCTTACCCTTCAGGTCATTTCGCTTCGTCGAAGGCTCAAGATGGGCTTCAGGATAGTTGTCAGCTGTGACGACTGTATGAAAATGATCGAAGGAGGAGACTATTCCAAGTTCCATAAGTTGATGCGAAAGGTTGTCCCGCCGAGGGTAGACAATCTTATTCTTGTCAATGATAAGGTCACCTCTTGGTATCAGTCTCATTTCGGAAAGGGAGTGTTCTTCCCGATCATTTATGATGAAGCTATCTTTCGCGAGCGGATTGAAGCTGCTCTTCCGAGAGCCTCCCGGATCAGGAAAGAAATGGGCCTTGAAGGAAAGAAAGTTGTAGTTTTCGTCGGCCGCCTTATCGAGCTAAAGAGAGTGCCTCTTCTGATGGAGGCTTTTTCCAAAGTCAGGACAGACGAAGAGCTTGTCGTGATTGGCGACGGGGAGAGTAGGGAAGCGCTTGAGAATCAATCACCTTCGCACTGCACCTTCGTCGGAAGCAAGGGCGGGGAAGAGCTCTATGCATGGTACAATATAGCTGATATACTGGTACTTCCGAGTAGGATCGAGGCCTTTGGCGCTGTTGTCTCCGAAGCCCTTGCGGCAGGTTGTCCTGCCATCGTATCAGAAGCCGCAGGGGCGACTTGCATGATTCGCGATGGCGAAAACGGAAGCGTCTTTTCTGACGGTAAAGATCTGGAAGAAAGGTTGTCATTCTGGCTCGGAAAGGTAGAGAGAAGGGATATTCTGTCGGTGCGGGATAATCTCACCGGGTACCGGTTCAATGATGAAATTGAAAGGTTGTTCAGTGCAATCTAAAAGATAGAATTATGAATACTGATATAATTAAAACGCAGATACGTCTTTCTGCCGAGAATAAGATGAAAATGCTCGCGGATGATGCCTTGCTGGAGAAGGTAGCATCTGTGGCTCAGATAATTACGGAAGCCTATAGGAAGGGGCACAAGACTCTCTGGGCAGGAAATGGCGGAAGTGCGGCCGATGCCCAGCATATGGTCGGAGAGCTTGTCAACAAGTTCTGCATGGACCGTCCCGGGCTGCCGGCTATGGCCCTTACTGTCGACAGCTCTGTAATGACTTCGATCGGCAATGATTTCTCTTTTGACGAGGTCTTTGCCCGTCAGATTCAGGCCTGCGCGGGGGAGGGAGACGTGTTCATAGGGATTTCTACTTCCGGCAACTCCCGAAATCTTGTAAAAGCCCTCGCTGAGTGCCGCAAGAAGGGGGTAATAACGGTAGCCCTCGTAGGGGAGAAGCAGTGCCTTATGGACGGATATGACTTTGTGGTCCATATCCCGTCTACCGAGACTCCTAGGATCCAGGAATGCCAGACTCTCATCGGCCATATCATCTGCTACATAGTAGAACAGAATCTTTTCGGCAAAGCATAGTATGCATACTCTTGATATAATACTTTTGGCTGATTTTCTCTCGGCACTGCTCCTGGCGGCCTTGATGATACTTCTTATCCTCAAGGTAGCTTACAGCAACCGCCTTTTCGACATTCCCAACGAGAGAAAAGTCCATGAAATACCAGTCCCGAGGCTTGGTGGCGTATCCTTCCTGCCGACTATAGTTGTGGTCTGCACCTTCACGATTGGCGTAATCTACAGCCTTGGACTGACAACAAAGAGTTTCGGGGAGGTCAAAAGTTTTGTCAATCTGACTTATCTTCTCGGCGGTGCAATCCTGCTTTTCATAGTGGGCCTGGCAGACGACCTTGCCGATGTAGGATTCAAGATCAAATTTGCCGTGCAGTTCCTTGTAGCTCTTGTCATTGTCGCTTCGGGGATGTATATCCACAACCTGTACGGCCTTTTCGGCATCCATGAGTTGCCGGATTTCGTCGGAATTACATTCACTATCCTTCTTCTGATTTTTATCACAAACGCCATTAATCTCATAGACGGTATCGACGGTCTGGCCTCCGGAATAGTAGCAATCTCTCTCGTCTGCTTCTGCGTCATATACGTTTTCGAGAGGAAATTCGTTCCCGCAATGGTCTCTCTTACCACTCTCGGAGCAGTATCGGTTTTCTGGCTATTCAATATTTTCGGCACCAGAGAAAAGAAGACGAAGCTCTTCATGGGTGACACCGGCTCCCTCCTTCTCGGACTCATCCTTTGTTATCTGATCATCAATCTGGATACTTTTATAGGGCATAATGGACCGACTCGCAATACTAAGTATTATGTCATTGCGTTTTCGTCCTTGATGATACCTCTTCTGGATGTCATCCGTGTGATGGGCTATCGTATCATAAAACATAAGAGCCCCTTCCTTCCGGATATGAACCATATCCATCATCTGCTTTTGAAGACCGGTTTTTCTACGCGGAAAGCATTATTTACCCTTCTTGGAATTGATTTTTTCCTCATTGCATTGAATGCGCTTCTCTGCCGAGTAATCAATGTCAATATTCTTTTCGTCCTTGATATTGCTCTATATTGCCTGTTGATATGGTATATCGATAGCAAAAAGGTCACTGAAACGCTTTGAGATGAATATTCGCCAGTTAAATATGGTCAAAAGTAAGGAGGCTCTCGAGCTTCTTCCGGAAGGGAAACTTCTGATCGATACGATTAATGCCCATTCTTTTGTAACGGCTCAAAAGGATGAGACATTTGCCGAAGCCCTTCTCGACGCTGATGTGTTGATACCGGACGGGATAAGTGTCGTCAAGGCTGCCAAGTTTCTGGGAATGAATAATGCTCCTTCCGAAAAAATTGCAGGAGCGGACCTTTTCGAGTTCGAGATGGAGAAACTTAATCTTCGTGGGGGAAAGTGCTTTTTCATGGGAAGCAGCGAAGGAGTTCTTAGAATGATTCGCGAGCGAGTCGCAAAGGAATATCCATCCATCGAGGTAGGAACTTATTCTCCTCCCTACAAACCGGTCTTCTCCGAAGAAGATAATCGGCTTATTCTCTCAGCTATCAATTCATTCGATCCGGATCTTCTCTGGATTGGAATGACTGCCCCGAAACAGGAAAAATGGCTCCATGACAACTGGTCCCGTCTCAATATCCATTGTCATGCAGGAGCTATTGGGGCGGTTTTCGACTTTTTTGCCGGTACTGTTCAGCGCGCTCCTTTGAAGTGGCAGAAAGCAGGACTCGAGTGGCTATACAGGTTCATCAAGGAGCCTCGTCGTATGTGGCGCCGAAATCTCATCAGTAATCCGTTGTTCGTCTGGGTTGTTTTTAAGGAGAAACTCGGTCTTCGCCGATAATCTTTTTCCTCAAGGCTGTTCGGTTGTAAATTTGCGCCTTTTATATTATATTTGTTGGGTATAGCTCATAATTAATATGAAAAAAGCGCTGATTACCGGTGTAACGGGGCAGGACGGTTCGTATCTTAGCGAATTCCTGCTGGAAAAGGGATATGAGGTCCATGGTGTCATCCGCCGCTCGTCGGTGGATTTCCGAGAAAGGATAGCCCATCTCGAAGGACATAAGAATTTCCATCTTCATTACGGGGACATGTGCGATTCGATGTCGCTTGTCAAGGTTGTTGCCCTTGTACGCCCAGATGAAATCTACAATCTGGCTGCCCAGAGCCATGTACAGGTGAGCTTCGATGCTCCTGAGTTCACAGCCAATGCCGATGCCGTCGGAGTGCTGAGGGTGCTTGAGGCGGTCCGTGCGGCAGGGCTAGAAAAGAGCTGCCGCATCTATCAGGCGTCAACTTCCGAACTCTACGGAAAGGTCGAGGCCGTGCCCCAGAATGAGGATACTCCCTTCCATCCCTACAGCCCCTATGCAGTTGCAAAACTATATGGCTACTGGATTATCAAAGAGTATCGCGAGGCCTACGGAATGTACTGCTGCTCAGGTATTTTGTTTAACCATGAATCCGAGCGCCGCGGCGAGACCTTCGTCACCAGGAAGATAACTTTAGCAGCTGCTAGAATAGCCCAGGGTAAGCAGGATAAGCTTTATCTTGGAAATATGTCCTCTCTGAGGGACTGGGGTTATGCCAAAGACTATGTAGAGTGCATGTGGATGATACTCCAGCAGGAAAAACCGGATGATTTTGTCATCGCGACCGGTGTCCAGCACAGTGTCCGTGAGTTCTGCTATCTTGCCTTCAAGCGGGCCGGAATCGAGCTTGAGTTCGTGGGCGAAGGAGCCGATGAAAAGGGCATAGATAAGGCCACAGGACGCGTTCTAGTTGAGGTTTCCAAGGATTTCTACCGCCCGACTGATGTTGTCAATCTTTGCGGGGATCCTACCAAGGCGCGCTCCGTTCTCGGATGGAATCCTGGCAAGACCTCTTTTGAGGAACTTGTCGATATCATGGTCGACCACGACATGAAAAAGGTGGCGGCCGACGGGGCTGCTGAAAATGTCCGCAAGATGAACCTTGCCGAATATCTCGAAAAAGGCATTGTGAAGTAATGGAGAAAAACAGTAAAATATATGTTGCAGGCCATCGGGGGATGGTCGGATCGGCTATCGTAAGAGAGCTTCGCAGGCAGGGGTATGAGAACATAATAGTCCGTACCCATAAGGAGCTGGATCTTTGCCGCCAGGAAGCTGTAGAGGCCTTTTTCGCTTCAGAAAAGCCCGAATACGTGTTCCTTGCCGCTGCGAAAGTCGGCGGTATAGCTGCGAATGAAAGCGCTCTTGCGGATTTCATGTATGACAACATGATTCTTGAGATGAATGTCATCAATGCTGCATGGAAAAACGGCTGCAAGAAGCTGGAATTCCTCGGCAGCAGCTGCATCTATCCGAGGATGGCCCCTCAGCCGATGAAGGAGGATTGCCTCCTTACAGGGCCGCTCGAGAAGACCAATGAGGCTTATGCGCTGGCGAAGATAAGCGGTCTTAAGTACTGCGAGTTTCTCAATCGCCAGTACGGGACCGATTATATCTCGGTGATGCCGACAAATCTCTATGGGCCCAATGACAACTATCATCCGACCCACAGCCATGTTCTTCCCGCCCTTATCCGCCGCTTCCATGAGGCTAAGGTCTCTGGAGCGAAGGAGGTGACCTGCTGGGGCGATGGAAGTCCGCTTAGGGAGTTCATGTATGTTGATGATCTTGCCAACCTCTGCGTCTTCCTGATGAATAATTACAGCGGCAATGAGACTGTCAATGCCGGGACAGGGAAGGAACTGACAATCAAGGAATTGACTGAGCTTGTCGCAAAGGTAGTCGGCTATGAGGGAGCAATTAAATGGGATCCCTCGAAGCCCAATGGCACCCCGAGGAAGCTTCTCGATGTGTCGAAAGCGAAGGCTCTCGGATGGACCTATAAGACCGAGCTCGAAGACGGAATCCGCCTCGCTTATGAAGATTTTCTAAACAACCCTATACGCGCAGAAAGATGAAAGGAATAGTTCTCGCAGGTGGTTCAGGGACCAGACTCTACCCGATCACCAAAGGAGTCAGCAAGCAGCTTCTCCCGATTTATGATAAACCGATGGTCTATTATCCTATTTCCGTCCTCATGCTGGCTGGAATCAAGGAAATACTCATTATATCGACCCCTCAGGACCTTCCGGGATTCCGTCGGATGCTTGGAGACGGCTCTGACTATGGTGTCAGTTTCTCTTATGCAGAGCAGCCTTCGCCTGACGGACTTGCCCAGGCATTCATTATCGGCGAGGAATTCATCGGAGATGACGATGCCTGCCTTGTTCTTGGAGATAATATTTTCCATGGGTCCGGATTCGAGGATCAGCTCAAGGAGGCCGTTGAAAATGTCGAGAAAGAGAGAAAGGCTACTGTCTTCGGCTATTGGGTAAAGGATCCTGAGCGCTATGGAGTTGCCGAATTCGATGCGGAAGGGAACTGCGTTTCTATAGAGGAAAAGCCCAAGGAACCAAAGTCAAATTACGCTGTTACAGGTCTTTACTTCTATCCCAATAAGGTCGTAGAAGTGGCAAAGACTATCAAACCTTCTGCTCGCGGCGAGCTTGAAATTACTACAGTCAACCAGCGATTCCTTTCCGACGGAGAGCTTAAGGTCATTACTCTCGGCCGCGGTTTCGCTTGGCTTGATACGGGTACCCACGAGTCCCTTGCAGAGGCATCCAATTATATCGAGGTCATAGAGAAGCGTCAGGGACTGAAAGTAGCCTGCCTTGAGGAAATCGCTTTCAGAAAGGGCTGGATATCAGCAGAAAAGCTCCGTGCGGTAGCCGCTCCGATGATTAAAAACCAGTACGGGCAGTACCTTCTTTCCCTGATAGATGCTTAAGACTATTCTCCGCGAGGTGCGGCAGTATAAGGGCGCCGCTCTCCTGACACCCCTTTGGACAACGCTGGAAGTGGTCACATGGATTGTGATCCCTTATATCACAGCGTCCCTTATCGATGACGGCATCTCTGCGGGGAATCTCGGCAAAGTCTGGCTATACGGAGGAGAAATGGTGGGGATGGCATGCCTCAGTATGCTCTTTGGCATTCTTGCAGCCCGGTTTGCAGCATATTCCTCTACCGGTCTCGCTGCGAACCTCCGAACGGCGATGTACCGTAATATCCAGAACTTCTCCTTTTCCGATATTGACAAGTTCTCCACCGCAGGCCTGGTGACGAGGATGACTACGGACGTTTCGAGTATCCAGAACGCCTTCCAGATGCTCCTCAGGACCTCTTTCCGCGCTCCGCTCAATATGGTCTCCGCTCTTGTGATGTGTTTTGTGATCCATAAGAAGCTGAGTATCATCTTCTTGATTGCGATGGTCATTCTGTCGGTATTTTTGGCTATTCTGATTACAAGGGCGGCAAAGCTCTTCAGGGAGATTCTCCTGAGGGTAGATGCTCTCAACGGAGTCGTCCAGGAGAATGTCTCCGCAATCAGGGTGGTAAAGGCTTATGTAAGAGAGGATCACGAGATTTCGAAGTTCGACAAGGCCGCTCTCAACCTCTATACTATGAATGTGAACGTTGAGACGCTGATGGCCCTTAACAATCCGGTGATGAACCTGATTGTCAACGGCTGTATCATCGCTCTCAGCTGGTTTGGAGCCCACTTTATTGTTGAAGGTTCGCTGACAACGGGCCAGCTCACTTCTCTCTTTTCATATGTGATGACGGTCCTTTCGGCCCTTATGATGCTCTCGATGATTTTTGTCCAGCTGACCCAGAGCTTCGCGAGTGCCGTAAGAATTGCGGAAGTAATTGAGGAAGAGCCGGATATGGCTAATCCTTCGAATCCTATAATGGAAGTTCCTGACGGAAGCGTCGACTTCGACCATGTATTCTTCTCATATAAAAAGGGTGGAGATCATGCTCTCGAGGATATCAATCTCCATATCAATGCTGGGGAGAGCATCGGGGTGATTGGCGGTACCGGAAGTGGAAAATCTACTCTCGGAAGCCTTATTTCAAGACTCTATGATGTTTCCGAGGGAGTAGTGAAGGTAGGAGGGAACGATGTCCGCCTCTATGATATGACGACTCTTCGAAATCAGGTTGCCGTGGTTCTCCAAAAGAGCACCCTTTTCAGTGGCACAATTCTCGAAAACCTTCGCTGGGGCCGCCCGGGGGCTACCCGTGAAGAATGCATCGAAGCATGCCGGGCGGCATGTGCGGATGAATTCATAAGCGAGATGCCGGACGGATATGATACCCTTATCGAGCAGGGAGGAACAAATGTCTCCGGCGGTCAAAGACAGAGGATTTGCATTGCCAGGGCCCTTCTCAAAAGGCCGAAGGTGCTGATTCTCGACGATTCTACTTCCGCGGTCGATACCGCTACGGACGCCGCGATTCGCCGCACCTTTGCCGAGCGGATTCCGGGTGTGACCAAGATAATTATTTCCCAGAGGATTCTGAGTATAATGGATGCCGACCGGATAATCGTTATGGATAACGGGCGTGTCAATGCCTTTGATACCCATGAGAACCTCCTCAGGGACAATGAGATATACCGTGATATTTACGAAATGCAGACCTCGGGTGCCGAGGGCGATTTCGACGAAAAGTAGTGCCTATGCCTCCAGGATTCCAGCCAAGACGTGATGGCGGCCCCAGAGCGGGCGCGACGCTAAAAGACCTGAAAAACAGCAAAAATGTTTTCAGGCTCTTCAAACTGATTTTCAAGGAGTACAAGGTCAATTTCATCGTTGTACTCGTCTGCATTGCCGTTTCTTCTATTACCTCTCTTGCTTCTTCGCTCTTTACAAGGACTCTCATCGACGACTACATCAACCCGATGCTCTCATCGCCTGCTGTATCATCCCTCTTCTCCGGGGTGGGGATAGGGCCGGATTACCATCCCCTTGCCATTGCCCTTGTTAAACTGGCAGCGATTATCCTTGTCGGAATCGTCGCCGGCTATGTGAGCAGTCTTATGATGATAAAGGTCGGGCAGGGGACAATGCTGAAGATTCGGAGCGACCTCTTTACCCACATGGAGGATCTGCCCCTGAGCTACTTCGACAGCCATTCTCATGGAGATATAATGTCGGTCTATACCAATGACGTCGATACTCTGAGGCAGGTGATAGGGAACACCCTTCCGAGTCTTTTCAGGTCTCTGGTGACCCTCATTGCAACCTTTGTCAGCATGATTGTGCTGAGCCTCCCGCTGACGTTGATTTCAATTATAATGGCTTTCCTGATGTACAAGGTGACCACTTCGCTTGGGAAGCTGTCGAAGAAGTATTTCACTGAGCGACAGAAGAACCTTGGAATAGTCAACGGGTACATCGAGGAGATGGTTTCCGGACAGAAGGTTGTGAAGGTCTATTGTCATGAAAAAGAGGTCCTGGAAGGCTTTGAAAAGATTAATGAGGACCTTCGGTCGAGCGTCTACAATGCCAACAAGATTGGTAATGTAATTATGCCGATCAATAACAACCTCGGTAACTTTGCCTATGTTTTCCTGGCGATAGTCGGAGCAGTGATAGCTTTGAATGGATGGACTTCATGGTACCTCCGCGGTCTGGACGGATCTCTCCTTACGATAGGAACTCTGGTTTCCTTCCTTACCCTCCAGAAGAATTTCACCCGTCCGGTATCCCAGATCTCCAATGAAATTAACTCCATAGTGATGGCTTCGGCGGGTACTGACAGGGTCTATGCTTTACTTGATGCTCCGCTTGAAGTGGATGAAGGTAAGGTGCTGCTTGTCAATGTATCTAAAGATGGTTCAGAAGTTGCGGCGAGGACCGGCTCATGGGCGTGGAAGTCTCCTTCGGGAGAGCTTACACCTCTTAAGGGCGAGGTGTCCCTCAAGGATGTTGACTTCAGCTATGTGTCTGACAAACAGGTGCTTTTTGATATTACACTGACTGCATACCCCGGGCAGAAAATCGCCTTTGTCGGCGGTACAGGAGCAGGGAAGACAACGATTACCAACCTGATCAATCGGTTCTATGCGATTCAGGACGGGACGATAACTTATGATGGTTTTAATGTTTCTGAGATAGATAAGGATTCGCTCCGTCGAAGCCTCGGGACAGTGCTCCAGGAGACAAAGCTTTTCAGCGGGACTGTGCTTGAGAATATCCGTTACGGTCGTCTCGATGCTACCGACGAGGAATGTCGTGAGGCGGCACGGCTTGTCTATGCTGACTCCTTCATTCGGCGTCTTCCTCAGGGCTATGACACCCTTCTTTCCGCCGATGGAGGCAACCTCAGCCAAGGTGAAAGGCAACTCCTCTCCATCGCCAGGGCTGCCGTTGCCAACCCTCCTGTACTGATTCTCGACGAGGCTACTTCGTCAATCGATACCCGTACTGAAAAGTTGATACAGAAGGGAATGGACTCCTTGATGAAAGGACGTACTACATTCGTTATCGCCCATCGGCTCTCTACTGTCCAGAACGCTGATTACATAATGGTCCTTGACCATGGACGCATCATAGAGCGCGGCAAACACGCCGAACTCCTCGACCTTCGCGGCAAATACTACGAACTCTACACCGGTAACCAGATTACGGCGTGATTACCTGGGCTGATTTCTGTTTTGCCTGCGTGGTTTCCTGTTTTGCCTGCCGTGCTTTCCTGTGTTGCCTGCGCCTCTCTCTGTCCCACCTGCTCCACTTCCTATATATAAACATTTGATTACCAATTGTTTGCGAATCGCTCGTGGCGCAGGAGTGAGAACAAATGGTTGATTACTGAAGTGCGTTAACCATCTTATGGCGCAGGTGCGGAAAAATGATGTTAACCTGCGCCATTGGATAAATATAAATGTTTGATTATCAGTCATTTACTTATAGACAGTGGCGCAGGTCAGCACGAAAAAATCGCACCTGCGCCATTTCCTTTATTACCTGCGCCATTTCCTGTATTACCTGCGGTGCTTTCCTGTGTTGCTTGCGGTGCTTTCCTGTGTTGCCTGCGGTGCTTTCATGTGTTGCCTGCGCCTCTCTCTGTCCCACCTGCGCCATTTCATCCATGAAAAAGGCCGGTTTTCGTGGATGGGGTTGGGATGCCGGGGATTAGTCATTATTAGTTTTTTCTGTTTTTTTATTTCGTCAAAAAAACAATTTGTGTTTTTTGCCG
>ONMJ01000048.1 GCA_900318955.1 uncultured Bacteroidales bacterium
CTCCTCAATATCCACGAACACGGGACGGCAGCCGTTCCACCAGATACTGTGGGTGGTGGCCACAAAACTGTAAGGCGTAGTGATGACCTCGCCCGTAATACGAAGTGCCTGCAGGGCTGTCAGCAGCGGCAGGGTGCCGTTGGTGAAGAGGCTGATATACGGCACTTTTAGGTACTCAGCCAGCGCTGCTTCCAGCTGTTTATGGAAGCTACCATTGTTGGTAATCCACTTACTCGCCCAAATCTCCTTGAGCATTTCATTAAACTCGTCGAGGTTGGGAAGCAACGGCGAGGTGACGGTTATACGATCGTTCATACTATGTTTGCTTTATTATTTCTTTTCCTGGCGCTCCAACTCCTTGTCACGGAAGAAATTGGAGTTGGTCTCTTCCTTCATCTCATCAATCACCTTCAAGAGGTACTGCCCGTACTGGTTCTTGAGCATCGGCTTGGCCAGCTCACGCATCTTCTCTTCGCTAATCCAACCATTGCGGTAAGCGATGCCTTCCAGACAGGCCACCTTCAGGCCCTGACGTTTCTCAATGACCTCAACGAAGGTTGATGCCTCAGCAAGGCTGTCGTGCGTGCCGGTATCGAGCCAGGCGAAGCCTCGGCCAAAGACCTGCACCTTCAGCTCACCGTCCTTCAGGAATTCCTGATTGACGGTAGTAATTTCCAACTCCCCTCTTGCACTGGGCTTGATATGCTTGGCTACATCCACTACCTTATTCGGGTAGAAGTAAAGCCCCACCACGGCATAGTTGCTCTTGGGCTCTTTCGGCTTTTCCTCGATGCTCAAGCAGTTACCTTGCTTGTCAAACTCAGCAACACCATAGCGCTCGGGGTCGCTGACCCAGTAGCCAAAGACGGTAGCCTTCTTATTCTCCTCAGCATCCTTCACGGCCTTGCGAAGCAGACCGGTAAAGCCGCTGCCATAGAAGATGTTGTCACCCAGCACCAGACAAGCGCTATCGTCACCGATGAACTTCTCACCGATGATGAATGCCTGTGCCAGTCCGTCGGGACTGGGCTGTTCAGCATACTCAAAGTGTACACCATAGTCAGAACCATCGCCCAGCAGGCGCTTGAAGCCGGGCAGGTCGTAAGGTGTAGAGATAATCAGGATATCTCTGATTCCTGCCAGCATCAGCGCACTGATGGGGTAATACACCATCGGCTTGTCGTAAATAGGCAACAACTGTTTGCTCACACCCTTGGTAATCGGGTAAAGGCGGGTGCCGGATCCTCCGGCGAGAACTATTCCTTTCATTGCTGTATTGTTATTTTCTATGTAAATTAATCGACGCTTTTACCGGAGGCATCTACCCATTTACTTCCACTCCACCAAATTGGGCGTCCTAACGAACTATCGAAAAATTGAAATCCTACATTGGGATTGGAAGGTCGTTGAGTTCCAACCTGATTCCGGGTATATGAAGATTTCGTCAAGACAGGAGAAACTATGAAATAATTACTACTGCCAGAGATTTCTTTTGTTATGTATTTTACCTGTACAGTCTCACCTGGGTTTAAAACAATATCTTGCCCCATTTCACAGACAAAACGACCTCCATAAGCCAGGTTGTTTTTAAGTATTATTTGTGCATTTTCATTAGCATTTCTCAAATAGAACTGCCAAGGAACATAGGAATAAAAACTATCAAAAAGTGGTTGCAATTGTGCATATTGCAAGCTGATTATTCCGCCTTTAGAGTCTATGGCACATTTAATATTGTACAGCGCACCAAGTTCTTCGCCCAGTTGCAACGGAAGCGCCTGGGTGGACTTTGCATTGTTTATTACAATTGAGCTCATGGTCGGCAATAGAGCCCGTACACGCAGTAAATCTATATCTGCATTCTTCGTCTTATCATATACAACTCTTTGATAGCTTGATTTCGCAGCAGCAGAATTAACGACCGTTCCATGGCCACTGACAGTGAAATGATAGGAGTTCATATCAGTAAACGAAATGTCTTGGTCAACATCATAACTGCTGATGTTTGATGGGGCTCCTATTCGGAACAATGTGTACTGATTGTCAAATTTAGCATCGTTATAATAATTAAACTTCGAATTAAAAATCCTTAATTTGAATAGCACATCAAAATCGAACGGATAGTAATCAATCACCTTCTTGCTGTTGGGTGTCATATAGAATGAGCAGTTTTCAAAACTTACATCCATATAGCACATTGCATCCCTGCAGTCGAATAAGACTGACTGATATGATTCCACATTACAGTTACGAAAGATGCAAGAATAACGGGCCGCTGATTTACTTGTCCTCCTGGTACCTTTATAAAAGGTAGGAGTAGTATTCCCCCAAGTTCCATTACAGGAATCAAATACTCCAGAGCAATTATAGAAGAAAGCAACGCCACATCCCATGCAGCGGACCTTTATGAAATGCTGTGTATTGCTGGATAATCCGACAAAACCAGAACCCTTGGGAGCGATAACCTCTATTGACTCGAAAAGATTATCAAATGTACAACTATCTCCCGTTGACCCCAAATTCGAAATCCCGGCATCAAAACAATTACCTTCAATAGAGTTTACTCTTATTTCTCTGAAAGTTGAAAGATAAACATTTCTTGGCCTAGATTCCCTGCCTCCATTAACGAAATCGAAAGAAGAACCACGTGAATTGATGATAATTGATTGAAAGCTATTATTTGCAGAATAACCTTTTGCATCCCACACAAACCCCCTTGAATTCGGGAAGTTCAAAATCGCCCTTCTATTGGACACAGACTGGACTACAGCAGTATTCTTCACGGAAAGATAATCATCAAAGGTAATTTCTGGCATGTCAATTATGACAGGTACTTTAGCATCCAATAGAGTCTGGACTACACTACGGTTCAACTTCTGGTTACTTACATCAGCCAAGAAACTAGAGAGCGGATAGGATTGATCCTTGGGCCGCAGGATACTACAGCATATTCCTGAACCAACGATTGAACAATTGTTCAAATCCAAAACCCCATTTCTAATACGCCCACCTTTGAACACCAAGGTGCATCCTGAAGGAACCACTACTTTCTTATTAAGAAGATCATAGTCCTCAGTTATTTCATATTCAGTGTTTGTCTTTGTCAGCTGGCTGCCCAGATAAACACCGGGCTTCAATGCTACCACTTGCGATATTGTACTCTCTGCCGCCTCATCTAAGGAAGTGGTTAATGGATCTGCTTTAATCGTTTGAGCCAGAGTTAATAGAGCAATGTTCAAAATGCAAAGGGAAGTTTTCATCTTCATAAGCAATTAGATTCAGAAGAACGCAATCTAGACTTATATGTCAAAGCGGGAAGCCTCGTTCTCCGCAGAAGCAAATAATGATACCCTACTCCACTTCGTACCTATCCACCTTCTCCCCTTTGAGCGCCCTTACGATGCGGCTGCAAGCCTTGCCGTCGCCGTAGGGGTTGACGGCTTTGGACATGCGCTCGTAGGCTTGCGGGTCGTCGAGGAGGGTGCTGACTTCGCTGACTATGAGGTCGTGGTTGGTGCCCACGAGGTGGACTGTGCCGCTCTTGAGGGCTTCGGGACGCTCGGTGGTGTCGCGCATCACGAGGACGGGCTTGCCCAGGCCGGGGGCCTCTTCCTGGATGCCGCCGCTGTCGGTGAGGACGACGGTAGACTTCTCCATCAGATAGACGAACTCAAGGTACTGCAGCGGTTCGATGAAGAAGAAGTTGCTGTACTGGGTGAGGTCTTCGCCGAACACCTCGTGGATGGGCTTGCGTACGTTGGGGTTGAGGTGCATCGGATAGACGAAATCGACCTCGGGGTATTTCTCGCTGAGGTCTTTCATCGCCGTGACCATCGAGATGAAGCCTTCACCGAAGTTCTCGCGACGATGGCCGGTGATGAGGACGAGCTTGCGTCCGTTGTCAAGGCGGGTGACATCGTACCCTGCGGCCTTGAGGACATTGACCTGCTCATCGGCCAGGGCTTTGTCGCTCTTGAGTTTATCGACCACCATATGGAGGGCATCGATGACGGTGTTGCCGGTAACGAAGATCTGGCCCTGAGCCTTCTCTTCGAGGAGGTTCTGCTCGCTAAGGGGCGTGGGCGCAAAGTCGTAGGTGGCGATGCGGCCAGTGATCTGGCGGTTCATCTCCTCGGGCCAAGGGCTGTATATGTTGTGGGTGCGGAGGCCGGCCTCTACGTGGCCCACGGGAATCTGCTGGTAGAACGCAGCGAGGGCAGCGGCGGTGGAGGTGGTGGTGTCGCCGTGGACCAGCACCACATCGGGCTTGCACGTCTTGAACACATCGCGCATACCGGTGAGCACGCGGGCGGTGACATCGTACAAGTCCTGCCCCTGTTTCATAATATTGAGGTCGAAGTCGGGCTTCACCTCGAAGATGCGCAGCACCTGGTCCAGCATCTCGCGGTGCTGTCCCGTCACGCACACAATCGTCTCAAACTCCTCCGGATACTTCTGGAACTCCTTCACCAGCGGGCACATCTTAATCGCCTCCGGCCGCGTTCCAAACACTAGCATTACTTTCTTCATTATCGTATATCGTTATTGTTTATTTAGATCTTCGTAAATCGGAAACATATTCTTTAAAGGGCCAACAGAAACAACAGTACACTATTTCACCATAACTATAACAAAACTATCGACAAATCCAAAGATTTAAACGGCTATGTGCATCATATGCCTATAACCCACTACCCTGCAAGTACTTACAAAACAACTCGAAAATAAAAAAGTGCGGAAGACTTCAAAAATCCAACTGATATTCAATTACTTGCAATTTATCCGTTTTATCACATCTGCGTTTGCTCACAAACTTTCTTTTCCCTACCTTGCCCGCCTAAACACATAGACTATGAAAAAGTTTGACTTTGACAATCCAGTCACCATCCTTACAGGAAACGAATTCCTTCCTAAAGAGGGAATAACTTTCGCAGAGCAAATACTGAATTTCTTCCAATCTCAAGGCGGCGTTGCCCATTCTCCCTGGGGTGAAGTCCTGCTAGATAAGAAAGGTATCCAATCCGATAAATCTCACGGTGTGGGTCGCATCAAAGCAGCATCCTTTGCTGCCATCAAAGACGTACTCGAAAAAGGCGAAATCATTCTGCCGCTGGACTATTATGCAACAAATGGCAAGAAAAAAAAAAATCCCGGAGATTGCTGCATCTAGCTTGGTTCGTGGCAGTAGCGCTGCGTCACCGCAATCCCTGGGAAGCATTGCAAAGATACTCCAGAGATTCCTAAATACCAAATTATTTATCTTTTAATTCCAAAAAAGTAATGAAACACTTCCAATCTCTAGCGGCCGTTTTTAGCACCCCACCTTCCCCAGCACCTCAAGGGCCTTGTCGGCATCGGCGCTGTCGACGACGACGGAGATGCTGAATTCCTCACCGCCCTGGGAGGCGGCGATGATGCTGATGCCGGCATCGCCGAGAGCGGAGTAGATCTTTCCGGAGACTCCGGGGACATTTTTCATCGCACTGCCGCAGACGGAGATGATCGCAACATCCTTTGCAAGATAGAATATATCATTGAAAGTCAGGTACTGACCGGATGTGACCATGCCCTGGATCGCATTGATAGTCCGGGGTTCATCCTCCTTCCGGACAGCGATAGAGATGCTGTATTCGGCCGAGGATTGGGAGATGAATCGTATATTGACTCCTGCCTCCGAAAGAGCCGTAAAGAGGGTCGAAGAGATACCGACGCTCCCGAGAAGGCCGCTGCCGTAGACAGTGATGAGGCCGAGATCCCTCGAGCAGACGATGCCGGTAAAGGTACCTTCGGGCCTCGAAACAGGCTTGGACGAGACGAGGGTCCCTCCGAAGGAAGGATTGAGGATATTTCTGATTACAATGGGAATATCGGCCTTTATTGCCGGCCACATTGCCGGAGGGAAGATCGGCCCGTTCTCAGACGAGGAGAGATGGGCGGCCTCTTCATAGGTCATCTCGGGAATTCCGAGAATGCCGTCGACAGTAGTATAGAATTCAACGACTTCTGCCCCGAGGACGGAGCCAATGGCCGTTGTCATAAGGTCAGCCCCTCCCCTTCCGATCTTTGTCGTATATCCGTCGCCGGATCGGGCATATCCTCCGGAAACAACGGAAAGAGGCTTCTCGCCGCACTTTGTCCTGATCCTCTCGGAAGACCTTTCCCAATCGATGACTATCTTTCCCTTCTCGCTCTCGCAGACCATAAGGTCAGTCCCGTCCACGAACTCCCCGCCGAGCTTCCCTGCGACAAAAAGGGCGCAGAGCCTCGAACAATTGGTCATCACATAGTCCTCCAATTTCTTCCCGTCGATGCAGAAGATTACCCCCTGATGGAGATAGGATTTAATCCCTTCGAGAGTCTTAAAGACCTCATTGTCAAATGCTTCCCCTCCGTCCATCGACTTGAAATACTCAAAGATAGCATCATACTGATTCTCAGCATCCACCTTTTCATAAATCTGCTTACGGATCGCCTCCTTGAAAAGGGTCCTGAGCTCTTTCCGAGCCCTTACCACGATGACACTCTGGCCATCCTCCTTGAGAGAAAGGACATGTCCGGCAACCACCTTGTCGATACCGATAGATTTAACTTTCATAATGTATTAGCTCCGTTTAAAAAGTATTCGTTTATAGTTGTTTTTCAATAAGCCAAGAAGATACATAAAGCTTTCTTCCTTGGTCAAATAGCAAATCGAGATATATACAATCGCTCCGAGAACTATCTGGCTCGACAAAAGAGCCAGTCTCGAGATAGGAAGAATATGCATCCAATATATTGCGGCGCCCATCACCAGGGAAATCAGAAGTGACGGCACTGCCGCTGAGATCTGCTCCCTTATCGAATAGTCCAGCAATTTTTTATTAGGCCAGAGATTGATAAAGAGGCAGATAAAGTTATAGAGCACTGCTCCCCAAGCTATCGCATATACCCCATAGAATACGCTGACAACAAGAATGAGGACGTCTATGACCTTCTTAAGGATCTCGAGTTTCAGTGTAATATCGCTATAGCCCATCGCCTTGATCGCCTCCCAGTTGGAGAGAGTGATCGGCATGAAAAAGTATGAGATGCAAAGGATCCGGATAAATGGAACCGCAGGTAACCACTTGTCAGTCAATAGAAGAGATACAAGAGGCTCAGCTACTACTATAAGTCCCATCAAAAGCGGATATATCACAAGGCAGCTCATCTTTGTGCTTCTCTTCATCATAGCTTTTATCCTCGGCCGGTCATCCTGATCCTCGGAAAAGACGGGAAACAGAATCGCCTGGATCGAGGTAAAAATATTACTCATCACAAGCGACGGGATCTGATCGCCCTTTTCATAGAATGCGAGAGTGGCCGGCTGGAAGAACTTGCCAATGACCAGTTTACGGGCATTCACGAAGAGGGTGATTATAAAACTCGTCCCGAATATTTTCCACCCGTAGCCAAAAAGAGGCTTGAATCTCTCTCCAGAGAACACAAAATCCGGCCGCCACCTCACGGTAAATGCCATGATTATAGTCGTAAAGAGCTGGTTACTTATCGCCTGCGCCACCAGAGCATAAACCCCAAACCCTTTGTAAGCCATTGTGATACCGATAATTCCGGAGAGGATAACGGAGAAAAAGCTGCTGTAGAAAAGCTTTCCGAACAGCATGTGCTTCGACACATAAGCCCTCTGGATGGAATTGATGGCATAGAACAGCAGGTTGACGCTGAGTATCCTGATTACAGGGACAAGGGTCGGCTGGGAGTAAAAGCGTGCGATTGGTATCGCAGCAAAAAACATCACCCAGTAGAGCAGGAAGGAAACCCCTACGCTGAAAAAGAAAATCGTCGAGAAATCCTTGTTGTCAGCATCTTTTTTCTGGACGAGCGCCGTGTTGAGCCCTCCCTCGATAATAACCTCGCAAAGCTGGATGAAAATCGCTATCAGCGAGATTATTCCGTACTCCGACGGGACGATGAGCCGGGCCAGGACGATTGTGACGACAAATTGGATAATTTGTACGCTGAATCGTTCGAACAGCTTCCAAAGGAAGGATTTAGCTACTGTTTCCCGGCTAAAGCTCATTTAATCTCGCTTGAAAATATCTCTTGAATAGACCTTATCCATCACGTCTTCAAGGGCCTCCCCGTAGCGGTTGGCTATGATGCAGTCGGACCTTTTCTTGAACTCGTCGAGATTGTTGACGACCTCGCTTCCGAAAAATCTGGTCCCGTTCTCGAGGGACGGCTCGTAGATAATCACCTTTGCGCCCTTTGCCTTGATCCTCTTCATAACCCCCTGGATCGCGCTCTGGCGGAAGTTGTCTGACCCTGCCTTCATGGTAAGGCGATAGACTCCGACTGTAATATCCTTCTCTTGCCGAGCGTCCCATGCGCTCGACGCTGTATAGTATCCGGCCTTTGTAAGCACCTGATCTGCAATGAAATCCTTTCTTGTCCTATTGCTTTCGACAATAGCCTGGATCAGGTTCTCCGGGACATCCTGGAAGTTCGCCAGAAGCTGCTTGGTATCCTTCGGAAGGCAATAGCCTCCGTACCCGAATGAGGGGTTGTTATAGTGGGTCCCGATCCTCGGATCGAGTCCGACTCCGTCGATAATCGCCTTTGTATCAAGTCCTTTAATCTCGGAATAGGTGTCCAGTTCATTGAAGAAGCTGACCCTGAGAGCAAGATAGGTATTGGCAAAGAGCTTCACCGCTTCTGCCTCTGTTGTCCCCATGAAAAGGGTAGGGATATCCTCCTTGATGGCTCCCTCCTTGAGAAGGTCTGCGAACTTCTCCGCTGCCGCTACAAGCTCCGGCTCGTCTTTCGGGCAGCCGACTATGATTCTGCTAGGATAGAGGTTGTCATAGAGGGCCTTACTCTCCCTGAGGAACTCAGGAGCGAATATAATCTTCGGGACCACAACCTTCATCGTCCCGTCCGAAAGCCTCTCGCGGTAGCTGAACTTCTCCCTTGTGCGCTTTGTATATCCGACCGGGACTGTGGATTTAATGATCATGACAGCCTCAGGGTTGACCTTCAGCACAAGGTCGATAACCTCCTCCACATGGGAGGTATCGAAGAAATTCTTCTTCGGGTCATAATTGGTAGGAGCGGCGATGATAACGAATTCCGCATCTCGGTAGGCGCTCTCCCCGTCGAGAGTAGCGATAAGGTTCAAAGGCTTCTCTTTCAAGTACTTCTCTATGTACTCATCCTGAATAGGACTCTCTTTCCGGTTGATTTTCTCTACCTTCTCCCCTATGACATCGACAGCGACAACCTCGTTGTGCTGAGACAATAGGGTAGCAAGGCTCATCCCCACATAACCGGTTCCGGCAACTGCTATTTTCATATCTTTTTAAACTTTTCTATTGCTTCATAATAACTTTCAAGACTCCCGATATCAAAGCGATGACCGGGCATTTCCCATGCATGGACGGGGGTCTTTGTCGAGAGCCAGGCGATGAAACTGCCGGGAGCATCGACTCCGCAGCCGCTCTCGATCCCAACTTTGACAAGAGGGACATCGCTTTGCCTGTAGAAATAGAACGGAGGACAGCACCAGTGGCTCTTCGGCTCCGCCGGCTTTTCCTCCATCGAAAGAATAAGTCCATCTCCGTCAACTGTCGCAACCCCTGTCTTCCGGAGCCTCTCGATAGAAGGCTCGAAGTATCGCATCACGCAGCTTGTCCCCTTCTCCTTGGCATAGCGTATAAAGTCTGACAAGCTGAAATCCAGAAGGTTATCTCCTGCAATTACAAAGAGATCATCATTTATCTTCAGCTCATCTATCGCTAGTTGAATGTCCCTGACGGCCCCAAGACGAGTTTCGTTCGAAGTCGTCCTATCGTCAAGAACCCGTATAGTTCTTCCCGTGCGAGATGCTCTTTCTAAAGCCCATTTATCGAAATGGGAAACGAACTTATGATTGGAGATAACTATATACTCATCGACCTCTCCGGAAGAGTCGATATCGTCGAGTAGCCAATCCAAAATAGGCTTTTCACCAACCTTCAAGAGGGGTTTTGGGAAATTTTCAGTCAAAGGGTACAGCCTAGTCGCATAGCCGGCTGCAAGTATCAAACATTTCATACTCTCATTCCGTCGGCGCTTTCGCAAATAAAGACGCCGTATTTATCTGTCAGTCTAGGGAAATCTTTAAGGTACGCCCTTGTCACGCTGTCGGCAATCTCGTCAGCCTTTGAAGGATCAATCAGGGCCATGCAGCATCCCTTGAAGCCTGCTCCAGAGAAACGACCGCCATAGATACCCTCTGTCCGGGTCATTATCTCAAAGAGGCGAATCTGCTCTGGAGCGCCTGATTCCCAGTTATTTATGCTACTCCATCCGGATTCGAAGGAAAGGCGGCCATAGGTCTCTATGTCCCCCCTTCTCCATGCTTCGGCCCCCAGCTGGACCCTCTCGAACTCGGTATACCAGTGCTCGCAGCGCTTTTGCCATGGAACCGGAAGCCTATCCTTATAGGCATCATATACTTCCCTCGGAACATTCCTAGCTGCTGCTTCTTTGAACTTACCATATTCCATCCCGGCGAGGGCCTGAAGGGCATAAACTCCTGCGCGAAGCTCATCGACCCTCATATTGAACTTGGA
>ONMJ01000003.1 GCA_900318955.1 uncultured Bacteroidales bacterium
TAGCGAAAGTGGAATTGAAAAGTGCTCGTTCATGGAAGTTCGTCTGATAGGCAAGCTGCATCTCGACGACGAAACGGGTACCGTCTTCGTCGGTGCATTCTACATCGACCCGGATGCCCTTGTCGTCGGGGAGGGGGTTGACATGCTCTTGGGGTGCATACTTGAGAGAGACTATCTTTCGCTCAGGAATGATCTCCTGAAGAAAAAGCGTAAGGAGACGCTGACGGCCCTCGGTGCCAAAAGATCTTTTAAACCAATAGTCAAGAAGAATTCGGGCATAACGCCCCGGAGTTTTGATATTTTCCATAGTTTTTTTCGACAAACATCGAATAAAAGAGCCGTGTAAACAAAAAATAAACGATTAAGTTAAAAAAACGGCCTTAGAGGGCACTAGAAGGGATAAAAAAGAGTATCATGATAGCCAACAGCTAAAAAAACGGACCTGCATACCCTCCAAAGCACGATTTAAGAAAAATTACCATAAAACGGATAAATCCTTCCTATTCCCAATGACAGCGACCCGTCATAGTTTCCGTAAAGCGGCTGAGAGCTGGCTCAATGAGTCAGCAGGGAGCGTTAGCGAGAAGACTATCGAGCACTATCGATGGGTGCTGGAGAGGTTTGTCTTTCCTAATATCGAGGGATCGTTGGAGATTACGGGAGAAGAGGTCGAAAAGCTGGTAGAAGGAACACGAAAGGACGGCCTATCAGAGAGCACATTATATGAAATCCCAAGGGTTATATGGAAAGTACTGAGCTTCGCCGCGGGACCGCGGGAAGGCCTCTATCGCCTCATTGAAACTCTCCTAGGCGACGATAGGGACGGGAAAATGCTCGTAGAGTACCTTCGAAGCAATATGAGGGTCTCCGAGATGCCCTCCCGAGGAGAATTCACCGCCCAGACCATCCGCCGCAGGGTCATCCGCGGCTTTGAAAAGCTCTGTGCTCGGCTCGAAGAGGCCTGAAGAGAGTAGTTTTCACAGGGCGGGACTGGAGCCTTTACATTTTTTTCGCTATCTTTACGCTTCGTAATATGGATTAATATGCTGAAGCGACTTATACACTGGGTTCTCGGCATTCTTTTGATTGTCGCATCCGCCTCATGCCGCCCCTCGATTGAGAAAGGGATATCCTCAAGGATAGCCTCTCTTTCTGGGACTACTGAGTTGGGTACAGTTGAATACACCGTCAGAAAGATTGTCAGGGCCTCGGACAACCAGGTATGGACCGTAGGAGACAGGAAAATCCTCTTCTCCACCACTTCCTACCTAAAGGCCGGAGTGAAGCTGGATGGCTTTTCCGAAGACAACGTCTCCTACAATAAAAGGGAGAATTCTATCACCGTTACCCTCCCAAAGGCCTCTCTGCTCTCATTCAACATGCCCCCGGAAGAGATCAGGACCGAATATGAGAGTTACGGAGTATTCCGCTCCCGATTCTCCGAAGCCGAACAGAACAAGATACTCCGGCTGGGAGAGGAAAGGATCAGGAAGGATATAGACAATCTGGGGATTTTAAACGAAGCGGAGAAGAACACCACCGATTTCTTTGTCGCCATGTTCAATCAGATAGGGATAGAAAAGGTCAACGTAATTTTCGAGTAATATGAAAAAGAAAAGCATCATTTTCATCGCCTCATGTGCGTTGATCGCCATTTTGGCAATTCTAATAGGCGGAAAAACAGCAAAGCGCGGCAGGGGCATTTTTGAAAGGACTCCCCTTTCGGTAGATAATACGGCTAATGTAGTTTCGAATATCAGGAAAATCGGGGAACTCACTACCGGCTACTACTACGAAGAGATGGTTCTGAAAGACACCAAGGCCGATACCGCCTCGATCCTCGGCATGAAAATCCATGACAAGGACGAGATTGTCCTGATCGCAAAAGGGATAGTAAGGGCAGGCTTCGACCTTTCCAAATTGAGCGAGGAAGATATTTCCGCAAAAGCTGACACCATGATCATCTCCCTCCCGGAAGCGGAGATTTTCGACGTAATCCTCAACCCTTCCGATTTTGAGACCTATTATGAAGATGGGAAATGGTCTCAGGAAGCTCTCAGGCCTGTTAAAGCGGCAGCGAAGGAAAAGCTCAAGGAGAACGCTGTCAATGCGGGAATTCTCTCCAAAGCAAGGGAATCAGCCTACGACGGGATTAAATCCCTTTTTAAATCATTCGGTTTCCGGGAAGTTGACATTAGAATCGAAGGAGAATAACGAAGACAATTTTTACTTATATTTGCACGTTAATCCTATTAAAAACAACAATATTAAAATTTAACTCAAAATGAAAAAAGTTCTGATGATCGTTCTCGCTGCCGCAGCTCTTATGTCGACAGCCAAGAATGCAGATGCGCAGATCGCCCTTGGTGGTTCAGCTTTCGTAGCCCATGAGACCGGTAACGTAGTCGGTGATCCCGCAAACAACAATTTCTTCGGATTGACTCTTGGTGCAACCTACTATCAGCATATTGGACGCACTATGGCGATCAGCGGAGGTGTCAACTACCGTTTCGCATATGATCCCAATCCGAAGGGAATGGAGCACTCTGTAGAGGTTCCTGTAGCCTTCAACTACTTCTTCACCAAAGACAAAGACTTCGTTCCTTTCATTCAGCAAGGTCATGAGGCAAACGTTGTTCCCTTCGTATTCGCAGGACCGACCCTCGAGTACGGCTTCGGTGGTAATGTTCTTTCAGCAAAGCGTTTTGCTGAAGGTTCACTCAAACCCCTCAACGTCCTTGTCGGTGGCGGTGTAGGTCTCTACCTCGTAGACTCTTCGATTATGTTCAAGCTCGGTTACGACTGCAGCCTGATGGACTATAACTACGACAATACCTATGCTCAGAGACGCCACTACATCCGTCTCGGAGTCGCATTTGTCCTCTAATCCATTTCCGGACATATCCATACGGCTGTCGGGGAAGTAACTACTTCTCCGACAGCTATTTTTTTGCAGAATGATACGAAATGATTAAATTTGAAGAACTAACCAGAAATAATTTTTGACACCCTAGCAAAATGAATTCTCCTAAACGCCTCTTCATCCTGCTCGCAGGGCTGTGCTTGCTGCTATCGCAAAGCGTACTGTATTCATCCTCAGTATCCCTTTCCTACTCTGCGTACCCGGACAAGCAGAATCACGTGACCCGCGCTCCGGCAGGATACAAACCCTTTTACATCTCTACCTTCTCCCGCCACGGCAGCCGCTATCTGAGATCGACGAGTGAATACAACGAGCCTCTCAGAATCCTCGAAGAGGCTTCGAGGGGAGGTTACCTCACAGAGACAGGGAAGCTGCTTTTAGAGGACCTCAGGGCCATCGCCGAGGACGCCAAGGGGAAATACGGCACACTCCTTCCCCGAGGAGGCAGGGAGCACCGGCACATAATGGAAAGGACGGTGGCGAACTACCCGTCCATTTTCAGCGGAAAGAATTGTCTTATAGATGTTTACTCATCCCAGAGCAACCGCTGCATGATGAGTATGACATATAGCCTTGATGCGATTTCTGCCAAAAATCCATTTGTCCGTTACGAAAGGCATGCGGGAGATAAGGTTCAAAGCGAGGTTTTCGGCAATTACCATATGTCCACCGTAGCTTCCAACTACCTCAGGGATTACTTCGGAAAGGATGATGATTCATATGCCAATGAGGCGATCCTCGAAAAGATCTTCACATACAACGAGGCCCAGAAGGCAAGGTATCTGACTCCTAAAGACAGGAAGCAGCTGCCATACTACCTCTGGGCGCTTTCTTGCTCTACGGCCCTCAACGACGAGCTCGGAGTGGATCTATTCAAGTATTTTACAGAGGAAGATTTCCAAAAGATTACCGAAGAGAAAAATCGCAGGGAGTATATTGCCATGGGTCCTTCCGAGGAGTATGGGGAACTTGCCCTCGACCAAGCAGCAGGGACCCTCTGGGGAATAATCGAAAAGGCAGATGAAGCCCTTTCAGGTGGCCCCTACAGCGGTACTTTGAGATATGGACATGACTCCCAGCTCACCCCTCTCACCTCTCTCATGCTGATCGAAGGATGCTGCACCACCGCAGAGGATCCCTCGCACCCCGAAAGCGTATGGAGAATCGGAGAAATCTGCCCCATGGCCGCGAATATCCAGATGATATTCTTCAGGAAAAAGGGCTCTGACGATGTTCTGGTCAAGGTTCTTCTCAATGAAAACGAAAAACGGCTCGTCGGCGTGGAGACAGATAAATGGCCCTTCTATCACTGGTCCGACCTTCGGAAGGCTTACGTGGACCGTATGAATTCCATTCCGTCTTACAACCGGGGCGGTTGGCAGAACGATACTATCCAGGAAGGATTCGTCTACAGGCGCTATAGCGGCATTGAGCCCGTCTCCCGCGCCCACCAGATTATCCAGCTTGTCGATGTGGACATGAATAACCCTCGCTACGAAGTCAAATTCTCATACAATGAGAACAGGAGTTCTACCTCCGAAGCCTTCAACGATGCAGGCGCAATCGCCTCGATCAACGCCACTTATGAGAGAGAATCCGTATTCATCAGAGTCGACGGCAAGACCATCCATAATATCGAGAGCGACATAGTCCCCTTCCTCGGGGCCGTGCCGCAGTGGAAGACCGACAGCTCAATCAGCACCGACGGCAGAGAGGTGAAAATCGAATACACCGGGAAGGGACTCACCATTCCGGAACAGCGGGAAGCCTATGAGGCTATAGAGTACCCTAACGTATTCACCAGCGCTCCCATGCTGATCGAGGACTATGTGCCCGTAGGTAAATACTTCGCTGCTTCCAACCTCACCGACCGGGAGATAGAGGCCCTCAGCTATGAAGATCCCCTTCGCCACCAGTCCGTCCGGCATCCCCGAACGGCCGTCGCCCTTACCGAAGATAACCACCTCATTCTCATAGTGGTGGACGGACGCAGGCCGGGCTTTGCCGAGGGTATGAACGCCTTCGAACTGACCTCATTCATCGAAGACCAGTTCCACCCGAAGGATGCCATCAATCTCGACGGAGGCGGATCGACCGCGCTTTGCGTCAAAGGCAGAGGCGAACCGTCGACAAACGTGGTCAACTACCCATCCAAATCGAGGACATTCAAACACGATATGGAAAGAAGCGTCCCGACCCATATTCATATTATTGACAATCAAAAAGATAAATAATTAAGAATTATTGCTATTTTTGTAAAATTGCTAATACACTGAAACCAAGCCAATGGACTCTGTTAAAGTCATTGAAATAAAGAAGAGCGTTTTTGCTAGTAATGATAAAGATGCAGACAATCTTCGTAAAGAGCTGAAAGACAAAAAGATATTTCTTCTCAACCTGATGTCCTCCCCGGGGAGCGGCAAGACAACGACCCTTATCCGTACGATCAATTTGATCAAGGATAAGGTAGGAGTTGCCGTTATGGAGGCCGACATCGACAGCGACGTTGATGCGGTCAAGATCAAGGAGGCGACCGGGATCCAGTCCATCCAGCTCCACACCGGTGGCATGTGCCATCTGGACGCGGAGATGACCCGACAGGGACTCGACAACCTCGATACGGAAAAGACGGATCTCGTCATTCTCGAGAATGTCGGTAACCTCGTATGTCCCGCCGAATTCGATACGGGAAGTACCTGTAACGCAATGATTTTGTCCGTCCCCGAAGGCGATGACAAGCCGCTCAAATACCCCCTTATGTTCTCCGTCTGCGACCTCGTCCTTATCAATAAGACAGACGTTCTCCCCTACTTCGATTTCGATATGGAAAAATGCGAAAAGAATGTCCATATGAGAAATCCGAAGGCTGAGATTATTCCTATCTGCGCCAAGACGGGAGAAGGGGTGGATAAATTCGCAGAGTGGCTCCTGAAGAAGATCAAAGAACAGAAACAACAATAAAAACAACAAATAAAAGGATTTCATATGCCTGAGATGTCCAAAAAGTTCATTCCCAAGCACATGGGAGATAAGAACCCGAACCCGAAGCTTATCAAGCTCGTTAGGCACATCACCGACCGTATTCCCGGCAAGATCAAGATGACAACCGAAGGCCCCGAGTACTGGGGACTGGCCTGCATCTTCGAAGACGAGATGGATCCCATCACTCGTGAGGCCGCGCTGGACCTGATGCTCGATATGCTGCCCTCAAACCCTTTCCGAGTAAGAAAGCATTGGACAAATGAGCAGCTCCATGAGATGAACCGAAAAAAGCACTACGCCTCCACAGAAGAAGGATTTGACGACCTCCTGGACCTGATGGCGCGTTTCGGATTGATGGAGTACGACTATGGTGACAAATACACAAAGGACGGTCCCATTCCTGGGACGACCTATGAGAGGAAGGACCGTGTATATTGGGTTCCCATGTTCGTACCGGGAAGCGCTGAGTACACAAACATGAACGAAGAACTCATGAAAAAGCACCCCGAACTGGGTATGTTCTTCGAGAGGATGACCTTCCTTCCGCTGGAGAAGATTACTCCGATGATCCCCATGGGCGGTTCCGGCATTGGTATGCATGTCATCCCGGTCGAGAAAGCAATCTCGATGGAGAACAAGTCGGTGGATATCGAGCACATCTCATATTGGCTCAAGAGATATGAAGGCCACCTCGCAGTAGGTATCTGCTCCTGCCGTATCGGAAGGAAACAGCTGGATGAAGGCTGCGCCGACGATTATCACGACTGGTGCATCGGTGTCGGCGATATGGCCGAATACCTCGTTGAAACAAATCGCGGCCACTATATCACCTACGACGAATGTATGGCAATCCTCAAAAAGGCAGAGGACCATGGATTCGTCCACCAGATCACCAATATTGACGGAGACGGGAAGATTTTCGCAATCTGCAACTGCAATGTTAAGATCTGCAATGCGCTCCGTACCTCCCAGCTCTTCAATACTCCGAATATGTCCCGCAGCGCCTATGTGGCCGAAGTGGACCCGAATAACTGCGTTGCCTGCGGACGCTGCGTCGAGTATTGCCCTGCAGGAGCGGTCAAGCTCGGACAAAAGCTCTGCACGAAGCACGGACCTCAAACTTATCCCAAGCAGGAACTCCCCGATGCAGTGAAATGGGGACCTGAGAAGTGGAACGAGGACTATCGCGACCGCAACAGAATCAACTGCTACCCTACCGGTACGGCTCCGTGCAAGACTGCATGTCCCGCCCATATCGCTGTCCAAGGCTACCTCAAAAAGGCTGCCGAAGGAAAGTATCGTGAGGCTCTCGAACTCATCAAGAGAGAGAATCCGTTCCCGGCTGTCTGCGGCCGTATCTGCAACCGCCGCTGCGAGGATGCCTGCACCCGGGGTACCATTGACCAGCCGATAGCTATCGATGCTGTCAAGAAGTTCATCGCCGAGCAGGATCTCCATGCTGAGACCCGCTTCGTTCCCGAAGTCAATATCTGCTCCAATGTCAAAGATCACTGGGAGGAAAAGATTGCAATCATCGGTGGCGGCCCTGCCGGTCTTAGCTGCGCATATTATCTAGCCACAATGGGATACAAGCCGACAGTCTTCGAAAAGAACGAGAAGCCCGGCGGCATGCTCCGTTACGGTATTCCTTCATTCAAACTTGAAAAGGAAGTAATTGACGCTGAGATAGATATAATGAGAGAAATCGGCGTTGAGATCAGGACCGGAATCGAAGTCGGCAAGGATATTACTATCTCTCAGCTCCGAGAAGAAGGCTACAAGGGATTCTACGTTGCAATCGGATGCCAGGGCGGACGCCTCCCCGGAATCCCCGGAGAGACCCTTTCCGGTACCACAACGGCTGTGGACTTCCTCCATGAAGCCAATACCGGAGCAAAGAAGGTCAGCGGCAAGGTCGTTGTCGTCGGAGGCGGAAACGTCGCAATCGATGCCGCCAGAGTGGCAAAGCGTAGCGGCGCCGAGTCCGTCACCATGCTTTCTCTTGAAACCGAAGACATCATGCCCGCATCTCCTCTCGAGAGGCGCGAGGCCCGCGAGGACGGAGTCGTCATCAATCCCGGTTGGGGCCCGAAGGAGGTTCTCGGAGAGGACAAGGTCAGCGGAATAGTTTTCAAAAAGTGCACATCCGTTTTCAACGCAGAGCATCGCTTTGCTCCGGAATATGATGAGAATGAGCTTATTACACTCGAAGCCGACCTCGTTATCTTCGCGATCGGCCAGAGCGTCCAGCTCGGAGATCTCCTCAAGGGGACGAAGGTCGAATTCTTCCGCGGAGTATATCCTGTTGCCGACAAACTGACTTATCAGACGGCTGAGCCGGATATCTTCACCGGAGGCGACGTATTCACGGGACCTAAATTCGCAATTGACGCGATTGCAGCTGGTAAAGAGGCCGCTGAATCCCTCCACCGCTATGTTCAGCACGGCCACATGACAATCGGCCGCAACCGCAGGGATTTCATCGAGCTGAATAAGAAAGACATCCTTGTGGAGTCTTATGACAATTCCTCTCGCCAGGAAGCCGGTGAAGCCGCAAATGAGAATCCTTTCCGCGAGTATCACCTTACCCTGACCGAGGAGCAGGTCCGTAAAGAGACCGCCCGCTGCCTCTCCTGTGGAGCTTCAGTAGTAGATGAGAACAAGTGTATCGGCTGCGGAATCTGCACGACGAAGTGCGGCTTCGACGCCATCCATCTCCACCGTGTCCATCCTGAGGCCAGCCACATGAGGACATCTGAAGACAAATTCGGAGGAATCCTTCCGTACATGATCAAGCGTACCGGCAAGATTCTCTTCAAATCCGGAAAATAATGCACGAACTGGGTATCGTATTCTACATCATCCGCGACGTCAAGGAAGTAGCTGAGCAGCACGGCGTCGAACATGTTTCAGCCGTCGTTATGGATATCGGCGAAGTCACGACGATTGTTCCGCAGTACCTCCAGGATTGCTGGCGGTGGGCCGCTGACAAGGAAGAACTGCTGAAAGGATGCGAACTCAGGATAAACACCATTCCCGCCGTGACCTACTGTGACTGTTGCCACAGGGAGTTCGGTACCCTCGAGCACGGTAAAATCTGCCCCCACTGCGGGAGCGACAAGACCTGGCTCCTTCGCGGGAATGAAGTGGAAATAAAAGAAATTGAAGCAAATTAATGATATTATGTCTTGTTTTATAGTCCCTCTGGTACAGGCTATCGGTACCACTATTTACAGAAAAACAGCAGGCGAATCCCTGCATAGCAGAGGTGCACTCAGCCGCAATATCCCCGCTCTGGAGAAGATGCTTTGGGGAGGAACCGTGATGCTGATTGTGGACCACATTATAAACGGAGAGCTTACATGGGCCTTCCCCTTCCTGACCGCCCTGGGACAGGAAGACGGCGGCTGGAGCGTTGTGCTCCGTGAGATGCTGACTGTCGGAGTTCCCATGTCCATAACCCTTACTGCAGTTTGGGCGGTATGGGCTCTGATCCGTGAAAAGAAGAAAGTTTTAGCATAACACTATTAATAACTTAAATCAAACGAATTATGTTTTTCCAGGTTTATGGGGCTAATGCCCTTGCTCAATGGGGAATGCTGATTGTGGTCCTTCTTGGACTGATTCTTCTCAATGAGTTCGCCCGCAGGACCAAGGCCGGCGGTATCATCACCTTCTTGGTAGTCCCTGTAGCGCTTACTATTTACTTCCTTGCAATTGCCATCGGCGTCCGTACCGGTGCGGATTGGGCCCTGAACAACCAGACCCATATCTACATGCAGGGATGGTTCCACTACGCTAAGCTGTACGCGGCTACTGCCGGGTGTATCGGCTTCATGATGATCAAGTATAAATGGGGCATCGGTGCCAAAGAATGGTTCAAGCCCTTCCCGTTTGTGATTGTCGCTATCAATATCCTCATCGCCTGCGTCTCCGACTTCGAGTCCGCTGTTATGGGCTGGAACAAGTGGTGGCTCACCTCTGAGGGTGTATGGCAGTACGGCGGCTGGCACAATGTCATGAACGGCGTAGCCGGTCTCCTCAACATCTTCTGTATGACCGCATGGTGGAAGGTCTATCCTTCAAAGGACAAGAAAGATATGATCTGGGCTGACATGACCTGGGTCTACATTCTCGTCTATGACATCTGGAACTTCGCCTACACATACAACTGCCTCCCTACCCACTCATGGTACTGCGGTATCGCCCTTCTCCTCGCTCCGACAGTGGCTGCCCTCTGCTGGAACCGTGGCGGATGGATCCAGAACCGCGCCAACACCCTTGCCATCTGGTGCATGTTCGCCCAGGTATTCCCGCTCTTCCAGGAAACCTTCAAGAACGGCCAGCAGTGGTTCTCTTGGGCTACCCTTCCCGTCCTTTATCCTGAAGGCGCAACTACCATCAGCAAGCTTTATGAGGTTGCCGGTGCCGAGGCCGCTACCGTAGGAACAACAGTTGACCCGTCAGTCGTGGCCGCCAATCCTTCGATGATGATATTCATCAGCGCACTCGCTCTCATCACCAACGCTGTCGCTCTTACCTACATCATCGTCCAGGCCAAGAAGCGTCACATCAACCCTTACAGAGAAGACGTATTCATCAATCAGAAGTACTACAAGGATGCAATGGCTCGTGCCGACCTCTCCTAGTATTCTTCTTTGATTAGTTCATGCGGATGGAAGGCTCCCCTGCCTTTCATCCGCTTTCTTTTTGCAATATCCCATGAAATTTCTATCTTTGTAGTCCCAAAACGTACTGGTGAGTTGTCCGAGTGGTTGAAGGAGCCTGCCTCGAAAACAGGTGTACGGCAACGTACCGGGGGTTCGAATCCCTCACTCACCGCAATAAGGTAGCAATTATTGCAAAGCCCGCCGCAGGCGGGCAGGGATGTGGACGGCCGAAGGCCGGACAAATCCCGCCGGTGAGTGAGGGATTACTTTTGGCTGGTAATGGTTTCGAAATTATTCTGAACCTCTTTTCTCAAGAGTTCGACCAATGGCAGATGTCTGTCTCTGACAAGAAAATGGGCATACATTTCAAGCAACGGCTCTTGTGACCTCAATATAACTTCTATATCAGACCAATGTTCCGATGCTTTTTCGCGATACCGTTGAAACAGAAGTCTAAAAAGATAATTCCGATACTCATGAGAAGGAATATCTCTTCCCGTTCTTAAATGTGGTATACCCTCCACAATATCACAAAAATAGAAAAGAATCGTGGTTGGATTATCTTCTGCAATAGAAACCAGAATATCGGCTATCCTTCCAAAGACCTCGACTTTTATAGGACCGTTTCCTTTCTCTCGGATAATACTGACTTCAACGAGCTCAAACTCTTGAGATTGAGCGGGGAATATGTCTTTAAGATAAGGATATGAAGAAGAGAGGGAGACAATCACCTTGTCCCCCTCATGAGTATTGATGTCGAACGACAGATTCATTACATTTGAATACTGAATGTGTGTTCTTTTTTCTCAAGAAGGTGCTTCCGAGTTTCTTCCTTTTCTTTCTGGACCTTCATAACAAAATCAAGGACCTTCTTCGGAGGGTTCTCGATAATAATCTTATTCTGGGTCTTTTCCATAATCCTTGACCTTTTCTGCAAAAATACAGAACAAATTGAATTTTACAAAATTCGAGTGTGAATAAATAATAAAATCTTTACAGTATCATGCCAAAGCCCCTCCATCGTTCCTGCAATAAAGCGCGTCATAGACTGTGAAGAAATCCTCATTGCGAAAAATCTCTCGCACTGTGGTTAGAAACTCGGTGTATTGCTCGCGTAGGTCTGCAGGAACGGAGTCCTCATCGGACTGGGAGAATGCCGTTGTCAGAAAACGGCAAGTTAGAAACTCTTTCATAACGGTTATGATTAGAAGTTAAAACGTTGCCTTATTTCTTTCTGATAGCAAAGATAGTTTGCGCTTGAGCCATAGTATGGCTCAAGCAAGATTTATTTTTGTAAATTGTACAGACTGATAATGGTTTAGGTATTTACTTCTTATTTAAGGTTAATTGGCAAATGCAATGTAAAATTCCTATATTTGTAGATCATAATCAACTATTATCAACATGGCACAAACTACTTGGGATAAGTTTATTTCCGGGGAGGACCTCATCGCAGAGGCGAAAGAGAGGAAAGAGGCATATGAGTTCAAGCGTGTAACTAAGGCAGAAAAGTCGACATTCCTTGCTGCTAAATGGGAGGTCCACAAAGAGTATAAAAGTGGATCTGCCATGTTGAGAAAGCCAAAGAAGACAGGCGATGCCTTTGAGGACGAAATATGGACTTTATTCTATAAAATGGGATTCACCACCATGAATAAAGGGCGTAAATTCGTGATTCAATATGGCGATAGCGACTCCGAATCCAAGCAAATAGATGTCATGGCGATGGATGATGAAACGTGCATTCTTGTAGAATGTAAGAGTACCGCTTCTGAGGTCGCAACTAACACGTGGAAAACGGATCTTGAGGCCATCAATGGCTATAAAAACAAGCTTTTCAATGAGATAAAAAAACAATACCGTAATCGGAAGTTTAGATATGTTTTTGCGACAAAAAACTTTGTCTTAAGCAAAGATGACGAAAATAGGCTCAAGGGGTTCCAGATCTATAATTTTGACGAGGATGCTTACAAGTACTATAGTGGATTAGTAGATAGACTTGGAAGTTCGGCAAAATACCAGCTTCTTGGTGATTTTTTCAGGAAACAGATCGTTAAAGGAATAGATTCACTTGTTCCTGCTATAAAATCAAAAATGGGAAAAGAAACTTATTATTCTTTTACCATCGAGCCATCAAAATTACTTAAAATGGGGTATATCCTCCATCGTATCAATGCAAACAATGATATGATGCCTACCTATCAGCGACTTATTAATCCTCAAAGACTTACCGCGATACGCAAATTCGTCAATGATGGTAATTACTTCCCGAATTCGCTTATCGTTAGCATTGATACAGATGGAAAGGATCTTCAATTTGACAAGGCCCAAGACTCGTGTCAGGTAAAGGATTCGGTTGCTACCGTTGGCATCCTACATCTTCCACAAAAATACCAATCGATATATGTTATCGATGGCCAACACAGACTATATGGGTATTCCGAAAGCGATCATGCAAATAAGGATTGCATACCTGTGGTTGCCTTTGTAAACCTTGACAAGGACAAACAGGTAAAAATGTTCATGGATATCAATGAAAACCAGAAAAAGGTATCCAAAGATCTCCGCAATACTCTAAACATTGACCTACTATGGGAGTCTGACATCCCGGCCCAAAGGAACACATCCCTTATCCTATATATCGCAGAAGAGTTCGGAACAGACAAGAATAGCCCACTTTATAAGCGTATTGTAACCGGCGAGAATCCTAAAACTACAAAGACTTGTATCACAACAGAAACAATACGTCTTGCACTTACCCAATCACATTTTCTTAACACATATAAGGGTGGCAGCAAATTGGTAAGAAGCGGTCCCTTCGATAGGGGAAATAATAAAGATAGCCATGATGCTCTCTACCCATTCTTGGTAAAGAGTCTCAAAACGATATATGGATATGACGAATCCATAAAAAAGGATTGGGATAGAGGAAGCGATGGTTTTATAGCCACTAATAATGGAATTTTCGGTATTCTCAAAGTGCTAAGTGATATCGTTGACCTGACAAGTGACCCAGAGAAAGATATCAATAAGCAGTTGGAAAGAAGAGAAGAGTTGGTATACGAATTGGCCGATACAATTAAAACGCTTGATGCAGAATCGATTAATGAGATCAGAACTCATTTAGGCGCTGGAGGAACGAGTATCTCTTGGAGGTTATTACAGTATCACCTCAATCAGAAAGATAATGACTTTATCAATGATGATCTGAAGCAATATATTGAAGATCATTTCACTGACTACAACCCGATTGCTCAGGAGCAGGTCAACAGAATTGAAGAGACTCTTCTCAAAAAGATAAAAGATAGTTTTAGCCAGAACCAGAATTGGTTTAAAGAGTATTTGCCCGAAGAATTAGCCATAGACATCACTAAACGTCAGGCGGCTGATTAATTCAAAGGGAATGATTTTGATTATTGGCAGTATATCCATATCCCTGAGGTAATTAAAATAGCCAAGGCAGGTAATAATTGGTCTGAGCGTTTACAACCAATCCTTTGTTATCGAGATCCGGAAACAAAGAAAGAAGTGAACAAATTGAATACTCTGCTACTATTAAAGAATCTGAACGACATTAAGGCGAAGCTTCAGAAAGGGGATCATAACACAATTACTAAGCAAGATTCCGAAATTGTTAAGAATGCTTTTGCTAATTACGTGGGAGAATAATTGATGGAGCCAATAATGAAGTGGGCAGGAGGAAAAAGACAGCTAATTCCTGCTTTAGAAAGATACTTTGACCGCGAGGCTCTCTTTGAGGGTAGGAATCGTTACTTCGAGCCTTTTATAGGAGGAGGTGCTCTCTTTTTTTATATAGAACCTCATAATGCGGTAATCAATGATTTCAATCCTGAATTGATAAATGTATATGAAGTCATTCGGGATTCTCCTCGAGACCTTATTGAGATCTTGCGCCTGCACCAAGCCAATTATACCCACGATTATTATATCCATATTCGTTCAATGGATCGTAGAGCAGGCTTTAATGACCTGCCACAAGTCGAACGCGCAGCAAGAATAATCTTCCTCAATAAAACCTGCTATAATGGGCTTTACCGCGTTAATAACAATGGTTATTTTAACGTACCAATAGGGCAGCAAGACAACCCCGACATCGTTATGGCGGATAAGATTTATGCTATGAGTAACTATTTTAATAATAACGATATAGTATTGAGGCGCGGGGATTTTGAGGCTGCTGTGTTTGACGCACAACCAGGAGATGTTATCTATTTTGATCCACCTTATGATTATGAAAAGACGGGGTTTACTTCATATAATCAGAACACTTTTGGAAGAAACGATCTTGAAAGATTAAAACAGCTTTCGGATAATCTTGTGGATATAGGTTGTACCGTTATTTTGAGTAATAACGACACCCCCTTTGTTAATGAACTTTTCAGGGAATACGCAATTGAGCATATCGATGCCAAAAGATTCATTAACTGCGATGGAACCAAGCGTAGAAACGGAAAAGAAGTCATAATATATGGAAACCGTCAACTATAATTTCCCGTTTCCGCAGGCGGATGATATCAACAAGATCGTTATCCTCCTGAATTTGGATGATGAGAATCTTTTATCAGATAGTGCTTTTCTTGGTAGATTCTTAGGAGACATAAGCGAAAGGCAGGTGTCGTATTATACATCAGCCATGAAGTACCTTGGTCTCATTACAGCCGATCGTAAATACACTCCTCATGCGATATATATGAGGGAGCTCAGCACGTTTAATCAAAACATTGAGTTAGCAAAATTATTACTAACAGATCCCGTTCTGGCTAAGGTGTATTTAATGGAAAAGGCTATAGAGACAAAGCTCGATAGAGATGACGTGGTGGAGGTCATGCGAGAATACGTGGAATTGGGAAGTGAGAACATGTACCAACGCCGTTCTCAAACTGTTATGAGCTGGATTTCGTGGCTCAACACAAATTTTAACGACAAATTCTAAGCATAACTTTTACCTTATACCACCAACGGGATCGCATACCCGTGGACATGTAGTGGTCGCGTGGTTGCAACGAAAATTGACTAATGAAAATCGAAGAAGCCATCGTCTACGTCCTCGCCAGCTCCGGGTAAGGTATGGACATTCCTTGCTCCCTACTCATACAAACTAATAAACCGCCTTATGAAAAGAGTTTTGCTTTGCTTGCTTGCCGTCATCTCTTTGACATCCGAAGCCCAAAACAGGGCCGACAGAGTTGTATTGGAAGATCCAGGATCGTCAACTCTGATACTGTTCGGAGATCCCCAGGCTTACATGAAATATGATATAAACCAGCCGATTTTTGAATTGACTACGGCATGGGTTGCAGACAATGTAGAGAATTTGAATATCAAAGCCTTGCTCTGCACAGGAGATCTGGTCGACCGGAATGAAAGCAACTATATCGCTCCGAAAAAGCAGAACCAGAACAGCACTCAGATGTGGGAAGCTCTCAGCAGGGCGCTGGAAAGGGTGGACGGAAAAGTCCCCTTCATCGCCTCTCTAGGAAACCATGATTATGGCTTCAGAGGAAATGAAAATGCTTCCACTCATTATCCGGATTATTTCCCTGTCACCCGGAACAGTGCTCTCCAAGCCTGCCTCGTCGCGGAGTATCCCAGCAGGACAGGAAGGATGGATCTAGAAAATGCGGCTTTTGAATTCACTCTTCCAGGTTGGGACAGAAAACTGCTCGTTATCTGCACGGAATACGTTCCCTGCGAGGGAGCTGTAGAATGGATTCGTGGTGTCGTACGGTCAGATAAACACAAAGACGATGTCGTACTGCTGCTGACCCATTCATATCTAAAGGAAAGAACGGCGGAAAGAATGCCCAAGGAGACCCGATTCCCTATTTGCCGTGATCCTAAGAACTATAGCGGAGAAGAGCTCTGGGACAAGTTGATTTCCCAAGAGTCCAATATACGTTTTGTCATTTGCGGTCATACAGGGAAACCTACCGGAGACCTGGAAGACAGCGTTGCATGGAGGGTCGACAAAAACCTGTCCGGGAAGAATGTCTACCAGATGATGTTTAATGTCCAGTTCCTGGGCGGAGGATGGCAGGGAAACGGCGGTGACGGATGGATCCGCATCCTGGAATTCAAACCAGACGGAAAAACAGTAGGAGTCCGCACCTATTCTCCGCTTTTCGGAATTTCGCCGATGACAAAGCACCTCGCGTACAGGACGGCGTCCTACGACCAATTCCAATTTACCATCGAATAACCGCCACTCCTTAGTACGTATGCACGCTCGTTGCCCTTGCTGACGGGAGATAATTGATGCCCCACCAGCACATCTGAAGGCAGACAAAGCAAATTAGGAGTATAGCCATAGCCGCTTTCCAGTTCCTCGGGCGAAGCCTCCGGAAATGGATATATAATAGGTATGCGAACCATGTAATAGCAGCCCAGGTCTCTTTGGGATCCCAGCCCCAGTAGTGGCCCCAGGCTTCCTTTGCCCAGAGTGCGCCGAAAAGCATACCGAAGGTCAGGAAGGCAACTCCTACATTGACAAGACCATCTGTCATTTGTATCTCTTCCTCCGAAGGATTCTTCCTCCGTACAAGGAGCCAAAGAGCCATCAGGAACGACGCTCCCAAAAGGGCATAGGCAAACATATAGACAATCACATGAGGAGCGAACCACGGGCTCTGCAGGGCCGGCATTAGTGTCTTGGAATGGATTTCAGGCTTAAAGAGATTGACACAAATGAATACTAGAGCCATTATGGAGCTGAACGAGAGAATCCATTTGTATCTCCATCTGCTGTAGACCAGAAGGCCCGCTACAGGAAGGAAAAACGAGTACCAAAGCCTGGTCTCCCCCATTGTCCTGAGTGGCGGACGTTCGAGGGAAATCCACATTGCGACAATATATGAAAAGAATATCACAAGACCAATGAGAGTGCTGGCAACCGCTGCCTTATGCCTCAGCGGCTTCCATGCTAAAAAGGCTCCGAGAAACCAGAAAAGTACCGACGGAACGGCGAAATAAATGAAACTATCCCAACTCATGACTTTCCGTTAGTTTTTCGCCCTCCCGAAAGCGAAAGCATGCAGACAGCGCCTGCAAGAAGCATAAAAATACCGATATAGACAAAGGGGATCCAAGGGTCACGGACCAGCTCGAATACAGCAATCTTGCTCCAGCGCCCTCTCTCATTATCATAGTCGACAAGATAGACTTTCCATCCGTCTATCTTCAGCGGCTCGTTGACAGCTATCGTCTTCTCTACCCTCTCCCCTTTTCGCGACGTCACCGCCATATCCGCGCTGTAACGCCTCGGAGCCGGAGAGGGAACCTTCAAAGCAAAATTCTCATCAAGATCAAGAACCCTCTCCTCAAACTCATGACTGCCCGGGGAAATCCACCCGTCCTTAGAAATTCCGTCTTTCCGGGCCTTGACAAAAAGAGCATGGACTGCTCCATCGCCTTCCCACGGCTCAAAGCTAATAGAATCCTTCCGGATAAGAGCCTCCGCAGGGGCGGCAAAGGGAAGCGCCTTTTCAACAGTAACTTCCCATCCGGATAGGTTTTGACTGGACGGAACCAACTCTGCACTAATGAATTCTGCCCTGTTTACGATCTTTCTTGAAGCCCTATCGACTACATAGACCTTAGGCGGATACTCATCTATTGAAAAGTCTTTAAGAAAAACAGAGAGACCGGGATCCTGTAGAGATCTGTCCACTTCTGAAACCGCCTTTGACTCAGTCTTTCCTTCGGTCACTGTCATCTCCAACTGAAGAAGGTCAGCGCTGCCAAGAGTGCCGCAGACAATAACTAGAATAAGGCCGATATGACTGAGCATAAACGGAATATCCTTTTTCCATTTGAAAGTAGAAATACGCCTGATAACAGTTGTCATCAGGGTCAGCACCATCCACGTATAGCAAAGCACAAAGGGCCAGAAACGAAGCATCTGGCTGATTCCTATCGGATCCGCGGCCTTAGGCATCTGAGAAGGGACCTGTCGGGTAAGTCCCATTACTATTGTAAGGGCGAGGGAAAACCCTATTGCAGGGACAGCCGAAGCCAGACTGCTAATCCACCCGCAAAAGCCGAAACGAGAGCGAAGCAAATGAATGACAAGCGAGACAATAATAAGGAAGACTACCGATAGGATATTGACCGGCCATGCGAAAATCTCCCACTCAATACGGCCCGACAAATACTGGAGAAGCAGGCCAACGAGAATCAGCCCGCAACCCACAAGGATTCCATCCTTTATTTTCCATGGTTTAGAGAACATGCTCAAATATAAGTATTTGCGCACAAAAAACAAAAAAGGACCGACTCTCCCAAGAGCCGGTCCAAAATAAATAACCTAAAGTCAATATCCCTAGAATCTCCATCCGAGAGTCAGAAGCACCTCTGTCAGACTGCCTCTGGTGCAAAGCTCCGGAGAATAAACATTGGGAATATAGTCTTCATATACAAGGAAGTACTCATTCGGCAGGAAATTGAACCTGCAAGCAAGATCGGCGAAGAACGAACCGCTGGAGCTATAGCCAAGACCGAAGGAAGCTGCCTGACGATTGGCTGAGATATACTTCCCGGAACCATCCTTCTCTGGAGATGTGGTAAGGTTATAACCTGTACGGATTGCAAACTGCGGCATGGGCTTGAGCTCGAAACCGGCCCGGAGCGAATGAGAAACGCCGAAATAGTCCCTTATATCATAATTCAGATCACTATACTCGTCAGAATAAGAGTATGAGTCGAATTTCATGAGAGAGTAATCTGCCATTTCATAATCCGCACTTACGAGAGCGAAATTGCCGATCGTATAAGCTATACCTGCATTAGCCCTGAACGGAGAGCGAACCTTATACTCATAGCTTCCTTCGCCTGTATTCCATCTTGCGTCGAACTCTGAGTCAGCAAAACTTGTGCGTCCCTCATAGCCGTAGTACTCAGTAATACCGATGACGGTAGGAGTCTGGATAGCAGCACCGATGCGGAGTCCGTTGACAGGCAGAGCGATGAAACCGGCTTTGAGGTAAGCCCCTGCTCCGCGAGCCTCATATAAGTAATTCATCCTCAGCTGGTCGAAGTAGGTATCCTTGCTGGTACCGTCATCCTGCTTGAACTGGATGGCGAAATTCTTCATGTCGACAGCTTCTTCCTTCCAATATTCATTGGACTGGAGAGTAATGTCGGTGATTCCGAGATTGGCACCGATGAAGAACCGGTCAGAAATGTTCATACCGAAGTTGAAGAGCATGTCGTACTTGCTTCCTGTTCGGATCCAGCCGTAGTACTGGTTGATTTCATCGGCAAGAGAGATATTATCTCCGTCGAGCCTCTCGGTAATACCGATATACTCATTGGTATGACCGCCGAAAGTTGAAATCATATTCGACTGATATGCGGTAACCGCCCTCCAGGAGCACTGATCAAGGGCATTGGAAGCGAGAAGCGCATCGGCCTCATATCCATTTGCCATATTGGCGAGGAAGCCGGCATAGCTGGTATTGAGGTTGGAGCCGCTTGCATAGACATCGCGAAGGAAGTTATTGGTAGCATGGCCGACGAAACCGAAGGACCAGCTCTTGATTCCCGAGTGTCTTCCAGTCTTGATATTCATCACAGCGCCGACACTAGGCAAAGTAAACTTAGGATAGCGCATGATATTATTGTCCTGGAATCCGTAAGGTTCATTGGTCCCGGATAGCGGGGTACCCTGAGCCGTCATTGAGGATATGGAGATGGAAGGGGTAAGAGAGAACTGGGAGTATCCATAGACTGCGGAGCCTGCAGGATTGAACTCAATCGTACCCAAATCTCCTCCGACAGCGGTAACAGCATTGCCCATACCGACTGTCCTTGCCGTTCCGGCATAATTGTTCTGACTGAATGTGTAGGCATCGCCGATAGTCTGGGCGCTGACCTGCACTCCTGCTGCAATCAAGAGCAGAGCTGTTATAGTCTTTTTCATGTTCTTGTCGAATTTAAAGTTACACTACTACTACCTTCTGGAGCCGCCATGGGATCCGCCGCTGGAATGGGAACCGCCACCACTTGAGTGAGAGCTTCCGCCACCTGAGTATCCGCCGCCGGAATAACCGCCGCTGCTTCTGGATGTGCTGCCGGAATAGCTTCCGCTGCTTGAAGAACGGCTATAGCTTGATGATGAAGATGATGAACCGGATGAGCGGTATGAAGATCCCGAAGAGCGATAAGAAGATCCTGAAGATGAGGAGCTTCCGATACTACGGGATGTAGAGTTGCTGCTTGAAGAGCTTCTGTAATTGGCAGGAGCTGAAGAGCGGCTCGAAGATGACGCCGAACGGTTGTAGGAAGAAGAGCCTGTCGAACGCGAGGTCGAAGCAGACCTTCCTACGCTGCTGCCAGTAGTGGAGCGGGAGGTCGCTGCGGGAATGGAAGAGCGGCTGCGTGAAACCGAAGAAGATCCGGTCCTCGAAGTAGCTCCGGTTCTCGTAGCTGCGCCGCTGCTTCTGGATACAGAGGTACCGCTTGCAGTCCTGGCTGTACGGGAAGCCGCTGAAGAATTCAGACGGGAGGCTGAAGAAGCGCTCCTGGAGACAGATGAGGCGCTTGCAGTGCGGACAGGGAGTCTGTCGCCTACATTTCTGGATGCAGTCCTCCTCGCAGAAGATGCACCGCCGACGAAACCACGGGAAGCATGGCTTGTAGAAGGCATTCCGCCAACACCGGGCCTGCGGTCTGGATCTCTCCTGTCATTGAAGAAATATCCGTGGTGAGGTCCGCCCCAGCCATGATATCCATAATAGTAAGGATAGCCGTAGTAGCCGCCCCAATAGCCGTAGTGGTGGCCCCAAGGACCATACCATGCATCATAATACCAAGGATCATAGACCCAAGGATCCCAGTACCAGGGGTCCCAGTACCATGAGGAGCGGAAGCCCCATCCCCAGTTCCAGCCATAGAAATATGGCCCGTACATAGCCCTCAGGCCCGGGTCATAATACCACGGATCGTACCAGGGACGATAACCGTACCATCCTCTCATATACCAGGGAGAATATGCCCATGAGTAATTCCACATGAGATCATAATCGTTGCGGTCGTAGACATTTATTGTAATGGTACTGTCACGGTTGAACTTGAGCTGGGTCGTCTTGTTTTTCGGAAGATACAGAGTATCGTTCTTACCATCGATAACAAAAAGCTCGGAGGAAAGAGTCTGCGAGACAAGCTCGTCCATCTCCTGCTGAGAGGCGACCTCAAGAGACTTATTAGGTTCAGGTCTATAGTAGATTCCATCCGCGAACTGCTGGTTCGTGGAAGCGAGTTGCACCGCAGACCCGCACGAAGTCAGGGCCAGAAGCAGCGCAAGATAGGTTACAATGTTCTTTTTCATAGTATGAATCTCCTATAATTGAGTAAATTTTAATATCTTTGCGTTCGGTTAGGAAGCTTTCTGAGGCATAATTGCAATTATTGTACCTTTTTGAAAACTTGCTTTATACCGCGACAAAAATATAAAAATATTATCATAATGGCAAAAGAGGTAACAAAAAGGTCAGACAATTACTCCCAGTGGTACAACGACCTCGTTGTGAAGGCCGATCTGGCCGAGCAGTCTGCCGTGAGGGGTTGCATGGTAATCAAGCCCTACGGTTATGCGATTTGGGAAAAAATGCAGAGTATTCTGGATGGGATGTTCAAAGAAACCGGCGTCAAGAACGCCTATTTCCCGCTTTTCATCCCGAAATCCTTCCTTAGCCGCGAGGCCGAGCATGTAGAAGGATTCGCCAAAGAATGCGCTGTTGTCACCCACCACAGACTGATGACCAACCCCAACGGGCCTGGAGTAGTCGTAGATCCTTCAGCAAAACTCGAAGAAGAACTCGTAGTCCGTCCGACTTCCGAGACTATCATATGGAGCACATATAAAAATTGGATTCATTCATGGAGAGACCTCCCTATCCTCTGCAACCAGTGGTGCAATGTCGTCCGCTGGGAGATGAGGACCCGTCTCTTCCTCCGTACCGCAGAATTCCTCTGGCAGGAGGGACATACCGCCCATGCTACAGCAGAAGAGGCTTATGCAAAGGCTGAGGAGATGGTCCATGTATATGCTAAATTCGCCCGCGACTATATGGCATTGCCGGTTGTGGTCGGTCACAAGAGCCCCGGCGAACGTTTCGCAGGCGCCCTCGATACCCTGACAATCGAAGCCCTGATGCAGGACGGAAAAGCCCTTCAGGCAGGTACTTCCCACTTCCTCGGGCAGAATTTCGCAAAGTCGTTCGATGTCCAGTACTCTGACAAGGAAGGCAAACTTCAGTACGTATGGGCCTCATCCTGGGGCGTTTCCACAAGACTGATGGGCGCCCTGATTATGGCGCATGGAGATGACAACGGTCTCGTTCTTCCTCCGGCTCTCGCTCCTATCCAGGTGGTGATGGTCCCTATCTATAAGACCGACGAGGAACATAATTCCATCCTCGACAAGATGTACGAGCTCAAGAAAAACCTTGAGGCCAAGGGACACAGCGTCGAAATTGACGACCGCGACACCCTCCGCCCGGGATTCAAGTTCGCAGAATGGGAGCTCAAGGGAGTCCCGGTGCGTCTTGCGATGGGACCGAGGGACATGGAAAACGGCACTGTAGAGGTCCACAGAAGGGATACCCTCGAAAAAGTAACTGAGCCTATCGAAGGTCTTGAGGACCGCATCATCGGTCTTCTCGATGACATCCAGAAGAACATCTACAAGAAAGCCTTTGACTTCCGCGATACCCAGATCCGAAAGGTCGATACATGGGAAGAGTTCAAAGTTGAGATTGAAAAGGGAGGCTTCCTCCTTTGCCACTGGGACGGTACTGTAGAGACCGAGCAGAAGATCCAGGAGGAAACGAAGGCGACTATCCGCTGCATCCCTGCCGACAGCTATGTCTGCATGGAAGAAGGAAAGTGCGTCTACTCCGGCAAGCCTTCCCACCAGAGAGTCATATTTGCAAGATCTTATTAATAAACTGATTATGAAAAAGTTAATCCTTTCGATAGCGGCTCTTGCCGCAATGGTCCCTGCGTTTGCACAGGACGCCCAGAAGGCAGCCGCAGCCGCAGCTGCAGCCCTTACAGCAGCTCCCGATGTACCGGAGGAGGTCAAAAAGCCCAACTACTGGACAGAATCAATCATCAACAATATCACATTCTCTCAGCAGTCACTAACCAACTGGGTGGCAGGTGGTTACAACAACTACTCTCTCTTTGCCGGTATTGACGCCAACGCCAATTACCTCAAGGAAAAGGTCTCTTGGAAGAACCGTCTGCAGCTGGACTACGGATTCCTGTACTCACAGGACAAACCGCTTCTTCAAAAGAGTAAAGACCGCATCTACTTTGAGAGCCTCCTCGGATACGACACCGCAGTCAAGCACCTCAAATATTCGGCATCGCTCAACTTCAAGACCCAGTTCGACAACAACTACACCTACGGTACTCCGAAACAATTCGCCGGAGACGAGCCGACCACCCAGGATTGGAAAGACGCCAGGGTGCTTAAATCCGGATTCTTCGCTCCGGCCTACATCAACCTCGGTCTCGGTCTTGACTGGACTCCCAACAAATGGCTGTCCGTCAACTTCGCTCCTCTTACTGGCGGCTTTGTTATCGTAGATATTCCCGCTCTGAGAAAGACATACGGAATGCCGCTGAAAAACGGCATCGAGACAGCCGCAGACCCGAGCGACTACAGGTTCATGAGATTTGAATTCGGTGCCCAGCTGAAGGTGGACATGAAATTCGTCATAAATGACAATCTCAACTACACCACCCAGCTCGTCCTCTTCACCGACTATCTCGATCACCCGTTCATATACAACCGAGTCAACTGGGACAACAAGGTCTCATGGAAACTCGCGAAGTATTTTGCACTTACGTTCGAGACCTATCTGATCTATGACCCGAAGGTCATCGTCAAGGACAATCATCCTGGAATTCAGTTCAGAGAGTACTCACTCCTCGGATTCACCTATACCTTCGCTCCGAAGAAGAAATAGCAGTTACGATGGAGCATAAGTTTACCATACCGCCGCTGAAGGTGCTCACTGCCGTTAGCGGCGGTATGGATTCTATGTGCCTTGCCTCTCTCCTTCTACGCTCAGGGACCAATTTCGGAATTGCACACTGTAACTTTCGCCTTCGGGGAGAAGAGAGTGATGCGGATGAGAAGCTGGTCCGGAAATGGGCTGAGACTCACGAGGTTCCGTTCTATACGAAGGCGTTTGATACAGAGTCCTATGCCGCAGAAAAGGGGATCAGCATAGAAATGGCCGCAAGAGAGCTTCGGTACTCTTTCTTTGCCGAAACCGCAAAAAAAGAAGGGTATCAGGCTGTTGCTGTAGCCCACAATGCCAATGACAATGCGGAGACTCTCATTCTCAATATGCTACGCGGATCAGGCAGCAAGGGGATGTCTGGTATGAGAGAGAGATCTTCCCTCCCGGTCCCGGGTTATGAGGATATTCCCCTTCTTCGCCCACTTCTTCGCTTTTCCCGTGAAGAAATAGCGGAATTCATTGAAAAAGAAGCGGTTCCATACAGAGAAGACAGGACTAACTCGGAGACTCTCTTTAAGAGAAACAAAATCCGAAACCTCATATTTCCCCTTTTTAAAGAGATTAACCCTTCATTTCTTAAGGCTCTAAACGCCGATGCCGTCCATATCGCTGAGGTAAGTTCCATCGCCGATGACTTCTATGCTGCCCGCGTTGGAGAAGTACTTGAAAATGAGAAGATTGATCTTAAGAAGCTAAAAGCTCTCCCCCACTGGAAATATATCCTTTTCAGGATAATGGAAGAGCACGGATTCCTTCCTTCAAGGATAGAGGTCCTGATGGCCGCTGTCTCATCCGACAAGCCGCTCAGCGGGAAGATCTTTCTTTCCGATCAATTCAAAGCTACTACAACATCTTCATCCATAATTATTTCCCCTTCTGCACCAGGCGATCATAATCCTATAGAGATTGACTCTCCGGGGACATACTTTTTCAATAGACGGGAAGTGAGGGTAGAGGTCTTCGAAAAGCCCTCGTCTATGGAACTGAAGCAGCCGAAGGGGGTGATAGTAATGGATGAGAGTAAATGTCCCCTCCCGTTTATTCTGAGAGGATGGAATGAAGGCGATCGCTTCGTTCCTTTCGGAATGAAAGGCTCCAAGAAGCTCCAGGACTGGTTCTCCGACCGACACTGGAGTATCCCAGAAAAAGATTCAGCGATCTTGGCTGTTCGCAAAGACGGCAGAATCGCAGCCATTCTCGGGGAGACCATAGATAATACGGTACGCGTTACCCCAAGGACCAAAAACATCATTCGTATTACCTTCATATAGATTCGGTATCATATCACCCTTCCCAACAAGAAAGTCGTGGGAGCGATGGGACGACTATAAATAAGTCTTCGTGCTATAGAGACTTCTTTATCTCTACAATAGTGAAGGCTTCGATGATGTCCCCGGGATGGATATCATTGAATCTTTCAAGGGCGCATCCGCATTCCATGCCGGCCGGTACTTCCCTCGCATCGTCTTTTCCTCTCTGGAGGGAGGCAAGGGAACCGGTATAGACAACGATACCGTCCCTGATAAGACGCACCTGTGCTTTCTGGGTAAGTTTTCCTTCCTTGACTGCGCAGCCTGCAACCGTTCCGACCTTGGAGATCTTGAATGTCTGCTTGACCTCGGCGGTAGCGACGACCTCTTCCTTCTTCTCCGGCTCGAGCATACCTTCGATACCTTCCTTGACATCGTTGATAGCGTCGTAGATGACAGAGTAGAGACGGATCTCGATGCCTTCCTTCTCAGCAGCCTTCCTGGCCTCCGTTGTAGGACGGACCTGGAAGCCGATGATAACGGCATCTGAGGCCTCTGCAAGAAGGATATCGGACTCGGAGATAGCTCCGACAGCCTTGTGGATCACATTGACACGGACCTGCTCAGTAGAGAGCTTGATTAGAGAGTCGGAGAGCGCCTCGACAGAACCGTCGACATCTCCCTTGACTATGACATTGAGCTCCTTGAAGTTACCGATGGCGATACGGCGGCCGATTTCTTCGAGGGTGAGGTGCTTCTGGGTCTTGATGCCCTGGATACGGATGAGCTGCTCGCGCTTGTTGGCGATTGATTTAGCTTCCTTCTCATCGAACATTACATTGAATTTCTCACCTGCCGAAGGGGCTCCGTTGAGTCCGAGCATTGAAACAGGGGTCGAAGGGCCGGCCTCGGTCACTTTCTGACCACGCTCATTGTACATAGCCTTGACTCGGCCGTAATAGCTTCCGCTGATTATGACGTCTCCTACATGGACAGTTCCATCCTGAACGAGAACTGTTGCAAGATAGCCGCGTCCCTTGTCAAGAGAGGACTCTATGACAGCTCCGCTTCCAAGTTTCTTGGGGTTGGCCTTGAGTTCGAGAAGGTCAGTTTCAAGAAGGACCTTGTCCAAAAGCTTGTCGACATTGATTCCCTTCTTTGCGGAGATCTCCTGGCACTGGTATTTTCCTCCCCAGTCCTCAACGAGAATATTCATTTCAGAGAGCTGACGCTTGATTTTCTCAGGATCTGCTCCCGGCTTGTCAATCTTGTTTATTGCGAATACCATAGGTACTCCGGCAGCCTGGGCATGGTTGATAGCCTCAACGGTCTGAGGCATGACTGCGTCGTCTGCTGCAACTATGATGATTGCAAGGTCCGTCATCTGGGCTCCACGGGCACGCATGGCGGTAAAGGCCTCATGACCCGGAGTATCCAGGAAAGTAATGTGACGACCGCTCTTGAGGGTCACATTGTATGCGCCTATGTGCTGGGTAATTCCACCGGCCTCACCCGCAATGACATTGGTATTGCGAATATTATCGAGGAGGGATGTCTTACCATGGTCAACATGGCCCATGACGGTAATCACAGGGGGACGCTCGACAAGGTCTTCTTCCCTATCAGGCTCCTGCTCCTGGTTGATTTCCTCTGTCAGTTCTGCGGTCACAAACTCAACCTTATATCCAAACTCTTCGGCCACGAGAACGAGCGTCTCGGCATCGAGCCTCTGGTTGATGGACACCATCAGACCGAGAGAGAAGCAAGCAGTGATGACTTTGTTGACAGGGGTGTTGTTCATAAGGGTCGCAAGGTCGTTGACCGTAACGAACTCCGTCACTTTCAGAACCTTGTTCTCGGCAAGAGCTGCCTCCATCTCCTCCTGGGAGCGGATCGCGGCGATCTCTCTCTTTTCTTTCCTATGCTTTGCGCCGAAGTTGTTCTTCGTCTCGTTCATCTTGGCGTAAGTCTCCTTGACCTGCTTCTGGATCTCCTTCTGCATTTCCTCCTGCTCGGCTTCGGTCATAGCGGGCTTGAAGCGGTCAGAACCCTTCTTCTTGCCCTTTCCCTGAGCCTGGTCGCGCTTACGCTGATCCTGCTGTTTCTTCTGGTCATTCTTCTTGCCGGCGTTGTTCTTCGCATCGGCGCCGACCTTATTGACATCCACTTTCTGGGAGCCTTTAATACGCTCTCTCTTCTTGGCTTTCTTAGGCTCGAACTGGGAAAGGTCTATCTTTCCGACAACCTTGATCCCGGGAGTGCTTTCGGAAGTGTTTTGAGCCGGTGCGACAGGTTCTTCGGTCTGAGGTGCTGAAGGGATTTCTTCCGCTGGGGTCTCGGCGGAGGGCTGCTCCAGGGTCTCTTCAGAAGGCTCTGCCTCGGGCTCGGGTTCAATGGCAGGCTGAGGCTCCGGCTCTACGACGGGCTCGGGAGCTGTCACAAGCTCTACTTCTACCTGTGGCTCCGGTTCCGGTTCAGGAAGCGGTTCCGGTTCCGGCTCGGGTTCGGGTAGAGGTTCCGGTTCCACTACCGGCTCCGGTTCTGGAACTACAACAGGCTCCTTCTTCGGAGCGGGCGCCGGTTCCGGAGCAGGTTCCGGGGCTTCCGTCCTTGAGAGGCTGTTAGTCTTGATTATAGTCTCTCTCTGAGGCTCATAATCATCCTCTTCCTCGACCTCTTTCGACTTTCTGGAAGCCTTATCCAGGATCTCAGCCATCTTGACATCGACCTTCTCCGCCTCTTCCTTGTGCTTGAGGTCCGCCCCGAATTTGTTCTGGATCTTATCCATGTACTCGTCCGAGACTTTCATATTCGGATTGGCATCCTCTATGCCCGCACCGAGAGTATTGAGGAAGTCGACAAGAGTGCCGAGTCCTATATTATATTGTTTGATTATTTTACTCAGTCTGATTTCTGCCATATTGTAACCCCTTTTCTTTCTATATTAATCTTCAAACTCTGAACGTAGGATATCGAGTACCTCTTCGACTGTCTCATCCTCGAGGTCTGCCCTCTTGGCGATATCTTCCGCGGAAAGGGCGAGAACGCTCTTCGCGGTATCGCAACCGATGGACTCAAGTCTCTCGATAATCCAAGGATCAATCTCGTTGGAGAACTCGCTCAGGAGAACATCCTCTTCGTCAGCTTCATCCTTCGGAAGCTCTCTCCAGACCTCGATTTCGCGGTCCACGAGCATACCGGCAAGCTTGATGTTGCATCCGCCCTTACCGATACCTTTCTTGACCTCTTCACTCTGCATGTATACTTTGATTTTCTCTTCGGGAGAATCTCCGAGATCAATTGAGGAAACCTTTGCAGGGTTGAGAGCCCTCTGGATAAGAAGCTGGGTATTGTTCGTCCACTGGAGGACATCGATGTTCTCATTACGAAGCTCGCGTACGATTCCCATGATACGGGAACCCTTCACACCGATGCAGGCTCCGATCGGATCGATTCTGTCGTCATAAGACTCCACAGCGACCTTCGCCCTCTCACCGGGAATACGGACGACCTTCTTTATAGTGATAAGGCCATCGTAGATTTCAGGAACTTCCATCTCGAAGAGCTTCTCGAGGAACTCGCCAGATGTCCTGGAAAGGGTGATATAAGGAGTAGTGTTATTCTTCATCTCGACGCTCTTGATTATAGAGCGGACAGTCTCGTTCTTCTTGAACCTCTCACCCGGAATCTGCTCGTTCTTGGGGAGGTGGAGTTCGTTGCCGTCCTCGTCGAGGATGAGCACCTCATTTTTCCATGTCTGGTAGACTTCTCCTGTAAAGATCTCACCGACCTTGTCCGAATAGGTCTTGAAAACATTCGCTTTCTCAATGTCCATGATACGGCCCTGGAGGTTCTGGCGGATATTGAGGATTCCGCGGCGGCCAAAGGAAGAGAGGCTGAGCTTGCGGGCGTAGGTGTCACCAATCTCGTAGTCGTCGTCTCCTGTCTCTTTGGCAATCTCCTCTACAGTAATCTCAGTAGCGGGATTCTCAACTTTCTCGACAACCTCGAAATTCTGGTAAATCTCGCAGTCTCCCTTGTCGACATTGATAATCACATCAAAATTATCCGAGCTGCCATAGGTCTTTGCAATCTGGGTCAGGAACACATCCTTGAGGACACCCATCATGACCGGGCGGTCGATATTCTTCTCGCTCTTGAAATCCTTGAACGCATCAATGAGAGTGATGACGTTTTCTTTCTCTTTTGCCATTTGTGTTATAGTTTTTTTATTATTTAAATTCGATATAGGGCGTAACTGAATTGATTTCCGAAAGAGGGAAAACGTCTTCATGGTCTACGCGGACTTTCTTTTTCTTGCCTTCCTCTGCCTCAAGCGCGGTATAGGAAAGCGTCACCGAATCCTCTGTCGCTGCGGAAAGAGTTGCAATGAGCCTTCGGCCTCCCTTGAACTTGACATCAACCTTCTCCCCGAGAGCCTTTTGGAACTGACGGAAAACTTTGAAAGGCCTGTCAAGCCCTGCCGATGAAACGGTAAGGGAATAATCTTCCTCGTCCTGGTTGAAAAGCTCATGGAAAGACTTATCAATCAATGCACAGTCATCCCAGTCCACGCTACCCTCTTCCTTTTCGATAACAACTTCAACGTCATTATCCGAGGACAAGGTGACATCGACAAGGAAACATCCTGCAGCTTCCAGCGCCGGAGTGATTTTTTCTATAATAATCTCTTTTGTCATAGTCTTATAACAAAAAAATAGGGGACCCAGCGTCCTCTATCTCTTTCACGGGTGCAAATATAGCAATTTTATTTTTAGAGTGCAAAAAATTCGGTTATAAGGTTAAAAATACTTACTTTTGCAGTCCGAAATAAAATGTAATCATGGAATTTACAGCGAAACAGATCGCACAGATAATAAAAGGCACTGTTGACGGAGACGAGTCCGCCATCGTCACAAAGTTCTCCAAGATAGAACATGGAAAACCCGGCTCCCTGTGCTTTTTTGCTAATCCCAAATACGAGCAATACGTCTATACCTCAAAGGCTTCCGTAATAATCGTGAACAACGATTTCGTCCCGAAAGAGAAGACTGCCGTCACCTTTATCCGCGTACAAGACGCATATACCGCAATCGCCGAGCTCCTCAACTACGTTTCCCACAAGAAGCGCAAGACGGGAAGACACCGCAGCCTCTTCGCTCGCTGGTACAGGACCACCAAATTCGGGAAGGGAGTTTATGTAGGAGCATTTGCCTATGTCGGCCACCGCACAGAGGTTGGAGACGGGTCTATTATCTACGAGCATGTCTATATCGGCGACAACTGCAAAGTCGGTAAGAATTGCATATTCTACCCCGGAGTAAGAATCTATCCCGGCATGATAATCGGTGACAACGTGATTCTCCATGCCAATTGCGTCATCGGTTCCGACGGATTCGGAAATGCACCCCAGCCCGACGGGACATGGGAGAAAATAGAGCATCTTGGTAATGTCATCATTGGCAACAACGTCGAGATCGGAGCCAACACCACAGTCGACCGCGCCCAGATGGAATCCACCATTATAGGTAACGGAGTCAAGATAGACAACCTATGCCAGATTGCCCATAACGTCATTATCGGAGACAATACGGTAATGGCCGCCATGTGCGGAATCGCTGGTTCCACAGTTATCGGCAAGAACTGTATCTTCGCCGGTCAGGTAGGAATTGCAGGCCACCTGAAAGTAGCGGACAACACAGTACTCGGAGCCCAGGCCGGCCTGATCGGGAATGTTCGAAAGAGCGGCGAAGTCCTCATGGGAACCCCTGCAATCGCGCATAAGCAATACCTCAGGGCTTATGCCAAATTCAAACAGTCCGGAGCCGAATAATTTTGAATTAATATTATTATTGCTATCTTTGCAGACTTTTGTAAGTCAACAAAGATAGTTTCTTCATGCAGACGAAGCAGCATACACTCGCAAACGAGTATTCATTCGAAGGAAAAGGTCTTCATACCGGGACCTACTCACATATTACCCTTAAACCAGCCCCTTGCGGGACCGGCGTTGTTTTCTTAAGGACAGACCTTGGAGAAGGCAAGTGCGTCAAGGCTCTCGCCGAGAATGTCTCTTCTACGGCAAGGAGCACCACTATCTCTGACGGAGAGGTCTCTGTGACCACCATTGAGCATCTCATGTCCGCCCTTACAGGAATGGGCGTAGACAATGCTTTTGTCGAAATCGACAATATAGAAGTCCCTATTCTTGACGGAAGCGCCCTCCCCTATGCGAGGGAAATCATGAAGGACGGCACTCTGGAGCAGGAAGAGGACAGGCACTTTATCACAATCCCCAGGACTGTTGAAATCAAAGATGAAAAGTCCGGTTCATGGGTCAGGATCGGGCCTGCCGAGGAGCCTTCCGCCGACGTTACCGTCGATTTCAACTCAAGAGTTCTCGGGGTCCAGACCGCACATTGGGACATGGGTACGGATTTTGCATCCGAGATAGCTGTCTGCAGGACATTCGTCTTTTTTCATGAGATTGAGTACCTTTTCAAGAACAACCTCATCAAAGGCGGAGACGTCGATAATGCGATAGTGATTGTAGAGTATCCGACGAGCGAGGAGCAGCTTCGCTATGTAGCCGAAATGATTGGCAAACCGGTCCTCCGTGTTACCGAAAAAGGCTATCTCGACAATCTCGAACTCCATTTCGATAACGAGTGCGGCAGGCACAAGCTCCTTGACCTGATCGGTGACATGAGGCTCTCCGGAGGATGGATGAATGCCCATATTACCGCTTTCAAGCCGGGACATACCATTAACACAATGGCAGCAAAAGAGCTCCGCAAGCTGCTGCAAAACAAATAGTTGAAATGACAAAAATCGATCCGCTCGCATCAGTGAGCCCAAATGCGAAAATCGGAGAAAACGTCCAGATCGGACCTTATGCATTCATAGACGACAACGTCGAAATCGGTGACGGCTGCGTCATCCTTCCTCACGCCACTATCTTCTCTTACGTCAAGATGGGAAAGAACTGCACGGTATACCCGGGAGCAGTTGTAGGTGCTATTCCCCAGGACCTCAAGTTCGACGGTGAAATAACATATGTAGAGATCGGCGACAGGGTCAATATACGCGAATGCGCTACAATCAACCGCGGCACCAAGGCCAGCGGCAAGGGAGTCACCAGGGTCGGTGACGATACTCTGATCATGTCCTATGTCCATGTCGCTCACGACTGCAATGTAGGAAAGCATTGCATCCTCGTCAGCTACACCGGAATCGCCGGCGAGACCGACGTAGACGACTGGGCAATCATCGGTGGCGGCTCAAAAGCCCATCAGTTCTCCCGCATCGGCGCCCACGCAATGGTCGGTGGTGTCTCCAAAATCAACAAGGACATACCTCCGTATGCTCTTTGCGGACGCGATCCGATCTGCTACGTAGGAGTCAACATTGTCGGCCTTCGCCGCCGCGGGTTCTCAACAGACCAGATCCGCAACATCAAGGATATCTATGATACCATATACTTCCAGGGCATGAACGTCTCTGACGGCCTTGCAAAAGTGGAATCAGGATTCCCACAGTCCGAGGAAAGGGATACCATCATCAATTTCATCCGTGGCTCCAAGAGGGGCATCGTCCGCGCAATCCAGCCCGGCGAGAGACCGGAAGTCGACTGATGATTCTTTCTACGGCATACTTCCCTCCCGTTGAATATTTTGCCCTCCTGGCAAGAGATATGACCCTGTCCGCGGACAGGGTTATTCCGTCTTCGGCGAAGATTGAAGCCTGCGAGTCCTACCAAAAGCAGTCATGGAGGAACCGCTGCCTGATAATGAGCGCTTCGGGGACGGAAATGCTCCAGGTGCCAATCGTCCACGGCAAATCAAGACTCATCACCGATATCCGGATAGAATACTCCACTCCTTGGGTCACCAGGACTGAGCGCACCCTCGACTCGGCATATCATACCTCAGCTTTCTACGACCATTACAGGGGCGGGATTTTCGACATCCTAGAATCTCGGGAAGAGTGTCTTTTCGAGCTTAATATGAAGATAATCAATTATTTCCTCGAAAAGACAGGGATTGCATGCAATATAGTCAAGACAACGGATTTCGAGACGGAAGTCCCTGACGACTGGAGGGAGAAGATTCATCCTAAAAGACAGAATTCAATCCTTGAAGAACTGGGTCTCGAGAAACCATATTTTCAGGTCTTTTCGGGGAAATACGGCTTTATCAAGGGTCTGTCAATAATGGACCTCCTTTTCAATGAAGGCCCTGACAGTATCCTGTTTCTAAAAAAGCTATAGGAAGATTATAGCCACAATCAGATAGAGAATGAAGCCGTGAGCCTTGAGACGGCTGCTTGCTATCGTCGAGATCGCCTGCTCTATCCCGTCGGAAGAGACGATTCTCTCCGTTTCTTCTTCGGAAGGATAGCGGGATAATTCATACTTTTTGACAATCAAGCCATTATCCAAGAAAGTAAGGCCGCCATTACTTCGGTTGAGAGTAATCAGACTCTTATAATCTGAGACATAGGAGTGCTCGGAAAGATACTCGGGTACATTCCTGTCGGTGGAAAGGATTATAGGTGTCGCGCCTGCAGCAAAGAGATTCTCAACGAGAGAGGAGACATTTCTCCAATCTTCCGCACTCATCTTCGATGAATCATATACCGAAACAATACCTACGTCGCCGCGGGTAGCGAGCCTGTCCTGATACTCTTCACGGGAATCTCTGAATGAAAGCACGGGGGCATTCTCCTCAAGCTTCATGGAATTGCGTTTCAGGGTATCAAGTCCGACATAGGTCCAACTTGTATCCGGAGTATAGCCGTCCCGGAAAACAGCGGTCTGAGAGCCTCTTTTATAGACAGGGGCGATTATCTGAGACTCGTCTACTTTATATTCATCATCAGATGAGTAAAGCTCGTTACCGGGAGCAAACGCGGTGAAATCGAGAGTAGGATTATGTGTAAGATTATAATAAGCCGCAATTAAGAATGAGGTCAGAATGCACCAGAAGGCTATTTTCTTTCTTGATGAAGCTTCAGCAAAGCCCCTTGTCGGGACAAAAGAGAGAACTGCGAGAACAAGAAGAACTATGTTTTTAAGGAAACTCTGAAGGTGGGTAAGATGGATTGCCTCTCCAAAGCAACCGCAGTCCATCTCGGGATTGATAAGGAGAAAGATAAAGGTAATGATTGTGAAGATGCCGAGGAGAATCCATGTAAGGATGGCAACTATCATTTTATAGACGCCGCAAACAAGGGCGGCCCCAAGACAAGACTCGATAAGAGAAAGTGCTACTCCAAGAGCCTTGGCAAAGCCGAGAGATACTCCAATATGGGCAAGCCTGAAGTATTCGGTAACGATGAGCCCCGTGCCGACCGGATCATTGAGTTTAAGAAGACCGGAGACAAGGAAGACCACTCCGAGAAGGAAAGCCGCTATCCCACGTATCGACAGATGGAACTTATTCATAGCGCTTTGTCAACTGTTTGCCTGATTTTTTCAGCGATTTCATCAGGAGGAAGCATCCGTCCTTCAGAATCAGAACAGTCGATCCGGATGAACTTCGGATCGAGGGAAGCCTGCCTCTCATAGACGCTCTTTACCTTTTTCTGGAACTCCAGATCGGATTCATGGATATCCTTTGAACCCTCGAGGTAGTCGCGGTCATGCCCATTTCTGACGGAGGAGAGTTTCTGCTCGACAAAGCCGATAGGGACATCGAGATAGATATTGAGATCCGGCCTCGGAAGGTCGAATTCCCCGAATTCGGTATTAAGAATCCACTCTCTAAGCTGTTCCATCTCATCGGGATTGGACAGTTTCGCGCACTGGTAGGCGATATTGGAATAGACATACCTGTCCAAAAGGACCGTAGCTCCATCATTGAGGGCCTTTTTCAACTGCGGGGCCGCCCCGTGACGGTCTTCGGCAAAAAGGAGGGCAACGAGCTGGGGATGTACCCTGTCATTACCACCGAAATCCCCGCGAAGGAACTTTGAGATAAGCTCTCCGTACACGGGAGCATCATATCGCGGGAAATGGATATATTCCATCTTCTCGCACCTGGTCTTGAGATATTCCTTAAGTCTGGACACCTGTGTGGACTTCCCCGCCCCGTCAAGACCTTCCAAAACTACCAGCATAATTAATATTGATTATTCTGCAAATATAACTATTTTTGCGACAGCAATGAACAAGAACCGCCAAATACAAATAATGGGAATCGTGAATCTCACGCCCGATTCTTTCTTCTCCAATAGCAGGATGCTGCCAAAGGAGGAAGGCGATATCTCACTTGTGATAGAGAGAATAGGTTCCATGATAGATGACGGGGCAGATATTATCGATTTCGGTGCTGTCTCGACAAGGCCCGGTGCGTCTCTTGTCGATGAAAAACAGGAGTGGGAAAGGCTGAGTGCAGTTTTAAAGGCAGCAAGGGAATCTTTCCCTAAGACAACTTTCTCAATCGACACAACTTCTTCGACTATTGTCAGGAAAGCATATGAAGCTATCGGGCCATTCATAATCAATGATATCTCCGCCGGCGAGGATGATCCCAAGATGCTTCCCCTTGCAGGAAACTTGTCCCTTCCCTACGTCGCAATGCATAAGAGGGGCAATCCTCAGACCATGGGATCAATGACTGATTATGAAGATGTTACCAAATCTGTATACTCGTATTTCGAAGACTTTTCCTTGAAGGCTGAGCTCTTTGGCATTAAGGACTGGATTCTCGATCCGGGATTCGGGTTCGCCAAGACTGTCCCCCAGTGCTATGAACTTCTTTCAAATCTAGAGAGATTCCGGTCCTTCGGCCGGAAAGTGCTTGTCGGTGTCTCCAGGAAAAGAATGGTAACCCAGCCTCTTGGAATCACTCCCGAAGAAGCTCTCGAAGGCACTCAGGTGCTGAATTTCGCCGCACTTGAAAGAGGGGCGGACATCCTCAGGGTCCATGATGTCAAGGAAGCCGTCAGGACTGTATCCCTATATCGTCAATTCTTCTCTATATAGACGTCATCGCCGGGAGAAGCGAAATGAAACTCCTCGCGTGCGAATTTCTCAAGGGAATCTTTGTTTGTTGTCAGCAGATCTATTTCCTTATCCATTGCCTTGATCTCGGACTCGTAATTCTCAATCTGCCTTTTCTGACGGGCAGACTCATACTTTGCCCTCCCCCAGTTCAGAAGACCGCCACGGCTGAAAGTAACAATGACAAGGAAAATCGCCGTCGCTACAACCGCAAACTTGGAGAATGAATGGTGGTCATCATTCCAGAAGATGTTCTTTTTTCTATTATTGGACGCCATTTTCGGGGAAAGACTATGGTTATTGACGGACGAATTTAGTAAATTTGCAGATAACGAGAAAATTTAAATCAAAAAATATTATGAAACCTACACTCTTAGTACTCGCGGCAGGAATGGGCAGCCGCTATGGTGGACTCAAACAGATGGATGGACTCGGCCCTTCCGGTGAGACTATTATAGATTATTCGATTTATGACGCCGTTAAGGCCGGATTCGGCAAGGTCGTCTATATCGTCAGAGAATATTTCAAAGAGCAGATGGAGGAGCTTGTAAAGAAGAAATATCAGTCTGTCAAGACCATCGACGGGGAGCCTCTCGAGTTTGTTTTCGTCACCCAGGAGCTAGACAAGATTCCTTCCCGTTTCGCTCTCAACCCTGAAAGGCAGAAGCCCTGGGGCACAGCCCACGCCGTCCTTATGGCAAAAGACGTCATCCATGAGCCCTTCGCTGTAATCAACGGCGACGACTTCTACGGAAGAGACTCTTTCCGCATTATCGGCGACTGGTGCCGCGCTCATGAAAACACCGAGGGCCAATTCGCCATTGTCGGCTTCCAGCTCGACCATACCCTTTCAGAATCCGGTGGCGTTTCCCGCGGTATCTGCTATTATGATTCTGATATGAATCTTGAAGGCATCGCCGAGCATCTCAATATCCTTGTCGAGGAAGACGGAGCCGTTTGGGGAGACAACACTGTCACCGGAGAACGCGTTATCCTGGACGCCAAGGCACTCTGCTCAATGAATATGTGGGGATTCACCCCCGATTATTTCGAAAAGAGCTATGCTATTTTCGAGAAATTCCTCGAAGAATACTCCTCTGAGCTCAAGAAAGAGTTCTATATCCCTTATGCCGTCGATCATCTGATCAAAGACGGAGACACTTGCACCGTGCTTTCAACGCCTTCACACTGGTTCGGCGTCACCTTCAAGGAAGACCGCCCTTCGGTAGTAGCCAAATTCGCCGAACTGGTCGAGCAGGGCATTTATCCTACTCCCCTTTATTAATCATGTCATTTTTCAGACCAAAGGGCGCCCCGCGGCGCAACTATGACCTCTATAAGGGTTATTCATATTATACTCCCGGCGTCAAGGGAATGTTTGCCCTTTTGGGCATGCTCCTTATAGGAATGCTCCTCGGAGCTATCGTCACCATGATTCTCATGCCCATCCTCGGGCAGAAAGCGTTCATGGCTTACGGCAATCTGGTTATCTACCCTCTCCAGTTCGTTCCCGCCATGATCTACGCTTCTGTAAAGAGCAAGAGGAACGCCCTCTTTGAGGATGGATGGAAATTGAACAGCCGTAATTTCGGGAAATGGTCTCCCCTTTCGCTTGTCGCTATAGTCATCATAATGACCCTGGCGCTTGCTTTTGCTTCCGATATTGTCAATTATGCCAACTACAAGCTTACGACAAGGACTCCGGGGATGGCCCGTTTCTACGATATGATCTCCGAGGCGATGAAGAGTATGACAGGCGGTCCTGTATGGGCTTCCATCCTTCTCGTCGGGATCATGGCCCCGGTATTCGAGGAATGGCTATGCCGCGGAGAAGTTCTCCGCGGACTGCTCCGGAAAGTGAAACCGGTATGGGCAATAGTGATCTCTGCTCTTTTCTTTGCCGCTATCCACGGCAATCCCTGGCAGGCCCTCAACGCTTTCCTGATCGGATGCGTTCTCGGCTATGTCTACTATAAGACAGGATCCCTGATTCTCACGATGATAATCCATGCTACCAATAACACCGCAGCCGTCGTCCTCGCCAACATCGATTCGCTCAAGGATGTCGACTATTTCATTGATATCATGGATAAGACCACCTACGGGATCTTCATTCTCATTTCACTGGTGATTGTAGCCGCCGCCCTGATGGTCTTCAAGGGCATTCCCCTTCGTTATCCGAAAGGCGGCAATATAGACCCCGAAGAGAGTATCGAGGTTCTTCCCGAGGCATAGAACTACCGAAAGAGGTCGACTGATGGGTCGGCCTCTTCTTTTTGGTGCGCCAGAAAGCCAGGCTATATCACTATGGGACTGTGGGCGGTCGAAGGGAGATAACGGTTGAGAAGATCGGATGTCGAAAGGCGGATAAAGCCAAAAGGTGTTCCGTCTGTGCAAGAGAAAGACTCTGAATCGGCAATGGAGCGATCAATGACCAGCTGGACTTTCCCTTCCGGATCGTTCAGAAGACTGAGAATAGTGGTCGCTCCGTGTGGGGTCCCCAGCATGGAAAGAAGTAGTTCCTCGGATGCGAATGATACTCGGGGTATCTCGAGAGCCGAACAGAAGTCCCTAGTCACGAAAGGTTTATCTCCTTCTGTCACATAGAGCCAGAACCTTGTCTGCTGACGGTTGGTCAAAAAGACAGTCTTGACAACCCCAGCCCCGAGGGCTTTTCCTATAGGGACGCAAGCCTCCATAGTCGTTCCATCACCTGTATCTACCCTGCTAAAAGGAATCCCGAGAGAAGAGAGCCTCTCAAAAATAAGCTTTTTCGTCTCTGAATCAAATGTTTCCGGAGGTGTAGTCATAACCGGCGATACATAGAATTCAATCTCGCCTGCTAGAGTCTCAGCCTCCGAGAGGGAATCAAATTTACCGACATCTACCATTTTCAGATCCCCAGGCACATAACCGTAAATAGGGTATTTGTCGCAGACGGAAAGATAGAAATCGACTATCGGGAACCGTTCGGGACAGCCCATCGAGTCAAAAACGTCAAATATCTTCGGAGAGAAATAATGAATCCCGGAGAATGCCAGTTTGCGGCAGGCGCTGACGTCAAGGTCTTTATAGGGAGAGCGGACCTCTCCCGTTTCTATGTTTGTCCACCCGACAAGCCTCATACTCTCATCGAATAGAAAATAACGCTTTGTCTTTCTGTCGCTTACAACAATAGTTGAGAGGGCATCTTCCCTGGCTGCAGAAATAAGCGAGCGAAGATTTATATTGGAAATAATGTCGACATTATGGACAAGGAAAGGGGATCCCTCAAGGAAAGGACGGGCATGGCGGACCCCACCTCCTGTTTCCCGGAGAAGGTCTCTCTCGTCAGAGATGTGTACCGAAACACCAAAATCATTGACTGATAGATACTTCTCAATCTGATCGGCGAAGTGATGGACATTGACTGTAATGTCGTCGAAACCCTCCGACTTCAGTTTCTCAATCACATGCGCAAGGAGCGGCTTCCCCAGAACGGGCACAAGGGCTTTTGGCATCGTATCGGTAAGGGGCTTAAGCCTTGTCCCCATCCCCGCCGCAAAAACGAGAGCCTTCATTCCTACATTATCTTTTCGATATCGAGCTCCCTGTGGGTAATCGTGATCTTGACGTCGAATTTACCCGAAAGATGCTTTGCAAGGTGCTCGGCGCAATAGACAGAACGGTGCTGTCCGCCAGTACAGCCGAAGCATACCTGAAGATGGGTGAACTTCCTCTCTATGAAGCGCTTGACATGAGCGTCAACAAGCTTATACACACTGTCCAGGAAAGTAATGACCTCCCCGTCATCCTCCAGGAACTTGATGACTTCAGGGTCATTGCCGTTGAACTGGCGATAGTGCTCATACTTACCAGGGTTGTTGACAGAACGGCAGTCGAACACATAGCCGCCTCCGTTACCGGTATTGTCGACCGGAATGCCTTTCTTGTATGCGAAGCTGTAGATATGGACCTCAAGACGCTTATCCTCAGCTATTTCATTGAACTGAGGCATCATCGTCAGCTTAGTGAGAATTGCATTGAGATAAGGGTACCTGTCGAAAGGAGTTTCGAGGAGACGACGGAGATTCCCGAGCGCATAAGGAACACTGGCAAGGAAATGGGGTTTCTTCTCAAAATAACCCCTGAATCCATACGCGCCTAGCACCTGAAGGCTTCTGAACAGAACGAACAGACGAAGACGCTCCCTGAAATGAGCTTCATCGACGGGCATGAAACTCTTCAGGGACCTCAGGTAGGTCCTGATTAGTTCCTGTTTCAGATCCTCCGGGTAGCGGGAACGTGCCTGCCAGATGAATGAGGCGACATCATAGTAAATCGGTCCCCTTCGGCCGCCCTGATAATCGATGAAATACGGTTCACCATCCTTTATCATGACATTGCGTGCCTGGAAATCGCGGTACATGAAGGTGTCGCCCATATCCTCAAGAAGGTCCGCCTTGAAAAGCTCGAAATCATCCTGCAACTGGACCTCATTGAAATCTAGGCCGGTCGCCTTGAGGAAGCAGTATTTGAAATAATTGAGATCGAAATCAATCATTCTCTCATCGAAGGCCTCCTGGGGATAGCAGACGCTCCAGTCTAGCCCCTCGGCTCCCCGGAACTGAATCTTCGGAAGCTGCTCGATAGTACGGCAGAGAAGATTGCATTCGTACGAACTGTAACTTCCGCTCTCCCTCCCCTGGGAAATCATCTTGTAGAGGATATTATCCCCGAGATCCTCCTGAATATAGCACATCCCATCATCGCTGACCGCAAGGACTTTAGGCACCCGGAGCCGCTTCTCCTTGAAATGGCGGCTTAAAGTGATAAAGGCCTTATTTTCCTCAAAACTGGTCCCTATCACCCCTATGATAGATATATCGCCTCCCTTCAGACGGAAATAACGGCGATTGCTTCCGGAGGAATTAATTTCCGTCCGTTCGGTAAGTTTCTGATGTGTATATGATTCAAAAAGAATCTGAAGATTGTCTTCTGCCATAATCTTATGTTTAACTTTCAAATTTACGAATTTGTCGGAGATTTTCACTATATTGGCCGAAATTTTAACAATCCATCATGCCAAGCATCAACAACGCATATGTTTCGGACAAGTACCAGTACACAATGGGAAAATCCTTTTTCGACACCGGTCGAAAAGAAGAAATAGCTGTATTCAATCTCTTCTACCGCAAAGCCCCGGAGAACAACAACTGGGCTGTGGTCAGCGGCACAGAGGAGGTTATCGAAATGGTACTCGCCCTAGGAAGCCAACCAGAGGACTTCTACGAGAAGTTCCTCCCGGGCGAGGAATACAAAGAATTCCGGAAATACCTCTCTACCATGCACTTCACAGGCGATGTCTACGCCATGAGAGAGGGAGAAATAGTATTCCCGAACCAGCCTATCGTGACAGTGGTCGGACCAATCATCGAGGCGCAGGTACTCGAGACCCCGATGCTCTGCATCCTCAACCACCAGATGGCCGTTGCAACCAAGGCTTCGAGGGTATGCAGGGCTACGACCCACCCCGTCAGCGAATTCGGCTCAAGAAGAGCTCATGGTCCATGGGCGGCAGTCTATGGAGGGAAAGCCGCACAGATTGCAGGTTGCGGAAGTTCTTCCAATATCCTGACAGGAGTTTTCAATAACGTTCCCTCAACGGGCACTATGGCCCATAGCTTCGTGACCTCATATGGCAGTTCTGTCGAAGGAGAACACAGAGCTTTCTGCGATTACATCAAGACCCACCTCGGCGAGAATCTCATCCTCCTAATTGACACATACGACACACTCCGCTGCGGCGTGCTCAATGCCATCCGCTCTTTCAGGGAGAACGGCATTGACGATTCATACCCCGGCGGCTACGGTATCAGGCTCGATAGCGGAGACCTTGCTTATCTCTCCCAGGAGGTAAGAAGAATCCTCGATGAGCACGGGATGAAGAATTGCAAGATTTTCGCGACCAACGGTCTCGATGAATACCTGATTATAGACCTCGAGCGCCAGGGAGCGAAAATCGACAGCTACGGAGTGGGAGATGCTATCGCGACATCAAAAGCCGCACCTTGTTTCGGCAACGTCTATAAGCTCGTCCAAATCGGCTCCGAGCCTGTCCTCAAGCGCTCCGAGGACAAGATCAAACTCATTAACCCCGGATTCCAGATTACATACCGGGTACTTACTTCTTCCGACAAGGCGACCTCCGAGGACGGAAAGATGCATAAATTTGACGTCACCTGCCTAAGAGGCGACTCTCTTGAGAAGAAAATACTTGCAGGTGAACAGATTACCGTAAGGGATGAATATGAGAGCATGAAGAGCATGACTCTCAAAGCTGGCACATATTGTGCAAGACCTCTTCAGCTGAAGGTTATTTCAGAAGGGAAACGCTGCGCGGAAGGACATACCCTCCAAGAGAAAAAAGCATTCTTCAAGGACAATCTTTCCAGATTCAGCCCGGCTGAAAGGAGAATCATCAACCCGCACTATTACAAGGTCGATATCTCCGATGACCTTTACGACAAGAAGATGGAAATAATCTCCCTTGTAACAAAGGAAATTGAGAATTTTAAAATAGATTAGGCCATGAAAAAGATCATTCTGACTCTACTCGTTTCTATGACTGCACTGTTTCTCGGTTCAGTCAGATCCTCCGCCACCCCTGCAATGAGCGAGGCTTCTGATACCGTCACAGTAGTCAAGGCTACAGGCGGTCCGAAGACAATTGTCCTTGTCAACCCTGGCGAGAACAAGGTGAAAGTCATCAAAATACTCCGCGAGTATCTTGGACTCGGGCTTAAAGAAACTCACGCTCTCGTCAACTCAACTCCCGCAATCATCAAGGAGAATGTTCCTGCGGAAGAAGCCGCAGCACTTGCAACATCTCTCAAAGAAGTAGGAGCCGAAATCGAACTTAAAGAGCAGAAGTAGCCTGATCCTCGCCGGATCCAATGGAAGACATATTTGAAGGCCTCAATTCAAGACAAAAAGAGGCCGTAACATCGACAGAAGGAAGGATAAGAGTCGTCGCCGGTGCCGGAACGGGCAAGACGAAGGCTCTTACCCATCGTTATGCATATATAGTCAATGTCCTCGGTATAGATCCTGCAAATATTCTCTGCCTTACCTTCACCAACAAGGCCGCGGCTGAGATGAGGTCGAGAATCGCCGGGATGGTCCATAGCGGCGACTACAACGACTTCGTCTGCACGATCCACGGATTCTGCGTCAAATTCTTAAGAAAAGAGATTTACCGTCTGGGGTTCCCGAAGAGCTTCACCGTCCTCGACGAGGAGGATTGCAAGGCCATTGCAAAAGAGGCGATGGACGAGATGGGGCTGAAAAGGACCGAGAAGACGGTCAAGATGTTCCTCGAAGAGATCGGGGCTTCCAAGGCCCTCCAGGGCTATATCGGGACATACATGCTCCCGGGCGCGAAGGTATCTGACAATCAGAGGAAAACCTCAAAAATGGCGGCTTACGTCAGCCGCCAGATGAAAAATTACGCTCTGGATTTCGACGACCTCCTCAATCTCACAAGGTATATCCTGGACCGGTTCCCGGAGGCTCTGGCATGGTGGCAGGAGGCGCTCAACTACATAATGGTCGACGAGGCCCAGGACTGCAACACCGATGACTGGGATCTTATAGAGCGCCTTGCAGGGGGCCACAGAAATCTTTTCATTGTCGGCGATCCCGACCAGGCAATCTACGAGTGGAGAGGCGCAAGGCCTGACCTGTTTGTCAATTTCGGATCTGACAAGGACATAATCCTTGATGAAAACTACCGCTCGACTCCGAAGATCCTGGATGTAGCCAACTGCGTCATCTCCAACAACCGCAACCGCATCCCAAAGGATCTCTTCACAAGAAAGGAGGAGGGAAAGCCTGTTATCCATTTCCATGGGAAAAGCGAAACCGAGGAAACCGACTGGATTATCAGTCAAATCCGTACTCTGAGAGAAAGGGGGGTAAAACTCAACGACATCGCCATCCTCTATAGGAGTACCTATCTCTCCCGTGCCCTTGAACAGGCCCTTCTAAATGCAAAAATAGACTATACAATTTGGGGCGGTACAAGATTTTTCGAAAGAAGAGAAATAAAGGACGCCCTCAGCTATCTCCGACTGATCAATAATCAGGACGACGACATCTCATTCAGAAGAATCATCAATGTCCCGTCAAGAAAGATAGGTAGAAAGTTTATGGATAGTCTGGAAGCGGCTGCAGAAAGAGATGGGATTTCCCTCTACAGCGCCCTCCAGATCCATATTTCCGAGTTTGACAAGCCAGGAGCCAGGGCCTTTATCGACGTGATTGAAGACGGGAAACAGTTCGCTCTCGGAGGAAGTATCAGCGACCTTCTCAACAGAGTCTTGGAAGGATCTGGATTGAAAAAGGCCATTCGTGAAGACCAGGATGAAGAAAGGCTTGAGAATCTCGACGAACTTCTCTCCTCAATCAAATTCTATGAAAGATCCAGGAGTGAGGAGGAAGTTACACTCTCCGACTATCTCCAGGATATAGCCCTTTACACCAACGACGACCACCGAAAGGAGGCTCCTACGCTGAAGATGATGACTATCCACCAGGCAAAGGGCCTAGAGTTTCCTTTTGTTTTCATCACAGGCCTCAGCGAAGGCATTTTCCCGAATCTCCGGACTATCAGAGAGTGGAAAAAGAATGGCGAAGAGGAGGAAAGAAGGCTTATGTATGTCGCGATTACCCGCGCAGAAAAAGCACTGTTCCTGACTGAGTCCGAAGGCTACAACCTCTCGACGAAGATGAACAAGTATCCATCCAGATTTCTGGCGGAGATCAAGAGAGAAATGGTTGTCACTGAAGGATTTATCCCGGAAGAGCTCTGGAGAGGCACAAAGAATCTCATCCATGTGATAGACGAGGAGACGGATCCTCACAGACCTATCTCATTCGACGATGATTTCGAAGAAGAGAGAGCCGCTTATGAGTCTCCTTTCCACATCGGCGATACTGTGCTCCACCCCGTTTTCGGAGAAGGTGTGATTCTCTCTGCAAGTAAAGACTACGCCAGCTTTACAATTGAGTTCTCATCGGGAGCGACAAGGACAGTCCGGGCACCGTTCCTGAAGCTCCAGGATATCCCCGAATAACCCGGTTTTGCGAAAAGGCATTATTTTATGTAAATTTGCAAGATTATTGTCTTCTATCATTATAGATGCAGGCTACATGGTCAAAAATACTCGTGCCTGTGACTGTCGTCGGACTGGCACTTCTTGAGACCCTCGGCTTTGACAGCCGGAGGCCTGAGAGCCATGTCTCCTCTTACTCCGCAGTAAGAGCGGTCAGCAAGGAAGAAATAATGATTTCCCCGGAGGATACGACCAAGAAGAAAAAGACTCCCCCTCCCCCGAAAAAAGAAGTCATTGACTGGGGAGATGATGACGATCTTTTCCTCACAGCTGATTCTCCCGCCGACACGATTCCTGCCATCACGGCGAGAGACACCATGAAAGTACCTGACAGTCTGAAACTTACCGATCCATTCCTCTATCAGTGGTACGTGGCAGTAAAAGACTCTCTGGTCCACAGAATTGTCGTAGACTCACTTAAAAAAGACGGAGATTCCCTAATCTGGCCTGTAATCGATTCTCTCTACCTCAGAGACTCGGCCACTGTCGCTAAAGAGAAATACGACCGATGGTATAATTCCCTTAGCAAGGCCGAGAGAAAAAGGGTTGACTATCAGAAAAAACTGCCAAAGCTTCTTCATGAGCAGGATAGCATCCTTGCACGGAAAGACTCAATAAGAAAGGCGAAAGACAGTATAATCGAGACCACCCCCAGAATTCTTGATACGCCATTCCTTCCGGACTCTCTCCAGTACAAGAGGTTCGTTTCATGGCGCCATGACAGGGAATTCAACAGGATCGAAACATTCGAGTGGGATACCACATTCAACTACCATTTCAATGATTACCCTTTCCGGAAGGAAGATGTCGGAGCAGCGTGGCTGGGTATGGCAGGATCGGCTGTACAGACCTTTAATTTCCTGAAAAGGGACAAAACCGAGAGCGTGAGCTTCTATGAGCCCTACGAGAGTTGGACTTATACCCCTTCGTCGCTTCCGATGTACAATACCAAGACTCCTTATACGGAGCTCATGTACTACGGCACTCTCCTTTCCCCGAGCATGAAAGAGTCCAACAATCTAAGGCTCTTCACAACGCAGAACATCCTTCCGCAGCTCAACATTGCCCTCGAATACAAACGTTACGGAGGAAGCGGTATCCTCAACAACGAATCGACCGACAACCGCACCTCTGTCGTATCAGGGAACTGGCTGGGCAAGAGATATGTTGCCCACGCCGGACTGATTCACAATACCATCAAGAGAAAAGAAAACGGCGGAGTCAGGGACAATATGTGGGTCAGGGATACTCTCGTTGAAGTAAGGGAAATTGATGTCAATCTCAATAGCTCAGCCAACGAGTACAAGAAGAACACTATCTTCTTCGACCAATCCTACAGGATACCTTTCGTATTCATTAAGAAATTTCAGGACCGTAAGATAGTGAAGGCCGAGTTGGCATACAGGGATAGCGTTACCGCTACCGGTGACAGTGCCGCAATCGCTGATATGGATACACTTCTTCTCGGCAATGCCGCGAGAAGAGAGGCCTATTACGCATCCCTCGATACTCTTGATGATATTACAACCGCATTCATCGGAACCTCTTCAGAGTATTCCGTCTATAATAAGATCTACACAGACGAGATAAGCGCCTCAGACGCTTCAGGAAGCGCTTTCTTCAACAATAACTTTTTCATCAACCCGAGAAAGAGCGTTGACTCCCTCCACATGATGAAACTCGACAATAAGATATTCCTCCGCGTCCAGCCTTGGTCTGAAGACGGGGTAATCTCAAAGATCGAGGGAGGTATCGGCGATCGCTTCCTGAGCCATTATATGGCTTCTCCAGGAGGATATATCAGGAACAATTCGAATGTCAGATGGAACTCTCTCTATGCCTATGCCGGAGTAGAGGGAAAACTTCTCAATAGCATTGAGTGGAACGCGCTCGGAGAGTATACTTTCCTTGGGGACCAGATCAATGATATGTTCATTGGTGCCAATGCGAAAATGACCCTCCACCCTTTCAGAAGGCATAAAAAGTCTCCTGTAGTAATTAAAGCGGCCTTCGAGACGTCCCTCAAGGAACCTGACTGGTTCCAGCAGCACATGTACACCAACCACTACATGTGGGACAATTCCTTCTCAAAGACTTCTCTCAGTAAAATCAACGGTTCCATTGATATCCCTAAATGGAGGCTGTCTGCAGGCGGAGGCTACTCTCTCGTCGCCAATAAAGTCTGGTACGATACTCTCGGGATGGCCCGCCAGTGCGGCGATGCCGTCAGCGTTATCACCGGCTACCTCCGAAAGGATTTCGCGCTCTTCAATGACTTTCTCCATCTGGATAATTCCGTCCTCGTACAATATTCTTCCAATCAGGAAGTCATTCCCTTACCTCTCGTTGCACTGAATCTCAAGTATTTCATCCAGTTCAATATTGTCAGAAAGGATGTGATGCAGATGCAGATCGGCGCCAACACGAGGATGACGACAAAGTGGTACGCCCCTTCATATAACCCCGTAAGCGGCACATTCATGGCCCAGAACGAGTATCAGTACGGATACTGCCCGATCTTCGATCTGTTCATGAATGTACAGTGGAAGCGGGCTTGCATTTTCGTCAAATGGGAGAACGCCGGAAGAGGCTGGCCGATGAAGAAAAGGGATTATTTCAGCGCCCACCACTATATCAGCACCGACCGTCAAATCAAGGTTGGAATCTACTGGCCTTTCTATGTGATGTCCGGTACGCAGAAGACGATGTCATCCAAGGCCGGCTCAGGAATGAGCGGAGGTAGCGGTGGAGGCGGTGGATTCGGAGGATTGACTTCATCACTTGGAAGAGGCGGCCGATGAAAAGACACCATCTCATATCCGCTCTTGTTCTTGCAGCAGCACTTCTCGTCATCCCGGTGAGCAGCCGCCACATAACTCTTAAGGATGCTGTAGAGACTCCGAGAGACAGTTCTGTTGTCTGTGTCATAGCCCTTGACGGACAGCCATCCGGCAGCCGCAAGATAGAGGTCAACCGGGCAATGCTCCGACAATATGCCAAGACGATGAATTACGATGCCATTATCTCCGTAGTCAAGAAAGGAGAAAATCCTTTGGACTCTCTTAGAGACGGAAAAGCGGACATAGTAGTCAGGTACTTTGCAGACAGCCTTGACAGCACTGGTCTGGCTCAGTCCAGAGTATTCCACGACAGCACCGTCTGGGTAATCCAGGACGGCAATTTAGATCGTCTGAAAGAGATAAACGGCTGGATTATGACAATGTCCGAGAACGAAATGTTCACCAAGATGAGACGATCCATCCTCCAGGGCATAACCATCAGCGACACTAGAATAAGTCCCTACGATTCGCTCGTGAAGATATATGCGCCGAAGATGGGATGGGACTGGAGGCTTCTTTCATCCCTCATCTATCACGAATCCAGATTCAATCCCGAAGCAAGATCTTCAAGGGACGCTGCCGGACTGATGCAGGTCAGGACTGACAAGATCAGCATCGACAGTCTGATGGACCCTGTAATCAACTTGGAATTCGGCGCCCAGTATGTTGCAAGACTCCAGGAGATGTATTCAAAAACGGCCGCAGACTCGCTTGAAACCATAAAATTTGTCCTCGCCGCTTTCAATGCCGGAGAAAGCAGAATCAACGACTGCATCACCTATGCATCGAAACACGGAGTCGATCCCGGCTATTGGGACAATATCGTGGAGCTGATCCCGGAAATACCCAATTTTAAGGGTAACCAGACGATTGCCTACGTTACCGTTGTCCTTCAAACCTGGTCTGACTACAGGGAACTGTTCCCAGATTAATCCATCTTTACTGTCTGTGAAGGATCCACCCTTGCGATGAACAGGGTCGGAATCAGCAGAAGCAGCATTATTGCAAAATACGCAAAGACGTCCGCTCCCAGAATGAGCGGAATATTGACATGCACCGGCACATAGGAAACGAAATAGCTTGCCGGATCGAGCTTGATAAAATGAGTAAGACTCTGGACGAGGCAGAATAGAAGGCCAAGGCCATTACCCAGGAGCATCCCTTTTAAAACAACACCCGAAGAGACTCTGAGAAAGACTTTTCCGATTGATCTGTCGGTCATTCCGAGAGTCTTCAGAGTCCCGATGGTAGAGATGTTTCTGAATAGCATTATAAGTAGACCGGAAATCATATTGAACCCGGCTACTATGATCATGAGGATAAGTATGAACACAACGTTGAAATCCAGCAACCGCAGCCAGTCGAAAAGCTGTGGATATCGATTTGCTGAGGTTGTGGTCATGAGACTCTGCTCGTCTTCATCCTCACTAAGCATAAGTGTCGCCCCGATTCTGTCGGAGATCTCCCGGGATAGAGACTCTCCCCTCGCCTGAGGAAGTAGCCTAACTTCATGGAGCGAAGCTTCGGAAGACGTCCAGCCGTTGACTCGCTGGACATCCTGAAGGGAAGCATTGACTATCAGATTGTCGTCAAATGCAACAAGGTCCTCATAGACAGAAGCGACAGTGAATTTCCTCACCTTCATCTTCTCTCCTACGAAATATGTCACCATCGGGTCTCCTTCCTTGAGCCCTGTTATCTCAGAAAGACGACGGGGAATAGAAACCGTCATCGAAGAATCATTATAATCGGAAGAACCCTTGAGGATTATTCCATGAATGATGTCCTCGTTCTTGACAATCCCGGCGCCGAAGGCAACTGGCGAGTAAGAAGCTACGCCCGGGATTGAGAGAATCTTGTCATGGGAAGGCAGTTCCGATGGAATCGGATTGGAGTCTCCGAAAGAAGAGGAGCCGATTGAGGTTATCTGCACATCCCCCATAACAGCAGCGACGCCGTCCCGTATGGCATGCCTGAAGCCAGACGAGACAGCGACTGCTATGATGATGATAAGGAAACTCACGGTGATAGAGATCACCGCGATGTTTCCCTGGAATTTCAGTTTCCCGGATATGAAACCGGAAGCATCCATTTACCAGATATGGACCCTCTCTTCCTCAGGACGGAACATGGGGTCACCCTCCTTGATATCGAAAGCATCGAAGAAGGACTGGAAATTGCGAATGGATACATTGACCCTGTTCTCGGCAAGAGAATGAGGATCCATGTTGGTGAGACGGGCCTTCTCCTGATCGGTAATGTTCTGAGCCCAGATCTTGCCATATGAGAGGTAGAATCTCTGCTCCGGAGTGAAGCCGTCGATAAGGCCCTGAGGATGCTTCTTGAGGGCATTCTGCATTGCTGTGAACGCGATGCTAAGACCACCGTGGTCTCCGATATTCTCGCCGAGAGTGAAGCGGCCGTTTGCATGGACACCGGGAAGAATCTCAATCTCGTCGAACTGAGCGGCGAGTTTGCTTCCTTTCTCGTCGAACTTGGCCTTGTCCTCAGCAGTCCACCAGTTGATCATGTTTCCATCCTTGTCGAACATCGAGCCCTGATCGTCGAAACCGTGGGACATCTCATGGCCGATGACAACACCGATACCGCCATAGTTGACCGGAATATCAGCCTCAGGATCAAAGAAAGGCTTCTGGAGAATTCCGGCAGGGAAACAAATCTCGTTTGTGGTAGGATTATAATAAGCATTGACTGTCTGAGGAGTCATCCCCCACTCTGTCTTGTCGGTAGGTTTCCCAAGTTTGGAAAGATTGTCGGCGACATACCACTTCGTCGCGCTCTTAAGGTTCTCGAAATAGGTCTTTTCGGGAGAGATTTCAAGTGTGCTGTAGTCTTTCCACTTGTCAGGATATCCTATCTTCACAGTGAAGGAACTGAGCTTCTCCTTCGCGCGGACCTTGGTAGAATCGCTCATCCAGTCCAGACCGTCGATGTGCTCGCCGAGAGCAACGCGGAGATTCTCTACGAGCTCGACCATCATCTTCTTGGAAGAAGCAGGGAAATAACGCTCGACATACATCTTGCCGACAGCTTCGCCAAGGATTGAATTAGGGACCTGCATAGCCCTCTTCCAGCGGGGACGCTGCTCCTGGGCTCCGGCCATCTGATGGCTGAAGAACTCCCATGACGCCGTATAGAACTCATCGTCGAGAGCACCGGCAGAAGAGCTTATGTACTGGCAGAGCATGTAATCCTTAAGAGTCTGAAGGTCAGTTGATTCCATAAAAGCAGAGAGCTTTTCGAAATAAGAGGGCTGCGCAACAATTACCTTTTCCTGAGCGGGAATTCCCATTACCTCGTAGAACTTGTCGAAGCTGAGCCCCGGGTATGTCTTGACGAGCTGCTCTGTTGACATAGGGTTGTAGATGGCTGTCATATCGCGGTTCTGCTCACGGGTCCATGAGGCTTCGGCGATGAAGTCTTCAACCTTCATGTCTCCTTCTGCGATTTCTTTTGCTCCTTCGACTCCTGCAAGAGTGAGAATCTTCTCAAGATAAGCTACATAGCCGGCCTTCAGCTGAGCATTCTCCTCTTTGAGATAATAGTCACGGTCACCCATTCCAAGGCCGCCCTGGCTAAGATAGAGAACCTGCATATCGCTATTGACAAGGTCTGCTTCAGCGCCGCCACCGAAGAATCCACCCTCGCCTTCGAGATTCATCTCTGCGAGATGCTTGATAAATTCGTCCTTGGTAGCGATTGCCTTAATCTTCTCTATTTCGGCTTTGAGTGGCTCTGCACCGATAGAATTACGGGTTGTTGAATCGAGAGCCTGGCTATAAAGGGTAGCGATTTTCTCATCTACCGATCCTTTCTCGGCCTTCATACCTACCATGCTCGAAAAGAGCTCATTGAGCTGCTTCTGAGTAGTCTCGGCAATAGCGTCGAAAGAGCCGTAACGAGAGAATTCGGGTTTGAGCGGGTTCTTTACCTGCCAACCACCGGTTGCATATTTATAGAAATCAACCTTGGGGCTGACGGTTGTATCAAGGTCGGTGAGATCGAGAGCAGGAGCGACAGCCTGCTTGGGACTGCATGAAACCAATGCAAGGAAAGGAATCATCATAAGAATTAACTTTTTCATATAATTGTCCATTATGATATTGCAAGTTGCGAATTTACGCATATTTTCGCATCTTTGCATACTTTTGTAGTGTATTTTCTATGAATAAAAAGACTAAAGATATATTATGGCGCTATAGCGTCGCGACACTCGGACTGATACTTGTAGCCCTCGGTGTAGCCCTGTCACTCAAGTCCAATCTCGGAACAGCCCCTGTATCATGTCCACCAGCTATTCTAAACCTTCGATGGACCGGGATTAGCGTTGGGACTTTCACTTGGATGATGCACATAGTTTTCATCCTCTCCCAGGTTGCCATGCTCGGAAAGAAATTCAAAGCAGAATACCTCATGCAGATACCTGCAGCCTTTGTTTTCGGGTATCTTTGCGACGCTGCCATCTGGGCTGTAGACGGTATTGTTGTCAACAATTACCTTACCCGGATGGCTCTTTGCATCGCTACCGTAATACTTACCGCAATCGGCATCCGCCTCGAAATTATCGGAAATGCTTGGATGCTGGCCGGAGATAAAACCACTCAGGTTATCTCCGAAGTAACCGGCATCAAATTCAGCAACGTAAAGATATACTTCGATATCTTCCTGGTCGCTCTTTCCGCTCTTTTCGCTTGGCTTGCTTTCGGGGTGCTGACAGGCGACGGGGAAAATGTGGTGATCCGGGAAGGAACGATAATCCTCGCTTTCTTCACCGGCCTCTGCATGAAAATCACCGACCCCCTCGTCGACAGGCTTTTCCTTAGGAAAACGACCTAGTCGTCAATGTGGAGAAGTTTCCCCTTTTTATCAAACTTAAGTTCGAGGCCATTGGCAGATAGTTTCCATCGATGTGTATTGGGGACTAAGCCCAAGTGATTCGTAGAAGGCCCTAGCTCCGGGATTGCATTCCCAGACGTGCAGAGTGATGTTGTAGCACCCCCTTTCTAAAGCAAAAGCTCTTACGTACTCGAAAAGGGCCTTACCAATGCCATTGCCCCTTGACGATTCGTCTACACAAATATCGTCAATATAGAGAGTTGTGAGTGGCTGAAGGCTGCCACTATCTTGACGCTGTAAGACGCAGAAGGCATAGCCAAGCACGGTTCCTGCCTTATCATATACAAAAACAGGAGTCTCGGGATTATTAAAGATGGAAAGAAGTTCTTCGTCAGTATATTTCTTTCCTTCCGGGCGAAAAAGATCGGGCCTCCCCCTGTGGTGGACTTCCAAGACCTGCCTAAGAAGCTTATTAACAGCCTCCAGGTCATTCTGTCTCGCCTTTCGTATGTTCTCGCCAGACATTTCTTGACTTACTGATACTTCTTGAAGTTGTATTTTTCCCTTAGCACAGCCTTTACCTCATCACTCTGATTGGTAAAGTAATTCTTCCATCCGGGACAGAAGTTGATGTGCCACCGCCAGAAGCGCCCAAGAGCAGATTTCGGATTGTTATCGTACGAAGAGCGAAACTTGCAGTTCTCGCAGGGGTAAGATTTCTGTGACATGATCGATTCTGTTTAAATAAGAGAAGGCAACAAACATCAAAAGTCAAATATAACTATTTGTTGGCAGTATTACAATTAAATCCTGAAAGTAAGCTAATTACGCGTCCGATGAGAGGGGTTGGGGAGAGGGTAACGTGGATAGGGATTTATCCCTCACTCTCCGGGATTTCGTCGGGCCGATGGCCCTCCGACTTCCATCCCCGCCTGCGGCGGGGCGTGCAAAGCGACAAAAAAGTCTGTGTTCAAGCAAGCTTGGCACAGACTTTTTTGTCACTTTGCGGAGAGTGAGGGATTCGAACCCCCGGTGCCTTTCAGCACAACAGTTTTCAAGACTGCCGCCATCGACCACTCGGCCAACTCTCCAAAAGGGAATGCAAAGATATTAATTTTTTTTAAAGTTCACAATTTTAGTTCTCTTTCATGAAAAACTTATACTGAAAAAGAATCAAATATATGGCTCCGACCGTCACGCAGCTATCTGCAAAATTGAAAACCGGGGAGAAAAAAATGTCACCGCCGATAAGCGGAATGCTCTCCGGCCATGTCCAAAGAGGGAAATAAAGCATATCTACAACCTTTCCCTGCATGAAAGGAGCATAGCTGCCGCCAAGGGTCGCAACAGCGAAAGGGGTAGATTCACTGAAAACCAAGCCGTAGAAAAGGCAATCTATTATGTTGCCCATTGCCCCGGCAGTAATCAACGTGAGGCCGACGAGCACTCCTGTCGGGACGGGATTCTCCCTTTTCAAGAGCTTGGCTATCCACCAGCATAGAAAAGCGAAAAGGCCTATCCTGAATACTGTCAGGAAATATTTCCCTATTACCCCGCCGAAGGACATGCCGAAAGCCATGCCCTTATTCTCAATAAAAAGAATCTGGAACCAATGTCCAATAACGTTGAAGTGCTCACCGATAGTCATATTCGTCTTAACCAGAATCTTCATGACCTGGTCGACGACTACGAGCACAACTCCTAAAATCAGCAGCCGCTTTCCCTTGGAGAGTGCCATCAGTTCTTACCTTTCTTAGCCAGCATTTCCTTAGCCTCTACTGTAAGGGTAGCATGTGGGACAAGACGGAGGCGCTCCTTGGGTATGAGCTTTCCGGTAACACGGCAGATGCCGTACGTCTTGTTCTCGATACGAGCTAAAGCCCCTTCCAGATTCTGAATGAACTGATATTGGCGCTGGGCAAGCTGGCTTGCCTCTTCCTTGGAACGCTGGAAGGCACCGTCATCCTCAACCGTCTTGAATGTGGGGGCAGTATCCTCGATGTCATTGCCTCCATTGTGCATCACGACCTCTCGAAGAGTCCTGTACTCAGCTTTCGCCTTTTCAAGCTTTTCGAGAATAATAGCTCGGAACTCGGCGAGTTCCTCATCAGTGTAACGGGTCTTTACATTCTCTTCCATAGTATTGTTGTATTAAGGTATTATCGTGTCACTTGAATTCCGATTTCTCCATCATTCCACTCCGTAGGAGTACCCTTGTTCACTGCTTTTTCAAGAGATACGGAGCGAGAGAGAGTCTGGGCGGCAATATAATCGGAGAAACTTCCGAGGGCGGAAGAAATCTCGTCATAGAAAGCACCCTCAGCATAGATTATCGTATCAATACGGTCTGTAACATCGAATCCACTCCCCTTTCGAAGATTTTGAATCCTGTTGACAAGCTCTCGGGCAGTTCCTTCCTTCCTGAGGGCATCGGTAAGCTCAACATCGAGAGCGACTGTAAGCGAGCCCTCTGTTGCAACGAGCCATCCGGGCATATCCTCGGAAGAAATCACATAGTCACCGGGATTGAGGACTACTTCCCCGCCAGGAAGCGAAAGCGAGTAAGGAACCGATGAAGTCTCAGCATTCTTGATCTCGGAAATGACCTTCTGATCAAGTCCCTGGAAGGCGGCTGCAATCTCTTTCATACGTGCTCCGTAAACCTTGCCGAGAGTCTTGAAATTGGGCTTTATCTTCATCGTGATGACTCCGGTGATGTCTGAAATGAACTCCATCTCCTTGACATTGACCTCACTGAGAATGAGATTCTTCACGGCGGAAAGTCGATCCCTTACCTTGTCCGAAATGACAGGGACAAGCATCTTTGCAAGAGGCTGACGCACCGGGATACCGACTTTTTTCCTAAGCGCAAGGACCATAGATGTGGCATTCTGGGCAAGCGACATACGCTCTTCCAGATCGCCGTCGACTAGAGATGGATCCGAATCAGGCATTAAGGTGAAATGCACTGAATCTTCTCCTGTGAGGTCGCAATAGAGACGGTCCATATAGAAAGGAGCAATCGGAGATGAAAGGATGGCGACATCCTTCAGCACCTCATAGAGAGTCTGATAAGCGGCAAGCTTGTCGGAAGTCATCTCCCCACCCCAGAAACGCTTGCGGTTGAGCCTGACATACCAGTTGGAAACATGGTCACAGACAAAGTCCTGAATAAGACGTCCTGCCAAAGTCACATCATAGTCCTCATACGCGGCCCTGACATCATGAATCAGGGTATTCAGCTTCGAAACCATCCACTTGTCAATCTCCGGACGCTCAGAATAAGGAACAGCGGCTGCAGAAGGGTCGAAGCCGTCCACATTGGCATAGAGGGCGAAGAATGAGTAGGTATTGTAAAGGGTACCGAAGAACTTGCGGCGTACTTCGTCGACACCGGCCTCATCGAACTTCAGATTGTCCCAAGGCTGGGCATTGGTAAGCATATACCAGCGGAGAGGGTCTGCCCCATAAGTATCAAGAGCCTTGAAAGGATCGACGGCATTTCCGAGCCTCTTGGACATCTTATTGCCGTTCTTATCCAGTACGAGTCCGTTAGAAATAACCCTCTTAAAGGCAGGGGTCCCGCTTACCATAGTATGAATCGCATGGAGAGTGTAGAACCATCCGCGCGTCTGATCCACTCCTTCTGCGATGAAATCAGCAGTAGCTCCGAATCCCGGCTGTCCGAGGTTGCGAAGTCCTTCCTGGGCATAAGGCATAGCACCGGAATCGAACCAGACGTCGATAAGATCGCTCTCCCTCGTCATCTTCTTTCCGGAAGGGGAAACGAGGAATATCTGATCCATAAACGGTCTGTGAAGATCGATCTTATTGTAATTGTCAAGGCTCATATCCTCCGGATTGAACCCCTTGTCTTTCAAAGGATTCGATGCCATAAAGCCGGCCTTGACACTCTTTTCTATCTCATCGAAAAGCTCGGCAGCCGATCCGATGCATATCTCTTCCCTGCCGTCCTCGGTACGCCATATCGGGAGCGGAGTACCCCAGAAGCGGGAGCGGCTGAGATTCCAGTCCTGGATATTTTCAAGCCACTGCCCGAAACGACCGGTACCGGTAGACTCGGGTTTCCAAGTGATGGTCTTGTTGAGCGCGACCATCTCGTCTTTTACAGCAGAGGCCTTGATGAACCACGAATCCAAAGGATAATAGATTACAGGACAGTCGGTTCTCCAGCTATGAGGATAGCTGTGGACATGTTTCTGCATCCTGAAAAGACGACCGTCCGCTTTCATCATGACACAAAGGTCGACATCGAGCACAGGAGCGTCCTTTGGAAGGGGTTCTTCACCATGGAGCTTACGGAAATAATCGTCGATGGCATTTTTCACATACCTCCCGGAGAACTCTTTGTAGCTAGGATCAACCGAAGCCTCAACATACTGAGGATCAAGATCTTCCACGCGGACAAAGCGTCCCTGAGTATCAACCTGTGCCATCGGATTGCCATTCTTGTCAACCGGCATAATTCCCACGATGCCGGCAGCGGCAGCGACCCTCTTGTCGTCAGATCCGAAGGTCGGAGCAATATGGACAATACCGGTACCATCCTCGGTAGTCACATAATCGCCTTCGATCACCCTGAAAGCATCTCCGTCCGGCTTGAACCAGGGGATAAGCTGATGATAGCGGATACCTGCGAGCTCACTTCCGAGGAAAGATCCGTCGAGAACCTTGTACGGGATAATCTTATCGCCTTTTACATAACCCTCAAGAGGCAGGTCCTCGCCTTTTGGGTTGAACCAGGCGCCGAGAAGCTCTTTTGCAAGGATATAGATCGCAGGCTCACCGGTATACTGGTTGAAGGACAAAACCCTTATATACTCTATCTTCGGACCTACGCAGAGCGCAGTATTGGAAGGAAGAGTCCAAGGAGTAGTGGTCCATGCAAGGAAATAAACCGAGAGGGATTCAGTACCGAAAAGCGGCTGCGACTTGCCGTCCTTGATGACTTCGAACTGGACGGTCGCCGTCGTATCGGTCACATCGCGGTAGCATCCCGGCTGGTTGAGCTCATGAGAACTGAGGCCGGTGCCATCGGTAGGAGAATAGGGCTGGATTGTGTATCCTTTATAGAGCAAACCCTTGTCATAAATCTTCTTCAGAAGGTACCAGAGGGTCTCTATATAACGATTGTCGTAGGTGATATAAGGATCGTTCATATCGACCCAGTAGCCTACCCTCTCTGTCATATTCACCCACTCTGCGGTATATTTCATGACCTCCTTACGGCAGGTCGCATTATATTCCTCGATAGATACCTTGGTGCCGATATCAGCCTTCGTAATCCCAAGTTTCTTCTCAACACCGAGTTCGACCGGAAGACCATGGGTATCCCATCCAGCACGACGGCGTACTTTGAAGCCGGTCTGAGTCTTGTAACGGCAGATAGCATCCTTTATTGAACGGGCCATGACATGGTGGATTCCAGGCATACCGTTAGCTGAAGGAGGGCCCTCGAAGAAAATGAACTCAGGAGCGCCTTCGCGAAGCGAAAGCGACTGCTCGAAAGTATGGTTTTTCTTCCACCTTTCAAGCACTTCATTCCCAACCGAAACAAGATCTAAACCTTTATATTCTTTAAATGTCATATTTTTTGACTAATTTTGCAGTAATAGTCTACAAAGATACAATTTTTTTGAGGTTATATCAAAAACAATGAACACTCTTGACATCATTCTGCTCATCTGCTTCGTCCCTGCGATAATCCGCGGACTCTCAAAAGGATTCCTTGAGCAAGCTGTCTCGCTGGCAGGAGTGATTGCAAGTGTATGGGCTTCCTTCCACTTCTCCTCTATCGTCTCCACGTGGATCAAACCTTATATCGAGGTCTCTGACACCCTCATCAGCGTCATATCCTTCGCCTCTATTCTGGTAGTCGGACTTGTCCTTACCGTCCTCATAGCGAAGGCTCTGACAAAGGTCATAGAAATGGCGATGCTGGGATGGCTCAACAAGGCCCTCGGCCTCCTGCTCGGCATAGTAGTCACCCTCCTCATCCTTGGGGTCATAATAGTGATGTTCGACACGATAAACCTCAAATACGGCCTTGTTTCGGAGACCGCCCTCTCCGAATCGATTATGTACAATTCGATAAAGGATCTCGCCTATACAGTCTTCCCTTATCTGAAGGAACTCCTCATGAAACAGTAAGATGGCAAGAATACTTCTGATTGAAACATCAACATCCCTCTGCTCCGCCGCCCTTTCTGAGAACGGAGCAATAGTTTCATACGTTGAAAGCACAGAGCCGAGGGTGCATGCGTCCATGACAGCCCCCTTCGTCAAAAAGGTGCTTGGAGATAATAAAGTCAGTGACTGCGACGCCGTTTGCGTAAGCCGCGGCCCGGGATCATATACAGGACTCAGGGTTGGAGTTTCCACGGCAAAGGGACTTTGTTTCGGCGGGGACATTCCCCTTCTTTCCGTGGGGACTCTGGACACTCTCGCTTTTCAGGCAATCGGAGAAGGACTCCTCCCTGAAGGATGCCGTTATATCGTCCCGATTATAGATGCAAGAAGGATGGAGGTCTATTCCGCCATATTCTCTCCGCATGGGGAGCAGCTTCGTGACGTAAAGTCGGAAATAATTGATGCTCAGAGCTTTGCCAAAGAACTCTCAGAAGGATCTGTCCTATTCATAGGGGACGGGGCAAAGAAATGCAGCGAGGTGATTTCAAGCAGCAACGCCTACTTTTCCCAGTGCTGCCCGAAAGCCTCCTCGATGGCCATCCCCGCCGAAAGATCATATAAAGAAAAACGATTCGAAGACGTAGCGTACTTCGAACCGTTCTATCTAAAGGATTTCGTTGCAACTGTAAGCCGCAAGAACCTATTTTAATTTCGATTGGATATACTTCTCAAGAGATGCGGAAGTCGACATCGCAGGGGCAGCATCCAGTTCTCCGTCATAGATGAAAGAGAATGACGGGAGCCCGTTGATTGCATAGTAGCCAATCAGAGGCGACTGATTGCCCCGCACATCGCAGACATTAATCCAAGGCATCTTCTGGGCACGAACTACGCTTGCCCAGTCAGTCTTGTCTACATCGAATGAAACCGCGAAGATCTCAAGACCCTTGTCGTGATACTTCTCATAGAGGGGGCCAAGATAGTCAATATTGAACATCTTCTGATCATCAGTCGCTGCCCAGAAATAGATAAGAGTCAGTTTCTTAGCAACGTCGCTGAGTTTCACTTTTTGCCCATTGATATCTGGAAGCTCGATGTCAATATATCCTATCTCTTCAGCGCCCTCGATGCGTGCGGACATTTCCATTACATTCATCCTCTTAGCCGCCTCTTTTTCCAAAGCTTTAACATACTTGGACTCCGGGTAGACGGTTTTCAGGGAATCAGCCACACTACGGAAATGGATAGCATCTGTCCTGTTTCCGAAAACAGGGAAACCTTCGTCGACCTGCTGGTAAAGAACAGGGATGGAAGTCAGAGAGTGGCTGTTGTTGAGGATGTAAGACACTGCCCTACGGTAATAGTCGATATATGTCCTGGAAATCTCTTTCTGAAGATCCTTATTGCCGGTTTCCACAAACCTGTTGCCGAGGGCAGCCATTCTCATCTGGAAGTCGGCGAAATCTTTCTCTATCTGGGCGAGCTTCAAGGATTCTTCAGATCCTTCAACTGTGCAGGCCTTTCCGAGAGTATCGGATGTAACGGAAATAATGTCTCCCTTCTCCACTAAAAGAGAGGTGAACTTATTGTCCCCATGGAAAAGATATACGAACTCCGGCTTACCCTTCTCGACATCTATATCGTACTTAAAGGCTCCTGAAGCATCGGTTTTCACTGTATCAAGTACATGGAGACGATTGACATCCAATAACTCGACGATAATTTCAGAATCAGGGCCATCGGTAAGGGTGCCCTTGATTACTGTCTTCTGGCATGCGCAGAAAGCGGCGAGAGCGGCAAAAGCCGCAATAATTCTATAGCTTTTCATACTCAGAGAGGATTGAATCGGCAATACTCTTCATCTCCTCGGGAGAAAGGCTGAGCTTTTCCTTACGGAAATCAAGGTCAGCCTCGCTCTGGAGAGGAACGAGATGAATATGGGTATGAGGCACTTCCATTCCCAGGACCGCGACACCGATTCTCTTGCAGGGGATAGCGGCTTTAAGAGCAATGGCGACCTTGCGGGCAAAGGCAGTCAGCCCCTCATAGGTCTTCTCATCGAGATCGAAGATATAGTCCGCCTCTACATGCCTCGGAATTACAAGGGTATGTCCCTTGGCAAGAGGACTTATATCGAGGAAAGCATAGAAGTCCTCGTTCTCGGCAACTTTCCAAGAAGGGATTTCGCCTGCTGCTATACGGGAAAAAATAGTAGCCATACCAATTAAATGCTAATATCCAGAATTTTGAATTTAAGAACTCCCTGAGGGACCTGAGCCTCTACGATCTCATCCTTAGAGTGACCGAGAAGGGCTTTGCCGATAGGGGTTGTAACAGCGAGCTTGCCTTTAGAAAAATCAGCCTCTGACTCCCCTACAACTGTAAACTCCATTATCATTTTATTGGCAACGTTCTGCACCTTTACCTTGGAAAGCAGCTGCACCTTGTCGGTCGAAAGCTGGGACTCGTCGATAACTCGGGCATTCGCTACCTTGTTCTTCAATCGTGCAATCTTGACTTCCAAAAGCCCCTGTGCATCCCTTGCCGCATCATATTCGGCATTCTCGGAGAGGTCTCCCTTTTCCCTCGCCTCTGCAATCGCTGCAGAAATAACAGGACGCTGGGCAAGAGCGTCCGCGAGTTCTTTTTTAAGCCGGTCAAGACCGGCCTGGGTCATATACTCAATTTCCATTATAAAAAGTTTTAATATTCAAATAGTGACAAATTAAAAGGAGTTCTGCCTATTACGGCAGAACCCTTATCAGTTGCAAATATAAAAAATTACTTTTTCAAAAACAAAATTATAGATTTTTATCAACCGGTTTCAGCGCAGAATCGACAGTCTTTCCATAGACCACATATTTCTGGTAAAGGAACTCGGTGACGAAGTTCAGAATCATATTCATTGCCGTCACCAGATAGCCGTTCCAATGAGCCCCGTCGGTGAGCCAATGCTCCAAAAGGGTTGTAGACGGAGTGAATACTGCGTAATATAGCGCGACCAGAAAAAGCGCTCGCGGTACATTTGCAACGGAGCGGAAGGTGAACTTACGGTTTAGGGTGAAGTTCCACAGGACCGACAGCACCAAGCCGATAAGGTAACTCAGCCAATCAGGAGAAGGGGTAAACTCTTTAAGAAGAGTAAAGGACACAATCTCTATAATCCCGGCACTGGCGGAGAAAAGGCCGAATTTAATAAAACGCAAAACTTCTTTATTCATAGATACAAATATAGTCAGAAGCTTAAAATTAATCAAGAGTTCACCTTCCCGAGAGAATTGATTATCTTTGTGTCTTCATTTGGTGGTATAGATGAGAAAGATCAAAGACATAATCAAGGATTGGATGCTCCCGATAGCTATAATAAGTGGCATCTCGGTATATCTGATCTACTATTTTACTCCGGCTCTAAGGCCTCTTGGCCCGGTCTGTGGAAAAATTGTCAGCGAGGGGCAGCGTCTGCTTATCGCAATAATGCTGTTCCTTCAGTTCGTAAAGATTTCTCCCCACGATCTCAAATTCAAAAGATGGCATCTTTATGCGGCTATCTTTCAAGTGGTTACCGCCGGGGCCATAGGTGCAATAATAATCTCCACCCCTCCAGGCGACATCCGCATCCTCCTGGAATGTGCGATGATCTGCCTTATCTGCCCGACAGCAGCTGCCGCAGGCGTCATTACAGACAGGCTCGAAGGATCCCTCGCGGAAACCATCAGCTATGTTGTAATAATAAATGCCATAGCCACCCTGTTCATTCCAACTCTGATTACCGGGATCAACCCAACCTCGGAAATCGGATTCTGGAGGTATGTCCTCGGCATCTTCCTCAAGATATTCCCGATGCTGATAGCTCCATGTCTCCTTGCATGGATAATAAGATACACAACCCATAAGCTCCAGAGGTGGCTGATGAGATATAGCCACTGGTCGTTCTACTTCTGGTTCTTCGGACTCACCTTCGCAATGATCCTCTCGACCAAAGCCCTCGTCCATAGCCATATAAGTATCGGTACTATCCTTTGCATAATGCTTATATCCATGGGATGCTGCGCAATTCAGTTCTACATCGGAGGGCACTTCTCGAAAAACCGTAAGACCAGAATCACTGCGCGTCAGGCGCTCGGGCAGAAAAACACCGGCTTTCTCATCTGGCTCGGCTATACCTATCTGACTCCTGTAACATCCATTGCCGGAGGTCTTTACGCTATTTGGCAGAACCTCTTCAATTCCTGGGAGCTTTATCGGCACAATCACGGCAAAGAGTTTTAGTATTTATCTGAATTTATTATATTTGTAGAATCAGACATTAACACAATACCAATATGCTCGACAAAGAAAGAGGGCTCTATATCGCCCACTCGGAAAACGGACCGATCAGTATCTTAGGAAAAATGGCGAATCGTCACGGACTCATCGCCGGTGCGACCGGTACAGGTAAGACCGTGACCCTTCAGGTACTGGCAGAGACCTTCTGTCAGGCCGGTGTTCCCTGTTTTATGGCGGACATGAAAGGCGACCTTTCGGGCATAAGCCAGGTCGGAAAACTCTCCGGCTTCATTGAGAAGAGACTTCCCGAGTTCGGAATCGAGAATCCCGAGTTCCAAAGCTGCCCAGTGCGTTTCTTCGATGTCTTTGGTGAGCAGGGCCATCCAATGCGTTCCACTATATCCAATATGGGTCCGGACCTCCTCGGACGCCTAATGGAGCTTAATGAGACCCAGACCGGAGTCCTTAACATTGTTTTCAAAATTGCGGACGACAACGGACTTCTTCTTATCGACCTGAAGGACCTCAGAGCCATGCTCAACTTTGTCGGTCAGAATGCAGCGGAATTCACAACACAGTACGGCAATGTATCCCCTGCTTCCATCGGTGCTATTCAGCGTGCCGTCCTCTCCCTTGAAAATCAAGGCGGGGAACTTTTCTTCGGAGAGCCCTCATTCGATATCTATGATCTCCTCCAGTGCGAAGGAGGAAAGGGAGTGATGAATGTCCTGGCTGCTGATAAGCTTATGCTCCGTCCGAAGCTTTATTCGACATTCCTTCTCTGGCTGCTTTCAGAGCTCTACTCTACCCTCCCGGAAGTCGGTGATATGGAGCTTCCAAAACTCGTTTTCTTCTTCGATGAGGCTCATATGCTTTTTGAAGACACTTCTAAAGCGCTTGTCAGCAAAATAGAGCAGGTTATCCGCCTGATTCGAAGCAAGGGCGTAGGTATTTTCTTCATTACACAGTCTCCAACCGATATTCCTGAAAACATCCTCGGCCAGCTTGGAAATCGTGTCCAACATGCTCTTCGCGCCTATACTCCAAAAGACCAGAAGGCCGTCAAGACAGCCGCCGAGACATTCAGGGCCAATCCTGCTTTCGACACATACAACACCCTTCTCGAGCTTGGAACAGGTGAAGCTCTGGTATCCTTCCTCGATGAAAAAGGCGCTCCCAGCATAGTGGAACGGGCGAAGATACTCTTCCCGCTCTCGCAAATAGGCGCCATTACCGAAGATCAGCGAAAGCAAATCATCAACTCATCCCGCCTCTACGGCAGATATGACCATGTAATTGACCGTGAAAGCGCTTATGAGTTGATAATGAAGGCCACAGAGGAGGCAGAAAAGCAGAAAGCCGAGCTTGAGGCTGAGGAAGAGGCTGCACGGCAGAGAGAACTCGAAGCGAAAGAGGCAGCCAAGGCAGAAAAGGAAGCGGCTAAAGCTCAGAAAGAAGCGGCCAAGAAGGCCAAGAACAGCATTGGTTCGAAGGTCCTCAAGTCAGTCATAACAGCTGTTACCGGAGTTGTAGCAGCCGGCGTTGCAGAGGCTGTAACAGGCAAGGTATCAGGTACTTCCACGAAGAAAAAGAGCTCCACTTCCACAACAAAGAAAGCGGTAACGAAAGCGACGAACGCTGCTACAAAGACCATCACAAGAGAGCTCACACGATCTATTCTCGGAAATCTGATAAAATAACACTTATCGTCTCTGAAAAGATATAATAAGAAAGGCTTTGATGACTAAAAAACAGGTCAATCAAAGCCTTTTTCTTGTGAGGACTAGCAGACTTGAACTGCTGACCTCCTGCCTGTCAAGCAGGCGCTCTAAACCAACTGAGCTAAGCCCTCAAATGGGAATGCAAAGTACGGAAAATTTTCTCGAATATCCAAATAAAACTTATTCGAAAAAAGAAAAATGGACTTTGCCGTATACTTTTTCCTTTTTGAAACGCGGATGATCCTTGAAAGAATAAGTACCGGGGTGTTCGAGGATGAAATAACGCTCCGGATATAGGATATCAGCTTCGAAGACCTTGTCCGGGATTGACTCAAGACCTTCCAGCGCGTAGGGAGGATCTGCAAAGACAATATCGAACTTTTCCCTGCAGAGAGGGAGAAAATCGAACACATTGTCCCGAACCATGACAACATTTCCAAGCCCGAGACGCTTCGCTTCAGAAATAATAAATGAAGCATTCTCCCTTGCCATCTCTACCGAATACACCTTCGCTGCTCCGCGGGAAGCGAACTCGAATGCTATTGCTCCGGTCCCTCCGAAAAGATCTAGAACTTTCAGATCCTCGAATTCATATTCATTGTCGAGCACATTGAAAAGGCCCTCTTTAGCAAAATCCGTAGTCGGACGCGCCTTGTATCCCGAAGGAGGCATGATAGTCTTGCCCCTGAGCCTTCCTCCTATTATTCTCATATAGACTCGACCGATTTGAAATAACGGTACAGCGACATCTCTTCATCTCCGGAGACAGGAGTATGGAGAGAAACAGTGGAAATCTCAGGATTGAGTTGGAGCTTTTTGAGAGCCAGGAAGATGAAGTATTCGGCCGTTGTAAAATCGACAGCTTCATATACATTACATAGAAGAAGGCTCTTCCCTTGAGCAATTACAAGATACAAGTATCCATCCCTATATGAAACTATAATCTTATTGTAATCGCTGCATTTGTCAAGACTACAGAGGAGATAATACATCTCCGGATATACAGGCACCAGCTTCCCCTCTGTTGTCAACACCGTCTGGGAAATCACCCTCGAGAGAGACTCGTCAATCGAATTGGAATATACCAGGACTGCGCCAAGACCAGGAATCTCCTTATACTCGACAGCATCAGTATCTCTCAAGCGTACAACTTCCGAAAGAGATGCCCTTGCAGAGTCCGGGCTGAAGAAATGAGACGGGACGAGGGCGCATTTTGGAGTGAACAGGGAGATATTTACTTCGTCATAACGCCTCTGGAACTCGGGGGTAGTAAAAATCCTGTCTGAGCCCAGCCATCCGGATACGAAAGACCGTCCCTCGTCATCTACTGCAAAAGAATATCCACTCAAGGATACTTGAATGGATATTCCGCTTCTTTCTTTTTCGTTCATGGAGAGGACTACTCCCAGTTACCTGCGTTGTTGTTAGGCGCAGAAACGCTACCTACCTGAAGGCCCTGATACCTGTTGGACTTGTCGCAGTTGTCTTTGAGGTTGACAACGAGCTGGCGGTCCATACCCTTGAGAAGGTCGTCATACGGCATCTTAGCCTCGAAGAGAGGAACATCGACTCCTGAAACCTTCTTTACGATAGCATCGGTGAGAACCTTCTTGCCACCGGAGAAAGGAATATAAGAGAGAGAGTCAACGCAGAAGTCTTCCCTGCCATTGAAGAGAGTATCCTTCACTGCGATAGGAGTAGTGATTGAGAATACGAGAGGAAGGCCCTTGCGGGAAAGTGCGAGGAGTTCCTCATTGGTTATCTTCTTATTTTTCTTGCGGAGCTCTGCGGTATTGGCAACAGCCACTGAGTCGTCCTGGGATCCGATCTGCATAACGACGTCCATCTTGCCGTTATTGTAGAAATTCTTGAGGGAGTCGATATCGGCTGTAAAGTGACCGTTAACAGACTTGAAAGCTACCTCGAGAGTACGGATATCCTTAAGGCGCTGGATACCTACTTCTTCGCGGGATTTCTGCTCCTTTTCGAAGTTAACCGGCTCCATGATACTCGCATAGAGAGCCCAGACAAGCAAAACTGCCAGAACGGCGAGAAGGATTTCAATTAAAATTTTGACAGGTTTCTTCATTGTTATAGTGATTATTATATTTCCAAACTTCCGACAAAGTTATGAAATTGATTTATTAAATGCAATATAATTTGTAAATTTGCACTCGAAATCCGAGGCCGGAAAATGAAAGAGATTACACCTGCAAAAATAGCCAAACTCGATTCCATCTTAGCCGGTGCATCGAAAGCCACAATCGTCGTCCACGTCAATGCAGATGGGGATGCAATCGGCAGTGGCTCTGCCATGCTGCACTACCTTTTGGAAGTCAGAGGATTGGACGCTGCAGTAGCAGTACCCGACAGAGATGCCGGCGGATCCTCCTTCCTGATTCCGGAAGAAGACAGAAAGTATTTTTTCTTTTTCCAGTCTGAGCCGGAAAGAACAGAGGAAAGAATATCCTCCAGCGATGTCATCATCGTCCAGGACTGCATCGGATTCTCAAGGACTGAGGGGCTTGCCCCTTGTCTCGGACGATCATCCGCCCGGAAGATTCTGATTGATCACCATATCGGTCCGGAATCTGATTCCTTCGACCTGGTTTTCTCAAAAACAGACATCTCTTCTGCAAGCGAAATGCTTTTCCACATTCTCATGGAAATGCCTGATATAGGGAAAGATGCCTCCAAACTTCCGAGAATATCCGGGAGGGCGCTGATGACAGGAATGACAACGGACACCAACAATTTCGCTAACTCCGTCTACCCTTCCACCTTCGACATGGCTTCCAAGCTTATTGCTGCCGGAGTCGACAGGGATGAAATCCTCAATCAGCTCTACTACAGCTACAGGGAAAGCCGGCTTCGCCTTATGGGTTTCCTGATGAATAAGATGACCATCACCCCCGAGGGCGTAGCCTACATGATAATGACAAAGCGGAACTTCGCCAGCTTCGGAGTTACCGACAGCGATACTGAAGGCTTTGTCAACCTGCCCCTTTCCATCAAGGACGTCAGAATGAGCGTATTCCTCAAGCAAGATACAGGGTTTTTCCGGGTTTCCACAAGGTCGAAGAAAGGGACGTCTGCCCAGCAGTTCGCCTCCCGCTATTTCAATGGCGGCGGGCACGAAAATGCAGCCGGGGGAAGGCTTTATTTCTCTGATGAGATAAAGTCGATAAGGGACGTGATTGCCTATTTGGAGCAGTCTATTAACGATTTCTTTGCATGAAAAAGAGTACCATCATAATTGCCGCAGCAGCCCTGGCCGTCGCCGCTTCATGCATGAAGCAGCAGGTCCAGAGCTACTACGACAATCAGGAATCCAATATTGAAAATTTCGTTACCGCCGCTAAGGGGCTCCGCACAGTACAGAACGGAGGCTCCACAAGGGTAGTTATGGTAGAAGGCGAGGGCACCGATTCACTCTCCGCCAGCGGAATAGTTTCATTCTACTATGCGGGCTATCTCCTCTCCGGATCATCTGTTTCAGCAAGCAATCTCTTCGCGACCAACAGCGAAGAAATTGCAAAATCCTCTTCCTGGAACATCACTGACACTACAGGATTCGTAATTGAGACCGTCAAACTGGATGAGGAGGACTTGCTCCCGGGATTGAAAAACGGGCTGAAAGGAGTTAAAGGCGGAGAAGAATGCTATATACTCTTTACCGGAAAATATGGTTACGGTTCACACGAGTCAGGCACGATTCCTGCAAAGTCAACCCTGGCCTACCACATTTGGGTGGAAAGCATTTCAAATGAATAACAAACTTAAAATGAACAATATATCAAAATTCCTCGGGCTTTGTGCCGCTTCTGCCGCCATCCTCTCAGGATGCGCCAAGCAAGAAGCCACCAAGACAAACAGCACGGAAAAGCTCTATTTCGATTCTTGGATTCATGTCTGGAACAGCGAACACCAGACAAAAGCCGTAGAGCACGGTAATGGAATATATATCCTCGAAGATGAGCCTGGAACCGGATCAGAATGGAATCCTTCCGCACATACTTTCGCCTACCTCGATGTCACTGTCTCCGACCTAGACGGTAATATCTCCAGCACGACTTCCGAAAAAGTCGCCAAGAAGATAGGTACTTATAAGGAAACCTACTACTATGGTCCAAAAATCAATACCATAACAGAAGGCGGCTGCTATGTTGGTCTTGAAGATGCACTGAAAGGGATGAAAATGGGAGGCAGAAGGAAAGTCGCCATCCCGTCATGGCTCCTTACAGGGACAAGATATGACAATAAGGAAGAATATTTAAAGCACTCCGTAGACGCCAGCAATGCCATTTATGACATAAAGCTTGTCGACATGATGGCGGACGTATACAAATGGGAAACTGACTCTATGGAAGTCTTTGTTGCAAAGTACATGGACGGAGTCGATTCCACCTATTTCGCCGGAGATTCGACCGCGCTTAAATATGGATTCTATTTCCAGACGGTCAAAGAAGGGACTACCACTCAAAAAATGTCTACCGACACAACTTTCTACGTCAACTACACCGGCAGACTGATGAACGGAAGAGTGTTTGACACAACAATCGCTGACACGGCTAAAGTCTGGGGCCTTTACGACGCAACCAAGACATACGAACCCGTCGAGATTACAATGGACGAGAAGCTCACTGAGATACAGATGGAAGGCACCTCTTCCCTGCAAGACGGTTTCCAGGCCGGAGTGTCTATGCTTCACAATATGGAAACGGCGAGAGTTGCTTTCTACTCGGCACACGGGTACTCATATAGCGGCATGGGGTCAGCGATTCCTCCATTCTCACCTCTATGTTTTGAGTTCCAGGTAGTAGAGAGTAAATAAGATATGGCCGGAAGCATCCCTACCGAGTTAGGCACAAAAAGCATAAAGGCCCTACTAAGGCAGTACGCAGTCCCAGGCATCATCGCCATGACTGCGTCTTCTTTGTACAATATGGTCGACAGCATCTTCATCGGCCATATTCCAGGCTCGGGTCCTCTGGCAATCTCAGGACTCGCCGTGACCTTTCCCTTGATGAATATTTCAGCGGCTCTCGGCACTCTCGTCGGTGTCGGAGCTGCTACCATGATCTCTGTCCTCCTCGGCCAGAAGAACTATGAAGTAGCAGGAAAAGTACTCTCAAACGAGGTAACCCTCAATACTATCGTCGGACTTCTGTTTACAGTTGTCACGATGATATTCATGGACCCGATTCTCCTTTTCTTCGGGGCCAGCGAGAATACCCTCCCCTTTGCGAGGGACTATATGATGATTATCGCCGCCGGAAACGTAATCACCCACCTTTATTTCGGCCTCAACAGCGTCATCCGTTCTTCCGGCAATCCTAACCTCGCAATGGGTCTCACCCTCTTTACGGTCATTTCAAATGCAATCCTGGACCCCGTTTTCATCTATATTCTTGGGATGGGGATCAGAGGAGCCGCCGTTGCTACTGTGCTCTGCCAGACCCTCGCCCTGGCATATACCCTTTGGTACTTCCTTGACCAGAAAAGATTCCTGCACCTCAATAAAAAGCACATTTTCCGGCTCGACTGGAGGATTGCCAAGGACTCCCTCGCGATAGGAATGGGACCTTTCCTGATGAACCTTGCCAGCTGCATAGTCGTCCTTTTCATCAACAACCAGCTTCTCAAATATGGCGGCGATCTCGCTATCGGGGCTTACGGTATAGTCAACCGAATCTCGTTCCTCTTCGCAATGGTAGTTGTAGGATTCAACCATGGGATGCAGCCGATCGCCGGTTACAACTACGGAGCAAGGCTATACTCGAGAGTACGCGAGGTCTATATAAGGACTGCAATGTGGGCGACAATTGTGGTAACAGTCGGTTTCATAGTATCCGAGTTCTTCCCTGGACCGGCTGTTTCTCTATTTACAAACGACCCGCAGCTAAAGAGTCTCGCCACAAAGGGACTTAGAATGATGAATATCGTGTTCCCTATCGTAGGGTTCCAGATGGTCACTACCAATCTCTTCCAATGCCTCGGGATGGTCTCCAAGTCCATATTTCTCTCCCTTACCAGGCAGCTTCTTTTCCTCGTTCCATGCGTCTACTTCCTCCCCGCAGCACTCGGCTCTGAAATCGGCGTCTGGTACAGTTTCCCTATCTCCGATTTCCTTTCATCGGTTCTGACTGCAATTCTCGCCGTCGGCCTCCTGAAAAAGCTCGGTAAGCTAAAGGACGGCGACGATCCCTCCATACTAGGAAGTAAGATATGAAAAAGACGATTATCAACATAGGCCGCCAGTTTGGAAGCGGCGGTGGTTTTGTAGCCCAGGCAATAGGGCGGACCCTCGGCATCAAAGTCTGGGACAACGACCTCATCACCAAATCAGCTGAAGAAAGCGGTTTCTCGAAAGAACTCTTTGCAAAGAGTGACGAGTCCAGAAGCCTCTTTTCCATGTCCAGCTTCTTCGCTTCATGGAACCTCGGAAGGGCGGAGAACTATGTGGACGATACTGCCCTGTTCAAGATTCAGAGCGAGGTAATCCGGAAAATCGCAGAAGAAGGCTCTGCAATCTTCGTAGGCCGCTGCTCGGATTATATCCTTAGAGATCTCGACTGCCTTGACATATTCGTCACCGCTCCCCTACCTTACCGCATAGAGAGGGTTGCCCGGAGAGAGAACATGACAAAAGAAGAAGCCGAGGAGCTGATAAAGAGAAAGGACAGGACAAGGGAGACATATTATAACTATTTCACTTTTGGCAACTGGGGACTCGCATCGAATTACGACCTGTGCGTTGACAGTTCCATACTCGGGATAGAAGGAACGGCGGAAGCGATTATCGACTTTGCAAAGAAGGCGGGAAAGATATAATGATCAAGAAGTTAATCATATCAATTGCGGCTCTTGGGACCCTTCTGGGATGGAGGGGGCCGGAGACTCAGTACATGTATCCGGTTTCAATCAATGAGATCCTTACCAACAGCATGTCGGATACTCCCAAGCTGAAGCGGATGGACCAGGCCGTGGACAGCTTCATGACATACTGGGACTTAAAGGGAGCATCGCTTGCGATTATGAGAAACGACTCTCTGCTCTACGCGAAGGGGTATGGATGGGCCGATAAGGAGAAAGGACGGCCTATGACTCCGGGAACGACCATGAGGATGGCTTCCGTATCGAAGCTGGTTACCGCTATTGGCATAATGGTCCTTCAAGAGAAGGGGGCGCTGAATCTGCAGACTCCGGTATTTGGTCCTTTCGGTATCCTGAAAGAATATGACAAATACATTACCGACGACAATTACTATCTCATGACAGTCGAACATCTTCTCCGCCATCAGGGAGGCTTCCCGCGAAGATTTGGAGATCCTATGTTCTCGACCAGGACCATAATGCAGCAAAACCGCCTTTCAAAGGCCCCGGACACCGAAACCCTTCTGAAACTCGAGCTTCCAAAGCGGCTGGATTTCGAGCCGGGAACCTCTCAGTCCTACTCCAATATAGGATATCTTCTGCTCTCCCTTATCATCGAAAAAGTCAGCGGCAAGAGCTACGAACAGTTCATGCAGGAAGAGGTGCTGCATAAAGCGGGATGCTACGATTTCCATATCGCAGGAAACTACTATTCAGATGCTTATAAAGGCGAGAGCAAGTACTACGCCCATTCCGACTGCCAGCCCGTTCTGGACCTTATGGGAAGTGGCAGAATGGTCGACATTCCTTACGGAGGAAACGACATCACAGCCCTTATGGGCGCAGGGGCATGGGTTGGTTCCAGCATTGAACTCGCGCGGCTCATGTCATCCATTAACGGACTCATGAGAGTGCCCGACATTCTCGGCTTTTTCAGTATCTCCCAGATGACTGAATACTACGACGAGGAGACTTATCCGCTCGGCTGGGTAGATGCCAGAGAAAACGGAGAACTCACAAGAACAGGTTCATTCACAGGCACTTCCGCCATTATCAAATACTACCCCGACGGGGAATGCTGGATTATGCTCACTAATACCAGCACTTGGAGGGGCTCAAGGTTTACAAAAAACACTGCCGGACTCTTTTCGAATCTCAGGCAGCGTTTCTCAAAGTCTCTTCCAAGACAGGATCTGTTCTTGGAAAAGTAATCTATTTTACAAACATTACCGCTTCGGCTATCGAGTTGAGCTTGGTATCAACTGTGTCTGCACGGCTTGCAAGGACGCAAGGGACTTGGGTTCCAACAAGCATTCCTGCCTGACGGACACCCTCTGAAAGCTTTGAATTGGTCTTCCAGAACACATTTGCTGACTCGATATTAGGGAAGAGGAGGCAGTCTGCATCACCGGCAACGGGGCTGACGAGCTTTTTAATCTCAACAGACTCTTTGTCAATAGCGACATCGAGAGCGAGAGGGCCGTCGCCAATGCAGCCCTTGATCTGGCCGCGATCGCACATCTTAGCGAGCATTGCAGCTTCTATGCAAGCAGGCATCGAGTCAAGCATCTGCTCGGATGCGGCGACAAAAGCAATCTTCGGCTTTGCAATACCGAAGGAGCGGGCAACTGATGTGACAAAACCGGCAAGTTTGACCTTCTGGCGGAAGTCAGGCTGAGGGATGACAGCCATATCGGTAATGAAAATAAGCTTGTGATAAAGGGGATTCTCAATTACGCCTACGTGGCTGAGAAGGCCCTTCGGAGGGAGAAGGCCGGTCTCTTTATTGAGAATGGCACGAAGGAACTTGTCGGTAGAGCATAGACCCTTCATGAGTAGGTCTCCCTCGCCGTCATGGACCATCCTGACAGCCTCGGCGACAGCTTTCAGTTCATCCTTGATGTCCACAATGGTGAATTTCTCGATATCAATATCGTTGTCTTTGCAGACCTTCTCGATAATGTCAGCGTCTCCGGTAAGAGTAACTGTCACGATTCCAAGATCCACTGCCTTAGCGGCAGCCTCGATTGTATGCTCGTCGACAGCCCATGCCGCCACCATCCTCTTTGAGATGTTTTTCGCCTTGAGCTCGGCGAAAAGATCGTTGAATGTAGTTATCATAATGCTATTATTCTTGTGATTCAAGTACGAGTTTCATAGTGTCACGAGCGATTACAAGCTCTTCGTTGGTGCAGATAGCGACAGCTTTGACAGCTGAATCAGGTGCTGTCAGAAGAGCATCAGTACCACCGACGGTATTAGCCTGATAGTCGAGCTTCAGTCCGAGATATGAGAAGTTCTCAAGGACGCGCCTGCGAAGACGGCAGTTGTTCTCACCGATGCCGCCGGTAAAGACGATAAGATCGACGCCGTTCATAGCAGCGACATAGGATCCTATATTCTTTATGATGTCATATGTGAACTTCTTGAAAGCCAGTTTGGCCTTCGGATCACCTTCATTGGCAAGGACATTCATCTCTCGGGCATCGGAAGTCTTTCCGGTAAGGCCGAGGAAGCCGGATTTGCGATTGAGAATCTCTGTCATCTCATCGGGGGTAGTCCCTAGCTTCTTCATCAGGAAAAGCACCGCATTCGCATCAATATTGCCGACGCGGGTACCCATGATCATCCCTTCCAGAGGGGAGAATCCCATGGAAGTATCGACGCACTTGCCTCCGTCTATCGCGCAGATAGAGCTGCCTGCTCCAAGGTGGCATGTAATTATCTTTGCTGCATTGAAATCAAGACCGGCGAATTTAGCGCCTTTCTGTGCCACATACTGGTGGGAGGTGCCATGTGCTCCATAGCGACGGACCCTGTACTCGTCATAATACTCATAAGGAAGACCATACATGTAGGCGTACGGGGGCATAGTCTGATGGAAAGCGGTATCGAAAGTAACCACCTGAGGTACAGTAGGAAGGACATGCTGAATAGCACGTATGCCAAGAAGGTGGGCGGGGTTGTGGAGAGGTGCAAACTCTGCGCAATAGGCAATCTTTGAGAGGACATCCTCGTTCACAAGGGCACTTCCCGAGAAAAAGTCACCTCCCTGCACAATACGGTGTCCGACCGCTTCGATGTCCTCAAGGGATTCGAGAACTCCGGTCTCTTTATTTGTCAGAGCATCGAGGATGAGCTGCATTCCGACTTTATGGTCGGAAATCGGTATCTCTTTGACTATCTTTTCTTTTCCAGAGGGAGCATATTGAAGAATTCCCATCGGAAGACCGATCTTTTCTGCTATACCCTTCGCGATTACATCGAATACATCGTCACTTTTCATGTCGAGAAGCTGGTACTTGATCGAAGAGCTTCCGCAGTTAATTACAAGAATTATCATAATTATCCAATTTATCCTTGCAAAGTTAGCAATATTTTCAGTATTTTCGCTTAAAACTGAAACTATGAAAGGCGGAATGGCTATAAGTACCGAAGGTTTCTCATTCTTCTTCGTGGCCGGAGTGGCAATAGGGGCAATACTGGCTAATAATACGACCCATTTTTATCTATTATCAGGCATTTCATTCGCCGCCGCGTGGCTTTTACTGGCCGCTTCCCTTCCGAAGCGCCTGCTACCGGATATGATAAGGATTGCGATACTCCCGTTTATGCTATTTGCAACCGGCTTTTTCACTGGTATTACAGGGAGTGGAGTTTCCTCTCCCGATTCTATTACCTTTCCCGAAAAAGCCGCTCTCGGCACAGTTTCCCGCCTAAGGTCGCTGATAGACGAGATTCCTTTCGCTCACGAGGGTACTGCTCCCCTTTTAAAAGCACTGCTTACTGGTGACAAATCTTCTCTTTCGAAAGAGACTGTAGCAGTATTCCGATCAAGCGGCGCCTCCCATCTACTCGCTCTTTCCGGCCTTCACATCGGAATCATCTATCTCATTTTCAAAAGACTGACTTTCCTTTTTGGCAATTCCCCTTCCGCCAAGATCCTAAGAGGAGTAATAACCGTGCTATTTGCAGGTTTTTTCACACTCATGGTTGGAGGAAGCCCGTCGATTGTCCGCGCCTTTCTTTTCATCCTGATCAGCGAAGCGGCATCCCTGCTACATAGAAAGCGAGACAGTCTGAAAGTGCTCTGCCTTGCTCTTATCATCCAACTTTCCATCTCCCCGGAAGTAATCTTCTCCCTCGGTTTTCAGCTCTCCTACGCCGCCATGCTCGGGATATTCCTCATATTCCCATGGCTATCCTCTTTTTACCCAGGACCTTCTGGATACGACCCCATGCATAAAATCTGGGAAGCAGCGGCGCTTTCGATCTCATGCCAGGTCACTACTGCCCCTATAGCCTGGCTTTACTTCCATTCTTTCCCTAAATACTTCCTTCTGACGAACCTTCTCGCCATCCCCATGACAACTTGTTTAATAGGTACTTCTCTTCTCACAATCGTACTCTATGCTCTTGGGCTTTGTCCGCCTCTCTTTATCCAGCTGACCGACTTTCTCTCCCGCCTCCTGACCGGTATACTCTCAATAATCGGCTCAATGTAGGGCTGACCAAAGAGTGAGTGAGAAATAAAAGATCTAGGCCCAATTCTGCTTCGGCAGCAGACATTCAACCTCTGAGAGGTGCGAGGGAATCAGAATCCCGGAGAAGACCAAACGCTCATCGAATCTGACTGGGTGGATGTGATCAGACAGGCCTCAACATCCGGGAGAGACAGTATCAGATCTTTTGCAGAATCGGGTCCTATTACCATGCAAAACGTTGCCAGCGCATCAGAGGAAGCCGCATCGGAAGAAACGACCGTCGCGCTTAGAAGACCATTGTCAGCAGGATAACCGGTCCGGGGGTCGATAGTATGGGCATATTTTCTGCCATCGCGAACATAGAATTTGCGATAATTCCCGGAAGTAACTATACCACAAGGAGTTCCCTTACTTCTCCAAACCCCTTCGAGATCGGCTCCCGGAGAATTGTTCCCGTCCACAGGGCGGTCGATTCCGACAGACCACGGACGTCCGTCCGGATTGACTCCCTTGCAAAAAATCTCTCCTATATCAACAAGCATATCCTTTACTCCAAGCTTAGAAAGATAGGCGGCAACCATATCGGCTGAGAGCCCCTGGGCGATTGCATTGTAATTAAGAACCGGAAGGGCGGCATCCCCGGAGAGGACGATGTCTGAAGGATTTAGAAAGCCGTCTTCACCGACCAGTGAAGAGATATCCTTTGAAAGCCGGCCCATACCGGAAGAGGCCACTGCAGAGCGGACATCCTCGTCCGATGGCATCTCCCCACTTTTAAAGCCGAATCCCCAAAGGTCAAAAACAGGGCCTGCGGCACAGTCAATCGCCCCTTCTGTCCTTTCATACCACGAATATGCAAGAGAGTACATATCGAGAAAAAGAGGATTCGGGCGTACCTTTTCCCCCCTATTGAAGGCTGAAAGGATTGATCCCTTATTATAACCGGAAAGAGTAGTGTCGATAAGGGTCAGGACAGAATCAATCCCCTCACGGATTTTCTCAGGAGAGACCGCGACCCCATCCATGTTCAACTTTACCGTATAAGTACCTCCCTGCGCATATCCCTGGATCATCACATAACCGGTGTTGCGGCGACATGAAGGAATAAGGAGAAGTAATATGGTAAGAATGGTAAAGATTCTTTTCATTTGGCAAAGTGTTTGCACAAAGGTAGGAGATTTCGTGGAAAATAACGATATTTGCAGAATCTATCAGATAAAGATTTATGAAAAGAACTGGAAAATTGCTCATCCTTGCTCTCGCTGTTGCAGCAGTAGCTACGGTCTCGTGCAAAAAGGATGACAAGACGGATAGTACTCCATACGTGAGCGGCTCTGTGAGATTCGACCTCCCCCCTTATGGAAGGATTGGCGATACTTTCACTATAGAGCCTTATGGAGGCTATAATCCGGATGGCAAAGATATATACTACTATTGCAGCTGCCCCGCTTTTGGGGTTGCCGATACAATCCGCTTCAACAAGAGCAAGATTGAGAAAGGAGAGGCTTCTTTCAAAATAACCATTCCGGATACCCTCGGTACATTCATCGTCACATGCGGAGCAAAGTCCGATGGCTATAACGCCATGACCAATACTGTGACCTTCACCTCCATTAATCCAGTACCCGGCGGTTCCATCACCGGCAACGGAATCTCATTCACAGACGAGCATATCACTGATATGCGCAACACCTCTATCCCTACCGCCGAGCTTCAGTACTACTATACTACAATAGGCAACCTCAAATGGATGAAGCACAACATGGCATACTATCCTTTCGGAGAAAAAGACACTTTCGGAGCCCCTTATCTAGACAGTGACGTAATGTCGTATGTCTTCGGAAGGTATTATACTTTTGAAGAAGCCCAGAAGGTTTGCCCCACAGGTTGGAGGCTTCCTACCAATGAAGAGTGGACAGCCGTAGCCAAAATATATACAGGGAAAGATACAGCATGGAGCGAGAGTATGGTCGGAGCAGCCGGGGCTTTCATGGCTGACGCCAGCTTCAACGGTGACAAGATGTGGGAATTCTGGCCTGCTGTCAAGATAACCAACGCTTCTTCGCTCTCATTCATCCCTGCTGGCTATGCCATCCACAATGACTCTTTTGTCAAGTTTATCGGTGCTGAAGATTATGCTGCATTCTGGACTTCTACAACAACACCCGAAGGAAAAGCAGTCTACAGATACATCAATGTCCACCAGCCGGATATAATGTTCGGCACGGCGGACAAGACCAGTTTTGCCGCATCAGTGCGATGCGTGAGCGAGTATTAGTTATCTCAAATCCGTCACGACATAATCGGACCCTAGGGACTTCACATCCAGTGTGAAGTCCTTTTTTTCGCCCGAGGGGTCAGAAAAGACTATATGCTTAAGGACGAAGCGAGCCGAGGACTTCTCATCCAGGCGAAGGGTAAGATCGATAGAATCAGAGCTCGAGGAATTGACCTTGAGATTATCCCCAAAGCCCTTGTAGGAGGAGATAATCAAGGCGGGATTGGTAATTACATCATCCTCGTCGACTTCCTCTACGAGGACTTCCTTGGCCTCATTATCCACCGTCCACCGAGTCTTACCGTCACTAAGCATGCTGAGCCCGAGGCCTGTCAGATTGAAACAATTGTCCTCTACGACCATTTTTCCGGAAGTAACCTCGTACATATCCGCCCCTTTAAGGGAGAGACGATAAGAATAGTCAAAAGAAACCCTATGACCGAGAGCCTTGTCCAGAAGCGGAATTCTCTCCTGGGCAAAAGCGGCAAAGCCCGTCAGGAAAAGGACTGCCGACAATAATACCTTGAATCTTTTCATAATACCCTCCTATTTTTGGAGGAAGTGGCTCAGAAGTTCATCCAGTTCGTTGAAGTCCTTCACGAGCACCTCCCTTGGTTTGGATCCCTGCTGAGGTCCGACAACTCCGGCTGCCTCCAGCTGATCCATTACCCTACCGGCTTTTGCATAACCCATGCCAAGCCGCCTTTGAAGGTCGGAAGTAGAGCCCCTCTGGGATGAGACGACAAGTCTCGCCGCCTCTTCGAAGCGCTCGTCGAGATTTTTCATATCGACCATTCCACCGCCTTCATCAGCGCTTTCCGGCTCCGGCTCCGGAAGATAATATGGAGTGTTATAAGACTTCTTGTATCCTCTCTGATCGCCGATATACTCTGTAATCTCGGTGATTTCGTCTCCATCGACATAGCCGCACTGGACCCTCTCCGTCTCTATGCCAGAATAAATCAGCATATCACCCTTACCAATAAGCTTATCAGCGCCAGGGCTATCGAGAATCGTCGCAGAATCAACTCTTGAGGTAACCCTGAAGGCGATTCTCATAGGGAAGTTGGTCTTAATGAGACCGGTAACGACATCTACGGTAGGCCTTTGGGTCGCGAGGATTACATGCAATCCTGCGGCTCGGCCCTTTTGGGCAAGACGAATGACGGAAGTCATGATACTGCGGCTGAGAGCCTTTGACTCAGGACCGGCACCGGTTGACATGGTAAGGTCGGCATACTCGTCAATTACCGTAACTATATAAGGAAGGAACTTATGCCCATCAGTCGGAAGAAGGTGGCGGTCACGGTACTTGTCATTGTATCTCTTGATGTTGTTGACTCCCGCCTTACTGAGAAGTTCGTAACGCTCGTCCATCTCGACACAGAGGGATTTCAGCACAGTGGCTGCATCCTTTGCATTCTTTACAATGGCTTTCTCCATCTCCTCCTGCTCGGAATCGGCGCTCGGGAGAACGGCCAGGTAGTGGTAAAGAAGGTTGCCGTAGGCGGAGAATTCGACCATTTTGGGGTCGATGAAAACAAACTTCAGCTCGGAAGGATGCTTGGCATACAGGAGAGAAGATACGATTACATTAAGACCGACTGATTTACCCTGTTTTGTCGCACCTGCGACAAGAAGATGGGGCGCATCAGAAAGGTCGAAAACTTTTACCTTCTGGGTAATTGTGTATCCTATGGCAACAGGGAGCTCATACTTGGATTCAATGAAGGCGGGATCCTTCAGGAGGGCCTTCAGAGGCACAATCGAAGGCTTGTCATTCGCCACCTCGATACCTACCGAATCCGAGAGGGTCACTATTCTCACACCACGCGCATTAAGGGACATTGCGATATCTTCCTGGAGGTTCTTGATCGATGCTATCTTGACTCCCGGAGCAGGATAGACCTTATAAAGAGTGACAGTCGGGCCTACCACGGCCTCTACGTCCCTGACATCTATCCTATAGTTTGCAAGGGTATTCCTGATCTTGAGGTTGTTGCGCTCCAGCTCGTCGCGGGAGACAATATGGCGCATGGACTCATAATCTCCGAGAAGGTCCACAGGAGGGAACTTGAATAAAGGAAGATCAGCTCTGTTGTCAATTCTCGGGAGAGGCTCCTTGGACTGGACATTCACATCGATTGTATCGTCGTCTGTCACAGTAAATGAGCCTTCCTCAGATGGCTGCTCCGCTACTTCTGAGGCAGGGCTGACTATGACCGGTTCCGGCTCAATTTCGGGCTCCAAATCCTCTGAAATGGCGATATTCTCAATGTTCTGCTCATAATTGTCATCCTCCTCCGAAATCGCCTGTCCTGCCTCTTCGGGGCCATCCATGTCAATAGAGGGATCTCCAGGATCCTCTTTAGGGAAGAGGAGTCTTGAGAAACGGGGACTTAACAGCATCAAATAGCCGACTGTAAGAAGAAGGGTGAGAATAGCTGTGACAACAAGCCCGATCAGATTGACAGAAGAAGATATCAAAGCGGCTCCAGCTCGTCCCCCAAGTCCACTGCCGAAAGCATTGGAAGCCCCTGCAAGAGGGGAAATAAGCGCCAAGATAATAGAAAAGAGGACAACTCCGGTCAGTGAAAGAAGGCAAAGACGGCCAAGGGAAATCTTCGAGGGCCTCTTCAGCATCCAAGCTGCAAGAAGCGAGATAAAAGCAACTACTCCGAGAGAAGCAATGCCGAAACTCTTGGCGACAAGAAAGTCTGCCCATCTGAGTCCGGCTTTCCCTCCGAGATTGGCAACTCCCTCGGACTTATCCATCATATCCGGGTCGAGCAGAAGGCTCTGATCGGTCTTCCACGTAAAGAAATAAGACACAACGGAGATCAAGGTGAAAAGGGCGAGAATAGCGAGAAGTACTCCCCCTGTTTTCATCCATTTATCCGCCTTGTCTGGATCGATATGAATCCTCGAAGTGAAGAATTCCTTGATTCTTGCCATCCTCTTTATCTCTTTTTGTTCTTTTTACGGTTGCGCCCTCCGCCGTTCTTTCCATTGAATCCCAGATTCATGCCCGGGCGGGAATAATTCATATCCTGGGAAACTTTGGCAAGCTGCATTCCTTCAGGAACGGTCACCCTGCCGCCTGAGAGCCTCTCAATATCCTGGAAGATAGTAGAATCTGCAACTGTATCCTTGTTCCAAATAAGGTACTGCTGTCTCATGTAGACCGCGAGAGAATGAATCATTGCCGTCTTGACCTCGCCTTCCGGCTCGGAAGCGATAAGATCGATGATGCTTTCAATGTTGCGGCCATAATGGCGGGCCTTGATCGGCTTGGTATTGAGAGGAATAGTCTCCGGCTTACTGTAGATATTCTCGGGAACCGGAGCGGGATAAGGAGAATCGATGTCAAGGTCATATCCAGCTATCATATAAAGATGATCCCAGAGCTTCTGGACATAGTTATCCTGCTGGTGAACCTGAGGGTTGAGCCTCTCCATCACCTTGACGATGGCGGCAGCCTGCTCGCTCCGCTTTGTCTTATCCTCGATAGCCTTCATCTGCTCGACCATATGGAGGACATTCCGTCCATACTCCGGCATCGAGAGCTTTTCCACTTCCGTATTATAATATAACTTGATTGTATGTTCGTTAGCTTCCATTTTGAATCGGAATTAGTGCAATATGCAAATATAAGGATTTACCTTCAATCTTCCTCGAAGAAATCGTCTCCTTTTTCATTTATATACCAAAGAGTTGCCTTGACATCAGAATACCCCATGGCCTTGAACAGTCCGACATAGCGGCGAATCTGCTTCCGGTACGACGGTTTACGCTCGCCGAATTTATAATCAACGATTCTTACAGCATCTCCGGAAATGATGACCCGATCCGGGCGGTGGAGGCTGCCGTCGGGCGCGATGAGAGTCATTTCATTGAGAATTCTGCTTCTCCCCTCCTTCTCTGGGAACCATCCGCGCGCCTTTACTCCCTCGATTTTACGGGAGAGGAATTCTACTACGCCCTTCAGCTCAGACTCCGGGATTTCTCCTTTGAAAACAGCCGCTTCAGCAGAGCCTTCAAGATCGGAAGGAACTGAAACTGAAGATAATATATCATGAAGGACAATTCCTCTAAGCCTTCTCGGGGCATCCCCGTCCACATGGGACTCGGACATGAAAAACTCTCTTGCATCGGGGCTGAACCTAAGACGGTCACCCTCTGCCGAGGCGAATGACAGATACCTCACCGGCATCTTTTCGACAGTCCCCTTCTTCTCCTCTTTCGGGATGAAAACCTCCCCTATGAAATATCTCTTGACTCCTTCTTCCTCCTCCATCCCCATCCCCGGGAAAGTATCTGCGAAAGCCTCCAGATACGTAGACACATTACCGAACCGGGAAGGGCCGCCGATTACTTTGAGATTGTACTTCGGACGGGTCATACCCACATACAAGATATTGAGATTGTCTATGTACTGACGGTTCGCCTCCTTCTTGTAATCTTCCTCAAACACGGTTCCGTCCGTTTTCGAGGACAGGTTGACCTTGTACGCACCGCTCTTGACATTCTCTGGAAGAGAAGATGTTGAAGAAGGCACGCACCAGTTCTCACTCGCTTTATACAGGGTTATCTCTTCAGCGAATGGAAGAATCACATAGGGGAACTCAAGGCCCTTTGCCTTATGTATTGTCATCACTCTCACCGAATCTCCCGCATCCGGTGAACTGATTTTTGGAGAAGCTTCTTTCCACGAGGAGAGAAAATCGGAAAGGGAGTTGCCATTATTCGATGTCCATTCCTGGAGCCAATCCATAAACGACTGGATGAAAAGGCTTTCTGCATCGTATAAGGCCTCATCAACCTTCCTGAGGTCCCTCAGTATAGACTCGGCAAGATCGAAGATGGAACGATAAGACGATGGCACTTCAATGTCAAGCGACGATGCTAAAAAAGCCTCAACTCTCACCCTGTCTTCGAATTTAGGGGCATTTGAGAGGGACATCAAGGAGACAAGCCTCCTTACTGTAACAGAACTTTTTATATTCAGTGAATCATCCGAAATAACCGGAATCCCATTTTCGATAAGATATGCCGCAACCTTAGCTCCGGCCTTGTTATCCCTCACCAGTACCGCAATATCGCTGAGATGTCCCCCTTTCTCCATGTAGCTCCTTATCGAGGAAAGAATCTCCCCCATTTCGGAATCTTTTTCCTCACAGAAAGAAAGAGAAACGCTTCCCTCAGCATCGTTGTCAACGTCTATAGTCTGACAGGCATCTGAATAAATGAGAGAAATGCTTTCCGGAGCCCTTCCAAGAGCATTTTCAAGGGCTGGCGGAAGATAAGAGAAAAGACCGTTATTGAACTCCACAATCCTTCGGAGCGTACGATAATTGGAGGTAAGAGACTCGATACTTGCAGAATCCTTGTCAAATTCTTCAGAAAGAGAAGAAAGCAGATGCCAGTCAGAGTCACGGAAACGATAAATAGACTGCTTGACATCTCCTACCACGAGGTTCTCAAAGCCTTCGGACACACTGTTATGGACAAGCGGGCTGAAGTTCTGCCACTGGATTACCGATGTGTCCTGGAACTCGTCAAGAAGGAAATGGTCATACCTCGTACCGGTCTTCTCATAGACAAACGGGGCATCCGAGCCATCGATAATCTTCCGGAGAATGACGTTGGAGTCATCTATGCTTATCACATTCTTCTCTCTTTGAAGGGCGTTGAATTCTTTCTGGAGACGGGATGCAATTCCAAGATCAAAAAGGTTTTTCCGAATAAATTGGAGGGAAGAATAGGCCTTCATTCGGGGGCCCCTTAGAAGATCCACAAGATGAGAGTAAGCACTGAAGAACCCGGAATCCACCAGGGAACGCCAGCGGAGGCCGTTTTTATCTCCTCTGATACATGGGGTATCCTCGGAATAATCGAAGAATTTCGAAGATGGAGACTCCACCTTATCGCCTTCTTTCAATTGGAGAAGGCCCTTTGTCCATAGCTGCTTAAGGTAATTGCCTTTCAGCTCCGACGCATCGACTCCGGCGGCATTCAGTGCCGAGACAACATCCTCCGCTCCCTTTCTCACATCGGCGATGAATGCATCCTCTATCCTCTTGCACTCCCTTTTTATAGCACGGATATTCTCGGGAGAATAAGTCTTGTCCACATCGATTCCATGGCTCTCCGTAACCGTTCTGAACTTCTCCGACTTAATGCTCTTCGCCATCTCGAGAAGATTCTCGTCCAGTTTGAACTTTTTACCCTGCTGAAGACCGTCCAGGACGTTTTCAGTAAGCCAAGCGAGCATTCCCGTATCCTTTTCGGTCAGGGAGTCCAAAATCCTTTCGACACTCTCTTCGACAAGACTGTCCTTGTCGAGCTCCACCCTGTAGGAAGCGAATTGGCCAATCTCCCGCGCAAAGGACTTTAGAGTATGTTGGAAGAAACGGTCGATGGTACTTACAGAAAAAGCCGAATAATCATGAAGGATTGCCGTCAGATGCCGAAGGGCCTTTTTCTTGATTTCAGATTCGGACGAGCAAACGCCCTCTCCGAGAAGGCGAGGGGTATATTTTGACTTAGAAGGGTCGTTTGAAAGAATAAAGAGTTCCTTGAGGATGCGCTGCTTCATCTCATCCGTAGCTTTGTTGGTGAAGGTCACCGCCAGGATGTGGACGTAGGGCCTTGGCTCTTCGGAAGAGAAGAGAAGCCGTATGTATTCATAAGCGAGCCTGAAAGTCTTTCCGGAGCCCGCCGAGGCTTTCAAAATCTTGATCATCTTCCGCAAATCATCTTGAAATCACACAGCGCACATGTCCTCTCGTTATCCGTTCTTCGGAATGGAACCGAAATATCGACAAGTTCCTCGAGAGTTTTTGAGAGGCCCTCCTTTACACGGGAACTGAATTTATCATTATAAGGATAGGACCTTACATCATTGACATAGAGGTCTGAAGGAGAATAAATAGAATTCTCTACATTTTTCCAATGCTTCCTCGCCCATTCGTCGTAGAGGAACATCTGGAGGGTAATTTTCGGTCTATTGTTATTATCTGAGCCGAAAAGAGCATCTGCTACTGCCTCTTCCGTCCCCTCCTTGATATTAAACTCCTCATCCTTCACAAGACCTGTCTTATAGTCTATAACCCTGACAACTCCCTCTGAGGGGGAATCGATTCTGTCGATGTAACCTTTGAACTTAAAGCCGTCAAGCTCGAAATGGATTTCCTTCTCGAGGCCAATGATTCTGAAAGAGAAACCCTTGTCTTTCAAATACTTGATATCCTTCTCAAGAGTTTTTTCCACATATTTCAGAATAACATCCTCAACGACAAGGTCCCGTCCGGTCACTTCATCGGACGGGATGTTCTCAAGTATATGCCTTCGAACAAGAGATTGCAACTTCGCTTTATCCTTCTTTACTCCGCCTAGATACTCAGCCGTAACAACCTTGGAATCAACAGTATAAATATCTTGCATTACTGCGTGATATACGGTCCCCAAGGTCTTGTCGTCCATGGACTCGGCAATCTCTTCGTCTTTCAAAAGATGGCGGACCTTGCCGAAATAGAACATGGCAGGACAGTCAAGATAATTCTTTAGAGATGAGGCGGAAAGGCTCATTTTCCTTATCGATTCGATATCCTCGGAGGTCTTCTCTATCCCTGAAGAATCTACCATACCGGAGGATATTGGAGAGGAAGCAATCTTCCTTATTACAGGCTTCTTGAAATGGTATTCCAGCTGCTTTATAAACCGGCTTTCCTCTCCTGTTTTCAGGCCTTCAGTCCTGTTGTCGCATAGCATCCAGACCTTCCTTGGCCTCTGTACCATCCGATAAAAATAATATGCCCACATCGAGTCCTGGTGCTCATAAGTAGGCAAGCCGAAACCTTTCCTGAGCTCCGGAGGAATAAAGGACGAGCTGACGCTTTTCCGAGGGAAAATGCCTTCATTGGCGCCAAGAATAATGAGATTATCAAAATCAAGGGCTCTGGTTTCAAGGGGGCCCATAATCTGCAGACCTTTAAGAGGCTCGCCCTTGAAGGGGACTGAGACCATCGCGAGATGCTGCTCAAGGAGCCTGAAATAGGTAGTCGGAAGGATATTGAGATCTACTCCCCTGAAAATGTTAAGAGCAGTATAATAGCGCTTTACAAGGTCCAGTTCCATCTCCGTCCCTTCTTTTAAAGCAAGCCTTCTCCCGATACATGAAAGTATCTCCCTCTGATAATCCGTAATTGAGCGGATAAGCTCCGGGGAATCCTCAGAAAGCTCTTTAACTATCGGTCGGAAGATAAGACGGAGAAGCTCCCCTTTTTGAATGGAAGACTCTGAGACATAGTATCTTCCCTCTTCTTTTACCCTATCCACCGTAGCGGCTTCTTCCTCTGTCAAGATGCTTCTGAACACCGCGCTCGAGAAGATTGAGATGACCTGTCGATGATAGAAAGACCACTCCCCTTTTCTTTCCCGAAGATGGAGCTGCATCAGGGAAATATCCCTCATCAATGAATAGATATCACTCTCCGAGAGCGGATAACCCATTGTAACATTGATATCTTCGATACTCTCCGGAATTGAATTGAGAACCGGTATCAGCATCGCCTCGTCCGGAAGAACGATTGCCGTCTTTACAGGATCCGAAAGGTCAATACCTCCGAGTATCTCCGGAAGGAGCTTCGCCTGACCGACAGAAGATGCAACCTGAATGACCTCAAACTCGGGATCAGCGTCAACCTTTTCCAGGGGAAAAGCCTCTCCGAACTCGGCAAGATTGTCTTTCATGAAAAAAGAAGAGCGATTCCGAGGGTCTCGTATCATGTAGCTGACATAATCCCATGAAAACTCGGCAAGGGAAGCATCATGCATCTTCTTCAGGACCAACCTCTCGCTCTCGCTGAGGGTATTGAGACCTACGAAAATGAATTTATCCACCTCCGGGAAAACGCCTTCGAGAGCATCAATGGCGGTAGAAGATTTCATCTTCTCAGCAAGGTCCCGATATACCATCCCCTCATAAGCTATTCCACTATCTTTCAACCGTTTCCGGAAAATATCATAAAGGGGATAGAGGATATCCCAAATCTGGAGGAAGCGGGTCTTAGCATCGTCAGATTCAGAGGATATGTCTACGGTAAGCCGACCTCTGTCATCCCTAAAATGCCTGACAAACTGATCAAGAGCGTCTATCTGGTCCTTTGAGAGATACTCATAAGTATCCTGGATGTTCTTGAAATCCTCAACATTGGCAAGAAGCATCTTCGCATCAACAAGATACTTATCGATATCGTCGAAATCAGACAATATGATATCTCCCCAGAAAATAAAATCATCCAGAGACTCAGCTTTCTGATAGACCGCCTTGTAGCTATCGTAGAGTTTTAGAATAAGGGTAAGTCTGTCTGAGACTTCAATTCCGGAGGCCTTGCAGAAAAAGTCATTGACCGTATACATCGCCGGGGCGAGAATCGGCTTTGAAAGGGGATCTTCCGAGAGAGTCTCACCGAGATATTTTCTAAAGAAAGCCATGGAGCGGCGATTGGGGAAGATAAAGCACATCCTCCCCATATCGCCACTACGATAATAGTGGTCTGAAACCTGCTTCAGAAACGGCTTCATAGATTGTCCAGATCATCGTCGGAAAGGCCGAATTTCGCCGCGACATCCTCCGGGATATCGTTGAAATCAATAGCATCCCATATCTCTTCAATATCACGGCGATCCTTCTTGGTAGGACGCCCGGCACCCCTGTCCCTATGGACGAAGAAGGTCTCGACAGGCGCTTTCAGTTTGTTGATTTCTTCCTGAGGAGTAAGGTTCTCTGCAAAATCAGGAACAAGCTTTGCTCCTACCCTCTGCTCGAGCGGCCTCAGCACCTTGTACGTAAACTCAACAGACCCTTTTCTGACCTTGATTATGTCTCCGGGGCCCACATCCCTTGAAGGCTTGGCATTGACTCCGCCAACCTTCACCTTGCCGCCTTTGCAAGCCTCTGTAGCCTCCGTACGCGTCTTGAAAGCACGGATCGCCCAAAGGTATTTGTCTATTCTTACGCTGTACATAGTTCAATTATTATGGAATACTGAAAAAAAGCAACTAGTCGAGATAGCTGTCCTTCTCCTCACGAGGATCCTGCCTAACCTCGAATAGAATGGTATTGGAAACTGTAGGAACAAGATGAAAATCAGTAACTTCTGCAGGGATAAGGATAACTTCTCCCCTTTCGAGACGGAAGATTTCATCGCCCCCGGAGCCAGGTGTCGTTACCTGGACCGCAGCAGCACCCGAAATACAGACATATAGAAGATAGCTGTCGGAGTTCTCCGATGAGACCTTGACGGGGTCAGAGAGTGCGATTCTAGATAGGGTGAACTGGGGAAGGGATACAATCGTCTCGGGAGACTCTTTCTCTCCGACATGGAGTCTCAATGAAGGATCATAAGGAGCAAAGTCGATAATATCGAAAGCCTCTTCCAGCATAGTCCCTTCATCAGGAGATCCTCCTTCAAGCCTGAAAACGAGCTCGGACGCTTCTGAAACCTCGATTATCGTCATCTTGCCCGATGCAGCATAGACCGTCCCCGGCCTTATCAGGAAGAAATCCCCCTTTGACGGAGAAATCTTATGAAGAAGCCCCTTTACAGTCCCTCCAAGGCAAGAGCCATAGAAAAGATCAGCGCTGACAGCCTTCTCGAATCCAAGGTAGAGAAGGGCATCATCCGAAGCCTCTGCCACATACCAAAGAGCCGTTTTTCCGAATGCGTCATATCGCTGTTCGGCCACCCTGTCGTCAGGATTGACACAAAGAGGCAGCTCACCATGCACATCCAAGGTCTTCACCATTACCGGGAACTGAGTCCCATTGAATTCGAAAGAAATATCACCGACAACCCTCTCCAGATATGTCTGCATGATATCGGAGAGGCTATTGCCGCCCAGCCATCCGTTCGATGAGATCGAATCAATATACCCGAGGTCGGCAAGATAATACTTGCCGCCCTCGGTCGATTCAGTGACGAACTTCAGTGGATATAGCTTTCTTTCTCCCGTCATAGTGATTTAAAGAAGTCGTTGCCCTTATCGTCTACGAGGATGAATGCAGGGAAGTCTTCGACTGTTATCTTCCAGATCGCCTCCATTCCGAGCTCAGGATACTCGACACACTCGATTGAGCGGATGCAGTTCTGCGAAAGGACCGCGGCAACACCACCGATCGTGCCCAGATAGAAACCTCCGTGCTTCTTGCAGGCATCGGTGACAACCTGGGTACGATTGCCCTTCGCTATCATCACAAGCGATGCTCCATGATCCTGGAATTCATCCACATACGGATCCATACGATTGGCAGTGGTAGGACCCATAGAGCCGCAAGGGTATCCTTCCGGTGTCTTCGCCGGACCGGCATAGAGGATCGGATGGTCCTTGAAATATGCGGGAATTTCCTCACCTGCATTCAGACGGGCCTTGAGCTTCGCATGGGCGATGTCGCGAGCGACGATAATTGTTCCCTTGAGGTTGACGCGGGTGCTTACAGGGTATTTGGTAAGCTCAGCTCGTACGGAGTCGATTCCCTTGTCGAGGTCTATTTCTATGCCCTTGGGGCCTTCACCGGGACGACGATACTCCTCGGGGATGAGCTCGGATGGATTGATGTCCATCTTCTCAATCCACACACCGTCTGCATTGATCTTACTCTTGATATTGCGGTCTGCAGAGCAACTGACGCCCATTCCGATAGGGCAGCTTGCACCGTGGCGTGGGAGACGGATGACCCTGATGTCATGGGCGAGATATTTTCCGCCGAACTGAGCTCCAAGCCCGATTTTCTGAGCCTCCTTCAAGAGTTTCTCCTCGAGGTCGATGTCGCGGAATGCACGGCCGGTCTCATCGCCTGTTGTCGGGAGAGAATCATAGAACTTGATGCTGGCGAGCTTGACTGTCAGAAGGTTCTTCTCCGCACTGGTACCTCCGATCACGAAGGCGATATGATAAGGCGGACAAGCAGCTGTACCAAGAGAACGCATCTTCTCGACAAGGAACGGAAGGAGGGTCCCCTCGTTCTGAATCGTCGCCTTGGTCATCGGATAGAAATAAGTCTTATTCGCACTTCCGCCTCCCTTTGCAACCATAATGAACCTGTACTCATCCCCCTGGGTAGCCTCGATATCGATCTGGGCAGGGAGATTGCACTTGGTGTTGACCTCGTCATACATGTTGAGCGGGGCATTCTGGCTGTAGCGGAGATTCTCTTTTGTGAAAGTATTGAATACTCCGAGACTCAGGGCCTCTTCGTCCTCGAAATCGGTCCATACTCTCTGTCCTTTCTCGCCATGGATGATGGCTGTACCGGTATCCTGGCAGAACGGAAGTACTCCCTTGACGGAAGTCTCTGCATTGCGAAGGAACTGGAGGGCGACATATTTATCGTTCTCACTTGCTTCGGGGTCACTGAGAATAGCAGCCACCTGCTCGTTATGAGCACGGCGGAGCATGAATTCGCAGTCGTGGAAGGATTGCTGAGCGACCAGCGTCAGGGCCTCAGGAGATACCTCGAGAATAGTGCGGCCGCCGAAATCGGAGGTCTTTACAAGCTTTTCAGATCCGGGAATCTTGTAATATTCGGTCTTGTCTTCGCCCAATTGGAACATTGGGGCATATTGAAATTTTGCCATATAGTTAGTTATTAATCGATTTCATCATCAGTAACTGCGGAGCCGCGGCCCATCAAGAAGGTCTTCATAAACTCGTTGATATCTCCATCCAGAACCCCTTGAGTATCGGCTGTCGAGTATCCGGTACGGAGATCTTTTACCATTTTATACGGATGAAGGACATAATTGCGGATCTGGGAACCCCATTCTATCCTCTTTTTCTGCCCCTCGAGCTCCGCCTGCTTCTCCTGACGCTTCTTCAGCTCAATGTCATAGAGGCGTGACTTGAGGATGCGAAGGGCGTTTTCCCTATTGTCGAACTGGGAACGGGTCTCGGTGTTTTCCACCATGATTCCGGAAGGGATATGCCTTACACGGACTCCTGTCTCGACTTTATTGACATTCTGTCCTCCGTGACCTCCGCTACGGAATGTATCCCACTCGAGGTCGGAAGGGTTGATTACGATATTAATTGTATCGTCCACAAGAGGATATACAAAGACGGAAGAAAACGTCGTCTGGCGCTTTCCCTGGGCATTAAACGGGGAAATGCGGACGAGGCGATGAACTCCATTCTCGGCCTTTAGATATCCATATGCGTAGTCTCCCTCGACTTCGATTGTAACCGACTTAATGCCGGCTTCATCGCCTTCCAGAAGGTTTGTGATAGTCATCTTGAAACCATTCCTTTCGCCCCATCTGAGGTACATTCTCATCAGCATCGCCGACCAGTCATTGGCTTCTGTACCGCCAGCCCCTGAATTGATCGTCAGAATCGCTCCGAGATTGTCTCCTTCGCCTCCCAGCATATTCTTGAGTTCGAGGGCTTCTACGGCTTCTTCGGCGGACTTGAAAGCTTCATCAAGTTCCTTTGTTTCAGCTGTTTCCACAGCCTCCTCATCAGACTCTCCGGTAATACTTTCCTTGGCGAACTCGTACAGTACGTCGAGGTCGTCTACAAGCGATGCGGCCTTGTCATAATCGGTCACCCACAGCTTGAGTGCAGAGAGCTTTTTGAGAAACTTCTCCGCTTCCTTGGGATCGTCCCAGAAATCCGGCTGCTGGCTTTTCAGTTCTTTTTCCGCTACAGCCTTCCTCTTGCCTTCAATGTCAAGACAAGCTTCCAGCGTTACGAGACGTTGCCGAAGATCCTTTATTTGTTCGAGAGTTATCATTTGTTTCCGTCTATCCGTTTATCTGCGGCGATATCTTCGGGGCCCGGAATGACTTTGACCTTCATCTTCTTCTCCACATAAGGAAGTAACTTTAAAAGATCTTCATTATGAAGCCTTATGCATCCCTTGCTATCCCTTGTTCCGATCCTATCGTCTCTTTCAGGGCATGTGCCATGGATCCCGATTGCCTTGAATCCGGTAATAAGGTGGATAAAATACGGTCCATACGCCTCTACTTTGCCTTTACCGTCATGGTAATCGTACATCACGCCCTTTGTGTTCTGCACCCTCTCCACGGTAAAGTCCCCTTCCGGAGTCTTATTATCTCCCGCTCGGCGTTTCTTTCCAATATTTATCCCAGTTGCAACGGGATAATGCATCAGAGTATCTCCTTTAGCATCAAGAAGATAGAGTTCGAATGCCCCTTTGTCAACTAGGATAGAATAAGGCTTTTCCTGGGCGGACGCGTCTGCACAACCGACAGAAATGGCTAGCAAGATGGCCGCAAGTATTGATCCAACCTTTCCCATAGATTACAAATATACGGCTTTTTTCTTATATTTGTGACATGATCGGAATTTTCGACTCGGGTTCCGGCGGCATGTCGGTGTATAGGGAGATCGTAAAGTTGCTCCCGGGAGGCAATTATGTCTATTTTGCCGACAATGCCCATTGTCCTTATGGGGAAAAAACTCCTGAGTACATTCAGGATCGCAGCCGATTCATCACCGAGACCCTACTCTCAAAAGGCTGCAAGATAATTGTCGTAGCCTGCAATACCGCAACAGCCGCAGCCATCAAAACTCTTCGTAAAGAGTTCCCGGAAGTTCCATTTATCGGGATGGAGCCGGCAGTAAAACCGGCTGTCCTCGGCACCAAGACCGGAGTAATCGGAGTACTTGCGACTGCTGGTACTCTCAAAGGGTCGAAGTACCTCACTACAAGAGGCTTATATGAAGACAACGTCAAGATTGTAGAACACGTCGGGGAAGGGTTCGTAGAGCTTGTCGAGGCCGGAGAACTCATCGGGCCTCGTGCCGAGACAATTGTCAGGCGGAGCGTCACTCCCCTTCTAAAGGCCGGCGCCGACATCCTTGTTCTCGGATGCACCCATTATCCTTTCCTTTCGGAAACCATCGGCAAGATTGCCGGCCCTTCTGTCCGCATTATCGATCCTGCCCCGGCCGTCGCCAGGCAGACCCTCTGTGTCATGCGGGATCGAGACCTTCTTTCCCTAGAGATGTTCGACCCGTCGAACCATTCTATCGAGTTACTTTCATCAGGCGACCCTGCCTCACTTTATCGTATCTTTTCTATCATTTAAGCCGCAAATGAAGAAAATAATAGCATTCCTATGCTTTGTTGCACTTCTCATAAGTTGCATCAAGACCGCCCCTCTTCCGGATTTGGCTCCATCTCCGCTTATTAGCGTCAATAGCCTCTTAATGAACAGTGCTGACACTAATTGGGTTTTCCTCTCCATCATTTACCCTTATAAAGACTCCTCGTCAATAAAAAAAGCAAAGCCTGTCTACGGTTCTGTAGACTTAGAAGTCGACGGCAAATCTATTGAGGTCTTCCAAGAAGGAGAGCCCGGCTTCCAAGAGCAATTCGGTTTTACCACACCTCTTCTTCCCGGACAGACTGTTTCTGCCACTTTCTCCTCCCCCCATACCAGCGACGCACATTGCGAAGTCGTCATTCCAGAGCCGGTTCAAGATAGCGATATAATCTCATTTAATGCTACCGAAGCCATCCCTTCAAATAATGGCGGTTCTTCGGAGTTCAACGCCTACGCCCAGAAAATCAACATTGACCTCGTTTTTCGTTCTTCAATAGCAGAGACTTATGATATCATTTTAGAATGCGAGACAGAAAGCGGACGAGTACTAGAAGGGCGAATTGCCCCCCGTACGATCAATGGCAGACAAAACTATTATTTATATGCCGCATTTTCGAGTTATTATGGAATAGAGGCTTACGGTGCAGCTTACGGATTATCCTTCCAGGATGATGATTTCAAGGAAGGAGACACAATACATCTGACCGGATCTGTTTCAATCCATCTTTATCAAGGAGACAGAGTTAAGTCTGTATGGCCTGTAATAGGTACAGGATCTAAGGAGTTGTATAAGCATATACGTAGTATATACGCCCGCCGTTCGAACGATTTTAAGGACTGGGGAGTAACATCTCCTGTCACCACATACACAAATATCTATAACGGATACGGGTATTTCATGGCCCGATCTAGGTCTGAATTTAAATCAAGGAGGGTCATGCTATGAAAAATCATTGGATTATCATCTCAAGCGCCCTCTTTCTCCTCACGTTTCCTGCCCATTCGCAGGATGTCTTGGACACGCTCAAAGCTTCCAAAATCGTAGCGGACCCGGCTATACGGATTCCTGAATCCCAGACTGGACATCAGCGTTTGATCCGGAATGATTTTTCACGATTCACCGTCTTCAGCGCTCCGGATATCATGAAAACGCTTCAAGCTATGCCAGGTGTATCGATGGGATCCGATCTGTCATCCGGCCTATATGTCAGAGGTGGTGACGGAGCCGACAACCTACTCACTCTTGACGGTGTACCTGTCTATAATATGAGCCATTTATTTGGCCTCTTTTCGGTCATTGATCCTGGGATAGCAGAGCGAGTAGACTTTTATCGTAGTGGATTTAGCGCTAGCCGCGGTGGTGCTACATCCTCAATAATAGATGTTTACGCTCGTGACGGTAATCCCGATTCGCTTAGGACTGAACTGTCAATAGGAATCGCAGACAGCCGTTTCCTGATTGAAGGGCCTGTTAAAAAGACCAGGTTTATCCTGACAGGTCGTGTAAGCCCGATTTCCCTGATCGTCAATCCTGTCTTGAAATTACTCTCTGCTGACGGGATCGATCCATCATTCTTTACTGATGCTAGAATGGGATATTTTGAAGTAGACGCAAGGGTCTCCCGCCCTCTGTCAGCTTATACTGATATCTACATGAATGCCCTATTTAATCGGGATTACCGGAAGACAGGCGAGATTAGAGCAGATATAGAAAACACGGACAACATTATTTGGGGGAATGCCCTTGCCGCCATAGGTGTACGTCACAGAGGTTCTGATGGCAGCAAGACCGACGCCTCTCTCTACTTCACTGGTACATATTCCTCTGTCCACTCTACTTTCTCTTCCCGTCAGGACTCTTCTTACTATTATAGGAAAGAAGGAAATGCATCTCCTCTTGCTGAATTCGGATTACGGTCTGATTCCTATCTACAGAAAAGACCCGACCTGTATATACGGTATGGAGGAAAGATCTCTTATCTTCAGAACCAGCCGCATAGGATCTATCATCTTCTTGAAACAGTAAAAAATTCCAAGACCCATAAAACCAGGACTATCAGGGAAGAGAATATCAATACCCCTTTAATATACCGCTGCGGTAATCTTTCCTCATACATCGATGCAGGGTGGACTCCATCTCCATTAGTTACCCTTCAAGGCGGAATGCGGTACTCATTTTTCCTTTCTGATGGTAAAGGCTGGCACAGTCTGGAACCGCGACTTTCCATGAGCTACTCTCCCTTGCAGGGATTTACTCTGAAAACTTCTTATGATAGAATGGGACAACCTCTGCACGCGATATCTTCATCTTTCAATCTGTCTCCGGCTACTACAATGTTGCCCTCAACACGCAAAATACGCCCCGTAATTTCTGATCAAATATCGTTCGGAGGCGAATATCGGAAAAAGGGGGTTCTGCTTCTATCCACTGAACTGTACTATAAACGGATGACTCATCTGTATGAATATGGAGGAGAAATAATGATGTTCCCTCCGCTTGACACATGGGAATCCTGTTTCGTTGAAGGGATTGGAAGAAGTTATGGCATTGAAAACCAAATTAGCGTCAAGAAAGGTCAGATCAGGTTTGATGCCGCTTATACTCTATCATGGTCCGAGAGAAAATTTGAAGACTTCTACTGTTCTTGGTACCCGGACCGCTTCGATAATAGGCATACTATTCACTTAAACCTGGCTCGGGAGAGAAACGGTTATGACTGGCATATCTCATGGACGTATCATTCCGGAAACCGAACCACTTTGAACTCTTTCTACTCCATAAAGATATGGAAGGATTCCCCCCAAGTCAGTGCCGTAAATTACGCCTTAGCACCCAATCAGTTTTTGTTTCCAGCATACCACAGGCTGGATGCCGGCATAAATTTCCACTACAAAACGGCACGGGGGATATCAAGGACAGCTTCCTTTGACTTTTTCAATATCTATAACCGATGTAATCCTATCTCTGTCCGAATCATTAATAAATCATACAGGAATCGGCTATCCTATCGCTCTCTCCTGCCTTTTATTCCCTCTTTCAGAGTCGGATTCGAGTTTTAAGCCCCTATAAAAGAAAGGAGCCGACTCTCTTTGAGTCAGCTCCCATCAATATCGATAAAAGACAATCCTTACAGCTCCCAAGCGAGTGCTGATGCGCCGAGAATAGCTGCATCGGACTCTTTGAGCTGAGAGAAGAGAATCTTTACCTTGTTTTTCCAAAGAGGAAGAACATTCTCATTCATTGCCTTGAGCGTCGGTTCATAGAGGAACTCCTTCGCACGGGCTAGACCGCCGAAGAGCACTATGGCCTCAGGAGCGCTGAACTCGATGAAATCGGCAAGTTTCTCTCCGAGGATGCGGCCGGTGAATTCAAAGACCTTCTTAGCGAGTTCATCACCCTGTGAAGCAGCCTCATAGACGTCCTTAGATGTAATTTCAGGGACATTCCTGAGTGAAGACGGAGCATCGGACATTTCTAGCCACTCGCGTGCTGTTCTGGCAACTCCGATTGCAGAAGCATAGGCTTCGAGGCAGCCGGTTTTGCCACAGCCGCACATACGGCCATTATGGCGGACGGCGCATGTATGCCCAAGTTCTCCGGCGAAGCCGTCAGAGCCGTAGAGGACCTCGCCATTGATGACAATTCCGGAACCTACGCCGGTCCCAAGGGTAATCATGATAAAGTGTTTCATACCCTTTGCGACTCCGTAAGTCATCTCGCCGACAGCAGCAGCGTTGGCATCATTGGTAAGCGATACCGGAATGCCGCCGAGGGCCTTGGAGAGCATTTTTGAGAACTCCACCGAACCGTGGGAAGCCCAGGAAAGATTCGGTGCAAATGCAATCGTACCGGTATAATAGTTTCCATTCGGTGCGCCTACACCTACTCCCCTGATACGGCCTTTCATGTCGGACTCTGTGATAAGAGTCTTTACAGCCTCGGCAATCTCCGAAACGACTACTTCGGGAGAAGGATCGTCGCTGGTCTTTATTACTTTCTGGGCAAGAACTTCGCCACGGGCATCGACAACGCCGAGCTTTATAGTCTGTCCACCAATGTCTATACCGACAACATGGTCTTTTTCTTGTGATTCCATATAATCTATGCTGCTTTTTTAACTTTTGATCCTGCAACTGCGAAGAAGAAAATGAAGAAGAGTGAGCAGACGAGAACCCAATAACTGGGCATGTAGCCTACCTTATCGGCGATCCAGTTCTGGAAGAGCGGAACGATACCGCCACCGACAACCATCGCCATGAAGATACCGGATGCCTTGTTCGTAGCTGCGCCAAGACCTTCGACTGCGAGATCGAAGATTGTTCCCCACATGACAGATGTGCAAAGGCCGCAGAGGACAAGAAGAAGAGCAGATAGAGGCACATTGACCATCTCAAAGCCTGAACCGGTGAAAGCGGGCATCGAAGCCTTGTGAGAAGGAGAAATAAACATTGCGCAGAGCATCAGGATGATAGCCACGCATGAAACGCAGGTAAGCTGGACCTTGGAAGATACCTTGCCGCTGATGAGGCTGGAAACGAGACGGCCGATGAGCATGAGGAACCAGTATGTACCGGCGACGAAACCTGCGATACGGACTGCAATTGAAGGATCCATTCCGGCACCGCTCTGAGGGTCGGAGAGATAGAAATTCAGGGTTCCGGGGATACCGACCTCGACACCGACATAGAGGAAAATAGCGATAACGCCATAGATGAAATGGCGATATTTCATAGGGCTTTCAGCATGAGCGCTGTCGGCAACCTGCTCAGGATCGGAAATAGGGACGAAGAGAAGGATGACGAAAGCGAGGGCGAAGACCGCCATTGCGATGAAGAGCACCGGGTTGACGTCAGCGATAACCGACTGTGCGGTAAGGGTACCGATCAGGGAGCCGACAAGCATCGGGGTGATGGTTCCCATGAGAGAGTTGAATGAACCTCCAATCTGGATGTACTGGTTGCTTCTTGCGCCACCGAGGAGCTTGAGCATCGGGTTGACCACTGTGTTCAGCATGCAGACGGAGAAACCGGAGATGAATGCGCCAAGCAGATAGACGATGAAGTTGGCAGGGAAACCTGCGATTACGCCTGAGAGGAACTGAATGAAAACTCCGATGAATCCTACTGCAATTGCGATGAGGGCTGTTTTCTTGTAGCCATACTTCGAGAGCATGTTGCCCGCAGGAATGCCCATAAACGCATAAGCCAGGAAGTTCATCATGTTACCCATCATACCGAGAGCGTTGGAACCGGCAATCTGGGGTTGCATCTTCCAGATATTGCCAATCGGCGCTGCCAGATTGGTAACAAAGGAAATCATTCCGAAGAGGAAAATCATTGTCAGGACGGCAATGAAGTTTCCGTTACCTTTTTTGTTTGCCATTTGATTTAGATTTTATGTTAAAATTATATCGTTAGCTTAGTCATCATCAAAGATAATAATTTTTTTCCTCTTCACCCATTTTATTTTAGAAACATATATCTTTGTTATTGAATTTTTTTACAATCTCACGGAGATAATTCAACCAAATTATATCAAAATCGTAGAATTATTTGATATTTTGGTCGAAAATTAAGAAGTTTTGCATATTAGTTTTTAATTCCTATCTTTGTTACCGTACCAATAAAGCCTTTTTTTTATGAGTGACTCAATGCTGACAGTGACAATTCCGGATATCATAAGAATGATCCCGCTTATGAAGATTCATACTGTCGACAATCAGGGATTCCTCTGCGTAGTTTGCGGTACTCAGCCATGCAATGAGACCGAAATCAGTATATCCGACATTGCAGACATTCTCAAATATCCGTTCAGATTTGACGGCTTTCTCTGCATATTCTGCGTCGAAGGGTCATTCAAGGTCCACATCAATCTCAACTCATATGATGTTGTCAAGAATGATCTTGTCATCCTCGCCCCCGGGAATCTGATCAATACATCCGTAACAGATTCTGAAAAAGACAAAGACCTCCGCCTTGTTATGATTGGACTTTCCAGAGACTTTGTCTCTGATATCAGCCTGGATTTTAACAAAATACCCCATAGAAGCTTCTCGGCACTGGAAAACCCTATTTTCCCATTGAACGAGAAGCAGCTTGCTGTTGCAAAAGACTTCTTTATGATGAGCTCAAAAGTGATGTCCTCAAACTACACTGCTAAAAAAGAGATTCTCGGGTGTATCACCGCAGCAGGCATCTACATAGCTTTCGATCTTTTATCAGAAAGAAATAAAGAGTCAAAGAAGGAGGTCCCAGGGATGAATCCCAGACTCAAAAGCATCTTCGACAGATTCATCGCCCTCGTCACCGAGTACCATACCTCGGAAAGAGGTATGGCCTTCTACGCGGATAAATTATGCCTTACTCCAAAATACCTATCGAAACTTATCAAACAAGCGTCCGGGCGATCTGCCCCTGATTGGATTGACTCCTTCGTGATTTTGGAGGCCAAAAATCTTCTGAAATACTCCGATTGCACCATAAAGGAAATTGTCTATAAACTCAATTTCCCCAATCAATCAGTGTTTTACAAATACTTCAAAGCTCACACTGGTATAACTCCGTCAGAATATAGAAATAGTTAAATACTGAAACTAAAAATATTTAATTAATAAAAAATTGAAATAATATTTGATATATAGATTAAAAGCTGTATATTTGCAACAGACATGGATAACCAATCATGTCGTTTGTTAAGTTCGTTTTATATTGCGACCGGTTCTCTTGGGGAGGAGAACCGGTCATTTTCATACCTCGCCCTGTCCCCTTTGTTGATATAATTGCCATTTCTGATTGGTAAAACCTTTATAATTTGTTGATTTATTGACTTTTATTCAAATTAGATGAAAACGGTTTCATCTAATGAGTGATAAAGGAAAAATAAGGAGGCTTCTCCGATGCCCTCAATGTGGGTCTTTAGACATAATAGAGATTACCCTGCATGAGGGCCTGATCATCAAAGGGCTAATACTCAATTGCTTCCAGCATTTTCCCTACCTCCGCCACCTTAGGGAAAAAGTTATATGTCACGGGTAGGCAATAAGATACAGGGCAGGCGCAGGTGCGGTTTTTTCGTGGCTACCTGCGCCGCTATAAAATGATATATTTCTGATACTCAGCTTGTTAGTAATTTCCCCTGGTGCAGGTCCTCTGCATTTTTTCGCACCTGCGCCATTCCGTGCAACGGAGATGGTGGTTTCGTCCATGGAAAAGGCGGGGGTTGCATGGATGAAATGGGGTCTGCGCCATTCCGTGCAACGGAGATGGTGGTTTCGTCCATGGAAAGGGCCGGTTTTCATGGATGAGATCGCGGTTTGCATGGATGAAATCACAGTCGTGGGAGGAGGGACATGGAGGCTAACTTAAATCATCCCTAGATCCGAGAACAGAATTGAATAGGCTACTGCCTTTTTGTCCAGCGACAGAGGATAGGCGCGGGAAGAAGACGGCATGCGGTAGAACATCAAGTCGCGGGAACCGATATTGATAGGAACACACCCTCCTACAAGAGGTTCATCGCATCCGTAAGTCTCGACTATGACATCTGTCGCCTTCTGCCCGGTTGCGACAATCGCCCGGCAAAGCGGAAGCCTGGAGACAAGAGACTCTATATCAGTCTGTTCCACAACCTCCAGAAACTTATCCGACGCATTGTCCTTAAGACGGCGCACAGAAGACGCTGTGTCAAACATAGCAATTCCCCTGTCGCTACAAAAAGCGACTATAGCATCTTTATCGAATTGCTTCCGCCCTTCCAGAATGAAATGCTCCTTGTCTTTAAAGAAAATGAGCCCGACAATTCGCCAGAAATCATTTATAAAATTGGGGTAATAGAAGTCCATGCTCCAACGCTTCTGCTGGGGAGGAAAACTCCCAAGAAAAAGAACTTTAGCGTTTGAAGGGAGGAAAGGTTCAAAGGGATGTCTCTCAATAGGATTCATACGACAAAATTACCAATTAAATTACTATTTTTGTCATATGGAAAAAAGAAAGATAGTTTTCGCAAGCGCAAACCCCGGTAAAATAAGGGAAGCATCCGAGATTCTCGGAGATGGTTTTGAGATTCTTAGCGCAGCTGAGGCGGGAGTCACCGAAGACATCCCTGAGACCGGGAATACACTGAGGGATAATTCTCTACAAAAAGCCTCATACATATACGAGAAAACCGGGATGGACTGCTTCGCTGATGATACCGGACTCGAAGTAGACATCCTTGGAGGTGCTCCAGGTGTCCATACTGCAAGGTATGCTGGGGAGGGGAAAGATTTCAATGCAAATATATCAAAACTCCTCTTCGAGATGGAACGTGCCGAAAAGGCAGGAGTCACCCCAATGAATAGGAAAGCGCGCTTCCGTACTTCTGTAACCCTTATAATCGGAGGAGAAGTCCACTTTTTTGACGGAGTCATGGAAGGCGAAATCGCAAGGGAACGCTCCGGAAACGGCGGTTTCGGGTATGACCCCGTTTTTATACCAGACGGCTGCGACGGACTGACAGCAGCAGAAATACCGGAGGAGGAAAAGAACGCTATCTCCCACAGAGGAAAATCCTTACGGGCGATGGCCGCATTTCTCAATAGCTTATGAGAGAAAACATCCCGCTGATCCTTATCGCAACGACGAAGACAGGTGAGAACGCGATAGTACTCCATACTCTCTCGAAAGAATACGGCCGCAGGAGTTTTATTTCGAGAATCGGGAAGAAGACCGGAATGTCCTCTTTCCTCCCCCTGAATATCCTGGATGCCGATATTGTCAGCAACCCCAAATCATCCCTCTGGAGCGCTTCCAACATTGTTGTCAAGTCTCCTCTCGACGGGATCAGGGGCAACCTATACAAGAATACGATGACCCTGTTCATGAGCGAAGTTCTGTTCAGGACCATCAAGGATGGGGTTAACGAAGACGGCCTTTTCGAGTGGTGCCTGAAAAGCATAATGACCCTCGATGCCATTGAATCCAATTTCAGCAACTACCATATCCGCTTCCTTCTGGAACTGGCGGGAGCTCTCGGATTCAGCCCCTCATTTGACGATATAGCTCCATTTACCTCTGCGGGGACAGGATCAAATAATCACCTCAAGGCCCTTGAAGCCTTCCTGACAGCCTCCTTCTCGGAATCTATGATCATTCCCCTCACTGGGGCAGACAGAAAAGAGATAGCGGAGGATCTTCTCCGCTATCTCGAATTCCATACTGAGTCAACTATCGCCGTCCGTTCCCTCGACGTCCTCCACGAGGTTTTTGCTTGATTTCCTTAGGCGGTTCCGGGGCGACAAATTCATCCTCAATTAGTTCATAATCCAGAAGCTTCTGCTCAAGGGAAGTATCCTTGACACGGATTTTCACCTTGTCCCCAAGGAGGAAAATCTTACCGGTTCTCTTTCCGACTGTACGGTAATGATCGGGGTCGAAAGTAAAGAAATCACTCTTGATGGTCCTCAGAGGCACCATTCCTTCAATCATATTCGGCTCGATTTCCACATAGATACCCCATTCGGTAAGGCCGGAGATATGACCTTCATACTCCTTGCCTACCTTATCTTCCATAAACTCGACAATCTTGTACTTTATACTTTCCCTCTCCGCCTCTGCGGCTATCTGCTCCCTCTCGGAGGCATGGAGGCACTGGGCCTCATAATAACCCCTGTCCTGGCTGTCCCCATTGGAGAGATAAATAGACAGGAGACGATGGACCATCAAATCCGGATAACGGCGGATAGGAGAGGTGAAATGAGTATAGAACTTGAATGCAAGGCCGTAGTGGCCGATGTTCTCTGTGCTATAGACAGCCTTTGCCATCGCACGAAGCATAAGTAGCTGGATAGCATTTGATTCCGGCTTGCCTTTGACCTGCTCGAGAAGATTATTGAGAGACTTGGCCACACCCTTTGCTCCGTCCATGTCACCGAGAGTATGTCCGAAATTACCCGCAAACTCCCTGAGTCCCAGAAGCTTCTCCGTATTGGGGACATCATGGACACGATAGACGAATGTCTTCGCATTCTTAAGGGCCTTGCCACCCATCTTGCCGCCGGTGGCCACATATTCAGCTACGTTTCGGTTAGCCAGGAGCATGAACTCCTCGATAAGCCAGTTGGCCTCCTTTGTGATCTTCTGGATAACGTCTACAGGCTTCCCTTTGTCATCAATAATGACCTTCATTTCAGGACGCTCGAAACTGATAGCTCCTTCGGCGAATCTCTTTTTTCTCAGTTTCAGAGCCAACGTATTGAGTGTCAATACAGCTTCCTTGATTTCACGCGGAATCAGGCCACATTCGCTTCCCTCCCCAATCTCCTTTTCGTAAGCTTCGGCACCGGCCTCGATCACTTCCTGAGCGAGTTCATAGTCGAAACGATAATCCGACTTGATTACAGTCCTTCCGAACCAAGGATTGATTACCTTCGCCTGGGGAGTAATTTCGAATACTACGGAATAAGTCAGTTTTTCTTCATTTGGTCTCAGAGAGCAAAGCTTATTGGAAAGCTTTTCAGGAAGCATCGGGACTGTCCTATCCACTAGATAGACCGACGTCCCCCTCTTCTGCGCCTCCTCATCTACGGCAGAACCCGGGCGAACATAATATGAGACATCGGCAATATGGACACCGACTTCGTAATTGCCGTTCTCCATCTTGCGGAACGAGAGGGCATCGTCATAGTCCTTTGCATCATGAGGGTCAATGGTGAAAGTCAAGGTCTCGCGAAAATCGCGTCGGCCCTTGAGATCCTTTTGAGTAATCTTATCGGAAATAGCATCTGCAGCATCCTCGACAGCCTTTTCGAAACGGTAAGGAAGACCGTATTGGGCAAGGATTGCATGCATTTCAGTATCAATCTCCCCCGGCTTTCCGAGGAAATCGACAATATGTCCATAGGGATTCGCCTCTCCCCTTTCCCAGCCGTCAACTACTGCGGCGACTTTTATCCCGGTCTTGGCGTTTTCGCCCTCCGGAACAGGAACAGAGATATCATAAGGCATTGTCTTCGATGACATGAGAACCCACGCCTGGCGTGAGCCGACAACATGGAGAATACCGACGAAGGGACGGGTACTGCGTTCGATGACAGATATCACTTCTCCTTCGATTCTTCCGGTGCGGTCCTTGCCGCGAACCGCTACGCGGACTCTGTCACCGTGGAGGGCTCCCCTAGACTTAGCCGGACGGACAAAAACGTCGCTTCCCTCGAGTTCATCGACCTTTACGGCGATTATCCCGCTGGAGGACATCTTGACTGTACCCTCGAACTCGGCCAAAACCCTTTTTCGCGGCGCTGATTTCACTCTTGCACTCCTACTTCTCCGCCCTCTTGAATTCCTATTATTCCTTGACATATTCAATTATATATTATTCTCCCATTACTTAAATAGCGCCCTTACAAGGGCAGGAATATCCGCAACCTTAACAATTTCTATGCCCTCGATCTTATGGTCGAACTTACAATACGAGGACACGAAAATCTTGCTGAAACCAAGTCTTCCGGCCTCCGAAGCCCTTCTGGCCGCCTGAGATACCGGACGGATCTCTCCGCTAAGACCGACTTCTCCAGCAAAACATACATCCCTCGGAATCGGATAGTCAAAGTTTGAAGAGAGGACAGATGAAACGACTGCCATATCGCAAGCGGGATCACTCACCTTCAAGCCCCCGGCCATATTCAGGAAAACATCTTTCTGGCTCAGCCTGAAACCCGCACGACGCTCGAGAACCGCCAGAAGCATATTGAGCCGACGGACATCAAAACCTGTCGCAGAACGCTGCGCAGTGCCATATACAGCCGAGCTCACGAGGGCCTGGACCTCGAAAAGAAGCGGCCTGGTCCCATCCAGCATAGCAGCTATCGAAGTGCCGCTGAGACCGTCCTCATGCATCGGAATAAGCATCTCGGAGGGGTTCTCAACCTCGCGAAGCCCTTTTCCTGTCATCTCGAAGACCGCAAGTTCTGAGGTAGAGCCAAAACGGTTCTTGATGCTTCGAAGCACCCTGTAGGAGCCTCTGTTTTCGCCTTCAAACTGGAGAACGACATCGACTATGTGCTCCAATATTTTCGGCCCAGCAATCGAACCTTCCTTTGTTATATGACCTATCAGTATCACCGGAATTCCTGACTCCTTGGCAAAGCGCAGGAGCGACGAGGCCGTCTCCTTGATTTGGGTCACCGATCCTGCCGTCGACTCTACATTCTGGGAATACATGGTCTGAACGGAATCGACTATCATCAGATCAGGGGCAATGGACTCTGCCTCCGAGAGAATATTCTCCATCAGGGTCTCACTGTAGATGAAGCAGTTCGAAGAATCACCGCCAAGCCGGTCCGCCCTCATCTTCACCTGCCTAACGCTCTCCTCGCCGGTAACATATAGGGTTTTCAATTCCGGCCTTAGAAGAGGCAGCTGCAGAGACAAGGTCGATTTCCCAATCCCCGGCTCGCCTCCGATAAGGACGAGCGAACCTTTGACAAGACCTCCACCGAGGAGCCTGTCTACTTCGGAGCTTCCAAGGGAAATACGATCCTCAGCTGTCGAAGATACATCTTGAAGACGTACGGGTTTTCTACCGTCGGATGGCAAAGAAGAAACCCTTTTGGTCGAAGACCCGGTCACAGCCTCCCTCTCGACCATTGTATTCCACTCGCCACACGCAGGGCACTTCCCCATCCACTTCGAATATTCATTCCCGCAATTGGAACAAAACCAAAGGGTTTTGACTTTACTTGAGCCTTTTACCGCCATAAATTCAACATTTACGCGAATATAATAAAAAAAAGATATTGTTCCTGTCTGGGGACAATATCAAAATCGAAAAAAAGCGCAGATTTAGAGCGCTCTTTGTCTGGAAGTTGAATTACTTGGCGACTACAGAGTCGACAGCCTCAACAACCTCGGTAGCGACGGAGTCAGCGACAGCTGCAACAGTGTCAGCAGCAGCCTCTACTGCCTCGGTAGCTTCCTCAACAACTTCAGCCTTCTTGGCCTTGTTGCCGCAAGATACAGCTGCGCACATAAGAGCGACAACTGCGAGAGACATAAATACCTTTTTCATGATTGATATAAATTTAACAAGGAAATATCTGGCTGCAAATTTAAATATTCTTTTTCAGATTGCAAAAAATCTTTTTAACTTTTTTTATTATCCCCTATTTTGGCAGGTTAAACACCTCCAAATCATGCAATTGTCCGCTATCAATATGAAACCTCAGAGCTGTTCTCACCGTCTGCCAACCTTGGATTCCAGCCGCACCGGGGTTGATGTAAATAAACCCGAAGTTGGAATCTCTCATGACTTTAAGGATATGAGAATGCCCACAGATGAAAATATCCGGCTCATATTGCAAAATCAGAGACCTGGCCCTTGGGTTGTAGTGGCCAGGAGAACCTCCGATGTGCATCATAAGCACTTTCAAGCCTTCGCACTCCCAGAAACGATACTCCGGATAGTCGTAGATCAGAATACGGTCGTCGCAGTTCCCGGATACGCCCTTGAGAGGCTTGAAATCAGCTATTTCGGCAGCGGTTACCAGTCCGCCGCCGAAATCTCCCGCATGCCAGATCTCATCGACGGGAGACAGGAAATCGCGGAACTCTTTGTCGAACCGACCGTGAGTATCCGAAAGAAGACCAATGAACATGTATCACTTACAATTTTATAACTATCTTCTTCTTGTATAGTATCCACGAAATTGAGAATATCACAAGCACGAATAGTATTGCATAGACAAGGGAGGTGAACTCGTTGGCTGTAAAGTACCTGGAAGGAGACCAACCAATCCAACCGAAGGTCTTTGCGATAACCCCGCTCAGGACGAAAGCAGCCAGGGCATTCATTCCAAAGGCCTTAGCCGGGGTAAAGAACCTTTCATAGCCCTTCACATCGATCAGATAGGAAAGGAAAGCCAGAACGGAAAGCGCCCAACCTCCTGCATAAAGGACATACGAAGGGGTCCAGAGAGCCTTGCAAATCGGAATCCAGATGCTCATTATCATAGCAGCGGCAAGACTCAGAGCAGAAGCGAAAAACAGCCTTGCAACAACTCCAATTGGGGAATCCTTCTCCGTTGGAAGGGCGGCATAGGATTTCTGAGAATTCCTCACAAGCGTCCCTGCAAGAAATCCGAGGATAACCGTACATGCCCCTGTGAGGGAGCCCCAGAGACCCTCGGGGTCGAACCAGTACCTCTCTCCGTTGGGTGCCAGATATCGCCTGTACATATGGTTCTCGCCTACTATAGCCTTGTCAATTTCTGAGGCGAATGTCCCTTCAACAGAGAAAGGTCCTCCGTCCGGTCCCTTGAAAATAACCAGGACAGCCGTATAAATTATCATCAACCCAAGGCCGGCAAGAGCTATCTTCCCGGGGTGTTTCTTGAATCCAAGAATAATCAGACCGCCTATGATATAGCAAAGGCCAATCCTCTGGAGAACGCCGAAAAGTCGCTTGTGCTGGAGCCAATAAAGATAATTCTGACCAAATGTCCAAGACTCATCATGAGGGCTATACGGATAGAACGGGTATAGGTTGAGAAGAAGACCTACGGCAATTATAAGAAGCCCCCTCTTTAAGATCTTCCATGAAGATTCTTTCGTCAGAGAATCGTATTTTGACAGGGAAAACGCCATTGCGCATCCCATACAGAAGACGAAGAACGGGAAGACCAGATCAGTCGGAGTACATCCGAACCACTCTGCATGAGTGAGCGGAGGATATATTTTCGACCAAGTACCGGGATTGTTCACAAGACACATGAATGCAACGGTAAGGCCGCGCATCACATCAAGGGTCACGAATCTCTTTTTCATCATTTCATAAAGTTAAAGTACACTGCTTCAGCTGCGGTCACAGCCGCAGTCTCTGTACGAAGGCGGGAATCACCAAGATGGACAGGAATGAATCCTCGAGATATGGCAGAGGCCGCTTCAGCCGGGGAAAAATCGCCCTCCGGCCCTATCAGAACAATGATTTCTGAGCCTTCCGGAGCGCCTTCAAGGGCCTTCTTGATGGATATTTTATTACCATCAAAACAATAGGCAATCATCTTGACAGCATCAGAGGGCGCCGCCATGATATAAGATGAGACACTCTGAGGGTCATGAATCAAGGGAACGGCCCCTTTCAGCGACTGCTTCGCAGCAGATAGGGCTATCCTTTCTGCCCGTTCCTTTTTATAAACCTTCCTCTCGGACCTGTCACCGATAAGCGGAACTATCTCGTCCACACCTATTTCCACCGCCTTCTCCACAAACCACTCGAAGCGGTCGTTATTCTTGGTAGGACAAACGCCAAGAATCAGCCGATACGGGTGTGAATGCCAGGAAGAAACCGATTCAATAATCTCGGCCTCAGATTCTTTTCCGACTCGGATAAGACGACACATGTATAGAGTTCCCTCTCCGTCGATAACGGAGATCTCGTCACCGACCTTATGGCGGAGGACCCTTGTGCAGTGATTGGATTCTTCCTCAGAGAGGATAACCCGCCCATCTTCTATCCTGTCGGAGAAGAAAACTTCCATAAGCTACTTTCTTATTATCTCGACCTCCCCGTCAAGCCCGAGCTTGATAATCTGAGAAGGCTTCCCGGTGGAATCAGTATCCACAGACGGGGGGACCACAAAATCGACTGCCGACTTTATCTCTGCTGGAATTTCACTGAAACGCTTCGGCGTAGGCTCGCCGGAAATATTGGCAGAGGTAGAGACAACCGGCCGGCCAAGCTTATAGGCGAGATCCTTGCAGAATTGCATCATAGGAATTCTCATTCCGACAGTCCCGTCCTCAGCTACAGCATTGAAAGCCAGATGGTTCCTGTCGCCCGTGGGGCTGTCCGGATTCCCGACTATAGCTCCTGGATAAATAATAGTCATCGGGCTGTCATTCACTTCCACAAGGTCTATCGCGATAGAGGGTATCTGCTTTATATACTTGACTACCATATCGAGATTGGCGGCCAGGAGAACAAGCGATTTCGAATCAGGTCTTTTCTTGATTTCGAAGACCTTTGCGACAGCCACAGGATTTGTCGCATCACACCCGATACCCCATACTGTATCAGTAGGATAAAGAATGGTCCCGCCTTCACGGAGCGTCTTCAGCGCCCCCGCCATTATATCTTCCTTTGTCATCTTCTGCGGCGCTTGGAGGAGTGTCTAGCTCTCTTCTTGTGGGCGCTGACGGCGGCTGCCGCGATGATAGCGAGCAAGAGAGCACCGATAATGATGTAGGTCATAGAATTGGCATTGTCGCCTTTTACGCGAGACCACATCGCAAGGAGTTTATCCGTATCGGCACCCCAGTCGTGCTCGAGTGCGCAGCGCTCGATGACAGCCTTGTCGGGATAGAGGGTTCCATCTACATGGACACTGTCCGCACCCTCTCCGAAGAAGTATGAGAGATCAACCGCATCCTGTTCTTCATCAATCTGAGACTCAAGTACTTCCCAAGCTCCATTAGATGCCACATAGCCGGTCTCGTCCATATTGCGGATGGCAATGTCGGTACGGCACATGAAGTCGATGAAATAGGTCGCAGCCTTGACATTTTTAGCATATTTAGGGATTACCCAGCCGTCGAACCACACTGTACTTCCCTCCTCGGGAACCACATATTTGAGATCTACTCCAACAGCGGCAGCCTCTTCAATGGCCCATACAGCATCTCCGCTCCAGTTCAGGGAAAGAACACCTCTTCCCTTTGTCATCTGGTCCTTTCCGAAATCAGCCTCCCAGCCGAGGACATTGTCCTTTGCGCTCTTGAGATACTCCTCAACTGCCGCAATGGACTCGTCAGAGGAGTCTGACATGAGCTCCTGAAGAGTCACCTTTCCTTCTTTCAACTCTTTCTGCTTCAGATAGATAAGCACAGGACCATAGACATCTCTCGGAGCATCCTTGATAAGGACCTGATCCTTGAATTTCGGATTGCTGATGACATCCCAAGTTGAAGCCTCTTCGTCGGTGACATACTTGGTATTGTAGATGATACCGGTAGTACCCCACATATAAGCCACAGAATAATCGTTGGCATCTATCTCAGGGTTGATCTCCCTGAACATCTTCTCGATATAAGGAGAGCGGTTCTTGGCTATATAATTGATACTGTCGGGAATGGATGCGAAATCCAGAGGAAGCAAGAGGCCCGAATTGAGCATTCTCTCAATAATATAATCGGACGGGCATACAACGTCGTAGTCCTCGTGTCCCTTCTCGATCTTTGAGAGCATGGTCTCGTTGACATCAAAGGTCTGGTAGACAACGGTAATGTCCTCACCGGTCTGCTCCTTGTACCACTGCTCGAACTCAGAGATTATTCCCTCTCCGATATAGTCTGACCAGTTATAGACCTTAAGGACTCCGCTACGGTCTGAGCTGCAGGAGATTGCGGCAAGAAGCGCTGCCGCTGCGATGAAAAGTCTTCTCATTTGCTTTCCTGTGTGTTTTTGGATGATCTGATATTAATGAACAGAAGAACCGCCAGGATGATAAGAAAAATTATAGTCATCAGCGGCCTCAGTTCCGGGGTAAGACCTCCCTTGCGGGCGTCTGTATAAATGAATGTCGAGAGAGTATCGAGCCCGATGGTTCCGCGGGTGAAGAATGTCACCGCAAAGTCGTCGAGACTCATCGTGAAGGAGAGAATGAATCCAGAAATCATCCCGGGCCTGAGGGCGGGAATCATTACCTTACGAAGAGCCTGGAACGGGGTTGCACCGAGATCGAGGGCAGCTTCGTAGACATTGGGATTCATCTGAGAGAGCTTCGGCAGCACATTTAGTACCACATAAGGGGTACAGAATGTGATATGGGCCAGTATTACCGTAAGATATCCCTGCGAGATATGCAAGAATACGAAAAGCAGGAACAGGGAAACACCGGTTATGATATCCGGATTGATCATCGGGATATTGTTGAGGAATTGTATCGCCTGCTTCTTTCTTCCCTTGAGGTTGAATATTCCTATTGCCGCTATTGTACCAAGAATCGTCGCCACTATCGATGCGATAAGTGCTATCAGAAGAGTATTGTAAACCGCACTTAGCAAGGCATTGGAATTCTGCATTCCGCCTGTAAAAAGCGACTTATAGAGGTTGAGCGAGAATCCGGTCCAGTTGCCGAGCGACTTCGCCTCAGTGAATGAGCATACGGCGATGAACACTATAGGCGAATACAACACTATCAGAAGGATCCAGATGTAGGCCTTTGCAAATATCTTCTTTGCGCTCATTATATGGCCCCTCCTGCAGCCGCTTCAGAATTGTCTTTACCCTGAAGCACAGTTGTTATCGCGATTATTATCAACATTATGAGAGAAAGCGCAGCGCCATAGTTCCACATAGAGTTGTTGATGTTCTCCTGAATAATGGTACCGAAGAGCTTTATCTTGTTGTTGGTAAGGAACTCGGAGATGGCGAAGGTGGATACCGTCGGCATGAAGACCATAAGGATTCCGCTGGCGACTCCAGGCATCGAGAGAGGAAGGGTGACTTTGGTGAAAACCTCAAGCGGCTTTGCTCCAAGATCTTCCGCGGCCTCAGCATATGACTTATCCATCTTATTGAGGACATTATAGATAGGATAAATCATGAAAGGAAGATAGTCGTAGCACATACCGAAAAGGAGTGTTCCCTTGCCGAGGGTGATACCTGCCATATTGAAGAGCTCCGCCGTAGCAAGAGTCCTCATAAGGGCATTTACCCACATCGGCATGATAAAGAGTACAACTGTCACTGCACTTCTGTTAAGCGACTTGTCCGCAAGTATATATGCGGCCGGATAACCTATCAGGATGCAGAGAGCGGTGTTCTCAATCGCCACTTCGATTGAAAGGGCGAATGTCGACAGGGAGTCCTTGTCCATGAAGAATTTGGTGATGTTCGAGAAGGTGAAGTGGCCGGAAGCATCCTGGAACGAATATACCACGATGAGAACCAGCGGCATCACCACGAACAAGACCAAAAATATGAAATAAGGCAGAGCCCAGGAAGATCTCTTACTCATTTCCTTCAGCTTTTCTCAGATGGATGTCTTCAGGGAGAATATGGATACCGACCTGGTCGTTCTTGTCCCAGATATCGTTCGTATCCACCCAGACCTTTTCCCCTTCGGGAGTCGCAATCGTAAGATGGTAATGATCGCCCTTGTAGAGGATGAAAATTACATTTCCATAACTCTCTCCCTCTTCTTCATTGTCGAGAAGATCGACCTTGTCAAAGGGCACTTCCACCTTGACTTTATCTCCTGAAGAATAGGCGGAAGCGTCGCACTTAAAGTCTCCTCCCAAGAACCTTACCGTCTCATTATCAATTACTTCTCCATCGAAAGTGTTCTGGGTACGCTCCTTACGCATGACCTGGATATCGTCGGGCTCGATCCTGAGCCAAACCTCGGTTCCAGGCTGGAAGGCGTCGTAGTCTTGAATCATGAGTTCATTACCCGTATCGGTATCGACAAACATCTCGTAATGGACTCCCTTGAATACGCAAGACTTGACCTTCGCCGAGAACTGAGCCTTTTCCTTGTCTACGAAGTAAATATCTTCCGGACGGACGACAACGTCTACAGGGTTGTCCTCTCCGAATCCTTCGTCCACGCAGTCGAAATCATGACCGATGAAAGAGACCTTACGGTCGCAGATCATGGTACCGTTGAGGATGTTACTCTCACCGATAAAGTCAGCGACGAATGAGTTGACCGGCTCATTGTAGATATCAGTAGGAGTGCCTATCTGCTGGATACGGCCTTCGTTCATAACGACTATTGTATCGCTCAGAGTCAGAGCCTCTTCCTGATCATGTGTTACATAAATAAAGGTAATGCCAAGCTTCTTGTGCATCTCCTTCAGCTCTATCTGCATGTCTTTCCTCATCTTGAGGTCAAGAGCTGCAAGAGGCTCGTCGAGAAGAAGCACTTTCGGCTGGTTGACTATAGCGCGGGCTATTGCAATCCTCTGCTGCTGGCCTCCGGAAAGAGTTTCTACATCCCTGTCTTCATAATCAGACATGGATACTAGCTTAAGGACCCTACGGACCCTCTTGTCTATCTCTTCCTGAGGGGTTTTCTTCAGCTTAAGGCCGAACGCGATATTGTCATAGACGTCCAGATGCGGGAACAGCGCATAACGCTGGAAGACCGTATTGAGAGGTCTTAGATGGGGCGGGGTGCCCGCCAGTTCCTTGCCTTCGAGAAGGATGGATCCCTCGTCCGGCTGGAGGAAACCGGCTATCATGCGCAGCATCGTGGTTTTGCCGCAGCCGGAGGGCCCGAGAAGGGTAAGGAATTCGCCGCGACGGATATAAAGGTTGATGTCTTCCAGGACCTTCTTGCCCGAAAAGGACTTGCTGAGGTGCCGGACTTCAATTATCTTATCTGTTTCGTTCATTTCCCTATGTTAAGAAAATAGGTCAAGCCTATACCCACTGAGGAGCATTCCCAGAGCTGATTGTACGCTCCGAAAGCACGGAGTCGGAGATTCTCCACCGGATACCAGTTCACACCTGCACCGCCCCAGAAGGCAGATGCGGCATCTTCTCCTTTGAAAAGGGCCTCATACCCGCCTTTTGCAAAAATATTAAGGCCGTCGGAGAAATTGTAAGTAACTGAAGGAAGGACCATAAGGCCATAGGAGAGATCGCCTGTCATCATAGAGGCATTGCTCAAATCAAGCCCCAGGAGCCAATTCCCGGCCTCTAACCTCTGGCCGAGAGAAGCGAGATAGAAGAATTCTTTGGCTCCGGTCTGGATAGCTGTCGCGCTCCAGATAGTCTCGATATCACCAACACTTCCGTTCCAGCCGAGCGAATAATTGAACCACGGTTTTTCAAAAAGGCCATCAGCGTAGGGAGAGGTTGTAACCTGGAAGGTAAGTTCCTGAGAATCAGAAAGTGAATATCCTACCTTTGCGCCCCACTGGTAGCAGTCAAAACCGTTCCAGAGAGAAGACACCAGGATAGGATCGACGTCGAAATCGTAATCATCGAACTCGATGCCGCCCATAGTCACCATATCCTTTCCCAATGTAAAGGAGAAATCACCGGTAGTGAAGGTTACATTCGCCCAGTCAAGCCAGTTGCCGGTACGCTTGAGGGTATTCTTGTAGAGAGCCTTGGTATCTTCAAAAAGCAGAGCCTTTTCAGTAGAATAGAATCCCGCCCAGTGATTAGCGACACTGAACGAAACACTTTCGGAGATGTTTCCTTCAAAAAGGGAATAAAGAGAAGAATTACCGAGTGTAAAACTGTGACCGCCATCCGGGTAAAACTCGGGGGTAAGGTCGATTCTCGGAATAACGGACAATCCGACACCGGTTCCGGCGTCGTCAGCCTCTTGCGCGGACACAAGGAAGCAGGGTAGCAGCGCGGCTACGCAAACAACCAGGAATTTCTTCATTTAAACGCATAAAATAGATTTAGTTAAACATGGTTGCAAACTTACGCAAAAATATCCGGAATTAATCATTTTTTTGCTAATTTTGAAAACTAAAAAATAAAGACGCCACACAATTAACCTATAGAACAAAAATGAACTACAATTTTGACGAAGAAATTGAAAGGAGAGGTTCCCAGTCTGTGAAATGGGATCTTTTCAGTAAAGAAGCACTACCTATGTGGGTTGCAGATATGGATTTCAAGGCAGCACCTCCCATCATAGATGCACTACAGAAAAGGTTGGATCACGGCGTTTTCGGCTATGAGCTGGTCCCACAGAAATATTATGATACAATTTCATCCTGGTTCGCCAAAAGACATGGCTGGGACTGGATCCGTAAAGAGAATGTCATACCCACGACAGGAGTAATTCCAGCGTATTCCGCCTGCATCAAGGCCTTCTCGAGAACGGGGGACATGGTAATAGTACAGCCACCGTGCTACAACGCCTTTTTCCCTGCGATCCGCAACAACGGTTGTTTGGAGAGTCACAATGCCCTTGTATATAAGGATGGGACCTACAGCATAGACTTCGACGATCTTGAGAAAAAAGCCGCTGACCCAAGGACTAGTGTCATGCTCCTATGTAACCCCCACAATCCGGCAGGAAGGGTATGGACCCGCGAAGAGCTTCTTCGAATTGGAGAAATCTGTCTCAAGAACCATGTATTCGTCATTTCTGACGAAATTCACTGCGAGATCACCTATCCGGGGCACGATTATACCCCGTTCGGGACTCTGCCCGATGAGATTGTCAGGAATTCGGCGACCTGCTGCTCCCCTACCAAGCCTTTCAATATCGCCGGGATCCAGATAGCGAATATCATTGCCAAAGACCCCGAGGTCGTCAGGAGAGTGGACCGTGCAATAAATGACAACGAATGCTGCGATGTCAATGTCTTCGGCGTAGCCGCCCTGATTGCCGCATACGGAGAAAGCGGCGAATGGCTCGATGAAATGCTTTCCTATGTCTATGAGAACTACTTGACTCTCAAGGATTTCATCTCAAAGGAACTCCCGAAAGCTAAAGTCCTTCCACTGGAAGGGACCTACCTCCCGTGGCTGGACCTCAGCGCTTACAGGAAAGAAGGCGAGCCTCTTGAGGGTTTCTCCGCAAGGCTTAACAAGCACCTCGAGGAAAAAGCCAAATTGATTCTTAGCTGCGGGACCATTTACGGGCCTGAAGCGGAGGGATTCCAGAGAATCAACATTGCCGCTCCGCGAAAGCGCGTCCTCGAAGGACTCAGAAGGCTGAAATACGGACTTGAAACATATTAACTCCCCATCGTATGAAACTCGCTATACTCGCAGTATTTTACTGCCTGGCTCCTGCCGGAGTTCTATGGCTTTGCCGCCGATATCAATGGATAGGAAAAATAGGACCGATCCTTATGCTCTATTTCATCGGGGCAATCATGGCGAATATAGGCATTTTACCATCGAAAGGCCCCGAATCGGAGAGCCTTCTGAAGATGCAGGACCTCTTTACCAACGTTACTATTCCCCTTGCAATTCCTCTGATGCTTTTTTGTTTCACCTACAAAAAGAGTGAAACCAGAGACCAACTCCTTGCAATGATTACCGGTCTTGCCGCCGTCATTATCGCGGTGGTTGCAGGCTATCCGATCTTCGGGCCCCACATTCCCGACGGACCAAGAGTAGCCGGAATGTACACAGCATGCCTTACCGGAGGGACCGTCAATATGGCTGCGGTATCCAAGAGCCTCGGCTCCCCCGACACCCAGTACGCCCTCCTCAACACCTATGACATGATCGTGTCCTTCACCTATCTTGTCTTTATCATGGCATTTGGGATAAGGCTCGCAAGGAAATTCTTGCCGGTCAAGACTTTAAATCTTTCCAACGACGAAAATTCCATCAAGGAGGAGTTGAATAAGGCCGAGGAAAACCCCTACAAGGGCCTCTTCACCACTAAGAAGGGATGGCATGACCTACTCATCCTCCTCGGGGTGACTCTCCTTGTCGTCGGAGCTTCCGCAGGGATCGGAATCGGCCTTTCAAAACTCATCCCCGGAGGAAGCTTCATGATGTTTTTCATCCTCGCAATCACTTCGATCAGCATCGCCGTTTCCTTCATAAAGCCTATCCACGATCTCGACTACGGAAACGCGATTGGAATGTACCTGATCTATATTTTCAGTATCGTAGTAGCTTCGATGGCAAACGTGAGAGCCCTCGATTTTACGGGAGCGCTGTGGATAATCGGATTCCTCTTCTTCATGGAGATTGTCTCCCTGACTCTTCAGCTTCTCTCAGCTAAGATTTTCAAGATCGATGCCGATACAGCCGTTATCGCTTCGGTTACATATATCAATTCTCCGCCCTTCGTCCCGATGATTGCAGCCTCGATGAAAAACAGCCGCGTACTGATGCCTGGTCTCAGTATCGGCATCATCGGATACGCCGTCGGTAACTACCTAGGAGTACTTATTTTCCAACTTTTTTCTTAAACAATAACTTCTTCAAAACATATGAAACGCCTTTTACTTTCTTTAGCTGCACTAGCGGTCGCCCTGTCCCTCCCGGCTCAGGAAATGAGGACCGAGAAGAACTCTACAGTCAAATACACCGCTGAGCTCGAAGGAGACTTTGTGGTTGTCGGCGGCGGGCTCGCAGGAGTGTGTGCTGCTGTTTCCGCAGCAAGGCACGGTGCCAAGGTAATCCTTGTCCAGGACCGTCCTGTACTCGGAGGCAACGCCTCCAGCGAGATACGAATGGGTATCTGCGGAGCCAAGACCTCCCAGGACTATGAGGCCGGGATTCTCGAGGAGATGCAGCTTCGTAATTTCCGCTACAATCCGCTTCAAAGATATACCCTCTGGGACGACGCTATTTATTCAACCGTAGTCATGGAGCCGAATATCAAGCTTCTTCTCAACACTTCTGTCCATGATGTTGTGATGGACGGGGAGAGGATCGCGGCGGTGAAAGCATGGAATATCAACGCCTATACCGAGTATACGATCAAAGGTAAAATGTTCGCAGACTGCTCCGGAGACGGCATTCTCCGCCTTTCCGGCGCCGAGTACCGCCGTGGTCGCGAGAACCCCAAGGAGTTCGGAGAGACCTTCCTTCAGACCGGAGGAGACGACCATACGATGGGTAATTCCATTCTGCTTCAGCTGAGAAAGACCACCGAAGATCATCCTTTCACAGCCCCTGAATGGGCCTACCACTTTACTGATGACGATTTCAACTACGACACTCCGAAATCGACGATCAAGGGGGTGAAATTAAACTACAAGAGACTGACTCCTAACGACAACAACTTCTGGTGGATTGAGTTCGGAGGCCTTTTCGACACTATCGGGGACGCCAATGACATCCAGTATGAGCTCAAGAGGATCGCTTACGGAGTATGGGAATATATGAAGAATCATCCGGACGGCAGGTGCAAGAATTACGACCTCGATTGGATTGGATCCCTTCCCGGGAAGAGAGAATCCACAAGATACGTAGGTCCACATATTCTCAATCAGCATGACGTCATGAGCGGCGGGCACTTTGAGGATGTAGTTGCATACGGAGGATGGGCCCTCGACGATCATGATCCGGAGGCATTCCACAAGAAAGGAATCATATCCAGGGAGTACCCTGCCCCCATTCCTTTCGGCATTCCCTTCGACTGTCTATATTCTATAAATGTACCGAATCTCATGTTCGCGGGGCGCGACATCTCCGCAACCCATATGGGACTTTCCTCTACCAGAGTAATGGCAACCTGCGCCCTTCTCGGTCAGGCTGTCGGGACCGGTGCCGCTCTTGCGCTCAAGTACGGAACCACCCCTGCCGGTATCAGGAAAGACCATATCGCAGAGCTCCAGGATACTCTCGAGGATGACGACTGCATGCTCCCGTTCCGCTGGAGAAAGGTCTCCCCTCTTACCCTCCTTGCAAAGACAGCCCCTGCTAATGAGCCGCTGAGAAACGGAATTGACCGCTCTTACGATGGCGAGGACAACGGAGTTCTCGTCCCCGTAGGCGATACTTCGATGGAATATTCATGGAAAAAGCCCCAGACAATCTCCGGAGTGAGACTCGTTTTCGACTCCGATTTTATCTATCGAGGTAAGCGCATGCGTAAGCTTGAAGCGACCACCGAGCGTGTTGAAATGCCGAAAAAGATGGCAAAGACATTCCGAATCGAGACTAAACTCAAGAAGGGTGACTGGCAGACTGTCTATACCTCCGGAGAGAATATCAAGAGACTTGTGAAAGTCGATTTCCCCGAGCCGGTCAAGGCTGATGCCGTCCGCCTTGTCGTCACCTCTACCTGGGGAGGTGGTGATGCTCATGTTTTCGCTTTCGATGTGAAATAATAATTGTAAATTTGCAGTCCAATCAAGGATATTATGGCAAAACGAGAAATAAAGTTTTCCCTTGTTTACAGGGACATGTGGCAGTCATCCGGAAGATACGTTCCGAGAGTTGACCAGCTTGTGGAAGTCGCTCCTGCGATTATCGATATGGGTTGCTTTGACCGCGTCGAGACCAATGGCGGCGCATTCGAACAGGTCAACCTCCTTTTCGGAGAGAATCCCAATATCGCCGTAAGGCGCTGGACCGCTCCTTTCCACAAGGCCGGGATTGAGACCCACATGCTTGAAAGAGGCCTCAACGCCCTCAGGATGAACCCGGTTCCCGCCGATGTCCGCGAGCTCATGTTCAAGGTCAAGAAGAAACAGGGGACCGATATAGCCCGTTCATTCTGCGGACTCAACGACCACCGCAATCTCCGTGGTTCCGTCGAGTATGCAAAGAAAGCCGGGATGGTCTCGCAGGTCGCCCTTTCGATTACCAACTCCCCTGTCCATACGGTCGAGTACTATATGGGGATCGTTGACAAGGTCGTCGAATACGGAGCCGATGAGATCTGCCTCAAGGACATGGCCGGAGTCGGCCGTCCTACCTTCCTCGGACTGCTGGTTACAGATATAAAGAACAAATATCCCCATATAAAGGTCCAGTACCATGGCCACACCGGTCCCGGATTCTCCCCAGCATCGATGCTGGAAGTTGCAAGGGCCGGAGCAGACTATCTGGATGTCGCCGTAGAGCCGCTTTCATGGGGGAAGGTCCATCCCGATGTAATCACCATACGAGAGATGATGAAGGCAGATGGCTTTGCCGTAAAGGATCTCAATATGGACGCTTACATGGAAGTGAGAAGACTGACCCAGAAATTCATCGACGACTTCCTCGGATACTGGATCAATCCTTCCAACTCCAAGATGACCTCGCTTCTGGTCGGTTGCGGTCTTCCCGGTGGAATGATGGGATCGATGATGGCTGACCTCAAAGGCTTCCAGGGCGCAATAAACGCTGCCCAGAAAGCCCACGGACGCCCTGAGATGTCTCTCGACACCTTGATGGTCAAGCTCTTCGAAGAAGTAGAATACGTTTGGCCCCGCCTCGGCTATCCTCCGCTCGTAACTCCGTTTAGCCAGTATGTCAAGAATACAGCTCTGATGAACCTATTCAATATGCTCAATGACAAGCCTCGGTGGACTACGATTGACAAGGATACCTGGGGAATGATTCTCGGCGACATGGGCCGTCTCCCGGGACCTCTCGCTCCTGAGATTGTCGAGCTTGCAAAGAGCAAGGGCCTCAAATTCTACGACGGAGTGCCTCAGGACAACTATCCGGACGAACTACCTAAGTTCCGCGCCATGATGAAAGAAGAAGGCTGGGACGAAGGAGAGGACGAGGAAGAGCTCTTCGAATTCGCCATGCACGAGCGCCAGTACAGGGATTACAAGAGCGGCGTCGCCAAAGAGCGTTTCAATGAAGAACTTGCCCAGATGAAGGAAAAGGCCGGAGCTCCGATTGTTATCAAGCGACCTGTCGTAGAGATGCCAAAGTTCGACGTCAATGAATATGCATCCAAATATCCTCATGCTGTTCCTGTCCAGGCTCCTGCAAAGGGGCAACTAATTTGGGAGAACGACATGGACGATGTCTCTGCCGCTCCTATAGCAGGCACAGCCGTTACCGCAGGAAAGCCAATGGGCTATGTCCAGACATGGTATGGTATGGAAGAACTGATCCCCGCAGTCACGGGACGCGTTGTCGCAGTCCTTGGAAAGCAGGGAGAAAAAGTTGAAAAAGGCGAGATAGTCGCTTTCGTCCAGGAATAAATCCGCATTGAAATCTTATTGTTCCAAAACATGAAAACTTATACTACAGTTCAGTCAGACCCAAAGAAGATAATGCTTTGGATTATCGGCTCCGCCTTGGCCCTCACCGTTCTGCTATCTTCTTTCTATAGCGTCTCCTCCACTCAAAGAGGCATTATTGCTACCTTTGGGAAGATCAATCCCACGGCAGTAGACGCAGGACTGCATGTAAAGATTCCATTTGTCCAGAGTATAGACAAGATGAGCATCCAGACAGTCAAGATGGAGCAGACCTCAATGGCATATACCAAAGATATCCAGAGCTCAACAGTGACTTATGTGCTCAACTTCGATCCGGTGCCCGAGAGCGTAGCTGTCCTCTACAGGAATGTAGGAAACAACTATATCGCAAAGATTATCACTCCGGTAGTAGAAGGTGTTCTTAAAGACGTCATAGGCAACTACAACGCCGCCGATATCGTCTCCAATCGCGAGGAAGTCCGAAAAGGGGTAGAGATTGAACTATCGTCCCAACTGCCCTCGGAATATGTCCGCAATGTAAAGTTCCAGCTCGTCAACATCGATTATGACGATGCCTTCGAACAGAGTATCGTTGACAAGCAGGTTGCCGAGCAGAAGGCCCTTACTGCCAAGAACAACACTATCCGTATTCAGGAAGAAGCCAACCAGAAAGTAATTTCGGCAGAGGCCGAGGCCAAGGCAATGCAGATCAAGGCAAATGCCCTCCGCGCCAATCCCGACCTCACCCAGTATGAGGCCGTACAAAAATGGGACGGAAAAATGCCTACATACATGCTCGGCAATTCCGTCCCATTCATCAGTTTACCAAAATAATCCCTTACAGAGAAAGAGGTCACATCATGTTGGTGCGCCAGGCTCCGCAGCGGCGGCAGCTTGCCTCTGAGAGGACTCCGCTCACTGCGTTCGCTTCGGCCCCTCCCCTCGTCATCTGCGTCATCGCTGCGCGATAACTTGCTGCCGACGGGCCCCTCCCCCTGCCCGTGTCCGGGGGTGGACACGCCTCTCAGAGGCAACTGCCGACCGCTACGCTGCGCCCTGGCGCATCTAGGGCGATGCATTTCCTGAGATTGTAGCTGCTGGTGCCGCCGCCCTTGTAACCGGCCTCTATCTCGGATATGTCAAGCCTGTCGATGATGGTGCATGCT
>ONMJ01000044.1 GCA_900318955.1 uncultured Bacteroidales bacterium
ACAACGTATGGTGATATGTCTCTATGTCTTCCTATACACTGCAACGACCGCTCACCTACAAAGAACAGCGGTCTAATCTTGATTTATAGAGGAAAGTTACAACTTTTTCCTATGTAGGGATATGAAAAATCGTTTGAAATGATACTATCTATAAATAAAAAAAGCCATCACAAGTGCTTGTGACGGGTATATAGAGAGTTTAGTCTGTGAGGCTGATCGTAGTCGAACCAAGACTTATATGTGATGTTTTGTAGCGGGAGTGGGTCACGATCCCACGACCTCCGGATTATGAATCCGACGCTCTAACCAGCTGAGCTACCCCGCCATCATTTTCAAAATAAAAATCAGCTTGGCGAAGGCTGATTTTTAGTTGAGATAGAAGGACTCGAACCCTCACTGACAGAGCCAGAATCTGTAGTGCTACCATTACACCATATCTCAATATCGATACCCGGTTTTTCAATCGGGACTGCAAAAGTACAACAAATTATTGAATTTGCAATATTTTTCGACAATTATTTTAAAGTAGGATCGTCAGGTAAAACGAACCTGTAGAGATTACAGCCTATAAGGTTGCCTATCACAATGGCAAGATAGACTAGGAGCACCGAGCCGAGATTCGCCGCTACGAAAGACATCGGTGCCGCAAGATAATAGAAAGCATCGGCAATGCTGTGGGTAAAGCCGCATAAGATGAAAACAGGGATTCCGAAAAGTAGCGGAAGGAACTGTTTTTCACGGGCAAAACGGACAGCGACTGTCATGATGAACCCGCAGCCTATGCCGAGCGCACCGCACTGCAAGGCCCCTTTTGCGAGCCTCTTGGTCAGCACGCCCTCGGCAGCTGCAGTTACATCCGGAAGGGCAAAATGGGTCAGGAGAGCTACGAGGCCGCATCCTACGATGTTACCTAGGATAATGACAAGGAGATCTCTCCAGTCACTCCCGCGACGGAAGTCAATGAACCCGACCGTCCCTGTATAAAGCTTATACTTGCAGAGCACCACGGTCATCAGGCCGAAGGCAAACAGGACGGCTCCGGCGACTCCGCCGACCATCATATAAACGGTACCTCCGATTCCGATGCATACTCCTGCGAGTATGGCGCTACGGAAGACTCTCCAAACCTCTTTCATAATTATCCGAGTGCTGCGATGTTCCTAGGATTGATAAGGTTCTTGCCCTCTGCTGTATAGAGATAATCGAGAAGGGAAGCATAGTGCTCCTCAACCTTGCCGCGGACAATCTTGGAGGTAGAGTTCATCATGCGGTTGGCAATCGTGAACTCCTCGTCGCAGATACCGATTGCGGAAGGAAGCCAGCGCTCCGGGAACATGCCTTCGTGGCGACCTCCCTTCTTATAGGAATCGACCTCGGCCTGGATAATCTCGAGCATAGCCTTCTTACCCTCTTCGCTATCAGCGCTAAGGCCCTTAGCCTCAACTGCTTCCTTGAGCGCACCCTTATCGGGAACGATAAGAGCCACGCAGTAGGGATTCTGATTATTGTGGAGGACGCATGCATTGACGAACTTGGATCCGTCGGTCAGGCTGTCTTCGAAACCTTCAGGAGAATACTTCTCTCCGTCGGAAGAAATGAGGAGGGATTTGAAGCGGCCTACCACATAGAGGAAGTCTGTATCGAAGGGGCAGATATAACCCATGTCTCCGGTATGGAGCCACCCGTCGATAACTGTCTCCGCCGTCGCCTTCGGGTTCTTCCAATAACCGGCCATTACATTCTCACCCTTGATAACAATCTCACCCTTCTGACCGATAGGGACCTCTTTTCCTTCTTCATCGCAAATCTTTATATCCATCGGCTTGACAATACGGCCTGAGGATCCAAAGATTGCATGTCCTGAAGAATTTGCGCAGATGATAGGTGTAGCTTCCGTAAGACCATAACCCTGGAACATAGGGATGCCGATTGCGCAGTAGTACCTCTGGAGCTCGATGTCGAGAAGGGCGCCACCTCCGACAAAGAAGAGCATCCTGCCGCCGAAGCTTTCTCTTACCTGCTTGAAAATCAGTTTGTCAAAGAGAGCCATGAGAGGTTTTCTCCACCAGTTCAGGATGCCTCCGCGGTTGTAGTATTCCTTGTTGTAAGCAATGGCGTTCTTGAGGGCGAAATTGTAAAGTTTCTCCACTTTCGGGCCCTTTGCCTTAATCCCAGCCTCAATATTTTTCTTGAAGTTACGGGCAAGAGCAGGAACGGAAAGCATCACATGAGGACGAACGTCCTTGATGGCTCCGGGAATATTTCTAAGAGTTGCAAGAGGTGTCTTTCCGATAGGAACGGTAGCAAGGGAGCCACCGTAAATCATCATTGTATAGATACCTGCAACATGGGCGAAGCAATGATCGAACGGAAGGATGACAAGCATGACTCCGCCGCGAGGAATGGTAATGACTGAATTACCCTGAGCAACGTTGGCAGTGTAGTTCCTGTGGGTAAGGAGAATACCCTTAGGATCTGCAGTTGTGCCGGAGGTGTAGCTGATATTGGCGTAATCATCGGGACCAATCGACTTGTAACGAGCGACGAAAAGGTCCTCATGCTCTGCGAGGAACTTATCACCCATCGCCTGGATTTCAGACATCCTGATCTCCTTCTCCTCAAGAGCATCCCACTCAAAAGCAGTATCATCGAAGACGATAACTTTCTGAATCTGAGGGCATTCCGGAAGGATCTTCCGGATCTTCGGGAGCTGATATCCGGAGACGAGAACCCACTTGGATTCGGAGTGATTGATACGGAAAACAAGGTCTTGACCTTCTCCAAGATTGATCGAAAGGGGCACATCCGTAGCACCCGCATACATTGCTCCGAACTCGGAGAGCATCCACATGCTCCTGCCTTCTGAAAGAAGGGCTATTTTATCGCCCTTCTCGACACCAAGAGCCATAAGGCCTGCGCCTATGCGATATGCTTCTTTTCTTGTCTGGTCAAATGATATTTCTTTCCAAACGCCGTCAATTTTCTCACGAAGATATGTGTCCGGTCCATACTGACGGGTGTACTTTTCGATAAAATCGATAATGGTTGTTCTTTCTGCCATGTCTAAAAATTATTTTTCTGACGGGAATAGGCCGAAGAGTTCGGCGTCTATCATGTCTGTAATTGTCTGAAAATCTTCCGGGCGGTTCTCGAACTTGATCTTGTCGACGTCCACGATGATCAATCGGCCGTCATAATCCTTGATCCAGTCTTCATAACGCTGATTAAGGCCCGTAATATAGTCGATGCGGATGCTCTTTTCATACTCGCGTCCCCTCTTCTGGATCTGAGCAATGAGGTTCGGAATCGAAGAGCGGAGATATATCATCAGGTCCGGCTTTGCAACCAGCGACATCATTAGGTCAAAAAGGTCACTGTAATTCTCGAAGTCGCGGGTGGACATGAGGCCCATCGAGTGGAGGTTGGGAGCGAATATCCTAGCATCTTCATAGATGGTGCGGTCCTGAATAATAACATCCTTCTGCCTTGAGATATCAACAACATCCTTGAATCTCTTGTTCAAGAAATATATCTGGATATTGAAAGACCACCTCTCCATATCCTCATAGAAGTCTGCAAGATATGGATTGAAATCTACCGATTCAAACTTCGGAGTCCAGCCGTAGTGGGCGGCGAGCATTTTGGTCAGCGTAGTCTTGCCGCTGCCGATATTTCCAGCTATCGCTATATGCATGAGATCAAAATTTTTACAAAGGTACTTATTTTCATTTAAAAGAGGCCGTAAAGTTCAGCGTCTATCTTGTCAGTTATGAGAGAGAAGTCCTCAGGACGGTTCTGGAAGTCAAGATCGTCCGCTTCGATAGTAAGGACTCGCCCCTTATAGTCTTCGCCGATGAACTTCTCATACCTGTCATTGAGGCCCTTGAGATACTCTATCGAGATGGACTGCTCATAGTCGCGTCCTCTTTTTTGAATCTGCGAGACAAGGTGGGGAATCGAAGAGCGGAGATAAATCATCAAATCTGGCGGCTGGACGAGAGACATCATCAGATGGAAAAGGTCCATATATGTAGTATAATCCCTCTCTGACAGGTTTCCCATCGCGTAATTATTAGCCACGAAAATATAGACTCCCTCATAGAGAGTCCTGTCCTGAACTATCACCTTATCGGATTTGGCAATCTCAAGTACGTCCTTGAATCTCTGCTCAAGGAAGTATACTTCGAGATTGAAGGACCACCTAGGGATATCCTTGTAATAGTCCTCCAGATAGGGGTTATAGCTGACCGCCTCGTATTTTGGGGTCCACCCGTAATGCTCAGAGAGCATTCTCGTAAGGGTGGTTTTTCCGCAGCCGATATTACCGGCGACTCCTATGTGCATACCCTACTCCTGCGGCTCGAACATATCTTTTCCGACTCCGCACAGAGGACATGCCCAATCCTCAGGGATATCCTCAAAAGCAGTTCCGGGCGCTATGCCGCTGTCAGGATCACCAACTGCAGGATCGTATACATAACCACAAATAGTGCAAACGTATCTTTTCATCACTTATTAGTTTAAATGTCAATCGTTCAAAGTTAGTAATTTTTCCATACACCCCAAAAGTTTTTTATCCAAATACCCTTCCCGCCGGCTTTACCTCTTCTCTCCAAATCAGCCCGTGAGTTGTAAATCGGTGATTCTCAATTAGAAACACAAAGTAACAATTCAATTTCCGCCTAGGTTAAAACTCATAAAGAACTATATATCAGTTGTTTCCCTCTCACGGCTAGCCGGCGGAAGGTGAAAGAATTTTCGGATATGATATGATGTGGTCCCTTCTTCATAAGGGAGACCATTAATCAGGGCTATCTTTTGGTCTGCCTCCAGCATGATGACTTCCTTGATGTTCTCTGAATAACCATTTTCACGGACGAACGATACCATCCTCCTGTATGGGACATCTGTTTTGACACTCCTGTCTTCTTTAATTTCATACTCATTTCCTGTGTTTGAGTCCATGGCAATAACCATATTCTCAAAACTATCAAAATACGATACGGTCGCCTCATAGTTAATCACATTATAGAGAGAAATGATATAATCAACCAGACTTTCCTTATCGCTTTTTTCCAATTTCACCATAATACGGCGCAGAAAGGTATAATTCAACGGTTTTCCTTTTCGATAGACGGCTCGTATCTTTTCGACTGCTTTTCTCAAAGCCCATGAACAGCGTCTCAAAACGATCTTCTCCGAGAAAGGATAGTCTTTTTTGCAATAGGCAAGAAAGTTCCACCTATAATCTATTGCTTTGATTGTCAACTGCTTCTCTACAGGATTATTGTAAAGATAGGCTACTGCCGTCCTGACACTTTTGTCATGCTTCTTACACGCAAACCCGAAGGGGCTGTTAAAAAGTTTTCCTTTTCGATCGATATCCTCATTGAAAGCTCTGGAATATACCCGAGTGCACTCTTTAATAAAGCCACTCATATCCTCATATGACTCTGCTATGAGAAGAATGTGGATATGATCAACCATTAAACATAAGCCGAGAATCTTTACTTTATATTTCGGAGCAAGCGTACAGAAGATGGTATAATAAACAAGAAAATCCTCAACTGAATAAAAAATCAGTCCTCCCTCTACTGTATTCTGATAAATATGGATGACGGTATTCCGTCTGAAACGAGTTTTACGAAGTTCCATAGTCTATTTTTTTCAAATCTCATAATTAATCATGAAAAATGCAAGTTGAATCTGAAGCGCATCTTGATTCTCCCCTTGCCCCGTGAGCCATAACTCCTTATAGATAAGAATTTTACAGATTTTAACATATCAATATTCAGTAGTTTAAAAGTCGCAATTTATTGACTAGCAGCTAATTACATCTCACGGCCCTTTCCAAGGTCGGCCTTCAGCAGCTGCTGGAGCAAGAAGCAACGACAGTCTGGTCAACCTTCAGCAACCGCTGGAGCAAGAAGCAACGACAGTCTGGTCGGTATACGCCGGCCGCTGGAGCCACAAGTAACAAAAACGCCGGCCGCCAAAGCAACAAGTATCAAAGACGAGGGATGCCAAGTAAGATAGTTAACGAGAAAAATGGTATATTTGCATCATGATCCATCTTAAGAAGTTTTCGTTCAATCCGCTGTCTACCTGCTGCTACGTCATTTGGGACGAGGGCAAAAAAGGTTCGGCAGTGGTGGACCCCGGGATGATTTATGACGAAGAGATAAATCGGATATTCTCTTTCCTGGAGGAAAACGCATTAAAGCCTGAAAAGATACTCTTGACCCATGGTCATTTCGATCATGTATATGGAGTGGCTCCCCTTGTGGAAAGATTTGGATGTGAGGTATTTATGCACCCTTCCGATAAGGAAAGGACGGAAGAGATGAATATACTCATGCAGTATATGGACCTCGACGCTCCAAGGCCGTTCGAGTTCACCGAAGTTCATGAGAATGATCATATTAAAATCGGGGATCTGGACCTTGAGGTCATGGAGATTCCCGGCCATACGGAAGGCTCCGTAGCATGGGTTGACCGCGAAGACAAGGTCGTTTTCACAGGAGACACCCTGATGAAAGACAGTATCGGGAGGACGGACCTTCCGGGCGGAGACTATGACTGTATCATTAAGAGCCTGATGGATAAGCTTATGGGACTTGACGGGGATTATGCCGTCCTTCCGGGGCACGGACCTGAAACGTCAATCGGATATGAGGCTTCGCACAATCCGTTCCTTATCCCCTTCAATGAGCCGGACGACCATTGGTGGGAGCAGGATGGGATTCCCCTCAGCCCGGACAATATTTGAGACAATGGCAAAAAAGGAATATATCGAAATACTTGGAGCTAAGGCCAATAACCTCAAGAATGTCAACGTAAGCATTCCAAGAGGGGAATTTGTAGTTGTTACCGGTCTCTCGGGGAGCGGCAAGTCATCCCTTGCTTTCGACACCCTATACGCAGAGGGCCAGAGGCGCTATATGGATACCCTCTCGACCTATGCAAAGCACTTCATGGGAATATTGGAAAAACCTGAAGTAGAGGACATTACAGGCTTAAGCCCGATAATCGCCATAGAGCAGAAGACGACCGGCAACAACCCCCGCTCCACAGTCGGGACCATCACCGAAATCTACGACTTTCTGAGACTTCTCTACGCAAAGGGGTCAAGGGCATACTCCCCCGAGACAGGAAAAGAGATGACAAGGTATACCGACGAACAGATAGTCGACCTTATCATGAAAGGCTATGCCGGAAAAAAATGCTATCTTCTCGCTCCCCTTGTCAGAGGAAGAAAAGGCCATTACCGTGAACTCTTCGCCCAGCTCATAAAGCGTGGATACACCGAAGCGAGGGTGGATGGAGAAATCCGCACTCTATCGGAAATCGGCGCCCTGGACCGCTACAAGACCCATTTTATCGAGCTCGTCGTCGACCGGCTGAAACCGGAGGAAGGTGACGAAAAGAGAATCAGGGACTCTGTGATGAATGCCCTCAATGCTGGACACGGGTCGCTGGCTGTCATGGAACTCGAGACCGGGGAGATACGTCATTACTCGAAGCACCTCGTCGATCCCGAGAGCGGCATTTCCCTCCAGGAGCCCCAGCCACATTCCTTCTCTTTCAATTCCCCGCAAGGCTACTGCCCGCATTGCAAGGGCCTCGGAATGATAGTAGATGTCAATATAGACTCTATCATACCAGACCGCAACGTTTCCATCGCCGACGGCGGTATCATCCCCCTCGGGAAGGTCCGTGAAACCAGAAAATTCGAAGTAATCCGCTCTATTGCAAGAAAATACAATTTCTCCCTCTATGATCCGATAGCCGCCATCCCCGATGAAGCCGTCTCCCTTATAGTCTATGGTTCCGATGAATTGTTCAGAATAGGTGACGGAAACCTTTCGGAAATGGTAGCCTTCGACGGGGTTGCAGAAGACATTGAAGACAAAGTCATCTGCCCTGTCTGCGAAGGCACCAGACTCAACAAGGAGGCCATGTGCTTCAAGATTGACGGAAAGACTATCTCTGAGGTCGCCGCATTCGAGATGACCGAACTGCGAAAATGGCTGGACGAGATTCCTGAAGGCTTCAACGAGAGGCAGAAAAACGTCTCCAGGGATATTTTGAAAGAGCTCAGGGACAGGGTCCAGTTCATGCTCGACGTCGGCCTTGACTACCTCTCACTCGACCGCGCAACCGCCTCACTATCAGGTGGTGAGAGCCAAAGAATCCGTCTTGCGACCCAGATCGGATCAAAGCTTGTCAATGTACTCTACATACTCGACGAACCGTCGATTGGTCTCCACCAGAGAGACAATCGAAAGCTTATCTCCTCTCTAAAAGCACTGAGGGACGAAGGTAATTCAGTAATGGTCGTTGAGCATGACGCCGAGACCATGATGAATGCCGACTGGCTCATAGATGTCGGCCCCGGAGCAGGAGAGAACGGGGGTCAAATATGCCTCAGCGCCCCTCTCGACACCCTTCTGAAGGGAAAGAAAATGGATAAGGACACCCAGGAACACTCTGTCATCGGCCCTTCGATCACCCTCGATTACCTCAAAGGAATCAAGAGCATAGACGTCCCCTCCACAAGACGGAAAGGAAGCGGGAACTACTTGACTGTCACTGGGGCAACCGGTAATAACCTAAAAAATCTCGAGGTCTCGTTCCCCCTCGGCTGCCTGGTTGGAGTAAGCGGCCTTTCGGGAAGCGGAAAATCGTCTCTTGTCAATGAGACGCTGATGCCGATCCTGAAAAAGAAAATCTACCGTACCAAGGTCAAACCTCTTCCTTACAAGAGTATTTCAGGTCTCGAGAATATAAATAAGGTCATAGAAATAGACCAATCCCCTATCGGGCGCTCCCCAAGAAGCAATCCGGCCACCTTCACTGATGTTTTCAATGACATAAGAATCCTTTTTGAGAACACCCCCGATGCAAAGGTCCGCGGATTCAAGGCGGGAAGATTCTCTTTCAATGTCGCCGGCGGCAGGTGTGAAGAGTGCAAGGGCGCGGGAATCAAGGTCATCGAAATGAACTTCCTTCCTTCTGTCAATGTCCCTTGCGAAAAATGCCGCGGAAAGAGGTACAAAGAGGATACTCTTGCGGTAAAATACAAGGGGAAAAACATCAATGACGTGCTTGAAATGCCCATTTCAGAGGCCTATGAGTTCTTCAAGCCGGTGCCCAAAATCGCTGCCAAACTAAAGACCCTCGTCGATGTCGGACTCGGTTACATCCACCTCGGCCAATCAGCCGTGACCCTCTCTGGCGGAGAATCCCAGCGAATGAAACTCGCTGCCGAACTCTCCCGTCCTTCGACAGGAAGCACTGTATACATCCTTGACGAGCCGACGACAGGCCTTCATTTCGAAGATATAAAGGTCCTTCTTGCAGTGCTCCAGCGCCTTGTGGATCAGGGCAACACTGTAATCATCATAGAGCATAACCTCGACATCCTCAAATCAGTTGACTATCTTATCGACATGGGGCCGGAAGGCGGCCGGAAGGGAGGATATGTGGTCGCCACAGGTACTCCCGAGGAGCTGGCGGCCAACCCCCAATCGGTAACCGGGCCCTTCCTGAAGGATGTACTTTGACAATAAAACAGTATATTAGCGGAAATTAACAAAATATGGAGAAACTCACTATTTCGTGCATTAACGACGGGAAAGATTACGATATTGAGCTGGGACAGACACTTAAGGCTGTCTCTGACGAGATTTGCAAGACGGTAAAGGACCCTAAGACGAAGACTGTCTATCCGGTCCTCGCCGCTTATGTCGACCATAAGCTCAAGGAACTCAGTTACTCGGTATTCTTTTCTCACAATATCGAGTTCATCGGATACAACACTCTCGACGGGAAAAGGACATATATAAGATCGCTCTCATTCCTTTTGGAATCTGCTGTAAGAGAGGTATTTCCGGGGATGGTCCTGGTTATCGACCACGCCCTTCCGAGCGGGATGTACTGCGAAATAGTGGATGTGAAAAACCATTCAGAAGACGGGCATTCCATCGTCCATATCCCCTCCTCCGAAGATATCGCGAAACTCAAGTCTGTAATGAGAAGGAAGGTCGATGAGGACATTCCCTTGAGAAAAGAGAAAATACTGGCAGAAAGAGCCGAGAAAATCTTCGAAGGGAACAACCAGGTATATAAATCCGCCCTTCAAAAGTCCCTCGGACGTTATTATTGCAGCGTATATTATCTTGGAGAGGATGCTGATTCTTTCCATGGTCCGCTGGTCCCTTCGACAAGATATATCCAGACATTCGATCTCCTGAGATTCGGCGATGGATTCTGCCTCCAGTACCCTTCGGACTCAGACTATTCTAAGGTAATCCCCTACCGCGAGCAAGGGAAAATGGCCGCGACCCTGAAGGACTACTCCTCCTGGTGCCGCACTACCGGCATCATCGGTGTCAGCACTCTCAACAAGACCCTCCTCGAAGGAGGGGCGGTGAAGCTGATAAACCTCTGCGAAGCGCGCCAGGAGCGTAATTATGCTGCAATCGCCGATCAAATCTATGCCGAGAAGGACAGGATAAAGATTGTTTTCATCGCCGGACCCTCCTCGAGCGGCAAGACGTCATCGTCGCTTCGACTCGCCCAGCAGTGCAAGGTCCTCGGACTTGCGCCGAAGGTCATTGAACTTGACAACTACTTCATCGACAGGGAATTCACCCCGAAGGACGAAGACGGCAAGCCGGATTTCGAGTGCCTCGAGGCGATGGATCTCGAGCTTTTGAACGAGAACCTCAATAATCTTCTCGCCGGGAAGATGGTCGAGATTCCCAAATACGATTTCAAACAAGGGAAAAAGATCTGGATCGGCAATCAACTCCACCTCGAAGAGAAAGATATTCTCATAATGGAAGGCATCCATGCCCTCGACCCTGCTATGGTCCCAGAAGTCAACCAGAGCCATATTTTCAGGGTCTACGCATCGGCGCTCACTTCTCTCAATCTCGATGAGAACAACACCATTTCTACATCGGACAACAGGATGCTCCGCCGAATGGTCCGCGACTACAACTACCGCGGGCACACGCCGGAGAATACAATACTCGGCTGGCCAAGCGTCAGAAGAGGAGAGAATAAGTACATTTTCCCATTCCAGGAGAATGCCGACGCGCTTTTCAACTCAGCTCTTCTCTACGAGCTGCCTCTGTTGAAATACTACGCAGAGCCTCTTCTAAGGCGTATTCTGCCGACCTCGCCCGCCTACTCCGAAGCGGTCAGATTGCTGAAATTCCTCGAATACATAGTAGCCCTCCAGCCCTCTGAGATTGCGGCAATCCCTCCTACCTCCATAATGAGGGAGTTCATCGGAGGACAGACACTGTAATTAATGTTTATCCCTATGAATAGAAAATCTCTTTTAAGACTCATCCTGATTGCCGTCGCTGCATTCTTTCTTGTAAAACTTTCCTCTATAAATCAAGATTAGACCGCTGTTCTTTGTAGGTGAGCGGTCGTTGCAGTGTATAGGAAGACATAGAGACATATCACCATACGTTGTA
>ONMJ01000052.1 GCA_900318955.1 uncultured Bacteroidales bacterium
GACTTGCCAGGCAGGTCATCTTCGCTCCGGAACTCGGACAATGGAACTACCTCGTCAAACCGGCCAACTGATGCAACTTATTTTTTACACATTACTTAATAGCTCGAAAAAGCTTCTCTCTTTTACAAAGACTCTATGGCTCACGCAGGGTCTCCAATATGAGATGCGCCTGTCAGGGACCTATAAAGTTCTCGAAATGACAAGGTCTAAGCTGGTTATTGAGAAAGATTCTTTCGGTGGAAGGACTACTTATACATTCCGTAGATATAAATAGTAGACCACATGTATGAGGGAGCGGATGAAATTTGATAATTATTCAAGAAAAATCGATAACGGCTTATTATGGAGGATAAGCGAACTTTGCACTAGTTAATTGATTACAGTTATGGCAAAGACACTTATCGCTTTCTATTCCCGCCGCGGAGAAAATTACGTAAACGGCAGTATCCGTAACCTTGCAAAAGGCAATAATGAGGTTATAGTGGAGAAGATTAAGGCTCTTCTCCCGGAAGCAGATGTTTTCCAGATAGATACAGTTAAGAAATACTCTCAGGATTATATGGTCTGCATTGAGGAAGCCAAGCAGGAACTGCGTGCCAAGGCTCGTCCTGAACTCACCGCAGAGGTAGAGGATATGGACCAGTACGATACCGTCATTCTCGGCTATCCATGTTGGTGGGGATTGCCTCCAATGGCTGTTTTTACCTTCCTTGAAAGCTATGATTTTTCTGGAAAGAAGATTGTCCCGTTCTTCTCCCATGAGGGCAGCTGCCTTGGCGGCAGCATCAGACAGATCAAAATGGCTGTTCCCGGGGCCCATGTGACAGAAGGTGTCGCTATTCATGGTGCAGCGGCTTCCCACTCCGACAGAGAAGTAAGACTTATTCTTCAGCAAACCAAGTAGTTCCATGAAATATTGATAAAAAAGATAATCTTCCGTAACTTTGGGGTTATGGAAGATTATTTGATTTATAATACCATTGGCGACGGGAAATATCCTGATTCCTTTAAGGATAATTATCACTGTCATATACTTTGCCGAAGCGGCGAAATGCGCTTTGAGGCAATGGAAAATCCATTCACCGCCGGCCCTGGAGATTTGGTGATCTGGCAGATGACGACAAGAATCTCTAATGTCATCTACTCGGATGATTTCGATGCAGACTTTCTCCTGATTTCAAATCCTTTCCTAAACCTGTACAACCCCGAGCAAGTCTGGGCTACCAAGGGTTATGTCTATATTAAAACCCATCCAGTCTTCCACCTTGAATCTGATGAATGGGATATTATAGAAGCCGATTTCTCTCAGTTCTGGCGCAGGATTCATTCAGGTCGCTTGATCTTCCACGATGAACTTGTGGGATGTGTCTTCCAGCTTCTTCTAATGGATATGTGGGATATTTATTCCCGGGAGATGGAGAAGGCCGGTACTGATGAGAATTCCGCGCAGGTGTTCATGCGTTTTCTTACCTTGGTCCATGAGAACTGCAAGGAGCAGCGTGAAGTATCTTGGTATGCAAGGGAGCTCTGCATAACGCCAAAGTACCTCTCTGCCATTTGTCAGAAGATTACCGGGAAGAGTGCCTTGTACTGGATCGAGTATTATACTGTCCACGAAATCCTTCTTCTTCTCAATAATCCGTCCCTGACCCTTACGGAAGTTACGGACATGATGCATTTCCCTGCGCCTCCTATGCTCACCCGCTATCTGAAGCGGACTATCGGCAAGACTCCTTCTGAGTATCGTTCGGGTCAGGTGTAGATATATTCTTTACTACTTTTGCGGGAGCCCCGACGGCGACGCAGCCGGAGGGGATATCATCTGTGACTACAGCACCGGCGCCGATTACTGCACCCTTACCTATAGTAACGCCAGGAAGGATGGTCACATTGCCTCCGATCCAGACATCGTCGCAAATTGTTACCGGCTTTGCCCAGGCATAATAATCCCTTCTTTCCTCTGCCGAAAGGGGATGACTCACCGTAGTGATGAGAGTATGTGGACCAATCATCACATGGTCACCAATTCTCACCTCGCGAATGTCGAGGATGGTAAGATTGTGGTTGCCGGTGAAATAGTTCCCGATATGAATATTCTTCCCTCGGTCGCAGTTGAAGTTCTTTGCAATCCACACCCACTCTCCTACGGAGCCGAGCATCTTCTGTAGCTGCCTGTACTGGGCCTCATAGTCGGTCCCGTCGATGGAGTTGAAGCATTCGCACTCCCGAATTGCAGATGTCTTCAGCTCTATCATCTCTGGGTCATTGAAACGGTAGGGAAGACCTGCGTTGCATTTCTCTATTTCTGTCATTGCAATCTTTGTTTGAGACTACAAATATACGTTCTGCCCTTTTACGAAGTTTTCAATTTGCCTGTCGCTGCTTCGGACAGAAGTTCCGCGGAGGGAGAGACCTTTAGTCACCTTTGCTCCCTTTGCTGTAGCCTTCAAGTCGCGCAGACCGTTTCCGAAGCCGCTGCCCTCGTGGGTGGTGAAGGGAATTACTGTCTTTCCTGTCCAGTCATGGGCCTCCAGGAAAGTGGCTACGCACATAGGATAAGTGCCCCACCAGCAAGGCCAGCCCAGATAAATGGTGTCGTACTTGGAGATGTCTATGTCAGCTTTTAGAGCGGGACGGGCCTTGGCATTCAACTCTTCTTTTGCCTCCTGTGTACATGTCATATAGTCTTCCGAGTAGGTACGGACGGTCTCCAGGCGAAAGATGTCGGCTCCGGTAAGCGACTGGATCTTTTCGGCCACAACCCGGGTATTTCCTACCTTGAGGTTGACGATGCCGTCGGAGGTGTAATTTTGTCCTTCACGGGAATAATAAACGACAAGCGTCTGGGCCGAAGCCGTAAAAGCTGATAAAATGATGATTGCGGTAAGGATAATGCGTCTCATATCATGTGTCTTAATGGGTTAATTCGCTTTATTTTCATCTTGGAAAATGTTTCTGATGCAAAATTACACATTATTATACACTATCGGAAAAATCGTCAAGAGCAAGTGGAGATTTGGCAGTATTTTTGTTAAAAAATAGAGTAAATATATGCTGCCATGAAAAAGTTTATTCTCTTCCTGTTGGCAATTGCTGCAGTGGTATTCTCTGCTTCAACCTGTGAGAAGATGGAACCAGGAGACTATAGGGATTTTTCCGGGGCGAAGATAAACCTTCTCGGCTCCTGGGTCCTCACCGAGGTGCAGTACAAGACTGCCGGAGTCATCGAGTCCCATCCGGTTGCCCCTGAATCGATAATGGAATTTGCCGAGAAGGGCATTGGTTATACAAAGGACATGTCCGGCGCTGTTCTGGACAGTTGGCACTATGTTACCTACCGTGCTTCTGTCACTATTTTCACCAATGCCGAATGGGACAACAACAGGAGCTTGGGTGAAGACGACAGTAATTACAGGCATGGGAAGACCTATTCTTTTCATGTGGTGGATGAAAACACAATCTCTTCTGAGGAAAAGGTCTCGTCGAACAGCTACATAGTCAATTTCTTCACCCGTCTCCTCAATCGAGAGTGATAACCGGTGCTTGGATATTACCTTTGTATTCTATGAGCCACAATACTTCTATCATAGACGGAAGGGAGTGTTATATTACAGACACCGTCCACCCCGAATATATACTTGTCCAGACATTAGGCAATCACGAACGCGGAATTTTTGACAGTACTGCGGAGTTGATTTCTGAGTCGACTGGAATCCCTTTTGTCCTGACGGCATTCCAGGTGTTCGACTGGGATCTGGACCTCACGCCCTGGCATGACGATGCCATCAACCGGAAACCGGAAGTGGGGACAAAGACGCCGGACACTCTCCGATATGTAACTGAATCGCTTCTGCCTGCACTTGAGTCGGAATATGGGAATCTGCCCGTCATTTTGGGCGGCTACTCTCTGGGAGGGCTTTTTGCTCTTTGGTCATCCATGCAAACGGAGCGTTTCGCTGCCATTGCCGCAGCATCTCCTTCTCTCTGGATCAAGGATTGGTTGGACTTTGCCAAAACGCATCCGGTAAAGACAGCCAAGGTATACCTGAGCTTGGGTGACAGGGAGGAGCATGTGAAGAACCGTTCAATCGCACGAGTAGGGGACAGTGTAAGAGGGGAGTATGAACTGCTAAAAGCACAACTCGGGAATGAAAACTGTACCTTGGTATGGAATCCCGGAGGCCATTTCCAGGATGGCGACAAGCGCTTGGCTGCGGCTTTTTCCTGGTGCATCAAAGAATTAATGCATCCCTCCGAGAATCAGGTTCACTCCGAAGTATGTGATAAGAACACAGACGAATGCGAAGATTGTATACCAGTGGAAGAACTGTGGATTGCGGAAAGCCTTTATCGCGCCGCCGTGGAGGGTGAACGAATACACGAGCAGAGTGACTAGAGCCCACGTTTCCTTGGGATCCCATGCCCAGTAATTTCCCCATGATTCTATAAAAGCATCATGGCGATGTGGGCACAGGCTTCGGCATCGGCAAGTGCATTGTGGTGGTTTGTGAGTTCATAACCGCAGGCTGCGGCTACGGTTTGGAGCTGATGGTTCGGGAGCAGATTCCCGAAATACCGTCTAGAAGCCAAGAGTGTGTCGTGGAATTCATAGTCCGGATAGTCCATCCTATATACATTGAAGACATCCTTCAGACACATCTCATCGAAACGGGCATTGTGCGCCACCAGTGGCAGTCCATCCACCATCGGGGCAATCTTTTCCCAGACGTGCGGAAATACCGGCGCATCCTCTGTATCTTCGGGACCCAGCCCGTGAACCTTTCGGCAGAACCACTGGTAGTACTCCGGCTCCGGATGGATCAGGCTGTAGAACCGGTCCGCGATCTCTCCGTCACGTACTACGACTATGCCCACGCTGCAGACGCTGCTTGGACACTCGTTAGCCGTCTCGAAGTCGATAGCCGCAAAATCTCTCATAACTTGAATGGCGTTCACTGATGCAAAGGTGTATGCAAATATTGCCAAAATCCTACAGTTTTGCAAAAATGTGGCATCCTGGTTGCCGACTCATATCGGCTTGTTTTTTGCAGCTTTGCTCTTGAAAAAATAAAGACGACCATGTTCAACAAACACGATATCTCCAGAGACGCCTGCCAGTTATTTGGGGTGCAGGCACATAAAGGCTACGATTGGTGGTGGCACTCCTTCACAGGATATGACGCCTTGACAGGCGAAGCCAAACCCTTCTTCATTGAGTTTTTCCTCTGTAATCCTGCGCTCGGAGGTGAGGAACCGGTATTCGGTCAGATTCCAGGTAAGCCGCAGAAACCGTCCTATCTGATGGTAAAAGCCGGAGCGTGGGGAGATGATGCTGCGCAACTGCACCGCTTCTGGGGATGGAAACGTATCAAGGTGGACTGGGGCGTGCCCTTCAGCATTGAGGCAGATGACTGTTTCCTCAATGAGACCGAGACCCGTGGGCATGTGAAAGTGGAAGGCTCCGCCTCACATCCCGAGTGGATGTGTCAGGACGGTGAGATGTCCTGGAACCTCAGAATACGCAAGATAACGGCTTTCAATGTGGGCTTCGGTGCAGACGAAGTATTTCGTCACGCGGAGGCCTTCGAGATGTTCTGGCACGCTGAAGGAATGAAGAGCGAGTTCGATGGCGAGGTCTTCTGGAACGGACGCCGCTTCGTGGTACGCCCCGAGGATTGTTATGGCTATGCTGACAAGAACTGGGGCAAGGATTTCACCAGTCCCTGGGTATGGCTGTCATCAAACAATCTCACCAGCGAGATTACCGGGAAAAAACTGATGGACAGCGTCTTCGACATCGGGGGAGGACGTCCGAAAGTGGGCCCGGTCGCGCTTCCTCGCAAGCTTCTTTCCGCCTTCTGGTATGAGGGTACCCCCTATGAGTTCAATTTCTCGAAGGTGTGGACCGGGGTCAATACGGAGTTCGACTGTAAGGAAACCGAGACGCAGATTCTCTGGCATGTGGAACAAACCAGCTCTTCCGGAAGGATGGTCACCGATGTCACCTGTGAGAAGAAAGATATGCTCCTTGTGAATTACGAGTCGCCAGACGGGCAGAAGCGGCACAACCGCTTGTGGAACGGAGGAAACGGCGTAGGGACTATACAGCTATATGACCATAACGGAAAGCTGGTTGACCGGATCCACGCCGAAAATATCGGGTGCGAGTACGGGGAGTATTGAAAGTACAACCATTCAACGGACACCGCTACCTTGTCGATATCAGTGTAGGCCTTTGTTCATGAATTCGAGCATCCGGGTATTGACCTCCTTAGACTCCTGTAGATCCTGGTTGATGACGTTATGCACATGGCCGACTCGACGGTCTTCGGATTCGATGTCGATGAAATCGACCGTACGTCCAAGGGAATCGCAGTCCGACTTGATAAGAAGGGCCTGAGAGCGGATGAAGTCGTGGGTGCAGGTAGAAACGAAAAGGGGACCGGAATAGCTGTCGATGAAAGAACGCGGCGAAAGCGTCTCAAGGTACTGCCTGTCCTTGTAACGGGGGCCGATGAACCAGGCGAGTGCGCTCTTCGAGAAGCCGCTTCCTTCCGCGAACGATGCGAAATCATAGGCCGGACAGTTAAGCATTACGCCCCGGGTCTTGAAGGACTTCGGCCGGATGGGCAGGGAGGCGTCTTCCGATGCCTCGGCCATGTAAAGGGCCAGATGGCCACCCGCCGAATCGCCGGTCAGGAACATCCGGTCCTTGTTGAGATTGAGCTCTTGGGAGTGGGCCGTCAGATAATCCAGCGCGGCTGCGCAGTCGGCCAGTTCATCGGAGACGTCCGTGATTCCGTTGTTGACTCGGTACTCAAGCAGCACCACATCGTAGCCTTCCCTAAGGAACACGGAAGCGAAGCCACGGTTGTTCTCACGCTTCCCGGCTATATAGAACCCGCCGTGGATGTCGATGAGGACGGCGTCCTTGCGCACACCCGGAGCGGCGAAATAGATGTCCATGACCTGCTCGCTCGTCCCACCATCGACATAAGGGACGGAGAGCTTCTTCTCCAGAGAGTCAGCATAGGCGGGTTCGGTAGAGACCTTGTTGGTCCCGGACATCATCATCTTGAGCATCGGGCGCGTTACCTTGAAGGAGCAGCCGGTCACTCCCAATAGGATGGAAACAGATATAAGTGTTAAATAAAGACGTCTCATGGGATTGGAGATGATTGTATCGTTGTTGACTATGTTTACAAAATTAGCAAAAGATCTTGAATCACATCAATGTTTGATTCTTGTCGAATGTTTTCTAAATTTGTTATCAGCGATTTAATAAAACAAACCAAGGGATGTATGTCAAGTGGCGACAATTAAATTCCAATATGTCCATGAGAATTACGCATACAAATAGACCAGGATTCTGGCTCGGCTTCATCGATTTCTTCACGGCCGGGCTGTTCTTCCTGCTGTATATGCCTCTGGGGGGCCTGCAGGATGAACTTGACGAGATCCTGGGCCGACGTACCCAAAGATACTGGGTGGCCTATCTGCTGGGAATTCCGACGGCGTTTATCTATCCGCTCATTTGGATGTCCCGGATAGCGGAAGAGTTGAAGGCAAAAGCCATTGAGATGGGGATCGAGGGTCCGTACACTTCCTGGTGGCATATGTTCGGCTGGAATGTCTTCGGCATCCTGCTGATGGGCCCTGCCGTTGCGACGCAGCGGTTCTTTGATACCCTCAATAAGATTGAGTCCAAGCTTAACTACCATTCATTTTTAAACGTTCTTGGCAGAGACCAGTGCCCGGCACGAAACACTCCGAAAAAATGAAAAAAGCAATGTTTTTGATGGCGGTAACGATTCTTTGTCTTACTGCCTGTGGCCAAAGAAGGAACGGTGCGCACATGGAAATCAATAAGGATTCTGACAGTGTTCTCGTTGCATTGAAAAAAGAGACACTGGGTAAGTTCAAGGCAAGCTGTCGCGGATGGTATCTGCAAGCGTGAGGATATTACTGTCACGAACAAGCCCTTTCCAAGCTGGACATCGGATATATTGACATAATGCTTCTGCACCATCCCGGAACAAACGATGTGAAGGCCTACAAGGCGATGGAAAAGTACCAGGCGGCCGGGAAGATCAAATCTCTGGGTATTTCCTGCTTCTATGTCAAGGAATTGACCGAGTTCCTGCCCCAGGTCAGCGTCAAGCCTGTCCTGGTACAGAATGAGATTCATCCTTATTACCAGGACACGGAGGTTGTTGACTTCATTCACAAGAATGATATCGTCGTGCAGGTGATCCTACGCTGGCACTGGCAGCGGAATGTGGTTGCCATCCCTGGCTCCAGCAATCCTGCCCATATCGCCGAGAACCACGACATCTTCGATTTTGAACTGTCCGACGATGAGATGGCGAGGATTGCTTCGCTCAATCGTAACGAAAAACACGACTGGTATTGATTAAGAGAATTACCGCCGGGATGAATCCTCCGGATTGGGAATCCAGACGTATCCGGAGATGGCGTTCTTGCGGATCTGTTCGCGGAGGGCCTGGTCCGAATGGGCTTTCTGAAATTCGTCGAACCGATCCCCGAAGATGGCCCTGGCCGTGGGAAGGTAATTGCTCCCGTCCCCGACAGCATCAAGACCCGGGGCGAAGTAGTTCCCTGCGGAATCCTTCTTGACGTGCATCTTCCCGGCATGGTTGCCGCCGGAGACGAACATGAGGGTATCGCCGACGATGTCGTAGTTCTCCACCCAGAAATCGCCCAAGACCTGGATGTCCTCCGGGTTGCTGTCATCCACCACGGCATAGTCATGGTAGGTGATGCTGTGAGCGGCAGGCGCGTATTGAGGGGCGACCTCGCTGGTGAAGTACCGGTCTATGGCTTGGAAATAACTGTCGGTTGCGGTCTGCACAGCTTCCGGTTCCACAGGCGCCGCATTACGGCCTCCCTTCCAGTTCCCGCAGGAGGAGAAGAGCATGGTCGCGACGGCCATGCAAAGTAGGATTCTGATTGTCAGTTTCATGTCAGGTTATATCAAATCTATGCTTCTTCATCCCTGCAAAGGACGTTCCTGGCGTGGTCGATGATGGCATCGGCGTCATGCAGCAGGTTGTACAGGCCGTCCTCCGAGAGGACACCCCTCTTGAGGTCAGAGGGGATCTGCCCGGCTTCGTCGGCCTCGTAGTCATCCTTCCACTGCCCGGAATCCATGTAATCCCTGAGGGCGTCGAGCTCGCTCTTGAAGTCCTCGTATTCATCGACGGCTTCGTCCAGAGCGGCCAGCACGCGGCTAATCTCATCGTACCTGTCCTCCATCATGGAGATTCTTTCAATTCTTGCTTTCTTGTCCATATAAATCAGTTGGTTTAGTTATCGAAATGCTTGTCATGGCAGAACCAGAGGCAGTCCAGCACGATGGCGTCGAACCAGTTCACGACATTCCAGAGGGCATAGGCCGTGAGAGCTCGATGATCACCGGGGGATAGTTGAAGATTGTCTTCACCGGGTCCCTGGACATCAGGAAGACCAGCAGGAAGAAAAGGGCGCAGGCAGCGAGGGATTCAATCAGGAAGGTCATAGGCTGATGATTTTATGAGATAATCCATTTTCCGCCTTTGTCAGGGCCTTCGCGCCTGATGACTCCAGAGGCTTTAAGATTTGCCAGTTGCTTCTCGACAGCCTTCGGTGTTATCCCTATTTCTTCAGCAAGTTTTCGTGCTGAATACTCTGAATGTTCTTTGAGCAGGGCAAGTATTTTCTCCCTACTTTTAAGCTTTTTCTTCCCACTTATTTCGATTTTCTCCCTACTGTCTTCCATCGACTTTAGGAAGGAGTCAATGTCAGCAGACAAGGTCTTGACCATCTCTTCGGCCATGAAATCCGTGAAATGAGACATATTATCATCCTCCCGTGTGGCGATAAGGGCGTTGATGTAATCTCCCTTGTCTTCTTTCAAAACCTTAGATGGAACGAGTCCGAATTCGAATTGGATGTGGTTCATAATGAGCTTGGCCATGCGGCCGTTGCCATCCGCCCATGGGTGGATAGTCACCAGGCGGTAGTGAGCCTCGAAACTGAAGTCATAACGTTCAGCCGTGGACATGGGATGGGAACGCATTTCATTTAGCCAATCACAGAACTCCTGCAGCCTGAGGGGCACTTTCTGATAACTCATGTATGACCGGCCTCCGACTCCGGCGGTCACATTGACGAGCCGCAGGTCTCCGTTCGCAGAGGAGAACTCCCCGAGTTCGGTCTTATAGGTCGATCCAGTGTTTTGCATGACCAACCGGGAAAGGTTCTTAAGCACATCGATGGTGATGGGCGTGTGCAGTTTGGCGAGCCGTATGCTTTCTTCATAAGCCCGTTTGAGATCGAGGTTCATCATCTGCTCGGCTATGGTCTTTCCCTTCGCAGAGATGCCCTCGTCGAAAAGCAACTGGTTCTCGATTTCCGTTACCGTCGATCCTTCGATGGCCGTCGAGTGGGTGATGATCGAATACAGATAGAACTTCTCGTAGTCTAGCTGAGAGTCGATTCCGAGTTTTTTATATCGCTCAAGTAAAGCGATTAGTTGGTCCGTCTTTGCCATAAACCTGTCCTTTTATGATGCAAAAATAGTATTTTCTCCCTACTATTCATGCGTTTCTCCCTACTTTTTCCGTTTTTCTTCCTACTATTTATTCGCAGAAGAAACTCAAAACAAGTTTTAGCACGGCTCCCTGGCCGTCCTGATGAGCACCGTCCCGGACGAAGAATGGCCCTTGCAGCCATTTCCGCAAGGGCGTGTCTTTTCATTATGCCTTTTCCACCGGCACTTGGATGATGGTGAGCCATTTGGCCGGGTCCTCTTGATTCCAGATGCCGTCGATGTAAACGGCGCGCGGTGCATCGGCAATCTTGTAGCCCCCTTTCTCCAGATAGGCAAAGAGTTCGACGTAATTGTCGTACAGTTTATCATACGAGCCGAAGACCTTCAGGCAGGCAGCCAGCGGCACGGCCGGGATGT
>ONMJ01000014.1 GCA_900318955.1 uncultured Bacteroidales bacterium
ACAATCTGGAGTATTCAGAAGAGCAGAATCGCTATGCTGATTTAAGAATTATCTCTGAGATCAGGATGAAGAACAAACTCGTGGTAAGAGTCTGTTCCGGTTATCGGTTCGGCATTGTATATAACGATGCTATCATGAAAGTATATCTGCAGTCGGAAAGAAGTTTTTTCCGAAAAGGAGGAAAAGACTATGTAGAATAGAAATAGAAGGCATAAAACACATTGACATGAAGCGATTATTCTTTTTCTTTGGTGTTCTTTCACTTTTGGTATCTTGTCAAACTTCAATGATTGATGCCAATAAAGTTGACCGGATTGTTTTTTACCCAATACCCAAAGGCGTAAAATACACTTTATACCTTCGTTCGTTTCCTCAGATTTTACAACATAATGAAAGAGACTCTGTTATTCTCGACAGGTCGGGTATTAAAGAGTTTTGTAGCTTATTAAATAGTCTTGAATATGAAGAGTTTAATAGTCTTGTATTTCCGGAGGACGGTATGTGCTACGATGACAATAACTATTATCGCCATGACTTTCGATGTGGGGTTCTCCTTAAAATGAAATCAGGAGCAGAGATAAGCTATTGTTTTGGCGAAGATAAAGGGATATTTTATAATGGTTGCAGATTAATGAAAGATTATCAACCGATTTTTGATTATATCGATAAACGCATTTATGATACAAAACCGAGATATTATTGGTACGGAGAAAAGGGACAGGCTACTATGGAATTTATCGAAAGACACTGGCAGCATCACATAGACTCTATAAATACTGCACAACATTTAAAAACAGAATAGAGTATTACTCATAAACACATTGACATGAAACGCATTTTCTATTTCTTCAGTGTTCTTTCACTTTTGGTATCATGTCAAACTTCAATGATTGATGCCAATAAGGTTGACCGGATTGTTTTTTACCCAACCCCCAAAGGTGTAAAATACACTTTTTACCTTCATTCGTTTCCTGATATTCTAAAAATAAACGGAAGAGATACTGTTATTCTTGACAGGGCGGATATAAAAGAGTTCTGTAACTTATTAAACAGTCTTGAATATGAAGATGAAGACATGTACTACGATTATAATAGCTATACTTACCCTGACTTTCGATGTGGGGTTATCCTTAAAATGAAGTCAGGAGCAGAATGGTGTTATTGTTTTGGCGAATCCAAATGGATTTTTTATAATGGTTGCACGTTTATGAAGAACTATCAACCGGTTTTTGATTATATCGATAAGAACATTTATGGTACAAAACCAAATTATTATTGGTATGGAGATAGACAACGAGCCATTTCAGAATTTATCGATAGGTAGAATAATTAAATATAACTCTTGCGATGAAATCTATTTTGTTTTCCATATTAATTACTCTGTCCTTCAACAATACAATATGTGATGGCGATTTGAGAACAAATCAAATAGTCTTTTCGGAAAAAAGCTCGTTCAATGCTAAAGACAAATGATTTACTTATTCTGCCACCCGATAGGCGATTTTAATCTTCTTACTGCACTAATAGATGGTTATACTATGTTCGACAAAAAGCCTGGAGAGTCTTTGATTTTTCGATTAAACCCAGGAGAAATAATATCATATACATTCGTTAACCAAGCAGACGCAAAACCCGAAATACTTTATATCTGCTCTTGCTCTGAAGATGATATTGAATCTGAATTTGGGACAGTTTTGAAAGAATACCCTTTTGAAAACCTTAACTCATCTTTTACAGATATTGATGCATTTATAAGATAAAGTGGAAATTCTGATGCTGGTATTCCCTTAGTCCGAAGAACGAAATCATAAACAGACTGCAGGCTGGAGCGGTTTTCATCAATCACGTTCGAGCCCCGCTTCTTCATCAAGGACCATCTAGGCAGCGTAAGGGCGGTCAAGTGGACTATTTCAGCCAATTTTCCGGATTTTGCGGAGTCCTGCCGGACCAGAGTTGGAAATGGAGTTGATCTTCGCCGCCGATTGTTGCTACTGAGCCAAGAACCTGACCGGTCTTGACCTTATCGCCCGCTTTTACTGCAACTGAACCCATCTTGCAATAGAAAGTGAAGTATTCGCCGTGCTGGACGAGGATACAGTTGTTGTAACCTGGCATTACAACTATCTGGGCCACTTCGCCGTCGAAGACGGCCTTGACTGTTGCTCCCCTGGTGACAGCAACTGTCACTCCGTTACTGAAAGGAAGTTTGACATTTTTATAGACAGGGTGGTAGTGCTGGCCGAATGTCTCTATGACTGTGCCTTCCACAGGCCATGGCAAACGGCCTTTATTGGAGGCAAAGCGAGAATTAAGCTTCGTATCAATTGCCGTACTTGTCGATTTTCCGGAAGCTGCCTTAGAAGAAGAGGTCTTCTTTGAGGAGGACGCCGTAGACTTTTTAGCGGTAGCCTTTCTGATTATCTCCGCGATTTCGCGATTCAGTGCCTCTACCTCCCGATTTTTCTTCTGAAGCTCTTGCTGATACTTCTTCTTATCCTTATTCAGCTGGGCAACAAGTGTTTCCGATTCGCTCTCCTCCACCTTCAGTAGATCCATATCCTTCACTCTCTCAACCTTTATAGCTTCTGCCGCCCTTTTCATTGAAAGAAGGGAATCACGGCGGGTTTCGAGAAGAGCAGTTGTCTCTTTGATATCCTCCGCCTGCCGGTTCATCGCAGAAGAAAGCCCCCTAAGGTAACCCGTCCGGCGGAATGCCTGCGAAAGGTTGGCACTCGAGAGAATATACATGTACCATATTCGACTGTCACGGTTGCGATATGCATTCTGGACTAGTTTACCGTAATAATGATTCAGGGTATCAAGGCGATCCTGGAGCTGATCAATCTCCTTCTGCCGAATGAGAATGGAATCATTTAAAGTGCGTATTTCCGACTCACTCTCATCGATTAATGCTTTCCTCGAAGAAATCTTCTTCCGTACCAAAGTAAGGCTGGAAAGAGCCTTTGCGCTGTTTCTGGAATTTTCTTTGAGCTGACGGTTGATAATCTCTATTTCCCTCTGAATAGCGGCCTTTCTCGACTCCTGCTTCTTTGTGTTCTGGGCATAAGAAAGCACGGGGACAAGAGCCACCGAGAGAATGAGCATTATCTTCCGCAAACCCATCATTTCCCAACAGCTTTGAGCTTCTCAGCGACCTTCTTTTCAAGGTCAATTATCTCTCCATTATTCTTCTTAATGGCCTGGTCCCAATAAACCTTTGCAAGATCATATTCTTTCAGTTTATATAGGACCTCGGCATAATGGGCAAGAATGACGGCGCTGTCCTTTCCGCCATAGAGAAGAGCATGCTTGAAGAAAGGTTTAGCCTCTATGTCCTTGCCTTGAAGGTGAAGTATCCACCCGAAAGTGTCGAGGTATGTAGCATTGTCCGGCTCGAGTTCAACAGTCTTCTTGCTGAGCTGATAAGCTTTCTTAAGCTTCTTTCCGCTTTGGCAGAGATACCATGCGTAGTTATTCAAAACAGGGGCATAGTTCTTATTAATCTTCAAAGCCTTATCGTACGCCTTATAAGCAGCTTTGTCATTACCTAGGGAATGATACATATCCCCTATTGTAGAGTATGCCCTGAGAGTCTTTGAAGTATCGGAAGGGAACTTTTTAAGAATCTCCTCGGCATTGGCGATTACTCCCTCATAATCTTTGAGATTATACGAAGCAATGCTGTTATATTCAAGGAAGGCCCCTTCGTTCGGGAAACGCCGGTATCCCTCACTAGAAATCTTCTTCAGTGTCTCCCAATCCTCCATATAGGAGAGCGCATCCACATAACTCGCTGCGGCGCTTATACTTTCCGGATAGAGATCATAATTTTTCTGAAGATACTCTTTGGCAGGGTCTTTCCGCTGAGTACTCAAGTAGTAGAAGGCGGCCGTAGAGAGCACAGAACTATCTGTAGGATGGATATTTACACACTCATTTACCAGCGAATCATAGTCGGAGAGGTGGCCGAGAATGAATTTAGGATCGAGCGAGCGGGTTACATTGGAGATGTACATGCTCTTGGACACGGCCGGCGTATTCGGATCTTTTATAAACTTGTCAAGAGACTCGAAATATTTGTTGTATTTACGGGTAATCCTATATACCTCAGACTCTCCGAGAACCGCTGGTATATAATCGCTCTGAATCGACAGAGCCTCCGTATATGAGGCGAGAGCAAGGGAATCATTGTATTCGGAGAGATAATAATCCCCCATCATGGATAGCACTGCCGGAGAGGAGTATTTTGCATTGTAATCCTCAAGCGCCTTCAGGGCTTCCTCATTCCGGCCAAGATCCCTAAGCATCTCGTAGCGAGTACGGGTAATCTGCTCATCCATACCTACTTCCATTTCGATTGCATCAAGGGTAGAGAGAGCCTTATCGAATTGTTTCTGCCGGACATAGAGATTTAGAAGCTCATAATGAATATCCGTCTTCTTCGGATTATCCTTAAGTATGCTCTCATACATCTGGATGACAAGGTCGAACTCTCCTTTCATCTCATAGACCATTGCAAGTCTCTCCCTGTACCAATAGTTGGAGGGATCTATCTCGACCGCTTTTTTAAGATGCGCTATGGCGGAGTCGGCATCCTTGAGAGAAGCCTCGCAGAGAGCAAGATAATAATATGCGGCGTCATTGGCCGGTTCTTTCTTGATGATATTTTCCAAAAGCTCCTTGGAACGGCCGTATTGATTTGAGTTATAGAGAGATACGGCATCTACAAAAACCGATGTCATATCCTGCGCGGAAGCGGCGACAGAAATGACAAGGGCAAGGGCAACAATAATTCTACGCAAATTCATTCTCATGCAATAATCCTTTTGGAAAGGTATTTACAAAAATAGTACATTTCAGAGAAAATTTTGCGAAATTTGTCACTGTAGGAAAAAATTTCGGGACAAATGAAACGTTTGGGAACGAAATTGCATCTTATTACCTGGAGCTCGGAACCGAGCGAGTCTGGTGGTCAGACTGAAGAAGAGCGCCTTATTGAAGCCTGTAAAAAGGGAGACAGAAAGGCGCAAAAACAGGTTTTCGACCGTCTTTCCCCTAAAATGTTCGCAGTGTGCCTGCGATACATGGGGGATAAGGAAACGGCGGAAGATGTTCTTCAGGAGGGCTTTATAACTTTATTCACCAAGCTCGACTCCTTCTCAGGAAAAGGTTCCTTTGAAGGCTGGGCCCGCAAGATCTTTGTCAACTCCGCACTTATGCATCTGAGGAAAAACGACGCCCTCTCGGGCAGCGAGGATATCGAAGAGGCTAGAAGTATTTCTGCCACAACGGTCTCCCCAGTTGAAAACCTCGGATACAAAGAATTGCTCAAACTCATTGCAGCCCTCCCGGATAGCCTCAGGACCGTTTTCAATATGTATGTAATCGAAGGTTATTCTCACAAGGAGATAGCTGAGGCCCTAGGATTCGAGGAGGTTACCTCTAGGTCTAAGCTTCAAAGAGCGAGAGCCAGATTGCAGGAAATGATTAAAGAAAAGTATTGAGATGCAAGACTTTGACAGACATATAAAAGATCTTCTCGAAGACGCTGAGGTGGAAGTTCCTTCTGGCGTCTGGGAAGCTGTGTCCGCAGGTCTTGACAGAGCGGATGCAAAGAAAAAGATTATCGTTCCTCCCGTGTGGTGGAGAAGGGCCGGCTTAGCAATAGCCGCCGCTGCCGCCGCCGTTGCGGGCGTCTTCCTTTTTACCGGAAAAGACAATTCTACCGATTTACCATATTTCAATTCACTCATTGCGCAGGATTCCCCTGCCGCATTCGATGTGGTCCTGACTCCCGCGAAGAATATTTCACTTGGCGGGAGGTCCCTTGCAATGGCTCAGAAAGAGTCGGCCTCTGAAAAAATAACAGAAGAGGCAACAGAAGTCGCTATCCCTCAGGCAGTTCCCGAGACACCAGAGACAGCAAGGACTCCTAAAACCCCAAAAGCCCCGGCAGCTGGAGAAACGGATGATACCGAAGCAATCAACCGCCTGGCGTTTGAAGAAAGCAAGGGCGCTTCCAAAAGACCGACATCCCTCACTGTAGGAAGCAATATCCTCAGTAACGGAGACCCCTCCAGAAGAAGGAGCGGCATGATGAGATCTGTCGCCAAAGGACCGACCAAGACAGGAATCTCAGACCCGAACACCTCCAGCATCTTCGGGATTCCTATTTCCGTCGGAATTGGGGTAGACATTCCTTTCAGCCGTCGTATTTCTTTAGGAACCGGCGTTGAGTACACCTACCTTTCCCGTTCTTTCACAGGCACTTACACTGAGATTGTAGAGGGGGAGGTCGAAAAATCCGTGACCGGTGATATCGACAACTATCAGCATTACATCGGCATTCCCGTCAATCTGTATTACCACGTCATCGACTCAAAGAATATAAGATTCTATGGATATGGCGGGCTGACGCTTGAAAAGAACATTTCAAACCATTACAGAGTCCACTACTCTCCCTCGGACATCAACTGGCTTGATCCCGCAAAGGGTCTTCAGTTCTCCGTTGGGGCGGGGATTGGTGTTGAATTCCTTTTCAGCAATTCATTCGGCATCTATATTGACCCGGGCATCCGCTACTATTTCGACTGCGGTCAGCCCCGGTCCATCAGGACGCAGCAGCCGCTTATGATGAATTTCGAGGTTGGACTCAGATTCGGACTATAATCAATCATCATGTAATATAAAGACTCATCATGAAAAACTTCGTTACCGCGACTCTTATCGCGGTTATAGTTTCCGTTCCCTCATGTTCGAGAATGAGGACGGACCTCCATTTTGGAAAATCCAGGCGAGAGAATGACCCGGGGCTTGTGAATCCAAGGCAGTACCACGGGAGCGGCCAGACTCCCGATGGGAAAACTGTTTATGCCTCCGGGATAGATTATCCTGAAGGATATGATTGGGTAAGGGATACTGCTTGCGGAAGGGTCAATTGCAAAATTGTTCTTTTTGCCGGGAAAGAGCGGATTCGCTCCATAGAGGCCGGGCCCGGACAAGAGGTTTCACCTGATCCAGACATGTTCAGGATTCGTCTCGGGCACATCTATACTGATTATTCCACCGAGACTGAAACAGTAATCAGAAAGGATGGGATTGAACTTTTCCGTTATCCCGGGAGGGAGACCCTGAAAGGATTTCTGATTGTCGGTGACAATATTCACACCCTCGGCGAGAACCGCAGCGGAAAAGGATTCACCTATAGGATTGACGGGAAATGCATCCTTGAAAGAAAAGAGGGAAAGATTGTCGGGCAGATGGGGAATCCCGCCTATGAAGGAGGAGCGCTATATGAGGATGAAGGACATGTATACTTCTCATACACAGGCGCTTCCCTCGACAAAACCGAGCTGTTTATCGTCAAGGACGGAGAGTCTTCAAAGGTAGGAATCGCCGAAAACACCACTGAAGTATTTGACTGCAGAATCAAGGATGGTAAAATGTACAGGATAGAGAACAGAGGAGAAGCTGTCGGGAACCCGTATATAATTTGCGGAGAATCGGTAAAATTCTGCGCGAGATACATCAACGGGAAAAGGATAGCCTTCGCATGCAGAATCCTTCGAAGCGGAGACAATTTCCTTGCGGGCGGATACTACAACTATGACGATTCCAGAATTCTCCGTGCCCTCTGGGACAAAAACGGAATTGTAGAGACTTCTTTCGGCACTCTCGGGACATATGTGACGGATTCTTCAAGAGCCGATGTGTCTACAGATGATGGCGGGGTATCGGTTGTACTTGACGGAGAAGAAACCCGTCTCTATGGCTCTTACAAGCTGTTCTCGCCCGTTTGTTTTTCCTTGTCCGACCAAGGGTTTGCCATTGCTCTTTCCGGGCCATCCCCTATCGTCAGATACAATGAAACAGTCTTCCCGCTGACTCTGAACGGCCCTTTGACAGAAGTGAGGATAGAGTAAGGAAAAATCGCTATATTTGTGATATGATAACTTATCCCAATGTCAAGGTCAATCTGGGCCTAAATGTTATCCGTCGTCGCGAAGACGGATACCATGACATTGACACCGTATTCCTCCCTTATGGAGAAATCCACGATAGCCTCGAAATCATTACCGGCGATGACTGGAGCAGGACTTCAGCTGACATTTTTTCTTCGGAAGCTCCTGTCGCTCAGGCAATTTCTCCTGATGGAGCACTCATGATAACTATCGAGAGGAAAGAAGGAATCGACTGGGATCCCCTCAAAGACCTGACCGCAAAGGCATACTTTCTACTCGCTGAAGAATTCAAACTCCCCCCGGTAAAGATATTCCTCCGGAAACATTCCCCAGTCGGCGCAGGACTCGGAGGAGGGTCCGCAGACGCTGCTTTCGCCCTCTCGATGATCAGCGAGATGTTCTCCCTCGGACTCTCTTTGGAGGATCTCGCTGCCAGGGCTTCTAAACTCGGCAGCGACTGCGCCTTTTTCATCTACAACCGCCCAATGAGAGGAGAAGGGAAAGGCGAAATTCTCACTCCTTTCAGCCTCAATCTTAAAGGTTATCATCTCAAGGTTTTCATCCCCGAAGGAGTCTCTGTCAGCACTGCCGAGGCATATCGCGGGATCGTTCCGTCAAAACCGGAAATACCTCTTTCAGAAGCTCTCAGCCACGATATTTCCGAGTGGAAAGATCTCGTTGTCAATGATTTCGAAAAGACCGTTTTCAAGATTTATCCCTCCCTGGAGGAGATGAAAATGCAGATTTATGAAAGCGGCGCCGTCTATGCATCCATGTCAGGGTCTGGATCCGCACTTTTCGGCATCTTTAAAGACTGATCACATTATCACAAACTAATAACAATTATCCCCACATCATGAAAAAGTTTCTTCTAATCCTCTCCCTTGCAGCAGTCTGCGTCTGCTGCTCCTCCCCTGCCGGTCAACGCCCGAAAGTACTCGCACACAGAGGTCTTTGCACAACCGGAACAGAGTTTACCACTGATGAGAACACCCTAGACGCCCTTATCCGTGCACAGGAAAAAGGCTGTGAAGGCGTTGAGTTCGACGTCTACCTTACTGCCGACAGCCAGCTTGTTATACGCCACGACAACGTCATTGAAAAAGGGAAATTGAGCTGCACCGGAAGCACATTCGACGAGATTCGTGCCCATGTACTTCCTTTCGGCCACCAAATTCCATCTCTGAGGGAATGGCTTGAGCAGGCGAAAAAGACCCCTCAGATGACACAGTTCCTCGAAATCAAAGCTCAGGATTCCGGCAAGGAGAAGGAACTTATCCGTCAGTCACTTGCCCTTATCAAAGAACTCGACATGATGGATCAGGTCTATATCCTTTCGTTCAAGAGCGAGACTCTTGACGAGGTGCTCCGCCAGGAACCCAAGATGAAAGTCGGCCTCAATTCTTCCAGCCTCCATGGCTCCATGCCGCCCCAGGAAGTCAAAGCACACGGATACGCCGGTATCTCATATAATGTCAGCGTCATATTCAACCACCCTGAGTGGATCAAGGAATTCCAGGATCTCGGCATTGACACCTTCCTATGGATGGTCAACAGCGACTTCATGAAAAAGCAGGGCGAAGAACTCGGATTCACCTGGATGACTACTGACTTTTACGACGTAATAGGATATTAGCCTCATGAAAGTAGTGTGCGTGGGTGATGCTTATATCACCCCGGAAATGATGGAGAGCGGAGTCAGACCAGCCCTCAAAAGCGGCGACACCCTTGAAATCCTGTTTTTTGGAGAAAAAGATCGCAGAGACATGCGAGACATGGTCAAAGCGATTGAAGCGGGGAAAAGGGAAGAAATCGGCATGCCTGAAGGCCTGAAAGAAGCCGTACGCGACGCTGAAGTACTTATCGTCCATCTCTGTCCTGTCAATCGTGATCTTTTCCCGTGTGCACCGAATCTCAAAGCGGTAATGTCTTGCCGCGGAGGACTTGAGAACATCGACATACAGGCCGCCACGGAAGCCGGAGTGATTGTCTCCAATAACCCCGCCCATAACGCCAACGGCGTAGCCGAGTTTACGATCGGTCTGATTCTTTCCGAAACCAGGAATATTTCCAGGTCCAACATGGCCCTTAGAAACGGAGAATGGAGAAAAGTCTATCCAAACACTGCGACTACAATAAGGGAACTCACAGACATGACAGTCGGAATTATCGGATATGGTTCAATAGGGCGTCTGGTTGCCCGTAAATTGACAGTTTTCGGATGCAGAATCCTGGTCGCAGATCCTTACCGCACTTCTCTTGGAGACGATCCCGGAACGCTGGTCCCGATGGACACCCTGCTCGCCGAGTCCGATATTGTTACCCTCCATGCCCGTTCAGACCATGCAATAATGACAGAGAGGGAATTCGGCTTGATGAAGGAGCATTCATACCTTATCAATGCGGCCCGTTCATACCTTGTCGACCCCGATGCATTCCGCAAGGCAATGGACAGCGGAAAACTGCTCGGCGCTGCTTTCGACGTCTTCGAGACGGAGCCGACCATTCCCGAGTTTTATCTCCGCTATGACAATGTCACTCTGACCAATCACCAGGCAGGAGACACTATCAATTCCTTCCGCGACGCTCCTATCACGGCAATCCATAATTATTTGGATTATCTCAGTGGCAAGCCGCTGCCTTTCTGGGTCAACAAATCGAAACTTTTACAATAAGATGAAGACAATACTTGAAAACCGCCCTGCTCTCTCAGCAGTAATCGGCCAATGCGCCGAAGTGGCCGGATATCTTTGGGAAAAAGGCTGGGCAGAGCGCAACGGAGGCAATCTTACATACAACATCACAGAACTTGTAGACGATAAGATGCGCTCCCTCCCTGCCCTTGGACAGCCCCTTCCGATAGGCAGCGAGCTAAAGCATCTCAAAGGCTGCTGGTTCTATGCCAAAGGGACTGGAAGGCGAATGCGCGACCTGGCCCGTGATCCGATGGACAATGGTTGTATCATTCGCATAACCGACGACTGCGCCCACTACGAAATGGTAGCCGACAAGCCTGTTACTCCGACGTCTGAACTGCCTTCACATCTTGCCCTGCAAGACTATCTTCTAGGAAGCGGAAGCAGCTACAAAGCCACTTTGCACACTCATCCGATTGAGCTCGTAGCTCTATCCCACATCCGCCGTTTCTGCAATTCAGAAGAGCTCACCCGCACCCTTTGGTCAATGATTCCCGAGACATTGGCATTTGCCCCTCTTGGTATTGGATTCATTCCATTTACCAACCCGGGCACAGTAGAGCTTGCAGAAGCCACGCTGAAAGAAATAGGCCGCTACGATGTGGTCCTTTGGGAAAAGCATGGCACTGTGGCCGTTGGTACAGACATGATGGACGCCTTTGACCAGACTGATGTACTCAACAAAGCAGCCTGCATCTATCGCGCCGCCCTATCCTTCGGTAGCGAACCCGAAGGCATGACTGATGCCCAGATGAAGGATATTCAGGAGCTCTTCAAACTTCCAAAAACTAGGATAAAATAGCCTCTTTTTAATAAAACCACACTTTCCGAAAAAAGGTTTTAAGGCTTTTATCCTCCCGGTAAGGAATAATGATGTAAGTTGCGGGACCGCTCTCAGTTGAGCGGCCCCGAAATATGATAATCTATGTACATGGGGCAAAATGCATCGGAATCGAAGCAATGCCCGTCACCGTCGAAGTAGACGTCACCTCTGGAATCGGAATCCACCTTGTAGGACTAGCCGACGCTGCTGTCAAAGAAAGCCTCTTAAGGACCATTACCGCCCTGCAATCAAAAGGATTCCGAATCCCGGGAAAGAAAATTGTAATCAATCTGGCACCCGCGGATATCTCGAAAAAAGGCTCTGGATACGACCTTCCTATCGCCATAGGGATTATTGCCGCTTCGGAACAGAAATCACTTCCAGGCCTCGGGAAATACCTGATTATGGGCGAATTGGGTCTGGATGGGAGCATCCGCCCGGTAGCTGGAGCTCTCCCCATGGCAGAGCTCTCAACTGGAAGCGGCTTCGCCGGGTGCATACTTCCCGAAGAGTCCGCCCTAGAGGCCTCAGAGTGCAGGGAGGGGCTTGTCTTCGGAGTAAAGACTATTGACGACGTACTTACTATCCTCGAAGAAGCCGACGACCCTTCAGAGTTCCTTATATGGAACACTCCGCTTTACCGGGGGATGGAGAACGAATCAGTTGAGAGGAGGGCCGACTATCCGGATTTTGCCGATATACTCGGACAGGCGGGAGCGAAGCGTGGGGCCGAGATCGCTGCAGCTGGAGGTCACAATCTTATAATGGTCGGTGCGCCGGGATCAGGGAAGAGTTCTCTTGCAAAAGCGATTGCAGGGATACTCCCGCCTATGACAAGAGAAGAGGCTACGATTACAAGTAAAATCTACTCTGTTGCCGGAAAGGGAGGGAGCCGGTTCGGCCTTATGAGGGAAAGACCGTTCAGAGCTCCTCATAACAGCTCATCCCTTCCAGCCTTCTTGGGAGGAGGGAGCGGAGACAATATTATGCCGGGAGAAGTTTCCCTGGCGACAAACGGAGTGCTATTCATAGACGAGCTTTCGCTCACACCGCGGAGCGTTCTGGAGGCCTTGAGAGGCCCCCTTGAGGACCGGAAAGTGACTATTTCAAGATTGAAGGCAAAGGTCGAGTATCCGGCCTCATTCATGCTGGTGGCCGCTTCAAACCCATGTCCTTGCGGATACTTTGGAGAAGGAGAAAGGTGCACATGCACCCCGGGCCAAAGAGCCGCCTACCTTTCGAGACTATCAGGTCCCGTAATGGATAGACTTGATCTTCAAGTACTTATGCATCCCGTAGATCCCTCCAAGCTCATCGATGGAATCAAGGAAGAGCCTTCCAAGGCCATTGCCGCGAGGGTGGCGAAAGCAAGGGAAATACAACGTGAAAGATTTAAAGATATCGGGATATTTTGTAACAGCGAAATGTCTTCGAAGGAAATGGAAGCTTTCTGCCCTCTCAATGACGCCTGCAAGGATGTTCTCGGAAAAATCATGAAAAGGAGCGGCCTCTCCGCCAGGGCATTCAGCCGTATAATAAGAATCGCCCGAACCATAGCAGACCTTGAAGCCGTCTCGCTCATTGACACCACCAGACAGGATCCGGGGCCCATCCTTCCCCGCCACCTTCTTGAAGCCGCCTCCTACCGCTTCCTCGACAGAGCGAATATATTTGAAATTTAATACTAGTTTTAGTATCTTTGCATTGTATTCATATATGAGTACGACTGAAAAATCAGGAAAGGAACATTGAAAAACATTCTTCAGTTCCTCAAAGAAAAAAAAGAGTTATTATGGGAAGGCTTCGTTACAAAGGGTACGTCGGTAGCGTAGAATACGCTGAAGAAGACAATTGTTTTTATGGAAAGGTACTGGGATTAAGACGAGACGGCATCGTTTATGAAGGGGATACTGCAATTTCTCTAAAGAAAGACTTTGAGGATGCTATAGATCATTATCTTGAGTCCTGCAAGCAAAATGGGATAACCCCTGAAAAACCATATAGCGGAAAACTTGTGCTTAGAATGACTCCTGAACTACACAGCATAATCGCCGAAAAAGCCTCTGACAAGGGGGAAAGCATCAATGATTTCATAAATCTCGCCATAAAAGAAGCTTTAAGTCTCTCCCTTGTTTAGATTGAATTATCCTACCTGAATATGAAACACGAAATCATAATAAATAGTCTCCAGGACCTTGACAGGGCTGCCGGAGAGTTTCTAGAAGAAATCGGAGACAATAGAATCATAGCCCTTTATGCTCCAATGGGAGCAGGAAAGACCACTTTTACGACTGCTCTATGTAAACGCCTTGGAGTCGTCGAAGACGCTGTCAGTTCACCGACTTTCGCAATAGTCAATGAATACCGCACCTCTTCCGGGGAACCGATGTATCATTTCGATTTCTATAGAATCACAAAACTTCAGGAAGCTGTCGACATCGGCTTTTTCGACTACATCGACAGCGGTGATCTATGTATTATGGAGTGGCCGGAAAATATCGAAGATCTTCTACCGGAAGAGACTCTCAGGGTATCGATAAAAGTGCTTCCCGACGAGTCCAGAGTCATTTCTTGGGAAGATTAGGCCAGGGACCTTACCTCCCTTTCAAAGACGTCTCTACCAGATTCTTCGAGCCGGGAAAGGACCGGAGACAGGAATGAAATCATCTGCAAGACCTTAGCTTCGCTCTCCGGTATGCCACGGGAACGCATGTAGAACTGCTCTTCTTCGCTGAGCTTTCCGACAGTAGCGCCATGGGAACACTTCACATCGTCGGCATATATCTCCAGCTGAGGCTTTGTCTCTACCCTGGCGTCTTCTGAAAGTACGATGTTGTGATTCTCCTGATATGCCTCTATCTGCTGGGCATCGGGGGCTACGATAATCCGACCGTCAAAACGCACCTTCGATTTCCCGCCGGCAATGCCCTTAAAAAGTTGCCGGGAACAAGAGCGGCCGACGCGATGATGCATAATAATATTGAAAGAAACATCTTCGGAGCTTCCGGTCAGATATGCGCCGAAAAGCTCGACCGAGGCGCCCTCTCCGACAATATCGACTTCGATATCAAACGAAGAAGACTTCCCGGGAAGGACGGAACACACGACCTTGAGGGTCGCTCCTTCCTCAACGACATAGTGCCTCTCCGCCCCGCCGGACAAGGTCTCCTCAAAGCTATCCTTGACAAAGACTGTCTCCTGACGAGTTGCCACTATTGAAGGTATGTAATTGCCGTGGCCCATCGCTTAGAACCTGTCAAATCCGTTATTCTCAATTACTTCCACAAGCTCCGCTCCGCCTGTCGCTACAATGCTCCCACCTTTCAGTACATGGACGACATCCGGGCGGACATACTCCAGAAGCTTTTGATAATGGGTAATAATAATGACCCCTTTCTCAGGGCTTCTCAGTGCGTTGACCCCGTCTGCGACAATCTTGAGAGCGTCGACATCGAGTCCGCTATCCGTCTCGTCAAGTATGGATAGATCCGGCTCAAGCATTGCCATCTGAAATATCTCGTTGCGCTTTTTCTCTCCTCCGGAAAAACCGACATTGACTTCCCTCTTGGAGAACTCGGGCTTCATGCCGACAAAGGCCATCTTTTCTTTCATAAACTTAAGAAAATCAGATGTCTTGAGCGGTTCCAACCCACGGGCCTTCCTATGAGCGGCAAGGGCTGTCTTCATGAAAGAAGTGATCGTCACTCCAGGAATTTCGACAGGATACTGGAAGGACATGAAAAGACCGGCCCAACTGCGCTCCTCCGGGCTCATCGAAAGAAGATCTTGCCCTTTAAAAAAGACACTCCCCGAAGTAACGGTATAGTCAGGCTTTCCAGTCAGGACTGCGCTGAGAGTACTTTTCCCCGCTCCATTGGGGCCCATGACAGCATGGACCTCGCCAGGAAGGATTGTCATATCTATTCCCTTGAGGATTTCCTTGTCTCCGATCGAAGCGCGGAGACCATTGATTTCCAGAAGATTATTCATTGTTGTAAAGCTTTTTCCATGAAACAAGCGACCAGATTCCATTGGCGAGATAAATGCCGCAGACAATCGGCATGAAAACATTCCCTACCGAGATGTGAAGTATCAGCTGGGTAACATTCACAAGCAGCCAGGCCACCCAGCAATCCCACTTCTTGAGTGCGGACAGTAGCTGCGCGAGAAGTATGAGGACCGTTACGAGACAGTCGAGATATGGGTGCGGATCCGTAGGGAAGAGTTTGTCGAGGGTCCATCCCCATGCAAAGGCGACTATGATGACTGCGCCTATGGATATTATCCTCTCGGGCCATGAAAGCATAGAGACCTTCAGGGAATCGTCGGAAGCTTTCTCATTCTCCCGCGGATGGGTCCAGCGGTAGTGGCCGAGGATATTGATAGAGAGAGATATAGGCTGAAGGAGCAGGCTCGCATAGAGGTTCTTTGTCATGAACATGACAAAAAGGGCGGCTGTATAGAAATAACCGACCCAGAAGTTGTACTTCGAGTTCCTCCCGGCAAGGATTACCGTCGTCAGTCCAAGGACAGAACAAACTATGTCAAGCACCGTTGCATTCATCATCCTACCGAACCTTCAAGTGAGACCTGGAGAAGCTTACGGGCTTCTACCGCAAATTCCATAGGGAGACGGGAAAGGACCTCATGGGCGTAGCCGTTTACAATCAGGCCGACCGCATCCTCCGGTGCGATACCTCTCTGATTACAGTAAAAAAGCTGATCCTCAGATATTTTTGATGTTGTAGCCTCATGCTCCACTATCGCCGACGTATTGGCGCTCTTTATGTCGGGGAAAGTATGGGCCCCGCAAAGAGAGCCTATCAGGAGGGAATCGCACTGGGAATGGTTCCTGGCGCCCTGAGCTCCAGGATTGATCCTTACAAGGCCCCTGTAGCTATTCTGGCTTCGACCTGCCGAGATGCCCTTGGAAACTATTCTACTGCGGGTGTTGCGACCTATATGAATCATCTTCGTACCCGTATCAGCCTGCTGAAAGTTATTGGTCACAGCAACAGAATAAAACTCAGAAGAAGAATTATCACCCTTAAGGATGGTCGACGGATATTTCCATGTAATGGCAGACCCTGTCTCAACCTGAGTCCAGCTGAGGTGACTTCCGGAGCCGCGGCAGATGCCTCTTTTCGTAACCAAATTGAGGATGCCACCCTTCCCTTGAGCATCGCCGGGATACCAGTTCTGAACGGTCGAGTAGCGGACATCTGCATCTTTCTCGACGATAATCTCGACTACGGCGGCATGGAGCTGCTGCTCATCCCTCATCGGAGCGGTGCAGCCTTCCATGTAGCTTACATAGGATCCTTCATCAGCGATGATGAGGGTCCGCTCAAACTGGCCGGTCCCACGGGCGTTGATTCGGAAATAGCTGGAAAGGTCCATCGGGCAGCGCACTCCCTTCGGAATGTAACAAAATGATCCATCGGAGAATACGGCGCTGTTAAGGGCCGCGAAATAATTGTCTCCGGCTGGGACTACTGTTGCCAGATACTTACGCACAAGATCAGGATGTTCCCTGACCGCTTCGGAGAAGGAACAGAAGATAATCCCCTTTTCTGCGAGCGTCTTCCGAAAAGTAGTTGTAACGGATACGGAATCGAAGACAGCATCTACAGCAACAACCCCGGCAAGAGCTTCCCTCTCCCTCAGCGGAATGCCAAGCTTTTCGAATGTCTCGGCAAGGGCGGGATCGATTTCCTTCGGTCTATCCTTGTCCTTCTTAGGGGCCGCATAATAGATAATATCCTGAAAATCAATTTCCGGCATATCCAGATGGGCCCATGACGGCATCTCCATCCCCTGCCAGCGGCGGAATGCATCCAGACGGAAATCAAGGAGCCACTGCGGCTCCTGTTTCAAAGCCGAAATGGTCCTTATAATATCTTCATTGAGGCCTTTGGGAACATACTCCTGCTCCACCTGCGTCACGAATCCTTCCTTATATTCCCCGGAAGTAACCTCCTCGATTATCTTATTTTCCTCCTGTATATCCATATCCGTCCGCTTGGGAGTGCAAAAGTAGCAAAAAACCGCCTATTCCGCAATGAATTTGACGTTGTCCGCATTCCATGTGGGGCTGGATACATCACTGGCGAACGAGATGCCAAGAGGAAGATAATTATCCGCCGTAGCAGCAACGGCATCGCTTCCGTCCGCCTTTGCACCTATGGAGCCTTTGAATGAGCAGTTTTCGAAAGTGGACGGGGCATCAGCTGAAGTGACGGAGCCAACCAAAAGACCTCTGGTCCCCTCGGGGCCAATGACATTACCAGTGTTACGGCAGCCCTTAAGAGTATATGTCCTGATAAGACCGGCCACTCCTCCGACAGCGCTGGAAGGCTCTGTAGATGAGATTGTTCCGGTATTAAGGCAATCTTTCAGATACGAGGAGTTTGTCGAAGTGAAACTGCAGTAGGCCATAACGCCGCCGATTCGGCATCCGGCAACACTTCCTGAAGCGGCTGAACCCGAATGCACGGCGGAAATATTGCCTCCGTTGACACATTCTTCAATCCTCGAATAGAAGCCGCTTGATACGATACCTGCCACCCTATGGGCCTTGACGTTAATTGAGGCCTTGTTTTCGCACTTCTTGAAATAGACAAGCTTGCCTGCATTGGCTACTCCTCCTGCGATTCCGCCGATGATTGCCGTATTGGTATTGGAGTATTTGGTGCCTATGTCATTACTGATTTCTCCGTCAAAGGTGCAGTTTTCAAACGAGCTCCCTCCATCTTGAGTTGAGGAGACAAAACCGGCTATTCCACCGAGAGCGACAAAGCGGGCTGCCGTTGATGTCGCCTTTCCAGAATATGTGGCCTTTACATGAACATTCTCAAACTTGGTATCCACAGCACAGGCGGCAACAGTACCGAGAGCAATATTACCGCTGCTGATACCGGAGCTGTTGAATTTAAGGACAACATCTTCGAAAACGACGTCTTTGATTACAGCCTTTACAGTTGCACCGAAAAATCCCGCAAGGTTGACCTGGTTGGTTGAAACATCAAGAGTAAGGCCGGTGATTGTATGGCCGTTCCCATTGAATGTTCCTGAGAAATACGACGTAGGCGAAGGGACCGCATTGTATACAATTGAGGAGATGTTTCCAATAGGAGTCCACGGAGTCCCGGAGAGTTCTATATCCTCCAGAAGCGCAACCTCGCCGGCAGCGTTCTTATAGCTGGAAATATCTCCTCCGGAAGCTGCTAAAGCGGCAAATGAAAGGAGCTGAGCGGTGTTTTTAATGCCATTTTCACCAAGAGTCACATCCGTCGGGCCGGGAGTTTCTCCTCCTCCCCCGGAGAGTCCCTCTCCGGGAACAACCTTGGACGCATCCGGATTACGGAAAGAATTGATATTTCCAAGTACAACGGTCTCTGCAATTGAGCGTAGTTTCGCTGCGGTTGCAGCGGATACCAGACAATCAGGGACATTCGCATCGAATGCCTCGCCATAAAGCAGAAGGTAATTGACACATGCTTTCAAATAGGCTCCATTGCGATTGGGATGCTTATTGTCCGTATGTAGAAGATCTGTGATTCCGGCAGCACGAGCCTGCTTAAAAGCCTCATTTATAGGAGAGAGCCACGTGTCGGTTGCATCAGCGACTAAAAGGGCACCTCCCTGAAGAGCTTTATCAAAAAGCTCCAAACTTCCATAACCTTCGTAGTTGGAACTTCCGAGGAATGACCAAGTATTCTCAACAATTGGCCGAACGGAAGGAGAATAAGATTTGAAGGCATTGAGAATAGTCTTTGTATCAGCGAGAACAGCAGAATTGAGTGTCGGATCCTTGTAGTAATCCGAGTGACGGGTGGACATGTCCTGAAGAAGGGCGTAGTCGTATCCGCCGTCTTTGATTACCCACTGGGTCAACTCCCTCGGATAATTCTCTCCGAAATCCTGTCCTCCCTTGGTATGGGCCCTGATTCTGAGTTCATGTCCCTGGCTGCGGGCAATCTGCTTCAGTATGAAGTTGGTCCCATAATAGTAGGTAAAGGAATTACCGATGACAGCAAGTTTCTTCGTCTCCTTGACCGGAATCCCCTGATATGCAGTAATTTGAGCTCCAGACCAATAGTTATTGACAAGGCAGGTATAGGCTGACGCTGAAGGGCTGAGGGCGCCTCCCCCGTTATTGTAGTTTCCAACAACGCGGCAGCGCATGGTAAGATCCTGGTTTACAAGAGCTTCCGAAAGGGTAAAGCTTTGGAAGAATGTTGTATATTGATAAGCGCTGAAGTACTTGACATAGAATGAATACTTCAAGGAAGCATCCTCCGAAGCTGCATGCAGGTCCTCTTCTACAGTTTTCCACTCCCCTCCATCGTAATACTCGAATAGCCAATATTTTGGAGAGCTTGCATTCGGCGCCAGGAAATTGGCCATGAAATCGACCGTCGTGCCCTTTGCAAGGGTCAGATTAGGATATGTGAAGACAATCGCATCTCCCGGAGCCATATTGGCGACAGCGATATTGTTTCCGCTGCGGCCCCTAACCGGTTCGGTACCGAGAGTATTTCCTGTCGAGGTACTTATATATGCCTTATTCGCCCCGTCGCCGGAAGGGGCGAAAAACTTGTTTTCATTAGTCCACTTAGTCGCCCCCGAAGAAGAAAGTGACGAGCTGATTTCCCATTTCGCGGTAAGGCTCATCGGGGTTGCCGGCGGATCGGGCGTCGGCTCCGGAGTAGGATCAGGCGTAGGTTCGGGTGTGGGTTCAGGATTTACAACCGGCTCCGGGGTCGGCTCGGGGATCGGCTTTTCCTCAGGACCGCATCCGAGAACAAAAAGGGCGGACAGGACCGCCAGAAAGAATATTCTACCTCTTTTCATAGCAGTACATAATTTCTTATTTTTGCAAATTAGTCAATCTCCGCGAAAAATCAAAATCCCCCACCGGTTTTAACAACAAACGATACCGCCGCGGTGTGACCGGAAGCGTCAACTGCGACAAGAGTATGACGACCGGGAGATGGGGTAAGACTGAGATTGTGGACAAACCGCGTTTCTCCGACATATTCTTCGTCAAGATGCCACCAGACGGTTGCTGACGGGTCTCTATGGGCAAGTTCAAATACAATCTTTCCCTCGCTTCCATCCATCTGGCGAGGGATTGTCAACTCGCTTCCGCTCTCGGGATAGATAAACTCCATCCGGCGGGGAGATGCCTTCGGCACTTCATATTCAGGATGGTATTTCTTGTAGAACCACTCCATCGCCGGAGGCAACGCAAATGCCCCTCCATTGTGATATGGACACGGCTCGCTCTCCATGGCGGCGGAGGGGAGGCGAATCTCTTTGCCTTCGGGGCATTCGGGGCTGCGAAGATGACCGGAAAGCGGACAAATCTCAGCGAAAATACCATCTGAAGGCTCCCTGAACCACTCCCCCGAAGGTAAAGTATTGAGGATGGCAAACATCACCGGTCCTGAAACCGATGCCCCGGTAAGGCCAGGGACTCCTTGTCCTCCGGCATTTCCAGCCCAGACCCCGACAGTATACTCCGGAGTCATTCCGACAGCCCAGGCATCCCGAAACCCATAGCTTGTACCTGTCTTCCATGCAGCTTTGCGAAGAGAAGGAATATACCGCCAATCGAGTTCGTCCGGCCTGTTGACATCCTTGAGTGCCTCGAAGGTATACCAAAGTGAGACCTTATCTGAAAGTGGAAACTTCTCATCCATAATATAACTCCTTACCATCCCTGAATAGGCTCTCGTAATCTCTGTAAGTTTGCCTTCCCCTCCGCCGAGGATGAGGGAAAGCCCATACCATGAAGGATCCTTTCTTAGTGTCGAGAGGCCGCAATCCTTCAAAAGCGAATGGAACTTCGGCACACCGTAGGCCCTCAGAAGATGGACAGCAGGCACATTCAGGGACCTCGAAAGCGCCTCCGATGCCTGGACGGCGCCATAGAACTGCTGGTCGAAATTCTGAGGAGAAAAGCCGTCCATATTGACCGGGACATCCTTGATCAAGGTATATGGAAGAATAATCCCTTCCTGCATTGCGGCCGAAAAGAGAAAGGGTTTCAGGATACTTCCTGTCGATCGCGGAGAATCGGCTATGTCTACCTGCATCCCGGGCCGGATTCTCCCAGGGGAAGAGTTTCCGCAATACGCGATTGTCTCTCCAGTCGCATTGTCAATGACGATGGCGGCAAGATCGTTAATCCCTCTGGTGGCAAAATCATCGCTGAATCTCCCTACTATCTGTTCAATCTGCCTCTGGAGATTGATACGTATTCCGGTACGGGTAACAACTCCTTCCGGAGTCTTAGCCACTATGTGAGAAGCGTAGGACGGAAGCGGCAGCGGAGCATCCGGAAGCGGCTCCTCGAGCGACAGGGAGAGGGTTTCATCTGAGAAGTATCCTTTTTCATGGAGCTCCCGAAGAAGAGAGTTCCGCTTCTGGAGGAGAAGGTCCCTGTTCTTTCCGGGGTGAATCTCGGAGGGGGCATTCGGGAGAACGGCAAGAGTGGCGGCCTCCGCCCATGAAAGTTCGTCAGAGGGGCGGCCGAAGTAGCGCCATGAAGCCGCCTCGAGTCCGACCACATTCCCTCCGAAAGGGGCATGGGAGGCATACAGGGACAGAATTTTCTTCTTTGAATAGCGAATCTCCAGAAGGACAGCCTGCACAGATTCTATGATTTTTTGCTTCACAGTCCTCTCCCGGCCGCGGGAAAGGCGGACAACCTGCATAGTGATGGTACTTCCGCCGCTGGTAACTTTCCCTGCGCGAATGTTCCCCACAAGAGCCCGTACCATCGAGACCGGATTGACCCCCGGATGATGGTAGAAATGCTTGTCTTCGAACTGGAGAAGGGCCTTTTCGAACCGCTCGGGAACATTTTCGGAAGGAGGGAAACGCCACTGCCCGTCGGCAGCCGTCCTGGCTCCGAGAAGTTCTCCTTCGCAGTCGGTTACAACAGTGGAATAAGGGACATCGGAAAAGGGTCTGCCCGGGGACATTAGAATAGCCCCGAGCAGAATAACCCCTATTACGGATAGCGTTATTACACGCCGGCGCTTCATCTCACCACACTGACTGTGGAAGAAGCTGTGCCTGCGGTGATTTCGCGGTCATACATTGCGTTGCAGCTCACTGAAGGGAGGAAATATGTCCCTTCATAAGCTGCCCGAAGTTTGAGGGTGAATCGGCGAGATTTCCCGCTTTCAAGGTCGAAGAACCAGTTGCAGCGGTCGTCACGGATGTCTGTATGATCGTATCCTTCATCTACTCCGCCAGTGAGCCTGTCGTTCAGTATCTCCCAGCCCGAAGGAATCGGCATCGACAGCACAAGATTGTGCTTCGGGGAAACCTTAGACGGATTGGTAACTGTCGCCTCCGCGAAGAAGGTATCTCCTTGATGGAGAGATTTCACATTCACAGGACGTCCGTCCGATCCGAGATAGCGAACCGACAGTCCGAGTGAAGAAGACCAAGCCGGAACAGCTGTTCCTGCGGGATCACGGATAAGGTCTGTAAATGCGGCAAAGAGTTTCCCCTCAGCATTGTTTACAACCTTGACTTCTCCCTTTACCGGCACAGAAACACTTGAGGAAGAGACTTTTACAGCTTCTCCCGAAACAGAAGCGTCTATACCTGAAGGCCCTGTCAGAGAACGAAGTCTGTCAAAAGCAATCGCGGCAAAAGCAGCTTCCTGGGTAGAGAAGGACTTCTTTTCCGCCGCATTTGCAGCAATTGGAACAGCTTCCGCAAGATTTCCGGTCAGAGCAAGAGCCTCGAGAGCCACCATCCTGTCGCGGAAGGAGGTCCCATAGGTCATATTATATGAGTCATAGTCCTCGAAATCCCTTCCGACAGAAGAGATGATTGTCTCAGCGACTTTGGACTTTCCGGAAAGGGCATATGCGGAGGCAAGCATCCATGAAGCCCTGTATCCTATATTTCCTTCCTCCCTGAGCCGGTTCATGGCTGAGGTGGAAGGAGCACCGGCAACGGCAAGAGAATAGAGTCTGTAAGCCTCGTCCATATGGGAAAGAACGGAGCTTCCAGCTATCCTGTAAGCTCCACTGAGCTTCTGCTGATAGCGCTTCCATGCGCTCAGAACGCCGCCGTCTACTTTATAGCCGGCTCCGGATGCCTCTGTAAGGAATTGTCCGGCCATGGAACTTACCCAGCTGTCGCTCGCGGATCTTCCCCAAAGGGAGAATCCTCCGTCGGAGTTCTGGCGGGAATAAAGCATCTTAATGATTCCGTCAATTACCGTTCCTGCTCCAGCGGCCTCTCCTTCGTTCAGCATGGGAAGAAGGTGAAGGATTGCAAGGCCTCTTGCAGCAAGCTGCTCGGTGCAATCGTATGGATATGAGACCATGTCCTTATAGAGTGAAAGGGCATCGAAAGAGGGGAAACTGCTGAGCTGCACATAGCTCTTTTCCCCTTCTGCCTTATGGGTAGTTCCCTTGCCGGAAGAGAGTTCCGCGCGAGTGACGATAGTCCTGATGGGGTTGGGATTGACTACTTCGAGAGTCAATGTCTCGGAAGCGCTATGTCCTGCGCCAGAGGCTTTAACTTCGATTGTGGCCGTTCCCTCGCTTTCGGCTTTCAGGGCGAATCGAACGATATCATCGCTTCCGTTCTTAAATGAAGCCGTACCCTTACTCTCTCCGACGAGTTTCAAAGGGCCGCCCGTCTTGACGGAGACAACAGCCTCTTTTACGCCTTTCTCGGTTGCAAAGACGTTGACTGGGAGTGTGAACTCTTCGCCAGGAGCCACCCTGCGAGGAAGGCTTGACAGGACCATCAGCGGTGCCGTCACAGGAACGGTCTTCTCAGCGCTTCCAAAAGCATTTTCCCCTGCAGCAATGAGCATTACCCTGACACTTCCGACGTACATCGGAAGCGTTACCTTATGGACGGCTTTACCGCCCTTTCCAAGGGTCTGGGGTTTTAGATACCATACCACAGGATTGAAACGGTTGTCTTTGCGGGCGGAGACAATATTATCCTGGTCTCCTCCGATGGCTGCGATGGTAGAGAATCGGCCTGCAGCCGCTCCCATTACCTCATCGTACATGTCCCAGGTCCTTACACCCAGGGCCTCAACGGAATTCATAACCTTCCACGGGTCAGGGGTTTTGAAAGCGGTGATATCAAGAAGGCCTTCGTCAACAATGGCGAGAGTATATGTCATCGGCCTTCCGCTCTTTTCGCTAACCGTGACGGAGAATTCCTCCTCCGGATGAATGGCCGAAGGCATGGAAATCTGCGGATCCAGATGCGACTGAGGATTCTCAACCAAGACCCTCTGGACACCATAGAGACGTAGAGGGAGGTCATTTGAGACATTCCCATAGGGCTGGACAAGGGTCAGATGGACATAGAAATTCGGGGCCATATCTTCGGTCACAGTGAAGCTCCATGGACGATCCTCGCTACCAGTAGATACCCAAGATGAGGAAATAACTCCGGAAGCATTCTCAAGCGAGACAAGGGCCTGTCCTCCGGGAGCGGCAGGAATATAGACTGTCGCCTTTTCACCGACGCGGTAGGATTGTTTATCTGTTGAGAAAGTAAGCATGGTAAGATTTTCAGGATCGCGTCTGTCGGCTCTGCCCCTATACTCGGGCCAGTCAACAGTGAAAGCGGCACCGCTTACATGCCCGCTTTCAGAATCCCTGACAACGATAACATATCTTCCCCATTCCGGATAGTCCACCTTCAGCTGACACTGAACATCTGACGATTGGGAGACAAGTGTTCCCTCCGAAATCTTTCTGACCGAACTTCCGCTCACATAGGAGTCGATACTGGAGACACCGCTCTCCCACCACCAGTACCAACCGGCCTTGAAAATACGGTATTCGAGTTTATGCCCGGAAATTCGTTTCCCGTCAGGATCCACTACAGCGATATTGAATTTGTGAGTTTTATCGGTTTCGAGATAATCCCCTTCCGGCACTTTGATTCCGACATACGCGCTGTAAGGAGAGAAAGGAACGGTTGATGTGACAAAACTCTCATCACCACCTTCCTCCTCAACAGAGGTTACTATGGTCGCTCTCAACATGCCGGGAGCATTTGAGGCTGAAGGAACGGTAAAGCTTACCTCGGCCTCGCCTGATGGACTCAGAGTAGTCTTGAAAAGATCGCTTTCGCTAGTCCTGAATCCTGTCTGGGGCGGAGTAAAGCGGTATTTTTCAAAGCCTTTGAAGGAGGTAGTACCATAGCGGAGAGTCATCCTTCCTCCTGCCTTCAAACCAGAAGCCGGAGAGCCGGTAAGCCATGAAGATGATATTTTTATCTTCTTTACAGAGCCGGCAATCAAAGGTGACGAGCCGTAATCAGCATCTATTTTGAGGCGGTTAGGCTTTATCGTCTCGACATTGAGAGTCTTGTAGAAGCTGCTGCCTCCGACTTTAAGGTATGCATTCCAGAAACCGGTCGGAACATCAGCGGAAGTAGGAATATCGAAACTATAGAAGCCGCCAATGCTCTGCCCGAGGTGACGGGAGAAGAATTTACCCTCCGGAGTATAGACTTCCAACGTCGCTGGATGGCCGTCAGGGAGGGATCCGTCCTTCGAATCTATGATGGCGGTAAGATGGATAGTGTCTCCCGGTCTCCATACGCCTCTTTCTCCATAGATACAGGCCTTGAGACCCTTATTTATCGTCTCACCACCGACATCATAGCGGCTGAGGGAAATCTCATTGCCATCCGAAACTTTCAGATAGGTAATTGACTTGCCCCAGGTACCGACCACGACAAATGGCCTCCTGCTGACTTTTATCCCGACCATTCCGTCAGAGCCAGTCCTTGCCGAAGCTATCTTCTGGAGCTGGAAGTCATATACATCCAGCTGCACTCCATCTACCGGTTTAGCGCTCACAAGGTCATTTGCCCCAACCCAGAGTTCGTCCGAACCGGCATATTTGGCAATAAGGCCAAGATCGGAAGGAAGAATCTGCACATAGGGGAAGCGATCGGAGTCCATATAATAGGACGGTTTTGTGGGATCGTCTTTCTCGTTATAATCATAATTCTCCCAGTCATAGTCGTTATCCCAATAGTATGCATTGGCCTTATCCCAGACTTTCTCATCCTCTGCTGAAGGCTTTCCGAAAGACGAAGAGACCATTGAGGGGCCGGGGTCCTTGCCGCCATACAGAGACTGATCCTGCCTGAAAGAGAGGCGGACACTGTAAATCGCACCGGGCTCGCTGTGGAGCAGCTTGGATAGATCAATGGAGAAATTATTCCATCTATGGAGATCCTTGCTTCTGTCAAGAGGAATATCAGAGTGGAAAACAAGCCTTCCGGCGCGCCTCAATGAACTATTCTCTCCAAGGTCATTGTCCTGAAGGAACATGAGGACATTGGACGCATATATCTTCACTATCCTAACCTCAACAGCACTGAGATTGACCGCACTGAAAGGAAGAATAAGATTCCCGCTCTCAGGAAGTATGCTGCCGTGGGAAAGAAGATGGACGGCAGGGGCTTCTTCATCTTTCACGAAATCCCTGACAAAATCACTTCCAAGAGCATTTCCAAGCGCATCCTTCACTCCCGATGACACCTTCAGCGTGACCTTATCCCGAGCCCCCTCATAGTGGACGAGAACCGTCCCCTCACGAAGCTCTGTATAGAAGTTGCTTACGCCCTCCATCTCTATCATTCCCTTGACGGTGGCGTTGACCGGCTCGCTAGAGAACAACAACTCGACATAAGGACTGTTCCCGGGATTGTTGACAGCAGAGACAACCCGGAACCCTTTCTCCTCCTTGCTTTCAGGATTGGCTTTTTCAGCTCCTTTTACAGGCTCTCCCCCGACAGTAAATCCAAAATTAAAATCCTTCATTTTTTCATCTACGGCAGGAATCACCTTGCCAAGATGGAATGTCACCGAATAGGTCTTTCCGACTTCGAGAGCGCCATCGTCCGGGAAGAAACTTACGGAGTTTGGAGAAGTCCATAGAACAGATCCTTTCACTGAAGGAGAAAGAGCAAAAAGGCCTTCGGTAATACGCTTGCTTTCAGGTACTTCTTGGACAAGATCCACCCTCACCGATGCATCGTCCGTAACGATTCCTCCGGTAAAGGCAGACACATAGGCAGCGAAGTCTGCAGACGGTGTACGGGGTGCTTTTTGCCCTCCCTTGCAAGAAAAGAGTGCAACGAGCAACACCGCTATTGCGATGTAATTAAAAAGTCTTTTCATTTCAGAAAAACTAGTTATAATTCTATTTCTTTTTCATCTATAACAGTCTCAGCGTCAGAGCAAAGTTGGATGCCGTAGAGACCTTCTGAGACTTTCCAATCGTGGACCTTTATGCAATAGGAAGCAAAGGCGTGACGGTCAAGATGGATGGTAACATCCTTTGTCTCTCCCTTGTCGAGGAAAACTTTCTCGTAGCCTTTCAGTTCGCGAACAGGCCTGAGAACCTTTGAATCTTTCGGAGCTACATAGATCTGAGGGACAGTCGCTCCAGCGACCTTGCCTGTATTGGAAATGGAGAAAGTCACATCGAAGCCATCCCCTGAAGGATTGACAGCCAGGTTCGAATAATCGAACGTAGTATAGCTAAGTCCATATCCGAAGGGATAGAGAGGCTTTATTCCGAAGTGCTCTGCTCCCCTGTAACCGACAAATACACCTTCCCTGTACTCGACATAGAGATAACGGCCGAAACGGGCGATATGGCCCTTGGAAGTAGCATTATGAAGGTTGGTCATTGTAGGCTGGTAATAAGGGGATGTCGGGTTCTTCTCCTCGCTGCCCCAAGCAGTGAACGGAAGGCGCCCGGAAGGATTGACAGCTCCTGAAAGAATCTTAGCCACAGCCGTTCCGAGAGACTGCCCGTCATACCATGCATAAAGGACGGCCGATACTTTATCGAGCCACTTCGACATGTCGACCTCGCCGCCGGAGACAACGACTACAACGACATTGGGGTTGTGCTCGCATGCCCAGAGGATGAGATCATCCTGGCCTTTGGGAAGGGCGAAAGTCCTGTCACTATTCTCCTTTTCTGACTTCTTGTCAAATCCTACGGCAACAACTACAGCTTTGGCTTTTTCAATCGCCGTTATATTTGATTTGGGATTGGAAAGATATGTGCACGGATACTTGTTTCCAAGCGCCGAAAGACCTCCAGCGATAGTCACTTTATTTTCATCGAAGCAGCTTACTTCACCGCTGCCGCCTCCGCAAGGCATAATATCGGCTTCGGGGCCAATCAGTACAGTGACATTTCTCTTACCCGATTTCAAAGGAAGGACTCCGTTGTTTTTTACAAGGACCGGAGCCTCAAGGGAAAGATCGAGAGCCGCCTGGTTGGAGAAAGGATTGTTCTCCGAGACAGACTCATCCTTTGCCGGACGGTCGAAAAGGCCGAATGCAATGAGAGTCTGGAGGATACGCTGCACCTTCACATCGATCATACTTTCGGTGATGACACCGTTGTCGAGCATTGTCTTTAGCTCATCAAAACGGAGAGTATAATTCTTCGGCATTTCGAGGTCAACTCCTCCCATCATTATCTCGAGAGGACTGTAGGTCGATGTCCAATCTGACATTACAAGGCCCTGGAAGCCCCATTTGCCACGAAGATTCTCATCGATGAGCCAGGGATTCTCGGCCGCATGGGCACCGTTTACCATATTGTAGCTTGTCATAACGGCTCCGACTCCGGCCTCCTGGACAGCCTTCCTGAAGGTCTCGAAGTAAATCTCGTTGGCGGTACGCTCATCGACTACGGAACTGGTGCCGTGGCGGTCGTATTCTGAATTATTGAGAGCAAAGTGCTTGATCGTCGCTATGACGCCCTCGCTCTGAAGGCCCTTGATATAGTTGACCGCGGCTTCTGAAGCCAGATAGGGATCTTCTCCGAAATACTCGAAGTTTCGTCCGTTATGAGCTGAACGATAGATATTTACTCCGGGACCTAGCATGATTCCGACACCCCTTGCGCGGGCATCCTGTCCAATTCCCTTTCCCATATTATAGACCGCTTCACGGTTGAATGATGCAGCGGCTGCAATTCCGGCGGGATAAAGGGTGGATATGGTTTTATTGCGGACTCCCTGCGGGCCGTCAGCCATCCTGATGGAAGGGATACCGAGCCTTTCGACAGGGAAAGTATGGAATCCGTCTTCATAGCCGGAAAGCATGGACACCTTTTCCTCGAGTGTCATTTTCGATACGAGGTCAGCCGCCTTGTCCTTGGCAGCCTGAGGAATATTTTGCGCAGAAAGAATCATTCCTGCAGCAACGATAAGTGCGAAAGAAGTGAGAATCTTTTTCATATGATGGTTATAAATTATTTCCTATAGTTTTGAGAAGATCGGCAAGCACAATGGCCGCCATTGACTCTACAATGACTGGCGTCCTAAGGGCAAAGCATACATCGTGCCGTCCAGGGGCTGAGAAATCGACAATTTCTTCTTTTTCCAGATCCAGGGTCTTTTGGGTCTTGCGAATACTGGAAGTCGGTTTGAAGGCCACACGGAAGACTATCGGACAACCATTGGTAAGTCCTCCGTTCATACCTCCAGAGCCGTTTTTGACAGGAAGAGGGAGTCCCATTTCATCAAGGCCTAGAGGGTCATTATGCTCGCTGCCCTTCATGGACGAGGACTTGAATCCGTCTCCAAATTCAATCCCCCGAACTCCCGGAATGGAAAAAATCGCATGGGAGATGAGAGACTCAACCGAATCCCAGAAAGGCTCCCCTATTCCATAAGGAACATCAGAGACAACGCACTCAACCACGGCCCCCAAAGAGTCCCCCTCAGATGTCGCCGCCTGCAGCTCTTCGCTCCATAACTCACTATCCGTCAGTTTTTTCCCTCCCGCTCTCTCAAGGGCAGTCCCGCGGGAAACTCCTCCGAGAGCGACAATCTCGGCTGCGATTGAAATCCCATGATCAAAGTCCGCTTTCTCCATTATGTCGAATATGCATTTCTTCGCAACCGTCCCGGCAGCGACGACAGGAAGAGTGAGGCGACCGGAAAAATGGCCTCCTCCGCGGGGATCATTGAACTCGTCAAATCTCAGTCCTGCAGTAAAATCCGCATGTCCCGGCCTCGGGGTTATTTCAAAGCTCTTATAGTCTTCGCTCTTGACATTTGTATTTTTGAAGGCGATCGTCAAAGGAGCACCGGTCGCGCGGCCCTTATAGACTCCGCTCAAAATAATGGGCTCATCCGCCTCAATCCTTGGCGTAGTTCCTTTAGCCCCGCTCTTGCGCCGGGCAATATCTTTTCTAAGATCCTCAGCCGAAATCTCGACGCCGGGCTCGACCCCATCGATGACTACTCCTATTTCGGGTCCGTGGGACTCCCCGAAGATACTGACTCTGAATATTCTACCGAAAGAATTCATCGCATTACTGTTTAATTATTGTTTCTGGACAATGCCATTCAGAAGGCATTGTCAAACATTTCAATAAATCTTGGGAATGACTTTGACACGCATTCAGTATCATCAATCTCTATGGGACCGTCAGCTCCAAGAGAGGCGACTTTGAGCGCCATCACCATCCTGTGGTCCTTCCAGGACGTATACTTGCCTCCTATGAGGAGATTCCCGGTCATTATTCTTTGAGTCAACGACATTCCCTTTATCGCCATCATATCATCCTCAACGGCAACCGGCACACCCATCTCTGAGAGCATCTCGACGATAGCTGCAGCCCTGTCGGTTTCCTTGTGTCTCAAACGGTTGACCCCGAGAAGATGACTATCGCCGGGACAAAAGGCCGCAAGGACAGAGACCACCGGGAAAAGGTCCGGACAGTTGTTCAGGTCCGCATCAAAAGGGCTCAGAGGGGCTTTTCTGACATGAATAGGACCTGTTGCCGGATTGCCGTCATGTGACTCTGTCTGGGACATGCTGGCACCTGCCTCGAGAAGAATATCCATAATTGATATGTCCGCCTGAAGGGATGTAGTGTCGAGACCTTCAACCTCAACACTTCCGAAAATCGCTCCGGCGACAAGGAAGGCAGCTGCTCCGGACCAGTCCCCTTCAATCCTGAAATCAGCAGCCTTAAAGCGCTGGCCGCCTTTTATCTTGAAGGTGACCCCGCTGCAGAGAGACCAATTCTGATTTTCCACAAAATCCTCGTCTCCTTCCATCTCACTGCCGACCATAACACCGAATTTCTTAAGGACGTCGAGAGTTATGAACATATATGGGATACTCCTTGGATTCTCAACATAGATTGTCGATTTTTCATCCATAAGAGGAAGCGCCGTAAGAAGGCCGGAAATAAGCTGAGAGCCTTCCTTTCCGTCGATCTCTGCCTTGCCGGGGATAATCGGGCCATTGAGGGTCAATGGCACGAAACAATCGCTCTTCCTGGACTCAGGGACTATTCCCCTGTCGGGGGTATCGGCAGACGGAATAAGCCTGACCCCGAAAGAGGCCATTATATCATGAGCCCCCGCAAGCGGCCTTTTCAAGAGGGTCTTCTCTCCGTTTATCCTGACAGGGCCACCGTTTACAGCCGACAATACAGGGATCATCAACCTCGTCAGGAATCCGGATTCTCCGGTATTGATTTCACTGAGGGACAGGCATCCCGGAGTCGCCCCGATTCCCTTTATGAGAAGAGTCCCTCCATCGGCAAGCTCTACTTCCGCCCCAAGAGCCTTTGCTACTGCTATTGCTGACTCGTTATCTCCACAAGGGGAATAGCCTTCTAGGCGAGATGTCCCCTCGGCAAGAGCCGCGGCGATAACCGCCCTCTGGGCGAAACTCTTCGATGCGGGCATAATGAGGTCTTTCCCCTCAAACCGCTTTAGAGGGAATGCCCCCGAATAGCTCTCAACAGCGGATATCATGGCTGCGGTTGTCCATTGTCCGGGAGCTGTTGCTTCGGAAGCTGAAAGGCTGGCATATGTAAACGGGGAGCCGAGGCTGAGGCAATCGAGTCTTGACTTTCTTCCAGCCTCTCCCATTGCAAAGGCGACCAGGGTCGAAGCCGCTTCTCCGGCGTATTGATAAAGGTCAAGGACCCGCTCGCAATCTGACCAGGAAGTCGCCGAAACAACGATTTTGGCAATCTCTCCCCCGAAAGCGCGGCAGCGGTCATAGATCGACCGAAGAGTCGCCGCCGGTGGAGTACTTCTAAAATCATGGCTCGAACGGATAAGTATGGTACCAAACTCCGAGCAAGCCCGGCGGATTCGCTTTCCCATAGGGGCTGGGGCCTCTATTTCAAGATCCGCATATTTTGCTCCGGCTTCGACTGCAGCGACAAGGCGCTGCTCCGAGAGAGCCTCCGCTTCGCGGCGGGAAATGCTCTTCATCATCTCATCAATCCGGCACGTTGCGATAAGTGGGACATCCGAAAAAGAGAATAACTCTTGTATCTCTTCAATGGAAAGGGAGCACCTGTCGAGGCGTATTTCGGCCATTTCGACCTTTCCGCTCTCTAAAAGACTCTCTATCTCGTCGAAGGATTTATGCTGTAAAGATGTACAGATCATATTTCATCAATTCGAAGAGGGACGGTCTCGACTTCACCAACTGAACGGATGAGGACGAAGTGGATTCGATCCCCTTCTGATTTCTTGTCTTTTGCCATTGCCGCCTTCAAGACATCCATAGGATATGGGCATTCAACAGGAAGCCCACAGAGGGAAAACTCTGCCTTGAAAGCTTCTGCAAGGCCTATTATTCCGAAAACCTTCTCAGAGAGAATGGCGGCTTTAATTATCCCCATCGCTACGGCCTCGCCATGGGTTATGTCATCTCCCCTCAGCCTCGCCTCGTGCTCGATCGCATGAGCGAAGGTATGGCCGAGATTGAGTTTTTTTCGTTCCCCGCTCTCGAACTGGTCGCGGCCGACGATTGAGGCCTTAACCTGAGCCGCCGAGAAAATAAGGTCTTGGAGAGCCTCAGGGGCAAGATTTTTCCCGCATGACCCAAGAAGCGAAACGGCCTTTTCGTAATTCCCGAAGGAGTTGTCGATGATGAATGTCTTCAGTAACTCCGCCGCCCCTGAGAAAAAATCACGGGTGCTGAGAGTCCTGAGCGGTTCGGCCGAAATAAAGGTAAATTCAGGCTGCCGAATCACTCCGAGCATGTTTTTGAATCCGTCGAAATTGACCCCGGTCTTTCCTCCGATTGCGGCATCCACCATAGCAAGAAGGGTCGTAGGGACATTGGCATAACGGACTCCCCGTTTATAGATAGAGGCGGCAAAACCCGCCATATCGGTAGTAATACCTCCTCCAATGGAGAGGACAAGCGCCTTACGGCTCAGATCCGCATCCATCATCGAGCGGCAAATAAGCTCCACTGTCGCCATCACCTTCCCTTCCTCGGTGGCTTCAATGGCTACCATTCCCTTGCAAGCGGGTATCTCAGGGATGAGACCGGCTACGTTCTCGTCATAGACGACGAAGACCTCATCATAGCCTTCCAGAATCTCCGGGAGGGCCGAAAGAGACCCTTCTCCAATGATTCTGGAGATTACATGGCCGTCAGAGACCACATCTATCGACCTTCTCTCACTCACATCTGAATATCTATTGATGCCTTGAATATCTTACCGTTGAACATGAACGGTGACTCGTAATCATCATTGACAGGGACTCCCCACTGGCGGCCGACCTGGATGGCGTTGGACCTTCCCGGAGCATTAATCTTTGTTGAAAACTCTTTAGACCCTACCATGACATCATCAATATAGAGACTTATCGTCGATTTCTTCCCCTTATGGTCCGCTACTACCTTGACGACGCACTCTCCGGAAGGCAGAGGGCGGTCTGCAACCAGTTTCTCCCCGGTAGAAGAGCCGTACACCAGTTTGCCATCGAGGACATAAAGGGCATATTCCTTTTGGGAAATAAGGACACCGGAAGTACCGGGCTTATCAATATAGACAGTCAGCGTATAAGGCCTTCCGCCGGTCCCTTCGAAGAAAGGATACTCGCCGAAGTCGCGGGCGCCGACAAAAATGTCATAGTGAGGCCTCAGCTTTGAAGGATAGTCAGGATCTATGTTGACCTTTCCGTTTTTGAGAGGATAGATATTGTGCTTCCAGGCATAATCGTCGAACTCCTTGAGCATCTCATTGACCTTGGCAGGATACTTCGCTGCGAGGTCTTTAGACTCGTTGAAATCCTTCTTGAGATTGTACAGATGAACTCCCGTATCCGGATAAATACCGGCCCTGAGACCATTCACTGCCCCATTCGGGAACTGGACCTTCCATCCATCCTTGTAGAGGGCATAAGAGGAGTTGAGTTCATAGTACTGGAACGTCTTGCGGTCCTTGACGTTATTGTCTTTGGATGTCACGGCATAGGCAAAACTTGTCCCTGAAATCTCTGTCTGGGGATAGCCGTCAATCACTTGAGGGACAGTCGAGCCGGTCAGTTCAACAGTAGTCGGAAGAATGTCGGTACAGTGGGTATACTGGGTACGGATGCCGCCCTTATCGACAATCCCTTTCGGATAAAATACAATCAGGCCGTCATGGGTACCGCCCTCATAATCAGGCCATTTTTTGTAATAGCGGAACGGGGTGTTGCATGCCTGGGCCCAACCGGCAGGATAGAAAGGCAATGTCCTCTCGTCGCCGTAGTGGTCGTATTTTTTGAGCTCTTCCTCAATGTAAGCCTTGTTCTTTTCAGGAGTAGAGTTCATCAACCCCGTACTGTCGCCTTCGCCGGAAGCGCCATTATCACCGAGAACTACTATTACAAGAGTATTATCGAGCTCCCCGATTCTCCGGATGAAGTCGATTATCCTCCCGATGTGGTAATCCGCCTCGCCCATGAATCCTGCAAAGACCTCCATCTGTCTGGAGAAAAGCTTCTTTTCATCATCGCTCAGGGAGTCCCATGCAGGTACATCTTTGTTGACTATCGCCAACTCAGTCCCCTTAGGGACCACTCCCATTTCAATCTGCCGCTTCAGGACTTTCTTCGAATACTCATCCCAACCTGAATCAAAGCAGCCATGGTACTTATCTATCCACTCCTTGGTCACATGGAAGGGCCTGTGAGTCGTTCCTGTTGCAAAATAGAGGAAGAACGGCTGATCAGGAGCAGCGCTCTTCTGGTCGGCGATATAGTTGATAGCCTCGTCTGCAAAGCGCTCGACAACGACCTGGCCAGGCTCATTGTCAGGAACCCTATGGGTATCGCGGTACAAAATAGGATGCCACTGATCCTCTCCTCCGGAAGCCGGATTGAAACCGAAATAGTGGTCAAATCCCCTTGAAAGCGGCCAACGGTTGAAAGGACCCGCATTAGATGCATTATCAAACGGAGTACCGTTGTACTTGCCAACGCAGAAGGTGGCATAACCGTTCTCGCTGAGAATTTCGGCTATAGTGCCGTTTTCCATCGGCATATAGGTATCATATCCCGGAGCTCCGTACTGGTCATCGTTGAAACGGCCGGTATGGTTGTCGTGATGGTTCCTTCCGGTAAGGAGACAAGCCCTCGTGGCAGCGCTGATAGCGGCAGAGTGGTAATTATTGAATGTCAATCCATTCTGTGCCAGATAATCGAACGTCGGAGTCTCTACCAGACCTCCGAAAGCCGAACTGACGCCAAATCCGGTATCATCCAGGACTATCCATACAACATTTGGCGAACCCGGTTTTGCCTTGGGATTGTGGAGCGGATAAGCTGTCTTTGTCTCACCTACCGTCCTGCCGATATGACCGGTGAATTCCGGGGTCGGACTATACTGGGCTTTCGCCGGGGAAGATGCCAAAAAAGCGCCGCCTGCAGCCAGACCAGTAAGAATCATTGCTTTCCTGTTTGCCATATTCTCATAATTGGTTATAATCGTTGCAAGTTAATAAAAATAATCCGGATTTTTGTTAACTTCGCAGAAGTTATGACTATCGGATCCATCGATCTCGGGAAGCGCCCGGTGCTGCTGGCCCCAATGGAGGACGTAACCGATGCGTCCTTTAGGATTCTATGTCGGGAATCCGGCGCAGCCATGGTCTATACCGAGTTCATTTCCTCTGACGGACTCATTCGAGACGCCGTAAAAGCAATAGCCAAGATGAAGACATCCGATGAGGAGGCTCCTATCGGGATTCAGATTTACGGCAATGATCTTGCGGCCATGGTAGATGCGGCAAAGATGGCTGATAGGGCGGCAGAAATTGCCGGAGGGCACGGAGCAGACCTTGTAGACATCAACTTCGGTTGCCCGGTTTCCAAGATCGCCGGACGCGGTGCGGGTAGCGGAATGATGAAGGACCCGGACAAGATGGTTGCCATCACAAAAGCCGTTGTGGAAGCGGTAGGAAAGCCCGTTACCGTCAAGACCAGACTCGGGTGGGACGACAATTCGAAGATAATAGTAGAGCTCGCGGAGAGGCTTCAGGATGTAGGCATTCAGGCTCTTACTATCCACGGAAGGACAAGGAGCCAGATGTACAAGGGCGATGCCGACTGGACCTTGATCGGGGAAGTGAAGAATAACCCGAGAATGAAGATTCCAATCATCGGCAATGGAGACATTAATTCCGCGGTCAAGGCCGGGGAAGCTTTTGATCGGTACGGAGTAGACGGAATCATGGTAGGAAGGGCCTCATTCGGCCATCCATGGATATTCGGTGAGATTCGGCACTATCTCGACACCGGTGAGGAACTGCCTCCGATGAGCGTCAGAGACAGGGTTGCGCTTGCAAAGCGCCATCTCTCCCTGTCTCTTGATCTGAAAGGTCCGGTGACCGGAGTATATGAGATGAGAAGGCATCTCAGCTGCTATTTCAAAGGCCTTCCTGAGTTTAAGGATACCAGGATTCGGCTTGTTACTGAAAAAGATCCTGAAGAGCTTGTAAGGATACTTGACTACATCGCCGACAGGTGGGGAGAGGCTGAGCTGGAGAATCCGGTCGGCGTCTATGGACTCTGAAATCTTTCTCCCCCATGCGTTACAAATATCTCATACAGACAATTCTGTCGCTTTTTATCTTAGCGACTCTGCCGGAGGTATCCTACGCACAGACCGACACGTCTGCAACTCTTCGATTCAAGGTTGAAGGAAAGGTTGTAGACAGAGTTTCGGGAAAGGCTTTGGAAGGGGTTGACGTTTCCGCCCCGGATGAAGGATACTACACCGTGACTAATACTGACGGAAATTTTTCTTTGAAGTCCGACAAGACTATTTCCCGTTTGACCTTCTCTTTCCCCGGATATTTCTCTTCTACTGTAACCCCCGATGGAAAGAAGATTTCCGTAAGGCTCACTCCGGTAAAAAACCTTCTGGACGAGGCCGTGGTGATAAGCGGCGATCCCAGAAGAATCATGGAAGAGGCTATCTCCAGGATAGAAACCAACTATCCTTCCTCTACGGAGCAGTTTGACTGTTTCTACAGGGAGACCGTCAAAAAAAGGCAGAGGTACATTGACATTTCCGAAGCTGTCACGGTAATGAGAAAAACTCCGTATATGCTGAGAGATGTATTCAGGGACGCCGTTGTAGTGAAAGTAGGCAGGAGGCTCATAAGTCCCAAGGCCTCAGATACACTAGCCGTCAAAGTGGTCGGAGGGCCTGTTCAGGGCGTCCTTCTCGATATTGTCAAAAGCGCGGATATGCTTTTGGACCCGAATGAGCTGGACCGTTATCATATGTCTATGCTCCAGTCTCAGGAGATAGACGGGAGGATGAATTTCGTGATTGAACTTTCCCCATGGATCAATGACAGGCCCTACCCGCTTTACAACGGCATTGTCTATATCGACAGGGAGACCTTCGCTTTCAGCAGGTTCGAACTTTCACTCGACATGTCCGACAAGGACAAGGCCACACGGGCAATGCTTGTCAAGAAGCCTCTAGGGCTGAGATTCAACCCGAAAGAACTCTCCCTTACCATAAGCTACTCCCCGGACCCGGAAGATGGGAAAATGAGGATAAGGTACGTCAGGACAGCTTTCGAGTTCCGGTGCGATTGGAAAAAGAAGCTTTTCGCCACCAATTTTACGGCCGTCAACGAGATGGTGGTAACACACAAGCAGGCTCCCGGGACGCCTTTTTCCAGAAGAGAAACATTCCCGGATCATGCTTCCCTCTCGGACAAGATAGGGAAGCTGGAGAATCCTGATTTTTGGAAAGATTATAACATAATTGAACCCTCCGAAAGCCTTGAAAAGGCCATCGGAAAGCTTAAAAAAGCAGAATAGAATGAAAAGAAGGGACTTTTTGAAAAGCACCGCGGTCATCGCTGCCGCTGCCAGCACCCCCCAGGTGCTGAAGGCATCTACTCTTATCAAGAGTGAAGAGAATGAAAAGAAAGAAGAGGCCGGAGGTCCGCTAATCATATCGGCCCCGATGCTCCAAAACTATGCAGAATCTTCTATTGGCGTCGCCTTTGCCGTCAGCGCCCTAGCCAACGGATATGTCCTCTACGGAGAAAAAAGCGACCTTAGCGATGCGAAAAAAGTCAAGTGCGGAGGATACAGGCTTACTGATATCAGCGACAGGGTCATTCAGGTCCGCCTGACCGGTCTGAAGAGTGCAACCAAATATTACTATAAGATTGGCGCCGACAGGATAGAGTACGGCGGCGGCTATAAGATGAAAATCCTCTCCAACGAAGAAGATCCGAGAATCTATAGCTTCACCACAGCCGGAAAGAAGGCTGAAGGCCATTTCTGCGTAATCAACGATACCCACGTCAAATGGGATCCGTTCGGTCGGGCAATTGAAAAAGTCGCCGAGCTATCCCCTTCCTGCGTTATTTGGAACGGAGATGCCAGTAACACGGAGGAGACAATCGAAGCCCAGATGAGGATATTCCTCACTCCGGAAATTGACCGCAAAGACTATGCTGCCGAAACTCCATATCTTTTCTGCCCCGGAAATCATGACTCCAGAGGATGGGCCAACCGCCACCTTGAAAAGGTCTGGATGTACCGTCAGCCGGAGGAAAGGGACTCACGAGACTGGGACCTCGGAAGAAACTTCGCCGTCAGAATGGGCGACATCGCCATGATCGGCCTCGACACAGCGGAGGATAAGCTTGACACTAACCCGCGCTTTGCCGGCCTTTTCAATAGTGGTGCTTATAGGGAAGCCCAGGTAGCTTGGCTTGCAGATGCCCTGAAAAAGAAAGAAATCGCTTCTGCACCGCACCTGGTGGCCTTCTGCCATATTCCTCTTTTCGACCCCGATCCTAAAGCCAATCCCGGGGACATAGCCCCTGACGACACTGACCCCTTCTACCATACCGACTACGCCGCTTGGCAGCGGACCTGCGCCGGCCTCTGGTGCCCTCTCCTCGAAAAAGCAGGCTGCAGCCTGATTATCACCGCGCACCAGCATCGCTACCGTTTTGACGCTCCCGATTCTGACCGCCCCTGGGCGCAGATAGTCGGAGGAGGGCCGAATCTCGGGGTGGCCGGTAAAGGAGATAAACGCCATGAAGATTCCGGTTTATTCCCGACTGTAATAGAAGGGCTGGTCGAAGAAGGCGGCAAACTTAAAATAAATGTCCACAACCTCCTTACCGGAAAGATCATGGACACATTCACATTCGCTCCTCGTAAACGACGCAGAAGCCGATTACAGTAGCGGCATAAAGAGTCCTCCGACGACTGAGCGAGCTTTCATCGCCTGCCATTTCGGTTTGTCTGTCCAGACCCAGTCGCCCATAGGGACTCGGTCCGGAGTCTCGTTCTCGAACCTCCAGACGGGCTCCACCAGGGCCTCGAATGTCTCGGGGTCTTTAGCCATAGAGGCGGACCAGAGAATCCAATCGATCTTGGTATACTCTTTCCTGCTATCAAGAGGAAGTCCGTATTCATTCTGAACTTTCAGATAATAAGACAGCTCAGTCTTTCGGACAGAATCAGGGAAGATATTGAGATTCAGCACCTTATCCCAAGCGAGGTTGTATTTCTGACTCCATGTGCCTGGACTGTCGAACGTAAGGAGATAGTGATCCTCCTCGAACGCCTCTTCCTGCCATTTCTCTGCCATGTCCTTAGCCATTGCCAGATATTTCTTCGCAATGTCCTTATATCCCAGCAGAAGAGCAGTCTTGCCATACGCTGCAAGGGCCAGGATAGCCTTAGCAGAGAGGTTGACATTATGGGCAAGCCTTCCCGCGAAATCATCAGTACAAAGCTGATTGTCAGGATTATAACCAAATTGCGACAAGTATTCCGCCCAGGTACTCAGGGTCTCCCAGTGCTTAGCCGCATAGTCCCTGTCACCTCCGAGGATAGCGACTGCTCCCGTCAGGATAAGCATGTTGCCGGCTTCTTCGACAGGCATGTCGTAAGGGTAGGTCTGGCCATTTGCAATGGGATACGTCCCGACATCATGGGCAGGGAAAGGCTTTGTCCAGCGACCGCTTTCCGAATACTCGAAAATATGGTTGAGAAGGCCTTTGGCAAGCTCTGGATTATATTTTAAGAAAAGAGGGGCAGACGGATAGGTAACATCCACTGTACCTATTGATCCATTGCTATTGTTCTCCTTTGAGAACCAGAGGACCTCGCCGGAAGGAGACTGGACCAGCTTATGAGCTGTCACCGCCTGCCTGTAGGCGACTGCGCAAAGATCGGCATAATGGACCCCTCCCCTCTTTATCGCTTCCTTGCGGAGAGTCTTGTCAAACTCCTCGGAACAGGAGAGAAGTGCCTGATAATCAGTAGATGCCGCTTCGAATTGCTTTTCGATAGAGGAGAAACTGTCACGGTTCCACCATGGCCTCAGCCATGTCCCGAAATAATCTATCGAATAGATATCGTCATATCCGACCATCACCATATCAGCAGCCTCGGAGACCTTGCCAAAATCGCGACGGAAGGCCAAATAATCACGAAAGTCAGCCTTATTCCATGAAGTTGGAGCTGTAAGATAGGCATAGCCCCAGTTTATCCTGACATCATCCCCTTTCTTGCCAAGGACATTCTGCTGCTCTGTCCCGACAAGTTGGTATGAAAGTCCATTCTTCTCATAAGAATTGCGCCACACCGGCTCCTCCGGGCTGTCTACGCACCAAAGAGGCGACTCTCCGACAAGAATCGAAACCTCATGAGCAGCACCGTCTGTAGATGAAATCGAAAAGCTCATATAATTGACCGGCCTCGACAGAAGGTCGAGATCTTCCATGAAAAGAGGTGCCGTAAAGCGGGCGGAAAGCTCAATCGGGCCGGCCGCAAACGAATAATACGTATTCATAGCCTGCACCTCTGCAGAGAGCTGGGTCGCCGCCTGATTATAAAGAGAGTCCACTCCCATGAAACGATAATCCACCCCGTCCACAGTAACTACCCCGAGAAGAGGAAAAGGTTTTCCCGTCCAGTGCTCGGTCGCCGAGTCATAAAGATGGTCCGCCGGGGACCAGGCGTTGGTATAGGGATCAATGGTAACGAGCGGATATGAAGATGGCCTAAGCTCATTTTCAGGAAGTTCCGAAGAGCATCCGGCTATAATGAGAAGAAGCGGGAGAAGATATCTATTCTTCATAAAGCAGGTATGGTTTTCTTTGAATCTTAAAGGCTTCGACATCGTCTTCCCATTTGGAGCGGATTTCCTCCACGGAAGCTCCTATGTCAATCATTTTCCTCACATAATTCCGGCCGGTCAGGAGATTGAAAAAGCGGGTACGGAAGAAGTCATCCCCCATTTTCAAGTTGCGGCATGCCTCAACAATATAGGTAAGGTCAAACCCGCGGGAGATAATCTCATCATCGGACATTCCTCGAAGATCCCGGCCAAAGCATTTTTGTCCGAGAAGAGGTGGATTCTGCGCTCCCGGGACGCTCTCCGGAGTAAAGGAAAAATCATAACCCTTCATGTCGGGATGACCGAAAATCTCAAATGGGCTATCTGTCCCCCTGCCTAAAGAGACAACCGACCCCTCAAAGAGACAAGTCGACGGGTAAAGATATATTGCCTTCATGTCCTTTAGGTTCGGAGATGGCGCAAGAATAAGGCTGTACCTTGTCTGGTGGGTATAATTAAGGCATGGAATGACTGTGAGATCACACCTCAGATCAGGGGCGTTTTCATCATTCCACCGGTCTGCAAGCCAACCTTCGCCATTCATCATAAGTGCGAGTTCCCCGAGGGTCATTCCATGGACTACAGGGATCGGAAGATAGCCGACGCCCGAGCGATAGGTCATATCCAGTATCGGTCCGTCCACGTACATGCCGTTGGGATTTGGCCGGTCAAGAACAACCACCTTCTTTCCATGAAGGGCGCATGCCCTTATCATGTGGTACATGGTGACGTAGTAGGTATAGAACCGAAGACCGACATCCTGGATATCGACAACAAGGATATCGAATTGATTCATAGCTTCTTCCGAGGGAGAATGGCCACCACCTCCATAAAGGGAAAGAATAGGTACTCCGGTAGCTTCATCCACCGAGCTCTCGACCTTGGCTCCAGCATCCGCCTTGCCCCTGAATCCATGCTCCGGAGAAAAAATTGCAGTCACATCAACCCCCTGCTCCAAAAGAGCATCGAGAATGTGAGGTCCTGTAACCGGCTCCCCAAAAGGCACCAGAGAACGATCCCCTCTCCCTTTCCATCTCTCGTCGATGCCACCGGAGATGACTTTGTCCCCGACAATGCCTGTCTGATTACTCAATAGAGCCACCCTCTGACCTTTTAGCAGCGGGAGATATTCATCCGGCCGGTCATCGCCAAGAATAACACGCGGAGCGCTCGAGGCGCATGAAGACAGGGCGACAAAAGCCGCCGCCATAAAAATTAAAATCCTTCTCATAGCCATATATCATTACTGAATGCACGCGGGCGCTTCATGGTTTCCGTCCTGACAATATTACCCTCGGCATCACGAACAATAACTGTAATCGGTCGGCGGGAGGTTTTCGCTTTTGCCCGGAACATATGATAAGACACCTTTTTCTTGTGGCTGACGAAGATTTCCGACTCTTCTTCGTTCCTCCACTGGGGAGCGAAACTTACGGCAAAGAGAGGATCCTCGTCTGATACTTTCTCTACTTCGAGCGACTTGCCCTTTTCCTGTATCTCTACCGTCTGCCCAGGCTCTATGCCCCAGTAATTGACATATACCCAATTACTTCCGCCTAGAGAAGAATAGTCTGTCCGCTCTCCGTATTCTTCGATTTCAGCGCGCACGGAAGGAGTCGAGGCATAATACTTAGCAACCTCATTCATATCATAAATCCTCATCACCTTGTCTCCGTACCGCTCGGTCCTCCATTCATAGCGGGCGTCGCCTCCGCTATAGCGTCCTATAACCACTCCTGCATTCTCTCCATCGCTGCTGATGAGGGGATCTGTCTTTGTAGTCCACATACTCCCCGAGAGAGCCGGAAGCATGGTCTGGCGCATATGAGGATAATCCTTGCCTTCCGGGCGGTTCATCCTATGGACATGGCCGGAAAAGACCTCAACCACCCCGAAACGAGCAAACATCTTATCCAGCTTCTCCGCCTGTCCGGGGATATTATGGAAGCTGCCTTTAGAGTCGCGGAGAATCGGGCAATGGGTGCAGATTATCACCTTCGCCCCGTCCGGAAGGCCGGCAAGATCCGCCTTCAGAAAAGCCATCTCGTCAGGAGTAAAACCTCTGTCATAATTGCGGGCGCCCTTGACTCCGGGAGCCTTTTTGCCCTCTCCGGGCGTGTTGACATAGATAATATTGTCCATCATTATCCAGTGTTCGGCACCGATGTTCATGGAATAATAGGTTGGGCCCATTACATCCCGATAGATATGCTCGGCACGGAAATCAGTATCCTCACCGGTAATTCCGGGATCGTTGTCATGATTGCCGGGGATACTGTACATCATTGTCGGATAGCCCGCATCGAGGAAGGTCTTGTAACCGTCTGCAAGGCCATAATTATACTTTCCCCAGAACAATTCGTGGGTAAAGTCTCCAAGATTGACAGTATAGACAGGTCCCTCCGCCTTAAGCGAATCCACCTTTGTCCTGATGAATGGCATCGTAACATCCCTGAAAATATCGAGATCATGCCTCATAGGGTCATTAGAGAGATGGACGTCAGTGATGAAAATCATCGAATAAGCGCTCTGATCTACAGCTTTAAGCTCGAAATCATTCTCTTCCGTCTCATATAGCTTTCCTTTCAAAGGGCGGTAGAAATCTCCCTGGAGACCGTCCTTTGATACCGGCTCATACCCTGAAGGGGTAATAACAAAGACGAAGCCCTGGCGCTTATCCGTGTACATGGAATAATATCCGTTTGCGTCTGTTTTCACTATCTGGACGCCATCGGAAACCTGAACCCCTTTAAGAGGCTTGCCCTCACAGCGAACATATCCCTTGACATTCTGTGGGGCTCCTGCCTCAAGATGAGCGATAGCCGCCTTGTAGATCGGGGTATAATGGTCCCTAAACTCCTCCCAGTCGTAAAAATGAGGGGCGACGGGAGTAAGAGGCAGGTCGACATGTTTTTCGAGGTAGAGAGGCTTGAAAATGACCTTTCCAGCCTTGTTGCGATAGAAAATAAGCTGGAGGCCGGCAGCCATGGGGACATTTTGGACCTGCCAGATGTTTTTTACCTCGTCCGGTTCGACATATTCATGCCATGTGCCTATATCTAGGGTCGTCATCAAAGCCATCAGGCAACCGTCATGTCCGAAACGGAGACGCCCTTGTACCTCGCCTGAAGTTATATCTTTTGAAGCCTTTTCAATGATATCCTGAAGCATATAGCCGCCTAGTTCCCAACCATGGTCGAAATTATAACGGTCGGGACCCTTCTCTCCATAATAACCGTAATTATCTGTCTCCCAAAGACCGAAAAGGTCGTCGTCGGTGAAAATGTCGTAAAAACGCTCATCCAAAGGGGTGTTCTGCATGTCGACGGCGAGATAGAAAAAGTCCCAGATAAGATCCGAAGGTTTGAATCCGGTTTTCATAGGATCAACGAAAATCCTTCCCATAACCTCCTTGCTGTCAACATGACGGTCGAGCATCTCGCGAAATTCTTTCCTCCATGCTGAATTCTCTTGACGGACCTCATCCCAGAACCATCTATCCACCTTGGGGCTATCGGAGGAATGAGGATTGAGGAAATGCTTATCCGCCTTGGAAGCATACTCGGTAATTTCCATCTTCCGGTTATGCTCTCTCATTCCTTCGAGAAAATAGGTCATGCTCTGGATAGTACGGGGAACATCGGTGGAATGGGCAATGACCCTGGAACTCCCCTTAAAAACCTCCGGATAGTTGCGGTAGAGGCGGTCTCCGAGCTCTTTGTGCTGCTTCTTTCCAGAAGGAGTGAGCTCTCCTGCCTTGTTTTTCAAAAAAGGATATATCCCCTCGAAGCGGTCGTGAATCTCTTTGCCAAAAGGAGTCAGATTCCCGCTCTCATAAGCCTCAGTAAGGGATTTATGGACATGGTCATACTGCTTTTCGCTGAGAATGTAGCGGGCGCCGTGCCTAGTATATGTCGAAACATAGAATGGCTTAAAGCCCTTCGGAGCTTCGCACATGTCACGGTCTGAGAAATCGTTGAAATAATAGACGCCCCCGTATTTATTGGGGTTTGCCCTGAGTTCAGCTCGGACTTCTTCTGTACTCATGCGCTGCTGCGCTCCAAGAGAAACTGCGCCAAGGGCGGCCGCTACTAGAATAAGTACTTTTTTTACCATAAAATCGGAATGCATGATTAGCGGGTTGTCAATTGGCCTTAAAGGTAGTTATTTTTCATGAAAGAAGCCAAGACGCCAGTCTTTACGAATGAGAAAAGATCGATGATTCTTTACCGGACACTAAAGAATCCCAATAGATAAGGGGAAGAATTCCGCTGATTTAATTTTGTTCTCTTCAAGAAGAATTTTTACTCTTTCTGTCACATAGTGACCAATATTACCAATTATAAAAATATCAGATCCGTCCCAATCGGATCTTCTCCACTTGTTTTCTTTCATACTTCCGCCTCTTCCTGTGACAGAAAAGCCTTGATATCCCGAAATCAAGTTCCCTTTTTTGTCATATATTTCAACGGGATAGGTCTTCCATCCGGTAACATGGTTCACTTTACTATTCTGTCAGAAATGATGAATGGATCATGGGACCATCCCCGCGCTATAATATCACGCAAATACCTACCTTGTAACTGATGACAAACAACAGGGAATGTTATCCAATCAGGATATTCTCCATACATTAAGTGCTCTTCAACATGCCTTCTGTCTGAATAATCGTTGGTATTGATAGCTTCACTAAAAATGTCAGAGCAGACAAGAAACGTATTGAAATAATACTTAACGTCAAATTTGTATAATCTCGGTGGTTCTTGAAATAACTTTTCCATAAATATCGTGCATCAATTGCTTTATCGTTCAATTGCGGAGTGATCAGAGTATTATTGCTTAAATAATCTCATAAGAGAAGGGCTCGAACTCCGCCGCATCTATTTTATTCTCTTCAAGAAGAATTTTTACTCTTTCAATTACATGATGCATTCCGTTACCAATCATAAAAATATCCGACCCGTCCCACTGTGAGATCTTATATTTTCCATCTTTCGTACTTCCACCTCTTCCTGTGACAGAAAAGCCTTGATATCCCGAAATCAAGTTCCCTTTTTTGTCATATATTTCAACGGGATAGGTCTTCCATCCGGTAACATGGTTCCTCTCAGTTTCTTGCCGTCATCCTGATGACAGATAACAGGGAAAGTTATCCATTCGGGATACTCTCCGGACATTAAGTACTGGTCAACATTCCTTCTTTCAGAAAAGTCGTATGTTCTGATAGCTTCTGCAAAAATGTCGGAGCGAACGGAAAACGTATTGTAATAATACTTAACGCAGAAACTGTAGAATCTCGGATTATCTTTAAATGTCTTTTCCATAAATATCGTGCATTAATTGTTTCATTTCTGCTATAATATCTTCAGCGGTTAATGATATCTTATCAACATTTGCTTTTTTAAAATACTCTTCCCATTGCCTGTTGTACTCCCTGTGTTTAGAAAGATGTTCATGAGTTTCCAGCCATGTTCCATATTGTGGATCATTAATGTCTATTTTGTATTTTTCAAACTCTTTTCTATACTTCCAAGGAAGCATATGATGGGCTTGTTTCCCTTCGGGAACGACATTCCCGTTCAACTCTTTCATTCTTCTTTGTAAGGTGCTTCTGGAAGTCTTCGTGAACTCCCGTTCAGATACCCCCAGCATCTTCATTCCCACCTTGGCCTCCTCTCCAAAACCAGTGGCGAGGTCAAAAGTGGCAAGTCCCTTTTCTAGAAGCGTGGCTTCAAGGTTAGAGAGAGTATTTACATCATCAACTATGCTGTATGCTTCTTCTGCTAGAGCTGCTCCCAGTCTAAAGGTTTCGGATTTCCGATATGCCTTATAGGCTTTCTTCCCGACTTTATACGCCGTTTTAAGCGCTTTTACTGGACTGTTGCCGTCTTCGTCGACAAACTTCACCGGATTTCCTGCGCAGTAGGCGTAGGGAGAGAGTTCGGGATAGTTTCCTGCTAAGGGGTCGACGGACAGCCAGGAGGCGAGGGAGGCGTCATAGCGGCGGGCGCCGAAGTCGTAGAATCTCAGTCAAAGAACGATTGGAACTCCTTTCCTCCGTAAAGATAGTCATTTTCTCCGGAAAGGTGGTTGCCATCGGGGTTTTTCGCCGAAGGGCTGGAAATCGTTCTGCTGGAGTATCTCCACATCAGCGACTACCCTGACGCTGCCGAGATGGTCCTTAACGTGCTAGTAATGCCAGTTAGAATACTTTTTGATTTCAATTTCAGGGATTTGGATTATTTCCTCAAATATTTTAGAGAGATAATCCAAATTCCATCCTGTGCTTCTTGAAAAATCAGCCCAATATCCCATTTTTCCTCGAGTCTGAAAAATTATTCTTTCTATGGCATCACCTTTTCTTTTTCTATAAATAATGCAATTTCTGTAATCAAAAATATATTGTTTTGTCCAGAAGAACCTCCTGACAATGACTATACTTTTATCATCTTTTATAATAATTCTAATTGGAACAGCAGTAAGACTATACCAGAAATGAGGGCTTAATATAAAGATTAACATGCAAGAAGCGTAAACAACACCGAAATCATTAATACATAAAGAATCAGAACATAGGATTACAAAGAATGCAGGAATAATTGGGAAACATGCTAAACTTATACATAACATTAATATCCACTTCTTTGGTGGATATGGAATACTAAGAGAAAAACTATCCTTCATACATCATTTGTTTTCCCAATAGGGGTAATATATTTCTGGAACTTCTGTAGTACTTTCGTTTTTTAGACAGGTACCGTCTTTTTGTTAGTTAATATCAAGCAGCCGACCGTAGGTATAGCTTGCTTGGTATCTGTCGGTCGATTCCCTGGTGATGACGGTGGTAGTTGTAGTCGTCCATGAATCGAAGGATTCCTTGATAAAGTGCCGCGCCGTTTTCCTCCGGCTGGATGTAAATGTACTCATATTTTATCGTTCTCCAAAATCTTTCTATCCAGATGTTGTCTTTCGCCCGGCTTTCATTATCGTGGTTGTGTTTTGAATATATTAATCCGCAACAAAGAGAGACATATCAATAAAACTCTTGAAATAATTTCCTCCTGCGAAATGACGGCTGACCCGTCCTGATTTTTCTTTACAGTTCTAAGTCTATTTTTAAGTTCATTATCTCAATACGTTGCGGATGTCCTGCATCCGCTTGTCAACTCTGCTA
>ONMJ01000035.1 GCA_900318955.1 uncultured Bacteroidales bacterium
CAGCATCATTGTAACGTCTTGGTTGTGTCTCCATTTTTAGTCCTAAATTAAGTTTACATTACCGACTCACAGACTGTAAACCTATGTCAGGACAAGTCAGGCATCTTCTTTTCGGTAGCCCCCCCCCCGCAGAAAAGTACTACGGCGTTTCGCCGTATGCTTACTGCGCAGGGAATCCGGTGAGATATATTGATGTCATTCGATTGATTGCAAAGAGAGTTTGCATGAGAGGGCAGCCCATCAAAGAATTATTTGTATCTTTGTATTTACCATTTTAAATGGGAATGAATGAGCAACTTCGATGAATATATCCGCCAGGGAGAGCCTGGACGCAGCATTAAGGCCGCTGCCTGGCAGGCGGCTATCGGCCTGCAGGATGTGGACGGGCTCAAGCCCTCCCCCTACCTCATCGATACCGCCAAGCGGCACATTGAGGGCGACGTCACCATCGAAGAAGTCAAAGGGCTTATCGACACCTATTATAAATCCAGACAAGGACGACTCTCTGTCGAAGAAGAGCGCACCGAAGAGGCTGATAAAGTCTCAGCCAGAATTACCGAACTGCTGCATGTAGACTATCCGGCTCAAAGTGACACATCGAGCATTTCAAAGGGACAAAATGACACTTTGAATGTCACTTTGGAAGAACGCGCCGTATTAAACCTCATCATTACCAATCCAAAGGCTAAACAAACTGAGATAGCTGCCAAAATTGGGAAATCAGACAGAACTGTCAAGCGCATCATGGATTCTCTAAAAGAAAAAGGGGTTATTTACCGCCGCAATGGGAAACGTGACGGCTGGTGGGATGTTCTGGTAGAAATACCGGAAGCGCAGTGATTTCGCTCCAGGTGAACGACGGAGTGACGGAAGCGTCAACTACCTTCACTCCGTATTTGAAAGACAACGAAACGAGGTATTCGGTCCCTGAGAAGGGTCGCCGATCAACCCATCCGGGGAACTATTCAAGATTTTTGACGTATGCCTACTGCAAAGGGAATCCTGTGAGGTCTGTTGATCCGTCTATTTCTTCGGCGGAGCCTGAGTTGTCGCTATAATCTTTTCAGCGACAGCTATTCTCTCTTCCATATAGGCCTTGAGGGCCGCCCAGTCGTAGTAGGGAGCGATCGCTGATTCGATCGGGAAGAGGACGTCTTCCTCATTGTTCATGAACCTTACGATAATGTCTCCTTTGCGATTCTTGTAGAATACAAACTGAATATTTGCTCCCATCTGGACATTGTAGTCCTGCCATAGGTCTTTTGCATCATGGGGCGTAGGAGCCGGAGTAGACCAGCCGTCGATGTTCATAAGGGTCATGAAGGACATGATCGCTATATCGTGACCAAATCGCAGGCGGGCGCAGCGGCCTTCCTCGATATCCTTCTCGGCCCCTTTCACGAAATCTTCGGCAAGGGTCTTGCAGAAAGCCCACTGGCGGCCTCCCTGAATGTCATCGGGACCCTTGGAGCAGAAGAAGCGGTAGCTGTCGGCCTCCCAGAGAAGATTGATCTCCTCCTGAGTAAAGAGATCCCAGTAGGACTCTTCATAGTCAAGGCATTGATTGCTACAAGCGAGATAGTAGAAATCAATCTCAAGCTTCATGGGATCGTCAGTGAAATTCTTCACATAATTCCAGTCCTTGAATAGCCTGGAGAAGAAGGCCTCGGGGTTGGTATTCTCCCGGCACATAGCCTTGTAATTATCCTGCCAGTAAGCATACTTGTTGTTGTAGCCTTCGTCAGTCGGTGTCACAGAAGGATTGACAAGTGAATGGGGATTCAGGAACGCCATATCGTCATGGGTGACTGTCTTTTCGATCTCAAGCTTGGGATTGAGCCTTTTCAGCTGGTCGCAGAAATAGTCCATTGAAAGGATGCAGCGAGGGACATTGGTAGACCTGGCGTCAATCTTGCCGCTTCCTTTAAAGACCGAAGGATAGTTGGTGAACATCCTTTTGGCTATGCCCCTGTGCTGATTTGCTCCTTTTTCCGTAAGGTCACCTCCACGATTGATACAGTAGGGATACTGGGCATGGTATCTCCTGTAGAAATCCTCTCCTTTTTCGGTCAGAGCATTGTCGTCATGTGCCTTCTGCATCATCTGATCGAAACGGTCATACATTGAGTTGGATGAGTTGAACCTCGCACCATGCCTGCCATAGTGACTGATATAGAAAGGTTTAAATCCTTTAGGAGGGGCCGCCGGGACCGAAAAACCGCTTTCGGGGTACATATGGTAAATGCCTCCGGCTTTTGTAGGCTGGGCCGCAATCTCCTCAAAGGCCGTCTGTCCCCAAAGTCCGACACTTACAAGGAATCCAAGAGCTACAGTGAGCAATCTTTTCATAAAAGGTTGTTAGTTATTTAATAATTAATTATTTACACTTTTAGGCCCCTTCCCCGCATAGCAGATAAGGAAACTGATAATGCTGCCGATAGGGGTCCACCAGGTCCATGCTATAGATATCTTATGTCCAAGAAGGGCTTCGCTGAGAGGGCCGAGTACATAAGGCTGCATTGCCAATACTACGAGAAGACCTATTACAAGAGCGGCGACAACGCTTCGGGTATTGCCCCTCTTGGTAAAGAGGGCGCATACGAAGACTCCGCCCATTCCTGCATACGAGAAGCACATGACTCCGGTCGCGAAATCCACAAGATTGAGTCCGCTCGCCTGCTGCATTACAGCTGTCACTATCGCGAAAGCCGTAAGGACTGCGCCCATAAGGGCTGCCATTTTTTTGGAAGATGCCATCTGGGCTTCTGCAGTAGTGATTTCATGACCTCTGTCGCGCTTTATCGGTAGATAGAGGTCTGCCGTAAAACTCGACGCCATCGAGTTTATGGCGGAGTTGAAACTCGACAGCGCGGCAGCAAGAACTCCCACTATCATAAGACCTCTAAGGCCAACAGGAATACTGTTCTTGATATACTGGGGGAAAAGGTCGCGGGCATCAGAAGAGAACCCGCAGAGACCGGAAGGATCGATGGCATTGTACTTAACCCAGAGAAGAAGGCCTATCGAAAGAAATATCAGAACTATAGGGAGGCTCATTATCTGGGAATAGACAAGTGACACACCTGCTGTCTTGACGCTTTTGCAGGTAAGCTGCCTCTGGACAAATTCATGGTCGGTCGAGAACTGGACAACCTTGAAGACAGTAGCGCCGATGAGGGCTCCTATGAGGTTGTACGGGACATCGAAGCGAAGCGAGGGATCGACCACCTGAAGTTTACTCCCGGCAGTCCACTCCCCGCCGACCTTTACCCTACCGTGGGTCAGGGAGTGCCAGATGTCGGAGAAGGAGAAATCCGGAGTCAGGGAAGCATAGACCATTCCGAGGGCAACGAGGCCTGTTCCTATTACCAGAAGTATCTGAATAGTATCAATATAGATCAGTCCTTTGATGCCTCCCGCCATAGTGTAGATTGTCGAAATCACTCCCAGAATGATGATGGAATACATCAGGAACTGGAACTGGATAGAGCCGTAGAGGATGACTGAAACGGCGATTGCTGCGATGAAAAGGCGGGAGCCGGAGGTAAAGAGCTGGCCTAGAAGGAACATTACGCTAGTCCATCTCTTTGAGGTCTCACCGAATCGGTCTCCGATGTAACCGTAGATAGTGATTGTCCCTGCCTTGTAAAGCTTCGGAAGGAATAACCAGGCAACAAGGAGACCGCCGAAAATCGCTCCGATGCAAAGCATCAGGTAGGTAAGGTTCGTATTGAATCCGAGCTCAGGTGAGCCTACGAATGTACCTGCACTTATCGATGTCCCCGTTGCGGCGAGGGCAACCATCCATGTCGGCATCGACCGGCCGCCGAGGAAATAGTCTTCAAGGTTGCGGTTCTTTCTCGAGAAACGGAACCCCAGTCCTACCAGAAGCGACAGGAAAAGCGCTATTATTATCCAATCTATTATTGACATATCAGATGCTCTCTATCTGCACAGCGGTGTTGTCTATAAGGGTATAGAACTGGTTGTACTGGACATCCGTGCGGCCGGTACCTTTTCTCATCAGCTGTTTCAGCTCCTCAAGATGGTTTTCATATACCCCTCGCGGAGTAGTTCCTTCTGCGACACAGATAGATGCGGCCATGCCGACAACCTCTCCGATCATACCGCAGGTGCGCATTACCCTTGTAGAGCCGAGGGCGACATGGGTGACCGAAATGTCACGGCCAGCCATGAAAAGATTGCTGAGATCCTTCGAATAAAAGCAGCGGTAAGGAATGCCATAGGGAGTTACCGGGGTGAGATGGCCCTCGGAGAGCCATTCGTCGCCAGGATAGACGGCAGCATTGTCCTTTCTGGGGAAATGCTGGTCGATGTTCCATGAAACGCTGGCTGAAGCATCCTCATAAGGGATTTTTCGAAGAATGTCGTTCTGGGTGAGGATATGGTCGCCGACAATTCGCCTGGATTCCCTCTTTCCGATGACATGAGACACCCAGATAAGATGGGTGCACTCCCAGTCCTCCTTTGCCGAATAGCGGTTCTTGCAGTAGGAGAATGTGGAATAGGCCACATACATGCCGTAATCACGCATTTTCTCGGCTTCCCTGATCGGATCATAATGCATTCCGCACTCCCAGTACCAGTTTGCACGGTGGACGGGCTCTATGGTAGTCTCATCGAGTTCAAGCCCCCAGTCGAGGCTGTCAGGATATGAGCAAGGCACATTATGATCCTCACAGTACCATTCGATGGATCCGCCCATATGGAGATCGTCGGCAGTTTCCGGAGCAAGACTTTCGCCAAAAGAGCTCCTGCTTTCCCGGCCTGAGAGAGTCTCTGCCCCGGCCATGACGGCAAGAGAAGCATCACCAGTACAGTCGGAGAACATCTTTCCCGATACTCTAATAAGCTTCTGCTCAGCTACTTCCATCGCATTCACCGCCTTTATTGCCTTCCCCTCTTTCTCGCAGGAAACGACGCTGTAGCCTAGGAAAAGGGTGATATTTTTTTCCTCTAGAAGGACTCTCATCTTACGGTCATCCTCATAATTGTGGGCGCCGCGGGCGTTCCCTCCCCTTTCAGGTCCTATCTCGTTGACGATGTAACCGAGAGAACCGTATGGAGGAAGATTAATCCTTCCTCCGAGACCGACTCGAATCTCTGAGGAGTTATTGCCTCCGAGGACATAGCGGTCCTGGATGAGGGCGACCTTGAGGCCAAGACGTGCAGCAGAGATAGCAGCACATTCTCCGGCGATTCCTCCTCCTACTACGACAAAGTCAAAATCACCCTTATCCTCAATTGTTTCCTCTCCAAGAAAAGCCTCTCTCATTGATTTATAAACTTCGAGGCTGTCTCCCGGGATATCCCCGCTTCGAGTCAGGTAGATTGCATCAGCCCTTCCGTCGAAGCCCGTAAGGTCGTGGAGAGCAATTTCATGGACACCCTCTGAGAGACGGACCGTCCCTCCCTTCTGCCATATCCATTCTGTCGACACATTTCCGGTCGAAGCGCTCAGGCCCGTTCCAAAGGTCTCGCCATCGGCGATGCCATCGACAAGCACCTGGAAAATCCCGGGCGTAGGGCCGTCAGACCAATATTTCGTCCAGTTCTTGGTACGGACAAATAAAGTATATTCCCCCTCCGTCTCGACATGGAAAGAAGTCTTAGCGTCAGCAACGGGGGCGACTCCTATTCCGTGGGCCAGAAGATAACTCGAGCCCATCTGATGGATAAACTGCTGCTCAACAGTCCAGCCGCCCTTATCCGCAAAGCGGCTCGCCAAAAGCAATATATTGTCTTGTTTTCTCATTTTACCTGTCCTCCGCCTGATGGCCGACTCTGTCGACCTGATGATAGAACTGTGTATAAGGAAGGTCGGTTCGGCCCGTTCCTTTCCGCATAAGCGCCTTTAAATCTTCAAAATAGGTCGTATAGATATCCCTTGGGAGCACTCTCCTCTTCGAACAGATTGATGCGGCCATTCCGACGACTTCTCCCATCATTCCGCAGGTACGCATGACCCTGATTGAGCCGAAGGCGACATGGGTGACCGAAATGTCGCGGCCGGCCATGAATAGGTTCGGAACATCCTTGGAATAGAAGCAGCGGTAAGGGATTGGATAAGGATCGATCGGGGTAAGCCTGCCCACCGAAATCCAAGTCTCGCCGGGATAGCGGTCCTCATTCTCTTTCATCGGATAATGCTGATCGATTCTCCATGTGGTGGTGCAGGTGGCATCCTCGTGGGGTATGCGGCGAATAAGGTCGTTCTCTGTCATCACATAATCGCCCATAATCCTTCGGGATTCGCGCTTTCCGGCAACATGGGATACCCATACAAGATGGGTACACTCCCAATTCTCTTTCGCCGAATAGTGGTTCTTGCAATAGGAGAATGTGGAATAAGCGACATACATTCCATAATCGCGAATCTTTTCCGCCTCGGCGACCTGATCGTCATGCATGCCGACTTCCCAATACCAGTTGGCCCTGTGGACGGGTTCAACGGTGATTTCATCGAGGGACAGGCCCCAGTCGATGGCATCCGGGAATGAGCAAGGGGTATTCCAGTCCTCGCAATACCACTGGAGGGATGCCCCCATCGTATAGTCGTCAGCTACTTCCGGAGCAATTTTTTCATTGTACTCACTCCTGGCTTCACGGCCCATTCTCGTCTCAGCACCTGCCATGACAGCCAGATAGGCGTCACCAGTGCAGTCTGAGAAGGTATACCCGGTAAGATGGATCCTATTCTGGGCTGTCGCCTCAACGGCGGTGATGCCGGTAATCTTGCCGTCCTCCATATCAGCGGAAACAACTGTATATCCAGTAAATAGAGTGATATTCTTCTCCGCCTTGACAACGTCCATTTTCTTCCAGTCCATATAATGGTGGGCCCCGCGGGCGTTACCGATCCTCTCGGGACCGATCTCATTGATAAGATAACCGAGCGATGGATATGGATCCACATTGATCCTGCCGCCGAGTCCGACCCTGACTTCGGAGGAGTTGTTGCCGCCGAGAATGTATCGGTCTTGGATAAGGGCTACTTTAAGACCAAGTCTTGCCGCAGCCAGCGCGGCACATATGCCGGAGATTCCGGCCCCTACAACGACAAAGTCGAAATGGCCTTTTTCCTCCTGTCTATCCTCTCCGAGAAGCCTTCTTCTAAGTTCCTTGTATTCTTCCAGACTATCTCCGGGAACTTCTTTTGCTTTCGTCAAGATAATAGCGTCGCATCGGCCGTCAAAGCCTGTGAGATCGTGAAGGGCAATTTCATGAAAGCCTTTTGAGAGGTGGTGGACACTTCCCCTCTGAAAGCACCAGAATGGGGTCACTTCCCCAGTCGAAGCACTCTCGCCGGTACCGAAGGTCTCTTCGTCGGGGACCCCGTCAACAAACACTTGAAAAATCCCTGGCGTCGGTCCATCTGACCAATATTTTGTCCAGTTCTTCGTTCGGACGAAGAGTGTATAATCGCCATCTTCGGGCACTAAAATAGTGGTTTTCGCATCTTTTGGAAGCGGAGTTCCTATACCGTGGGCGAGCAGATAGCTCGACCCCATCTGAAGCATGAACTGCTGCTCCACCGTCCAGTCACCCCTGTCATCAAATCTTGTCGCAAGGGCCATAACAGAATTTTCTGCGGTTATCATCTTATATGCAAGAATATGTGTCTATTCTTGCAAATATATCTTTTTCCTATGAGATGGGCAATAAGAATATATTGATTTCAATGATCAGAACTGGAAATAGATGAATGATTGGAGGTCGGCGGTAATGAATTGGTAGACGAAGAATACCACAGCGACGACAACAAGAGCCATCACGGCAAGAGGGAGACGGGAAAAAGCTATGCGGTAGCGGCGCTTGAAACGCTCGGGAAGCCAGTGGATGAGCATACCGACGATAAAGACAATTATGATTCCGCGGTGCTGGATAAGCATATCAGGAATCTTTGAAAGATCCCAGCTCGAGCCGATTCGCTCTACCATATTCTTTGCCGTGCTCCATGCTTTCTCATTGGCCTCGGAAGGGTCAAGATTGGACCCTGAGCGGAAGAAAAGGCGGGTAAAGGTTATGAACACAAAGGTCTGGAAGACGGCCCATGCTGTCCCAAGAGGACCGAAGTCCGGCATCTTGCGCTTTTTCTTTCCTACAAAGACAAACTTCTCAGTATTTGTAAGCTTTCTGACAGAAACAATCAGCATCTGGACGAAAGCGCCGGCCGACGTAATAAGCGCCCAGACAAAAAAGAGGTTCCACACCGGCGCTGGAGCATATTTGGTTAGGGCCCATAGCCCTGCTGTCACGAGTGTAATGACCAGCACGCGGACATACATATTGAACCCGCTCCAGATCTTATAGATTATCATTCCGAGCCCATTGAGACCACCCCAAATTACGAAATTCCAACTTGCACCATGCCACAGGCCGCCAAGGAGCATCGTGTCCATGTTGTTGACATTTGTGAATATGACCTTACGGGCAGATGGCCTGAGAAGATAAATTGCCCCAATAATAAGAGTCAGCGAAGCAACCACAATAGCGACCCACTTGCTTCCGGAGAGAAATACTGCTATAAGGGCAATTGAAAAAATACATATCCATGTACCCAGAGTAGCGTTTCTATTGCCTCCGAGGGGGATATAGAGATAGTCCTTGAGCCAGTTGGAGAGGGTCATGTGCCATCTTTTCCAGAAGCCGGACGCATTAGTCGCCTTGTACGGAGAATTGAAATTCTTCGGAAGGTAGAATCCCATAAGGAGGGCGACTCCAATCGCTATGTCGGTATATCCGGAGAAATCGGCGTAGACCTGAAGGGAATAGGCGAAAATTGCGAGAAGATTCTCGAATCCTGTATAAAGAAGCGGATTTTCGAAGACTCTATCGCAAAAATTAACAGCGATATAATCGCTCAAGACAAGCTTCTTTATGAGCCCGTTGAGTATCCAGAAAATAGCGATTCCGAACCATCTGCGGCTGAGATTATACGGTTTATGGAGCTGGTCCATAAACTCTGAGGCGCGGACGATCGGGCCGGCGACAAGCTGAGGGAAGAAGCTGAGATAGAAGCCGAAATCGAGAAAATTACGGACCGGCTCTATCCTTTCTCTCTTGATATCTACAATATAGCTGACCGCCTGGAAAGTAAAGAAAGAGATCCCTACCGGAAGGAAGATGCTGTCCACATGGAAAGTCTGCCCCCCGACTATCTGGTTCCCTACCCAAGCGAAGATGTCGAATACCCGGAATTCCGTTCCGAGAAGATTATTCAGAAGGTCCGTAATGAAATAAGCATATTTGAAATATGCCAGAAGTCCGAGGTCGACGGCAACGCTGAGAATAAGAATCGCCGTCCTCCCCTTTTTTGCCTTATGGAGCCATTTCCCCGCAAAAAAGTTATAGACTATCACAAAGAGAAGGAGGAGCAGGAAGAGGCCGCTTGTCTTGTAATAGAAAAAGAGGCTTGCAGCAAAGAGAAAGGCGTTTCTCAGAAGTACCTTGGAATGGACAAGAGAGAAAACAGCAAATACTAAAGCGAAAAAGGCCCAGAAATAGAACTGAGTGAAAAGGAGAGGATGAGCCTGATCAAAAGAGAACAGGTTGGAGAGAAATTCCAATATGAGGGATAGAATAGCCACTCTATCTCAGCTGTCTTAGCGATTCCATCAATGCATTGAAAAGAAGATCTCCAAGGATATCGTACCCTGCCGGAGTAAAGTGAATCTTATCCGCTTTTGCAAGCCCAGCTGACTCCCATGATGCAATCGAACCGAGACCTCCCATGATGTCAAAAAGGTCCCAGAAAGCAGCGTCGTACATGGTAGCAAGACGAGCGAAAGCGAGCTCTGAGTCCACTCCCTGACGATTTGGAAGATGATGGGAATAGCTGTCGGAATTGGATGTAAAAAGGATTGCACAGTGAGGATTGACCCTTTTTACCGCTTTCACCAAATTGGAATAGTTCCTTATAAATCTGTCGGCATTGAATTCCGCTCCCTGGATATCATTTATCCCTATCGAAAAAATGACAAGGTCAGGATCGAGCATCCTCATATCCATCTCAAAGTCCCTGCAGTTTAGGAAAGAAGATGTCGAGGCCCCATTTACTCCTATCTCGCTTATCGTGAGCCCGTTCTGGGGACGGTCCAGATAGATGCCTGTAAGTGTCCATGTTCCCGGGAAATCCTTGAATGCCAGTTTGATCCAATCAGTATAGTGGGGAAGATCAAAGTGGTATCCCCTGCCGGTGAAAACACCGTCAAGAGTATCCCTACCGAGCACGGCTACCGGTCTTGCCGTTCCGTAGCCGAGGACATCCATGCTCTTGAAAGTAAATCCCGGAGTCCATTCGCGAGCTTCCCTTTCATATAGCTCAATCCCTATGGTTGCAGAGCTGTCAGAAGTCTCTACCGCCATTCCTGTCACTCCGAGAGGTGTCCCGTCCTGAGGCTTGAGACATCTGGAGTAGCTCCAAACGCCGGAACATGTAGATACATATCCCATCGGAGTATTGGTCGAAGCCGCCGCAAAAGGAAAGACCATTCCCCTGCCTCCGTCGAGACCGTAGCGAAGGGAAAGCATATTGCGCCTCAGCTGCTGGGTCCATACGCCTCCCTGTACATGAGATCCTCCCACATGGACAATCTTTACATCCCCGGAACGACTGACAATGAGAGTATCCAGTTTTCGAAGAAACAACTGGAAATCAGGACTTTTCCCCGACGGAGTCTGTATTCTGTTATGGTCTGAACGAATAAAGGAATACTGGGGAATCCTTCGGTGCATCGTCTGCGCTCCCGCTGTCATGAAGGCCGCGAGGGAAAGGATAAACAGTATGAGAAGGCGCTTTCTCATTGAAGCATATATTTTTTGACTTCCGCTTCGGGAAGAATCTTCCTCATGCGGTAGAAGTCGTTATAGACAAGGATGGATTTGGCGAGGGCTCCTCCGACTATCTCCGCTCCCTTCTGGGTAAAATGGATATAATCAGGGCCGGCGTACGCAGGGCTGTGCTTAGCCCAGCGAACCATGGAATTCTCTCCTCCCATGACACTATACAGATCCCAATAAGCGGCTCCCGAATCGAGAGCGGCCGAGCGGAGGGAATCTATCATTTCCGGAAGGCGAGGCCATGTAACAATCTTTCCTCCGACCGATTTTCCCATGTCAGAAGGTCCGATGAAAAGAATTTTCGCCCGGGGAGCGACTTTCTTGAAATAGGCTATCTGCTTCCGGACAGAGGTTGCATAAGTTGAAATGCTCTTGGAATTGTAGACCGAAGGCATCATATTGCCTCCGAATTGGAGAATGATAAGATTGGTATGGTCAAGGGACATGGACCGTGTCATCACATTCTCGTCAATTCGAGAGAAAATGGTCCCGGAAGAGCCTCTAAGAGGGATATTGTCCACTGCTACTCCCCCTCTGCCATCAGCCATTACGCCATATATTTCAGCATTCCCCTTAAAACTGATAGTTGCCTTTGAGACGCTATGGGGCAGCTTCCAGGTAATGAGTCTGGCACCAAGGGTGTCCCTATCAAGAACGGTGGGCTTAGGCCTTATAGTGTCGGAAACCAACTTGGCGGAGAAGCCCTCTGAATTCTTTCCAAGGAGGACGGAAATAGTAGAAAACTTCTTGGTGCGAGGCTTGGCATAGCGGCTCGAAGAAGCTCTCATGGAAACGGTCCCTCCCCCGGAGAGAGAGGATAGCTGAGCCATCACCCCGTAGCGGCGATGAGGGGCCCTCACGGTTGTGGAATCGCCGTACATCGTATAATGGACAAAACCTCCCGATGCGCTCTTGTAGATGCTCGCCGAAGGTACATTTCCCAGCGCGGGGAACATCCCCGTGCCTTCACCGCCAAAGCGCTCCTGCAATGACTCGCGAAGGTCTGAGGAGATGCGGTCCATTTCAATTTGGGAATCTCCGTAATGAACTATCCTCCAGGTGATTCCCTTCCTTCTAGCATTTTCCCAGTCGGAGAAGACTCCATCGAAGAAGGTATAATCATCCCCCGGAAGGTAGAAACGAGCGGAATTGGAGGCAAAATAATCTTTATAGAACGACAGGGTATCGCTCCCGCGGAGGAAACCCTTCTCCAGGGAATTCACTACCGCATCGACATCAACCTTCTCCTCAGCGGCCTCCCGAAGAGATTCCTCCATGGAAGCGAAACGGAGATTGAAGGTGCCTATATTAATACCTCCGGCCGGATACAAGATCCAGCCGGCGGCAAGAAGTAAAAAGACTCCGAGGATGAAAATGAGTACCTTGGAGGCTTTCATCTATTAGTGAAGCATTACGGTAAGACCCGCCATGACGATGGAAACCATCGACATGAGCTTGATGAGGATGTTCAGAGAAGGACCTGAAGTATCCTTGAAAGGATCGCCGACTGTGTCACCTACAACGGTAGCGTGGTGATTGACAGATCCCTTTCCTCCGAAATGACCCTCTTCTACGTATTTCTTCGCATTGTCCCAGGCACCGCCCGAGTTGGCGAGGAAGATGGCAAGTACGAATCCTGCTCCAAGTCCACCGGCGAGAAGACCGATAACTCCGGCAGGGCCGAGAATAGCACCGACAAGCATCGGGACGATAATAGCGAGGAGAGACGGGAATATCATCTCATGCTGAGCAGCCTTAGTCGAGATGCGGACGCAGCTCGTATAGTCAGGGCGCTGCTTTCCTTCGAGGATGCCTGCAATCTCGCGGAACTGGCGACGAACCTCGATGACCATCTTCTCTGCTGCGCGGCCTACGGCGTTCATGGTAAGTCCGCAGAAGAGGAATGCCATCATAGCGCCGATGAAGATACCGACGAGAACGAGCGGGTTCATCAGAGAGATATCATAGAAGTTGACAATATCAGTGATCGTTGCACGAACCGTCTCGATAGTCTGTCCGCCGACCTCGATTGTAGTCTTTCCGATATGACCGAGACCGATCTTGATTTCCTCGATATAGGAAGCGAGGAGGGCAAGAGCGGTAAGGGCGGCAGAACCGATTGCAAAGCCTTTTCCGGTAGCAGCGGTTGTGTTGCCAAGAGAGTCGAGGATGTCGGTCTTTTCACGTACGGAAGGATCGAGCTCAGACATCTGGGCGTTACCACCAGCGTTGTCAGCAATCGGACCGTAAGCGTCTGTAGCCAAGGTGATTCCAAGAGTTGAAAGCATACCGACAGCCGCAATTGAGATACCGTAAAGACCGTTGCTGAGGGTAGCGGTTGAGAACTCGAATCCGGTAGCGAAGCCGTAAGCAAGGAGAATTGCGCAAGCGATGGTAACGACAGGAATTGCTGTCGAGATCATACCGAGGCCGACACCGTTGATAATGACGGTAGCGGGACCGGTCTGAGAACTTTCTGCAAGTTTCTGAGTCGGCTTATATGAGTGAGATGTATAATACTCGGTAACCTTTCCGATGATCACACCTGCGAGAAGGCCGGAGAGTACGGAGAGGGAAAGCTGCCACCAGTTGGAGAAGCCGAGAAGCTTGAAAACGCCAAATGAGAGAACAGCAATAAGGATAGCGCTGAGATTGGTACCGCGGCTAAGCGATCCGAGAAGGTCCTTAAGAGAAGCTCCTTCCTTAGTACGTACAGCGTAAATACCTATAACTGAGAGAACTACTCCAATAGCAGCAATAAGCATCGGGGCCATGATAGCCTTCATCTGCATGTTTGTATCGCCAAAGAAAGCGGAAGCTCCGAGGGCCATGGTAGCAAGGATAGAACCGCAGTATGACTCGTAAAGGTCTGCACCCATACCTGCAACATCACCTACGTTGTCACCAACGTTATCAGCGATAGTAGCAGGGTTACGGGGATCGTCCTCAGGAATATCCTGCTCGACCTTTCCTACGATATCAGCACCTACGTCAGCAGCCTTCGTATAGATACCACCGCCTACACGGGCGAAGAGAGCCTGCGTCGAAGCACCCATTCCGAAGGTAAGCATCGTTGTAGTGATGACGATAAGGTTCTGGCTGACAGTAGGATCATAGAAAGCCCTGAGAATCAACCACCAGATAGAGATGTCAAGAAGGCCGAGACCGACAACGGTAAGACCCATGACGGCGCCGCTGCGGAATGCAAGCTTGAGACCTTTATTCAGAGAATGGGTAACTGCGTTTGCAGTACGGGCTGAGGCATATGTTGCCGTTCTCATGCCGATGAAACCGGCGAGACCGGAGAAGAAACCGCCGGTCAGGAATGCGAACGGAACCCAAGGGTTCTGGACACCGAATCCATAAGCCAAGACAGCGAAAATGGCTGCCAGGACAAGGAAAACGATGATGACGACCTTATACTGCTGCTTCAAGTATGCCATCGCTCCCTCGCGAACATACTGGGCAATTTCTTTCATTGTAGGAGTGCCCTCACTTTCTTTCTTCATCTGGCGATAGAATAGCCACGCGAAAAACAGCGCGATCAAAGATGCCAGGGGCACGAAATAAAACAATGTCTGTGTTTGCATTTTAGTTTAGTTAAAAAATATCCTTTTAATCGTGTAAGCCTTTTGAGCGGAGATAGTTGATAAGGAACTCAGGACGGTCTGTCTGAATCATAGTGGGACCGTAGCTGAGAAGCTTGTCATATACCTGGGTGCCGTTGATATAAGCATTGTCATCGTCAAGATTGCCGCAGAGGCTTCCCCAGATACTGTTGATCCAGAGTTTGGAACCGGTCTCCTTGACTGTCTTGAAGCAAGCCTCAACCTCGGGGGTAATCTTATCGAAGCATACCTCGTAAGCGAGAGGAACGATCTTCTCGTCCTGATACTCCTGGAACAGAGCCTGGCCCTGAGGCTTGAGGATGTCGATAATCGGCATGTACATCATATTGTGCTCGTTCTTCGAGAACATCTCTTGGCAGAACCTTGCAGGTTTCTTTCCCTTGATGAGAATCTGATCCGTAACTCCGAGCTTCTCGGTGATTTCGAGGACCTGGTCATAATACTCAAATCCCTGGTCTACATTGACAACAATCCTGTCTTTGCAGACTTTAAGGGCCTCTTCGAGGGTAGGCATGTGAAGACTGTCGGTAGTTACATTGTGGGCCCTTCTGAGACGGAAAGTCTTGAGTGAATCGAGGGTGAAATCACTTACTTTTCCCTTTCCGTTGGTGCAACGGTCGATCGTACGGTCATGGCTGAGAACGAGGACGCTGTCCTTGGTCATCTTGAGGTCGAGTTCCATGATATCGACGCCCATCTTGATAACAGACTCGATAGCAGGGATGGAATTCTCAGGGAAGTTCCTCCAGTCGCCCCTGTGAGAGGCAACTACTACATACTTGGAAGAAGGATTGTGAATCTCCGCAACAATCTTTTCTGCACGAGTGGCATACTCAGGAGCCTTGGGAGAACAAGCGGCAAGGGAAAGTGCCGCAACCGCGACAAGCGCGACTAATGCTGTTCTTTTCATCGGTTATTGATTATTAGTTTACAGTCAAAACAAGCTTGATCCTGCCGGTAGAGCCATCCGAATAAGTAAGTTCGGCAATTATAGTATGGCTGCCGGAAGTCAGAGTAACTTCGGAAAGGGTGGTCTTCGACCCGTCATAATACCAAGTAACGGAAGAAGGAGCCTCAGACGCTGTCTTAACAAGGATGAGAGGCAGTTTTGTACCTGCAGAATAAGTCCCCTTTCCAGGATTGTAAATATAATTGAATCCTACGTCCTCCATTCCGGATACATCGACCTTGAATGTCGCTGTCCTCGAAGAGTACTTAATCTCAGAGAGAACAAAATCCGATTTCTCCCCTTCCCAATCAACGGCCTGGAACTCGGTTACCCTGCCGGAGCCGCTTCCCGGAAATACCATCCTACTGTTACTTCCGCCGTAATTGAGATTCTCCTGATCGGCTGCAGGAACAATGTAGAAACAAGGATGCGAGCCGTTTTTGTTGATTCCGTTGTATGCCTCCCAGTTACTCCAGAGGTTGGATGCCCTGACGTTGCGATAATCGATTTTTACGTTTCTGGTCGACTTGTCTACATGGTACACCACCATTCCGGTTGCGTAAATGTATGCATCCCAACTATTGGCTCCGCGGCACTCATAGACGAAATACTCATTATCGGTAGTAGTTGCCGTCTTATATGCCTTGTGAGACCCGACATTGAATGCAGGAAGGGAATACGTACCGCCAGTAGTAATTTCCTCAATATCATCCGCTGTATTCCAACCGAGGAAAATCCTTTCCTCAATATTGAAGAAAGGTGGAGTCCTTCCATCATTATTGTAAGAGCCGCTGCACATGGTTGAGAATGAGTAAAGTCCACCACACGATCCGTTCTGGGCATAATCAGTATCATAAAGATCCGGAAGACCCAGGGCATGCCCCAGCTCGTGGCAGGCAGTACCGATTCCGCACATGCCGGCTCCTGTATAGCCCTTGAGCTCGGAAGTACATGAATAACGGCCTATATATTTGCCGTCATAGGGACCTGCATAGAGGGATGACTCATGAGGCCAAATACAGTCTTTATTGTAGATTTCGCCGCCTTCAGCTTGATTGTAACCGGCGTAATAGAAGAGAATCATATCCACATATCCGTCCCCGTCACTGTCATACTTGCTGAAGTCGATTGTCGAGTCCATCAGTTTGCAAGCCTCCCTGAACGCAACATACGCCCTGTCTGTTCCTGAAGAACCGGCATAATAAGAGGAAGAATCAGAGACTTGAACAGGGCCGTAAACCTCGAACTCGGGGAGGAAAAGGCCGTTGGAGTTATCGCTATAGAAATCGCGTACGGAACCCGTCGCTCCATTGGCGGAATAACCCTCTTTGTTCAAAAGATTATTGAATGCGGAAACCGGATTTTCGATGGTGAATCCTTTACCCTTAAACTCAATAAGAATGACGGGAACTTTAATGGACCCAGTAGTAACTGACGCCCTTGCCGCACGATTCTCATCAGCATCGGAACGAGTCTTAATGGCCTTGTTGAAAATCGAAGAGAGTTCGGAAGCATCCATCCTGTGGAGATATCCGTCATTTCCAAGTTTTACGGCCTCTCCCGCTTCGTTAGTCATCCAGTGGCCATGCTCGTCACCATGGCTTTCGACCATCACGACAGAACCGTCCGGCTGCTTGTAAGCAAATTTCCCCGGCTTTGCAGGAATGGCAAAAACCGTCTGGATGGTTAAAAGTGCTATTGAAAGTATAGTAAATATCTTCTTCATGGCTACTTGACATTAATAATGAACCCGACACGGTTTTCTGTCCTCATCCATACATCGCCGTCCTCAACTTTCAGGACTGTCGCCTCGAGAGTATCCGACTTAAGGACAGCCTCATTCTCATAACGGACAAGCCCAACGCTTACCACATCTCCGACTGCAACACTTGCAGGGACTCCGGAAACTTCTGTATATGAATGGTTTGCAGGCTCAAGGATACGGAATCTCACTTTCTGGCCGCTGAACTTCCAATCCAACTCTCCTGTGCCTTCGGAGTACTGCCATGTGGAGCCCTGATAAGAGTAGACTCCATAAGCATATGTCGCGAGGAACTCCTCTGTATCATCCGGCTCTGCAGGTCCGTCTGTAGTTCCTATATACTCATACAGATAAGGCTGCTTAGACGAGCTTTGGCTCTTTGCAAGAGAGAACTTCATTCCGGAAGAGTATGTGTTGAGACCGAATTTATAAGAGTCTGAATAAGCTACTGTCGCCTTTGATGAAGACTCATTGATACTTACTGACCAAATACCCTCTTCGCTAGAGAGTGTGGACTTCGCAGACGTGCTCGCTCCGGTGCCGCTGTGGTAAAGATACCGTCCGTCGGACTGCTGGATAGTATATCCTCCGCTGCTGAGGGCAAACATGAAGGCATTATCCATAGTCTTCAACCTTACTTCACCGTCGTAATCGGTAACCTCTTCCGTCAGAATAATCTCAGAATCAACTCCTTCCGATACAGGTTTTGCAATATAGAAAATATCGTTGGAAGTAGAAATCAGCACATACTGCTTGCCTCCGACCATAGCGCTTGTGCGCTTGAAGACGTAGAGCGTCTCCATCTGCTCCTCAGGGGCCTTTTCATCAAAGCCGAAATTAAGAGTCTTAATCTTGCCGGCCTCGAAAGAAGTCTCTGCCGGAAGGGTGACGGTCTTGGTCTGCGACCAAGTCTTTCCTGAAGCATTTGTCACATTGACTGTCAATGAGATAGTGCTCCCTGATGCAGCTGTAAACGGTTTGAATCCCAAATAGAGGATAGCGTTTCCTCCCTTGGAGAGGGCAGTTCCTCCTGCGACTGAAACGGAAGCTACTGAAGACACAGATCCCTCGACTGCCTTAAATGTGGCAGGAGCCGATATGATGTCTACATCGAACTGGCCGACAATGCTCTCAGGGGCCTCAAATGAAGCGGATGTGATTGTAATCTCGTCATCGAGGTTATTTGTCACCTTTATTGCTGCGAGTGCAGAAGCATGAGCAAAGGAAAGATTCGGGATTTCAGTTGACTTAACGCCGGAAGCCTTGCCTATTATAGGATAATTCTTCCCTGCTATATGGGCCATGCTGCCATACCCGGTCTGCTCCTGGGCTTTTTCGGCAGTTGAACCTACAATAACTCCAGCTACATCTGTAGGATCGGCAACCGGAGAAGCCGGATAGATTGCGTACCAGTCGAACATTGATTCGGTCAGTTCCTCGTTCAGGGAACCTTTGGCGTGGCCGGTAGAAGCGTCGTCAATTGTAAAAACGCCGTCCGAGATGTATTTTGTTGTCCTGCGGGCCTTATGGAAAAGGCTGAGCGAGTCTCCGACTTCCCAATTGGTAGACTTGCCTTCATTGACAGTCTTGGTGTCAACGTTGGTAGCTATCACTTCAAAAGGAACTGAGGATTGGTTTAATGGAAAGAGTGCCTCCTTTTCTTCGACGGAGCACTGTACGAGGGTCAGTATCGCTATTGCCAGACCCGGAATGTATAATCTTCTTTTCATTTTCATTCGTTATTGGTCTGACTTCTTAGAAATTGATCTCACCCGAATCATCCCCCCAATCATCGATCACTCCGCCGGTACTCTGGAGGAAAGAAACATCCATTGAGAGAAGGACCACCCTTGTCTCGGGAACGGAATAAGATTTCTTAATTTCTGTTAACAACATGCTTTAATTAATTTGCGTATAGATTGCAAATATAATCATTTTATACAAAAAATGAACACATGATAGCCAGTCTCTCTTTTTGTCCTGTGGCCAAGGCTCCGAGCCGCTCAGGCAGCCAACCGCCGGCAGAACTCCGTTCGCTTCGCTCACTTCGGCCCCTCCCACAATCTCCTTCGTCCCGCGTGAGCGGAACTGACCCGTCCTGATTTTTCTTTACAGTTCTAAGTCTATTTTTAAGTTCATTATCTCAATACGTTGCGGATGTCCTGCATCCGCTTGTCAACTCTGCT
>ONMJ01000002.1 GCA_900318955.1 uncultured Bacteroidales bacterium
CCTTCATCCAGCATATGCATTGCCTGGACAAGTTTTGGGTAATTCTCATTCTTTTTCATTTAACTGCAATCTGTGTCCAACTTTTGGGGTGCAGATCACCGGAAGGCAGATGGGGGCGGAAACATGCCTCTGCGCCCCCAAGTTGTGCAGCGTTGGTACGGCCGGAGGCTAAATAGGTGCTGTATAGCCAAAAGCGCACCCTTCCGCCCCTGTTCTAATTGTCAGAAAGATTTGTCTGCCGAAAGGAAGAGGTCTGAATCGTCGGCCGTACACCAGAGGGTCTTCATGGTGTACGGAAGGTGGCTGGAGCCAGTATTCGTACACCAAATATGTGTTGTGGTGTACGGAAAGAGGCTGGAGAGACTTGCAGTGTCAGCAAAGAGGTGTTTCGTAGCACGGTAGGCAGGATATCAGGCTTGTCAATGGTAATCGACTTTACCCTGTCATCTGTCGTCCCGAAACAAGCCATTTTCGGGGCGGAACGAGGCTCCGCATATTTCATAAACGTTACTTTTTTACTAACTTCGCTTCCAAAACTCATGGAGTACTACCCTCCAAATCCAAAGTTTATGAAGATTCAGAAAACAAATGCTGCAAGACTGCTTGATGCCGCCGGAATCAGTTATGAGCTTATTCCATACGAAGTCGACGAAGACAATCTGGCAGCAGATCATGTAGCCGCAGAGCTTGGAGAGCCCATCGAGCAGGTGTTCAAGACTCTGGTACTTAGAGGTGACAAAAACGGCCTCTTCGTTTGTGTCATGCCCGGAGACATGGAAGTAGACCTGAAGGTTGCAGCCAAGATCTCAGGTAACAAGAACTGCGCAATGATCCATATGAAAGAACTCCTTCCTGAGACCGGATACATTCGCGGGGGCTGCTCCCCTATCGGGATGAAAAAGCCACTCCCTACATTTATATATGAAAGCGCACTCCTATATGATTATATTTATGTCAGCGCCGGAATGCGCGGGCTTCAGATAAAAATCGCTCCCAAGGATCTGATAGATTTTATTGGAGCCGACATATATCCGATTTAAGGCTATGTTTTCTCGGAAGGTTCTTATCGTTTTCTCGGAAGGTTTTTAATGTTTTATCGGAAGGTTTTTATATATTTGTAGGATAGAATATAACAATAAAACATATGACCAGAGACTACAAGGACAATGAGTTCGATGTGATCATAGTAGGAGGAGGCATCACTGGAGCGGGAACTGCCCGCGACTGTGCGATGCGAGGTCTCCGTGTGCTCCTTATCGAACGCCATGACATCGCTACCGGCGCGACTGGCCGGAATCACGGTCTTCTGCACTCCGGCGCCCGTTACGCCGTGACCGACAGGGAATCCGCGACTGAATGTATCGAAGAGAATATGATTCTTCGTCGAATCGCGCGTCATTGCGTGGACGAGACCGAAGGTTTCTTCATCACACTCCCTGAGGACGATCTCGACTACCAGAAAAAGTTTGTAGAGTCTTGCCTCGCAGCAGGAATCAGTGCGGAAGTAATTGACCCTAAGGATGCTATCAGGATGGAGCCGTCTATCAATCCCGAGATTATCGGAGCCGTAAAAGTTCCCGATGGCAGTGTCGACCCGTTCCGCCTTTGCGCTTCCAATGTCATGGATGCGAAACTCCATGGAGCAAAAGTACTCGTCTATACCGAAGTTACCTCATTTATCAAGGAAGGCGATACTGTCAAGGGAGTCAAGGTCATAGATCAGAAAAGCGGTCAGAGCGCAGAGTACTATGCCCCTGTGACTGTCAATGCAGGAGGCATCTGGGGACACAATATCGCCGCAATGGCTGGGGCTAATATCGGAATGTTCCCCGCAAAGGGTGCCCTTCTGATTTTCGCCCATAGGGTCAACAGCATTGTCATCAACCGTTGCCGTAAGCCTGCGAATGCGGATATTCTCGTTCCCGGAGATACCGTCTGCGTTATCGGAACTACTTCTACCAAAGTACCTTTCGAGGAATGCGACAATATGCATGTAACTCCTGACGAGGTAGATCTCCTTCTGACCGAAGGCGCCAAGCTTGCCCCGTCCCTTGCCAATACCAGGATTCTCAGGGCATACGCCGGTGTACGCCCGCTTGTCAGTGCAGATAATGATCCATCAGGAAGAAACATCAGCCGTGGAATCGTATGCCTCGATCATGAAAAGAGAGACGGAATCAAGGGCTTCATCAGCATCACCGGTGGAAAGCTCATGACCTACAGGCTCATGGCTGAGCAGGCTACAGATGCCGTATGCCTCAAACTTGGTATTGACAAGAAGTGCGAAACTGCGACTACTCCCCTTCCCGGATCCGAAGGCGGCAAGATCGAGGAAGTATCCAAGAAGATTTGGGCAAATCCAACCACTCCCCAGAAAGCTTCTGTCGGCAGGGCCGGTACCACAGCGGCCAAGATTCCCCTTAAAGACGAATACGATCAGGCCCTCGTCTGCGAATGCGAGGAAGTCTCTGTCGGAGAGGTCAATTCAGCAATTGAGAACCTCGATGTCCATAATATGGTTGACCTCCGCCGCCGCACCCGCGTCGGTATGGGTACATGCCAGGGCGAGCTCTGCGCCTGCAGGGCGGCCGGACTTCTCGGCAAGGCAAAGGGCTGCACCGAAAAGGCCAAGAAAGACCTGACGGACTTCATGAATGAAAGATGGAAGGGAATGTATCCACTCGCATGGGGCCAGACGCTTCGTGAGGCGGAATATACCCAGTGGGTCTACAATTATGTACTCGGACTTAAAGGAGAATAGGCAATGAAATTCGATACAATTATAATAGGAGGCGGACTTGCGGGACTCTCTGCAGGACTGAGGCTCCGCGAAAAAGGACAGGAAGTCGCAATAATCAGCTCCGGAGAGAACGCTCTTCACTTCTCATCCGGCTCGTTCGGTGTCCTTAATGAAGGAGCAGCCGTTCCGGAAGGGCACCCTTACACTAAGCTTAATTTGAGCAAATATCTAGGCGAGGTGATTCCATTTTTCGGAAAGCACGGAGTAGAGCTTCACGGTGATCCTATGAAAAACGGATGGAGACTTACTCCTACCGGATCACTCAAGGAAGCCCGCTTCTTCATGGAAGAGACAGACATCCTCGACAAAGACGAAAAAATCGGAGAGAAGGCCCTGATAGTCAATTTCTTAGGCTTCATGGACTTCAACACTTCCTTCATAGCCGACGGGCTCGAGAAGATGGGTACTGCCGTAAGACTTGAAGCTCTCAGACTCTCATCAATGGACAGGCTTAGGGAAAACCCGAGCGAGATGAGATCTGTCAACATTGCAAGAGTAATGGATTCATCTTGGAGCGAGATCGTCGCAGAGATTAAAAAACTTCTCAAAGACGAGGATGTAATAATCCTTCCCCAGGTATTCGGCCTCAAGGACACTGCCGTGATCAAATCTATCAGAGACTCTTTCGATGTCAAAGTGATGTTCGTCGGCACAATGCCTCCTTCCGTTCCCGGAATAAGGACTCAGATGCAGCTTAAAAAAGCATTTGAAAGTGCCGGAGGTACGATTCTCATGGGAGATTCCGTAGTGTCAGCAAAGATTGACGGAGGAAAGGTAGTCTCTCTGAAAACGAAGAATCTAGGGGATCACGATCTTTTCGCTGACACCTTCATCCTTGCAACCGGTGGCTACTTCTCCAAAGGAATAGCCGCTACACCAGAGAAGGTCTTCGAGCCTCTTTTCGGACTCGATGTCCTGTTCTCCGAGGGCAGGTCAAGCTGGTACGATCCTGACTTTTACTCACCTCAGGCATTTATGGATTTCGGCGTAGCAACCGACGGGAGTTTTAAAGCCTTGAAGGACGGAGAGCCTATCTGCAATCTATACGCAATTGGTTCAGTTCTAGGAGGTTCCGGTGCTCTTAAACTCGGCTGCGGCGCTGGTGTCGCCATTCTCTCAGCTCTCGCTGTTGCTGACTCAATCTAACCTATGGAGGATCTGAAAATGACTATGCAGGAATATACACTCAGCGCACACAACTTTGAAGAGTGCATGAAATGTACGGTATGTACCGCTTATTGCCCGGTAGTACCTGTAAATCCCCATTATCCCGGTCCGAAGCAGGCAGGACCGGACGGAGAACGTCTCAGACTCAAAGACCCGTATTTCTTCGACGAGGCTCTCAAATATTGCCTCAACTGCAAAAGATGCGAAGTGGTCTGCCCTTCAGGAGTCAATGTAGCCGACATTATCCAGTCTGCCCGCATCAAATACTCCAAGTCAAAGCCGAAGCTACGCGACCGCATCCTGGCCTCCACCGATTTCATGGGCTCTCTGGCCCGCCCGTTTGCTCCAATAGTAAATGGGATGACCGGACTCGGAGTGACCAAGTCAGTGCTCGATGCAACTATGGCAATCGACAAACACCGCACTTTCCCGAAATATGCCGGAAAGGGCTTTGAGGGCTGGTTTAAGCGCAGCGCCGCCGCAAAGCAGACGTCATTCGAAAAGAAAGTCGCCTACTTCCATGGCTGCTATGTCAATTACAATTATCCTCAACTCGGAAAGGACTTTGTCACTGTGATGAACGCTATCGGCTATGGAGTAGAGCTTCTCGACAAGGAGAAATGCTGCGCCGTGGCAATGATCTCCAACGGGATGTATGACGGGGCCAGGAAACATGCCGCCCACAATGAGAAGGTGCTTGGAAAGGCCGCTGGAAAGGGTCTTAAGATACTTACCACCTCTTCGACATGTACATTTACAATGAGGGATGAATATCACGAGCTTCTTGACATCGACAACAGTTCCTACCGCGACAATCTCTTGCTTGCAACCAAATTCATTTATGAGCTGGTAGAAAGCGGGAAGGTAAAACTGGTATTCAAGAAAGACTATAAGGCCCGAATGGCTTATCACACACCTTGCCATATGGAGAAACTCGGTTGGGGAATATTCTCTATCGGCCTTCTCAAAATGATACCGGGAGCGGAATTCACCCTTCTGCCATCCAATTGCTGCGGAATTGCCGGCACTTATGGCTTCAAAAAAGAGAACTATGAGGCCTCCCAGGCTATTGGAAAGCCCCTTTTCGACGAGATTGCAAAGGTCCATCCCGACTTCGTCGCATGCGACTGCGAGACCTGCAAGTGGCAGATAGAGATGTCCACCGGAGCCCCCGTCAAGAATCCAATTTCGATTCTCGCGGAAGCTCTTGACCTCGAGGCGACGGCTGCCGCGAACAAGTAAATATTGAAAGAACATCCAAGATGGCACGATCCCGTCAGGAACCGCGAAAGAAGAACTACGGCTTTGAGATAATTCTCGTAGCCGCAGTTCTTCTTCAGATTGTCTCCGGGATCCAGTATTTTTACACAAAACGAGGGATTGAGAATGAAGCCAGATCGCTGGCGAAAGTCCATCTTGAAAACACAAACCTCGTGGTGGCGGGAGCAATGAACTCGGTCGAGGTCGCAATCGGCAACCTCTCCGGATTCGTCAGCAAATACTCTTCCTCACGGGAATCCATAATGGAAATGACCAAGGCAGCCCTTGAGTCCAGCAGTACTATTTCCGAATGCGGAGTTCTGTTCGTTCCTGATTTCCATGGAGCAGGGAGTATATTCCACCCAGCATCGTACAAACTCGAAGACGGGACGATAAAGACTGTTGATCACTCCGAAAACGGCTTCGACTACTATCAAAGAGATTGGTACCGAAGCGTAATATCCTCTGGAGAAAAAGTTTGGACAGATCCATATATATCCAATACTGACAAAAAACTGATCTGCACATATTCACAACCTGTAAGGGACAAAGAAGGGAAGATAATTGCTGTCATATACGGTGACATTTCAATGAACTGGCTGCAAGCCCTGGTGGAAGAGGGCGCTTCCTCATATCCAGGTGCATTCAGTGTCATTCTTGGAAAATCCGGCACTCCTGTGATAGACACAAGAGGCGGAAATGTGCCGACGGCCATAGAGGGAATCGGAGCACAAATGGTTGCCCAGAAGAGCGGAGAGCAGAAAATCACCTATAGCGATACTGTAGGCTATGCGTACTATTCTCCTGTAGGTCAGTGCGGATGGTCGATGGCTATTGTCTGTCCGAAAAAAGAGATGTTCAAAGAGTTCTATAAGATCTCCAACATACTCGTCACCCTCATGCTGCTAGGCATCCTGCTGCTGGGATTCATACTCTATAGAGCCGCGAAGAACTTCCTGAGTCTCGAGAAGTTGGATAACGAAAAGCAGAGGATGGAGAATGAACTCAACATTGCCCATGGAATCCAGATGGGGATGGTTCCTAAGATCATTCCTTCGTACAGGAAAAGAGAGGATATAGACATTTTTGCTTCTCTCGCTGCCGCAAGAGAGGTCGGGGGCGACCTTTACGACTTTTTCATTGGAAAAGAATACGTCTGGTTCTGTATCGGAGACGTCAGCGGGAAAGGCATTCCTGCTTCCCTGGTAATGGCTGTCACGAGGAGTCTGTTCCGCACTGTCGTCAAACACGAGAGTACTCCGGAAGGGGTGATGGAAACAATGAACAATTCGATGTCGGAGATGAACGAGAACAATATGTTCGTGACAATGTTCATCGGAAGACTCGATCTTTTCAGCGGCAGACTCGACTACTGCAATGCCGGCCATACAGCACCCGTTATTCTATCCCCGGAAGGCAATACCTTCGTCTCGATGAAACCAAATATAGCTCTCGGGCTAATGGAAGGATATCAGTACTCCGGCGATAGCACAGTCCTCCGCCGTGGAGAGACAATCTTCCTTTACACCGATGGGATAACGGAAGCAACGAATACTTCTGATGAGCTGTTCGGCGAAAAGAGGATGATGGAAGCACTTGATTATAAGCTCAATCCGGAGGCTTTACTATCCTCTGTTTCAAAGGCTGTGGATACCTTCACAGAAGGAGCTCAGCAAAGTGACGACCTCACAATGTTAGCTATCCGTTTCAAGGAATCCTCAGATAAAACTCTCTCGCTTGAACAAGATCTCTCCGAGATTGAAAAGATTCCCTCTTTTATCGAAAGCCTTGGTCTGGATGAGAAGACCACCGACGAGCTGAACCTCGCAATCGAAGAAGCGGTAACGAATATAATATCTTACTCTTCCGGAAAAGGAGACATTGAAATCAATGCCAAGAAAAAGACCGACAGAGTAATTGTCACTCTTAAAGACAACGGGAAGCCCTTTGATCCGACGTCAACCATAGAACCGGACATTTCCTCTACGCCAAACGACCGCCCTATAGGAGGCCTTGGTATTTTCCTTGTCCGCAGATTGATGGACGAGGTATCCTACGACAGAAAAGACGGGGTAAACATCCTCACTCTTATCAAAAAACTGCCTGCCAAATGATTACAGCAATAGATTATTGCAAGGCCGCGGTCTCCGGCCGCATCGATTCCTCGAATGCACTTCAATTTGAGAATGAGCTCATGGAGCTCGTTCCTTCCCCCTGCGAAGGTTTCACTCTGGACATAGAAAAACTCTCATACATTTCCTCCGCCGGCCTCAGGGTTCTTATGAAACTGAGGAAGTCATGCTGCGGTCCTGTCAAGATCATAAATTCCAATGAGCAAGTATATTCCGTCTTGGAAATGACAGGGTTCAGCCAGCTTTTTACTGTTGAGAAGGCCTTCCGAAAAATCAGTGTAGAAGGATGCCCTGTTATTGGAAAAGGATTCTATGGGACTGTATACCGCTTGGACCCAGACACTGTAGTAAAAGTCTATTCTTCTCCGGACAGTATCCCCCTTATACGCAACGAGCAGAAAATGGCCAAAGCCGCTTTTATAAAAGGCATCCCGACAGCCATCAGTTATGACATAGTCAAAGTCGGGGACTCGTACGGCTCTGTATTCGAGATGCTTAAAGCAAAATCTTTCAACGACCTGATAATCGAGAGCCCTGACAAGATTGACGAGATTGTACGCCGCTGGTGCGACCTCCTTAAAATAGTGCATCGCACAAAAATGGAAGAGGGAGAGCTCCCTTCCTGCAGGAATCGCCATATTGAGTACCTCGACAACATCAAAGAGTTTATTCCTGAAAAGAATATATCTCGCCTTAAAGATTTGCTTATGGGTATTCCCGACAGCCTTAACGCCGTCCATGGAGACTTCCAGATGAAAAATGTGATGCTCTCGGATGATGAACCTATGATTATAGACATGGACACCCTCTCTTCCGGTCATCCTATTTTCGACCTTGCGGCGCTCTATGTCACCTATCAGCATTTCAAAGAAGACGAGCCCGGAAACACAATGGATTTTCTCGGCATTCCTTCCCCTACTGCTGATTATATATGGAAGTCTTTGATGCTCAATTATTTCGGGCCCATAGGAGACGAAGCTATCCAGTCTCTGACAGATAAGATAAGAATTGTAGGCTGCATCCGTTTCTTGTATATTCTCTCTGTCTCAGACTTGAAGAACGGACCGCTTGGAAGCCTTAGAATACAACATACCCGGGAGCACATTGACGAGCTGCTCTCCCGGGTAGATAATCTGGTATTTTAATCCCTATTTCTGTCTCTGCGCTATTCTCGAACGAAGGCCCTTGGAAAGATTGAGTTCACACTCTTTGTCAGCCGTGTCAAGCCAAGATATAGCAAGAGTATAGTCTCCGAGCATGTAGCAGGCAGTCGCTATATTATAGCAAAGGCAGGCCTTCTTTTCATGATTACTCGTGCTCTTCAAAATCTCGCACCAAGTCTTGATGGCTTCCTGCCAGCGATATTCGTAAGCAGCCTGTGAAGCCTTGTCCCATCTGGTGTCTGCAGAATTATAGTAATAAAGAGTATATCGCTCTGTCTTCCAAGTACTTAAGAAGTTGCCTGTAGCCTGTACTCCGACTTTCTCGGCTTCAGGAGTAATATTATCCCAAAGGCGCTTAGAGATGAGTTCATCTGAAACGGCGCCCGGATTGGCGACCTCAGTCCTTACTGCACTCGATCCGCTATATTGGAGAACTTTGTCGTTCTTGTCCATGGAATCGAAGGCGGAAACTTTAATCTTGAACGGGAGAAGTACGCTGCAAAGATAGGAGGAATCAGGATCAGAAACACGGGGATTGCGCTTATTCTCCCCTGCTCCCGGAGTCCCGTATTCTGGGCTGTCGATAAGGAAGATGACGTCCTTGCCGGAATCCATCACCATATCCTCCATAAATTTCTTAGTATAGACCGAAGAATCCTTTGGAACACTGAAGAGTTCTATGGCCTCATGGCCTCCGAAGTATTCTTCCTCAAGTTTGTAAGCAAACCCGCTCGCGAGTCCCTTGACAAATGATTCGTCAGACTTCTTCCCTTCGTCCACATATACAATCGCCATAGACTTCTTGGAAAGGTCGAGTCCCGAACGCGAAGGATATCGCATGTCGATGTTCATCGTAAATGTCTCGGGAGAGCACGATGCTACCAGCAGCACAGCGGCTGACAAAAGTAAAGTCAATCTTTTCATATATTTAAGAGTTCTGCGGTAAGGTCGTAGTCGAACGCCCCGGTTATGCGGACTGTAATAAACTCACCCACAAGCGAATACGGTTCAATGCCGCCAAACGCTTCAGGGCTGTACTTTACAAGTATCTCTCCATCTACCTCCGGGCTTTCAAACTCGCTTCGGCAGATAAAGGTCCCGTCCACAAAATCGTCAATGAGCACTTTCTCCTCCGTCCCTACACGGGAAGAATTATATGCAAATGAAATGCCACTCTGAAGACTCATAAGAGCGTCAAGACGAGCCTGTTTGGTCTTGGGAGAAATGGAATCGCGAAAATGCTCGGCGCCATAGGTCCCCTCCTCTTCGGAATACATGAAGGCCCCAAGCCTTTCGAAACGGGCTTCCCTGACAAAGTCGAGGAGTTCTTCGAACTCTTTCTTGCCTTCTCCTGGATGACCGACTATCATAGTGGTTCGAAGGACCAGTCCGGGCACACGAGAGCGCATCTTACCGATAAGAGCCCTTGTCCAGGCCCCGTCGACATGACGGTGCATATTGTCGAGAACCTTGTCGGAGATATGCTGGAGAGGAATATCCATGTAGCGGCATACCTTCGGATTGAGAGCCATCTCGTCAAGAACATCCTCCGGGAAATCAGCCGGATAGGAATAATGAATCCTGATCCACTCGATACCATCCACATCGGAAAGCCTCCTCAGGAGCTCTGCAAGACATCTTTTATGGTAGAGATCAAGCCCGTAGAATGTGGTATCCTGTGCGATTAATACCAGTTCCTTTATACCCTTTTCAGCGAGGTCTTCGGCCTCTTTTACAAGAGTTTCAATAGGGACAGAACGATGGGCTCCCCTTATAAAAGGAATGGCACAATAAGAGCAGCGACGGTCACACCCTTCTGATATCTTCAGATAGGCATAAGGATGAGTCCGGTCTGTCAGAATCCTCTTATGGTCCGAAGAATGATCCGGGGTACATCCGAGAGCCCTGATCAAGGGATCGAGGTCCCTTGCGCCGAACCAGGAGTCAACTTCAGGAATAAGAGAAGGCATCTCGCTCATATACCGCTGCGACAGGCAGCCGAAGACAAAGATTTTCCCTATTTCTCCTGAGTTCTTCCGTCCGACCTGTGAAAGAATCGTATCAATTGACTGCTGCTTTGCGTCACCTATGAAACCGCAGGTATTGATGAGAAGATAATCCACAGGCCTCTCCTCTCCCTCGGGGACAATCTCAAAAGAGTCCCTGATTTGAAAGAGAAGATGCTCGGTATCTACTGTATTTTTAGAACAACCGAGAGTTATGACCTGCAGAGATTTCATTGGCTTACTCTTCCTCTTTTGCTTCTTCCTCAGCCTCAGGATCTACGAAATCGAACGAAGCGTATTTGAGAATCTCGTTGTACCAGTCGACAACTTTCTTCATATGAGAGATATAGAAACGATCCTCGTCATATTCAGGAAGAGCTTTCTCAAAGAGAGCCTTGATTTCAGCAGCCGGAGCCTTAGATGAAGGAGCCGGGGTGTCGCCGAGTACTTCATGCATCTTGAGGAAAACGTCCTTAAGCTTAACTTCTTCTTCGACGGTATAGATAGATATATCAGCGAGCGATGTAATACGGCTCTTGAAATCAAAGATTGTGCGTTTTTTATCGGAGAGAGACTCTACGATGGCGCCGTTGCGTGCCTGGGCAATATAATTGAAAAGCCCGTGCTGACCGGACACCGAAAGGATTTTAGAAAGATCTGTTTTCATTACCATTGATTTTATATCTTGCAAAGATACCCATTTTTCCCGAATTAATCAGAAAAGAGTTGAAAAAGCCTCTTCTGAGCGCTCATAGAGCTCAGAAAGGCCGGAATCATTGACGATAACGCAGTCTGCGAGCGAAAAGTCTATTGCCTCTTGAGAAGCAATCCTTTTGAGAACATCTTCCCTCGATAAAGACGGATTACGGCTTAGCACCCTTTCAATTCGCAGCTCCTCAGGAGCGGTCACAACGACTACTTTATCGAAAGCCGTATTAAAAATGGGCTTTGAAAGGGCTATCGCCGACTCCATACATACGAAGGACTCTCCGCCGAATGGGAAAGGAGAAGGCAATTCCGCTTTTTCCCTCCACGATAGAAAGTCCTCAAGCACCGACGGATGGACAATGGCCTCCAGCTTATCTAAAGCCCTTTTTGAAGAAAAAATGATTTTAGAAAGCTTCGCCCTATCAAAGCAGCCGTCCTTCCTGACAAGCTTCCGGCGAAAAGTATTTTCAAGCAGACGGACCATCTCCGGATTTCTGTCATAGATGGATTTTGTCATCGAGTCGGAATCATAGACAGGGACCCCGCGGCTTCTCAAAAAGTCGCATACAACACTCTTTCCGCTGCCGATTCCTCCTGTAACAAGTACTGTTTTCATCGCAATAGAAGATAACCACTGCAAATATAATGTTTTTTGTATATTTGCATTTATATGTCTTCATACCGTAAATACGGGACTTGCTTTTTCGAGCAGTATGCCAAGATTTCTCTGGAATCAATTCTCGGAGAGGAGTTCTCCTGCCTTGTCAATCGCGACAGGCCGGACCTTCAAAGCCCTGACGACAAATCTATGGGGATAGAAGTCACCCGCGCGATGGAAGAGAATAAAATGGCCGCCAACGCCCTTTTGAAAGAGATTTCCGGCATTGTCCCTGAGGAAAAGGAGGAGGAGATGGAAGCCGTTATCGAGAATGGGTATGGGTTCGGACTTGGAGAAGGTAATTTTATAGGGGCGAAAGAGCTCGAATACTGGTCCATGGCCCTTCCGCTCAGGAGGATACTCAAAAGCAAGATATCAAAGGCAGGAAACGGATTCTATGGAAGGTTCGACAAAATGGGCCTGTATATCTTCTGCAAAGACCAGCTGAGAGACTCTGATGCAGTCAAGACTTGTCGTTATGCAATGGCCCTTCAGGAATCCCAGGACATAAAGTATGACCGCCTGTACCTTTCTGAAACAGGGAATCTGTATGTCTGCAATCTAATGGAAGGAATAGCAGCGGAAGAAAGAATAAAGAGCCACCCGATAAGCCGCTCACAGAGGAAGGAATTCTATTTGGAGGCAATTCACGAAAGGCTTGGCGAAAGCTAAAACCTATTCAGACAAAATACAATCAAATACTTCAGGAATTATCTTATAATCGATAACTCCCGGAGGCAGATTGACCGCCCTTGGAATACAACGACCGTTGATTGAGGAAGCAAACTCGTTATAATCGACATAGAGTCGGAAAGACTCAGAAGGATCCCGACTGATAGGGAAAGCGCAATGAAGGACCACTTCGGCAGAAGATGGATAAACCAGAAGGCGCTTCCCGGAAGGGCAATGGAATACCTCAATCTGGACAGTGGTCTTGAGCTCTACATAACGGGTAACAGAGATTGTGTACCGAATGTCATCCGAGGACATCTCAACACCTTTAATCTTTCCCAGACGAAGGGTGCCGGTCTTTGTCTCATGCACATCGTCAAGATCCAGAGGAGAGGTCATGACCCGGTCGATATCACCTATTCTCGACTCCTCGCCGTATAGAACCACAGAGTCCGGCTCGATCTTCAGCGGAGCGGCGCTCATATACTCCGGACGGAAGGAAATATTCTGCACGAGCTCGACAGGAACCTTCTTGTGATTGACACTTGGGAACATGAAGAAAACAGTATCGGATACGAAGGCATCGACCGTTGTGCCTTCTCCGAAGATCTGGTCGGAATAAGCGTTGAGGGATGATCCGGAAATGAAGAACACGTCTTCGGATGCCCGATGGAGGTCCATCTTGTTGATCTTCACCTTTTGGCTTTTTCGTCCCCTTCCGTATGGCTTTCTCAGAAGATTGTACCCGGACATATGACATCTTGCTGTGACTGTAGAAGATGTGCTTGACTCCCGCGAGTGCCCGTCTATATTGCTTTCAGCGATGATAGGAACACTGACAACGCCGGAATAAGACTGGGAGAGATTGCTCGCAAGCCAGATGACAAATGCAACGAGAAGGGACATAAGCAAAATAGCCGAGTCCCTCCCCGTTAAATGGAGACGGTTCCTTATCTTTCCGAAAGGAGACACTTTACTGCTGCTGAGACTCTGAATAATCTTTTACAAGACCGTTCTTGTCGACGCGGAGTTTGGTGTCGCCGTCGACCTTGATGAGAGCTGTTTTTTCATTAACCTCAACAATCTCTCCGTAGATACCTCCGACGGTAACGACCTTGTCGCCTTTCTTAAGAGAAGAGCGGAACTGCTGGAGTTCTTTCTGCTGCTTGCGCTGCGGACGGATCATGAAAAACCACATCACCACGAAGATCAGAATCAGCATGATCCACATGGAAGCGGAAGAACCAGCTGCGCCCTGAGGAGCTGCCTGCAATAACATCATAGAATTCATAACTATCGAAAATTAATTAAATTGACTTAGGAATAAGGCCTGTCGCCGCCTCTTCTTTAATAAGCTTATCAAGGAGGCCGTTGACAAAGGAGCGGCTTTTCGGAGTACTGTAATACTTCGATATCTCAACATATTCGTTGATTGTCACCGGGACCGGAATATCTCCAAAATTCTCAGCTTCGGCAAGCCCCATGGCTATAAGCACAGTATCTGTTGTGAAAAGACGGTCGCTGTCCCACTTGGAGACATTGTCTGCAACCATGCCGAAATAACGGTCATAGCCTGCGAGAGTAGCGCTAATCAGTTTCGTAATAAACGTATGATCAGATGCTTCCGTATAGATGGGAGGGCAGTTCCACCTTCCTGTACGGGCAATGTCCTGGACAGAGGAGATATCATATCTCAAAACATATCCGAGATCGTCCGTCCAGAGAATGTTCATGTCTTCGATTATTGAGAGGAACTCCTCGTTGTCCTCGAACTCCTCTTCGAATATACGCTTGAAAAGCTTGGCATCGGCGGCAGCCGAGACCTCAGAGCTCTCCATATACGACTTATAATAGTCCTTCGAGGATATCGAATCGAAAAGATTCCTGACTGCGGCATCGAAAGGCTCCCAAGAGAGTTTCCTCTTTTCCACCATCTTGCAAAAATCAACATCCTCCCCGAGAATGGTGGCAAGAGCATTTGAGGCAAACTTCATGTTGGGGTTCAGGTCTTCTTCTGTCGGGTTGAATTTATTCCTCGCAGCTTCGATTCGCCTTGCTGCTTCCTGAGTCAGAGGGACGATAGAAGAAAGGACAAAAAGGTAAAGATCCCTGGAGGCCTCTGCAGAGGCCTCGAAGAGAGCAAGAGCGTCTTTCGTAGAAAGACTCCTGTCTTCGGCGCATGAATAAAGGATTTTGAAAGCCTTGATTCTGAGTATACGTCTATTGAGCATGATTTCAAACAAAATTTTATACAAAGATACAACATTTGAAATATTTTTCTCTAAATTTGTAGATGAATAGTATTAAAAAACACGAATATGTATCGCGAGGATTTTGAGAGAGGCTTTTCTCAGGAAAGAAATACAGAAGATGTCTATTCCAAGCCTGTAAGAGCCGGGAAGAGAACATATTTCTTTGATGTCAAGTCCACAAGGGACAACAAAGACTTCTATCTGACTATCACAGAGAGTAAACGTCGCCAGGAAAGAGACGGTAACTTCGTTTTTGACAAGCACAAGATTTTCCTTTACAAAGAAGATTTCGAGAAGTTCGCCGAAGGCTTGCAGGATGCAATAGATTACATCCGAGAGAATTGTCTGAAAGACTCTCCTGACTCCGGAGAGGATAAAAAATTCACTGACGTCTCTTTTGACGAACTCTGAGATACTTTTCTGACCGGCCAAATGCCGGTTTTTTATGACCCCGGCCAAATGATACTGCTTAAAGACATCACCCTTAACAACAAAAGAGTCGACATTCTGATTGAGGGATCGCTTATCAAAAAGATTTCTCCTTCCGGCGAAATCATGGCAGAGACCCTTCCGAAGGACACAGATGTCGTCGGCTGCAGCGGTAAAGTCGCAATTCCCAGTTTTATCAATATGCACACCCATGCTGCGATGGCTCTTATGAGAGGCATAAAGGAAGATGTCCTTTTCCATGATTGGCTGGATTTCATTTGGGAAAAAGAAGCCCTTATTGACGCAGAATTCGTCTATCTCGGCACCAAAGTCGCATGTCTTGAGATGATTCGGACAGGAACGACGACCTTCAACGACCAGTATTGGTTCTCCCCTTCCGCCCATCTTGCCGCAAAGGAACTTGGGGTTCGACCCGTCATCTCGTATGTACTTCTCGACAAGGACAATCCCATTGAGGCTGAAAGGCAGAAAGAGCAGTGCACCCGTATGTGGGAGGAATCGCTGTCATGGAATGACGGTTCTATCTTCTCGGTCTCAGTCCACTCTGTCTATGCTGTAAGCGAAGAGACTATTCTGTGGGCAAGCGAATTCGCCCGTTCCCATAACCTCAAGCTCCATATCCATCTTTCAGAGACAGAGAAGGAGAATATCGACTGCCTGGCAAAGCACGGACTCACCCCTACTGCCTATCTGGAAAGACTCGGAGTACTTGGAGACAACCTTCTCGCCGCCCATAGCCTATGGCTCACCGATGAAGATATAGAGATTCTCGGGAAGCACCATGTAAACTGCATCCATAATATCAACTCCAACCTCAAACTCGCTTCAGGATACAAATTCAGATACGATGAACTAAAGAATGCCGGAGTAAACGTCTGCATCGGTACAGACGGCGCGGCTTCCTCAAATAATATGGACATTCTTGAAGCTCTGAAAACATCAGCCCTTGTTCAGAAGGCGTGGACAAAAGATCCTACTGCTCTGCCAATCCCGGAGCTGTTGAATATGGCGACGGTCAATGGGGCCAAGGCTCTCGGGATCAACTCGGGAAAGATTGAGGAAGGTTACCTTGCCGATATCAATATTGTCAATACGGACAGTTCATTCTTCCTCTCCCCTGGCTCTTTCGAAGCCAATCTGATCTATTCCGCCCACAGCGATTGCATCGAATCGATGATAGCCGGAGGAAAATTCGTAATGAAAAACCACATAATTCCCGGAGAAAAGGAGATTCTCCAGCGAGCTCGAGCCATCCTCCGGGAGATACAATGATAATCAATAAAACAATGGACAAGAGAATAGAAACAATACATGTCGCATCCGACTATATCTCCAAGATTATTGGAGGGATGGCTCCGGAGATTGGCATCGTACTCGGAAGCGGCCTTGGAAGGCTTGCAGACAAGATTGTCGATAAGATCGAAATCCCGTACAAAGACATACCGGAGTTTCCGGTGAGCACCGCGGTCGGCCACGAAGGCAAGTTCATACTGGGCCGTCTCGGCGGCAAGCAGGTAATCGCCATGAAGGGAAGAATCCACTATTATGAGGGCTACGGGATGAATATGGTCGTTCTTCCTATCCGCGTGATGATCAATTTCGGAATCAAGACCCTCATTGTGTCAAATGCCGCAGGAGGGGTCAATTTCGATTTCAAAGTTGGCAATCTGATGATAATCAAAGACCACATCAATCTTCTTCCGAACCCTCTTATCGGCCCGAATATAGACGAGCTCGGACCTCGGTTCCCAGATATGACCCGTCCATACGATCTGAAACTGATTGCCCTGGCAAAGAAGGTCGCCGCTGAGATGGATATCGAGATTAAGGAAGGAGTGTATCTTGGCAGCACAGGGCCTTCTTACGAGACCCCTGCCGAATATAAGTTCTTCCGCCGTGCAGGAGCCGACGCCGTCGGGATGAGCACTATTCCGGAGGTCATTGTGGCTAGACACGCCGGAGTCCCCGTTTTCGGTATCTCCGTTATTACAAACGAGGCCCACGACGACTACGCCGAAGACTACGTAAATGACGGCAACGATGTCGTAGCGGCGGCCAATGCAGCTGCGGTCAAGATGACAGCACTGATTGAGAATATGATTAAGGAGATGGAGTAATGACAAATATAGAAGCTATTCATGCCGCTTCACACTACGTGAAAGAGCATATTGGAGGATTGAGCCCGGAGGTCGGAATTGTTCTTGGAAGCGGGCTCGGGAAGTTGTCTGATGAGATCAAGGATCCAATTACTATTCCCTATTCCGCTATTCCAGGATTCCCTGTTTCGACAGCAATAGGTCATAAGGGCAACTATATTATCGGGACACTCGGAGGTAAGACCGTAATCGCAATGCAGGGACGGATCCACTATTACGAAGGCTACCCGATGAATCTTGTCACTCTCCCAATCAGAGTAATGAAGGTTCTGGGTATCAAGTATTTATTCGTATCCAATGCCGCTGGTGGGACTAATTTTGATTATTCTGTCGGCGACTTGATGATTATCAAGGACCATATCAATCTCCTTCCGAATCCCTTGATCGGACAGAACCTGGACGAATTCGGTCCAAGGTTCCCGGACATGACACGTCCGTACGAGCCTAGCCTGATTAAAAAAGCAGAAGAAATAGCTGAAAAAGAAGGGATTAAACTAAGAAAAGGAGTATATCTAGCTCTTTCAGGGCCTTGCTATGAGACTCCGGCCGAATACGGTTTTTATCGTTCCGTAGGAGCTGATGCAGTAGGTATGAGTACGACCCCGGAAGTTATTGTTGCAAGGCACAGTTCCATCCCTTGCTTCGGGATGTCTGTGATAACGGATGTCGCACACGCTACTGATGACGAAGACTATGTTACCGACGGGGAGGCGATAGTAAAAGCGGCCGACGCTGCCGCCGACCGCATGTCGCTTATCTTTAGAAAACTTATCGAAAGCCTCTGAAAAAGAGGCTTTTTTATTTCAACTTAAACAGCTCCGACGAAGCATCCGAAGGCATCCTCCAGTCTCCCCTTGGGGACAGGCTGACCGATCCGACTTTGGGGCCGTCGGGAAGGCAGGAACGCTTGAATTGCTGCGAGAAGAAGCGCTTGAAGAAACGATTGATCCAATGGCGGAGTGTTTCCTCTTCGTATTTGCTTCCAAATGCTTTTTTCGCCAGAAACAGAATCTTGTCAGCAGATGCTCCGAAGCGGAAGAAATGGTAGAGGAAGAAATCATTGAGTTCATAGGGCCCCACCAGGTCTTCGGTCAGCTGGGCGATATTTCCAGCCTTGTCCGTAGGAGTGAGCTCAGGACTGATAGGGGTATCGGCTATATCGAATAGAATGGAACCAACTGATCTTCCTTCACTTGTATGCTCCTCTAGGAAAAGGTTCTCCCCTATCCATCGGCACATGCTGCGGATGAGGGTCTTCGGGACGGAGGCGTTGACTCCGTACATGGACATATGGTCGCCGTTGTATGTGCACCACCCGAGTGCAAGTTCCGAAAGATCACCGGTACCAACTACAAGGCCGCCTGTCTTATTGGAAAGATCCATAAGTATTTGGGTCCTTTCCCGGGCCTGCGCATTCTCATAAGTCGAGTCGTGGGCGGAGGCGTCATGACCGATATCCTTGAAATGCTGCTCAACTGCAGGAACCACCGATATTTCCTTGCGCGTTATGGAAAGAGCTTCCATCAGGTCGTCTGCGTTTGAATGAGTACGCTTAGATGTGCCAAGGCCGGGCATTGTGACGCCGATTATCCTGTTCCTCTGCCAGCCGAGACGATCGAAAGCGAGTACAGTCACAAGAAGGGCTAAAGTGCTGTCAAGCCCCCCTGAAATGCCGATTACGGCAGTCTTGGCGCCAATATGCTGAAGTCTTGTGATCAGGCCAAGGGTCTGGATCGAGAGAATCTCCTTGCATCTTGCCTCGATATCCTCACCCTCGGGAACGAAAGGAAGCGGCTCCACCTTTCTGTAGAAGTTCTGAGAAAAATCTGTCGGCACCGCATCCGCGACATTGACCCTTGAATACATCTGGGCATAGGTAGAGGCCTTTGTCCCATCGGGAGTAACATAGTAGAAGGAACTTTGTTTCTGACGGAGGACAGTCAGCTTCTCAACATCGAGATCGGCAAAAATAATTGAAGATTCCATCCCGAACCGTTCCGCCTCGGCCATCAAAGTACCATTCTCGTAGATCATCGACGACCCGGCAAAAACGAGATCCTGAGTGGACTCGCCATACCCGGAAGAGCAATAGATATACCCGGAAAGAGTATGTGCGCTCTGCTCGCAGACAAGAGCCTTTCGGTATTGCTGCTTCATAAGCACCTCGTTGGAAGCCGAGAGATTGACAATAATCTTCGCGCCGGCAACGCTGTGGAAAGATGACGGAGGAAGTGGGGTCCACAGGTCTTCGCATATTTCGATTGCAAATGTCGCATCACCTACCGTGAAAAGCATGTTCGGCGAGATATTGCACCTTCTTCCTGCAAACTTTATCTCCGCGCAGAAGCCCTCTCTCACAAAGTCCTTTCCGTCACTGAGGAACCTGCCTTCATTATGGACATTACCGGAAAGGAAATCGGCGCCGGATGAGAACCACCTGGACTCATAGAACTCGTTATAGGTAGGATTGTATATTTTTGGGACAATTCCTTTGATCCCTCCGTTGTGAATCACTATTCCGCAATTGTACAGTCTGTCGTTGTACCTGACAGGAGCGCCGACGACAACGGTAATGCCCTTCCCGCGGGTATACTCTCTTATCTGAGCAACCATCTCTTCGGCACTTTCCACAAGGGTGGAACTACCGAAAAGATCCCCGCATGTGTATCCTGTCACAGACAATTCGGGGAAAGCCAAAAGAGTCGTTTTCTCAGCCTCAGCCCTATCGATAAGAGCGATAATCTCGTTCTTATTAAACTCTGTATCAGATACTTTGACCCTTGGAGAAGCGGCAGCGACCCTGATAAATCCAAAATTCTTCATCTCTGTCTAAAATATGAATTTCGCGAAATTAATTATTTTAACCCAAATATTGACTATTTGAAAAGAAATTTTATTAAATTTGCATTGATTAGGTAAAATGGTCGACATGCTTGAAGATCTAAAGAAAAATATCGAAAAGCTTATTGCGCTCTACGAGTCCGAGAAAGCCGAGAACGAGCGTCTCCGCTCATCCCTCGAAGAATGCAAGGCGGCCAGAGATTCCTACAAGGAACAGATTACCGGTTTGGAAGAACAGATAGAAACTCTGAAACTTTCTCAAGCTTTTGTATCAGGCGGAAATAGCCCTTCCGCTTCGAAAGAAAAAATCGACAAGATGATTAGGGAGATAGACAGGTGCATTTCCCTTCTCGAAAAGAGTTAGTTCATGGACCAGAGGATTACGATTAAGATAGGTGGTATCAATTATACGCTGAAAGTGCCCTCCCCCGAGAAGGAGGAGCTCATGCGTACGGCTGCCGAACTTGTCAACCGCAAGCTTGAAACGCTTACGGCCAATCTCCCGGACAAGAGCGATCTCGACAAGATGAGCATGATAGCCCTCAACGTAGCCGTAAGCGCCCTTGTGGCGCAGAGGCAGGCTGAGAGTGTCAAGGCCGAAATTGACAAGCTTCTGAAGGATACAGACAACTATTTGGAAAGCATAAAATAGCCGTCAGCCCTCTTGCTCAAAACAACAAGTACATTTGTACCGGGTGCACTTAGGCCAGGGATGACAGGCCCCCAGTAACCTTCGGGGATTCCGCCCTTCGGGACGGGACATGGGATTTCAGAAACGGTCGGAGCCCAAATCTTATCATTAAGATTTTCTGACATAGCGCTGACGGCTTTTCTTTCAAAAAGGCAGTTCCTTGAAAAGGGAGCTGCCTTTTATTTATTGTAGGACAATTATTTAACAACATATATGAACCTTATAAGCATTATAATCGGATTCATCGTTGGAGCAATCATTGCTCTGGCGGTCTACATAATTCTCCAGAAAAGCGCACTCAAAGGCAAAAGCGAGGAGATAATAAAAAGCGCCGAAATCGAAGGCGAAAAGATCAAGAATGAAAAGATTCTCCAGGCCAAGGAGAAGTTCCTCTCTCTCAAGAGCGAACACGACAAGTATGTCAACGAAAAGAACGCTCAAATCCGCGAAGCGGAGTCACGTGTAAAGCAGAAGGAAAACACTGCAAATCAGATTACCGCCGAGCTCCAGAAAAAGAACAAAGACCTGGAGAACATCAAACTCTCTCTCAAAGGTCAGCAGGAAGCCCTTTCTAAAAAGAGCGAAGAATATGACAAACTCCGCTCAGAAGTCAACAAGCAGCTTGAAAACATTGCCGGCATGACAGCCCAGGAGGCTAAGACTCAGCTTGTCGAGGCAATGAAGGCTGAAGCCCGTACGGAAGCTCAGGCTTACATCAATGACACTATCGACGAAGCTCGTCTCAATGCAGCGAAAGAAGCCAAGAGGATTGTGATCAACACCATCCAGAGGACCGCGACCGAGACCGCCATCGAGAATGCCGTCACAACCTTCCCTATCGAGAATGACGAGATAAAGGGCCGCATAATCGGACGCGAAGGGCGCAATATCAGGGCCCTCGAAGCCGCTACTGGAGTTGAAATTGTTGTAGACGACACTCCGGACGCCATCCTTCTTTCGGGCTTCGATCCCGTCAGAAGAGAAGTCGCCCGCCTTGCCCTCCACCAGCTCGTACTTGACGGCCGCATCCACCCTGCACGTATCGAAGAAGTAGTCACCAAGGTCCAGAAGCAGCTCGAAGATGAGATTCTCGAGACAGGTAAGAGGACTTGCATCGACCTCGGTATCCACGGAATGAGCATGGAACTCGTCCGCCTGATCGGAAGAATGAAATACCGCTCCTCTTACGGGCAGAACCTCCTCCAGCACTCCCGTGAAGTGGCAAACATCAGCGCAATAATGGCGGCCGAACTGGGGCTGAATGTCAAGGCTGCAAAGAGGGCCGGACTCCTTCATGATATCGGAAAAGTCTCCGAGGAGGATCCCGAGCTACCGCACGCTCTCCTCGGCATGAAACTGGCTGAGCAGTACAAGGAAAAGCCTGAAATCTGCAATGCTATCGGTGCCCACCACGAAGAGATTGAGATGACTTCTCTCATCGCCCCGATTGTAATGGTCGGAGATGCTATTTCCGGAGCCCGTCCGGGTGCCCGCCGAGAAGTTATCGAATCTTACATCAAGAGACTCAAAGGAATGGAAGATCTTGCCCAGGCCTATCCCGGTGTCACAAAGTCCTACGCCATCCAGGCCGGCCGCGAGCTTCGCGTCATAGTCGGAGCGGATCAGGTGACAGACGAGGAGGCCGCTTCCCTGTCCGGAGAGATTGCCAAGAAGATTCAGGATGAAATGACATACCCGGGACAGGTCAAGATCACGGTCATCCGCGAGACCCGTTCCGTAGCCTTTGCAAAGTAATGTTCAGAAAATCAATAGCATGCCTTGCGGCAGCGGTACTGAGTGCAGTTGCCGTTTTCGCTCAGTTCCCTTCCGGCCCTTCCGTACAATGGAAAGTAGATCCCTCTGAAGGTGGTATTACCATAACCGGCAATATCGGAAACGGGCTTCACATCTATGACACCTCGAACGAATATAACCCTACTCAGGTAGAGTTTACCTCTCTCGGTTCATGCACTCTGGAAGGTTCCCTCGAAGAGAAGAGCGAAGGAAAGGACTTTGACGGAGACAGAGGATTCGAAGGGAAAGCGGTATTTTTCCAGAAGATCTCAGGCAGCGGACCGGTAAACGGAATCATCCGCTGGCAGGCTTGCAACGACGAGATGTGCGGAATGCCTGAAGAATATGAATTTACAGTAAATGTAGGAGCGACAGCGGCCTCTCAAGGGACTGCAATTGAGGATCCGGAAGCAGCAAGCGAGGGCAAAAAAGGCCTTTTGGCGCTTATCATTGAAGCGATTCTCTGGGGATTCGCTATGCTCTTGACTCCTTGCGTGTTCCCGATGGTGCCGATGACGGTCTCGTTCTTCCTGAAGAACTCCGGATCCAAGGCTGAGGGGAAATTCAAGGCCTTTATGTATGGAGTTTTCATAGTTCTTCTCTACACTGTGCCGATTTCCCTTATCATCCTGCTTACAAGGGTAATCGGAGGCGATGCCGTTACTGCAGACATATTCAACTGGCTCTCTACCCACTGGCTCCCGAATATCATCTTCTTCATCGTATTCATGGTATTCGCAGCCTCATTTTTCGGGGCTTTCGAGATTACCCTCCCTTCATCTTGGTCTACCAAGTCTGATTCAAAATCTAGTTCCAAGGGCCTTGCAGGAGTCTTTTTCATGGCTTTGACCCTGGTTCTGGTCTCCTTCTCATGCACAGGTCCGATAGTCGGCAGCGTCCTCTTGAAATCGACTCAGGGAGAATTCTGGACTCCGATGGTGACTATGCTCGCCTTCTCCGTCGCATTCGCAATACCATTTACGGTCTTCGCACTCTTCCCTTCCCTGATGACGAAGATGAAAAGCGGCGGTTGGCTCAATTCAGTAAAGGTAGTCCTCGGATTCATAGAGGTAGCTCTCGGATTCAAATTCCTTTCTGTAGCCGACCAGACCTATGGCTGGGGCATTCTCGACAGGGAGATCTATCTTGCAATCTGGATTGTGGTGTTCTCCATGCTTGGATTCTACCTTCTTGGAAAGATTCGTTTCAAATATGACGAGAAAGTAGAGCACATCTCTCTTACAAGGCTTTCCCTGGCAATTGCCGTATTCACCTTTGTGGTATATATGATTCCCGGCATGTTCGGAGCTCCTTTAAAGGCACTTTCGGGTTATCTGCCTCCTATCGAGACTCAGGACTTCGTAATTGCAAATTACGCTGAGGGGCAGGCATCATATGTCCCTCAGACGGCCACTGCCAGCTCCCGTCCCGACCTTAAACTTCCCCACAATCTCAGCGGCTATTTCACTCTCGAAGAAGGTCTTGCAGAGTCGGAGGCGACCGGAAAGCCAGTCTTTGTGGACATCACAGGAAAAGGCTGCACCAATTGCCGTGAAATGGAAGCGAGAGTATGGAGCGACCCGGAAGTCCTCGAAAGACTACGCAATCGCTTTGTAATAGTTGCAATCTACTGCGATGACCATTCGGAAGCGCCTGAAAGCAACTGGATTACAACGGAGAGCGGCAAAGTACTCAAAGAATGGGCCAAGATTAACTCATACATTGCAAGGACTCGATTCAACGCAAACGCCCAGCCGACTTATGTGCTTCTGAATCCAACCGGTGAGATAATTGCCACCAGGAACTATAGTCTCGATATTCCTGCCTTTGTGGAATTCCTCGATAAAGCCCTATAATAGATTATTGCGATGCCTGGAAGCCTTGAAAAGCTTCATCTTCGCATCATAAGTCACCCTTTCTTCGTCCGGAAGGGCTGCTGATAAAAACCTTTCCCAGATGTAGCCGACTGCCTGTGCGGAGGGATGGACCATGTCTTCGGCATAAAAACGGTAGTCCCTAAGCTCATCCATAACTATTTCATAGGCAGGGAAATACTCGCACTGAGAAGGGTTCTCCCTACAAATAGAATCCACAGCCAAGAGGAGAGTGGATTTGCTGATCTGGTTTCCGTGGGCTCCGTCGGCAAGATGCCGGACAGGGCTTACTGTGAAGATAAACTCCTTGTCCGGATTTCTACCGACCATTCTTGAAAGAATACCTTTTACTGACTGAACATCAAGGCGGTAACGGGTAAACTCAGCAGCAGGTCTCTTAAGACAGTTAGCAACAGTCTCCCCCGTCTCATTGAAGCGGAAACACCAAGCCGTACCGAGAGTGATTATAACTTTCGAACACCTCTTCCAGAAAGCGGAAGCTTCTGAAAGAGAAGCGTTTGCATTTTCGAGGAACTCTACTTCCGTATCTCTTGCAAATGAAGTATGGTGGGAAAAAGAGCATATCTTTCCAGCATTCGCTCCCATCTCTACACACTCGTCCCCGGTAAAAGGAACGCCGCTAAAAAGCCTTGCAGCAGCATTAGAAAGCGAAACCGGATTATACAGGGTTCCGAAAGGATTGACACACACGTCAAAACCCGATTCTTTCATCTTCTCCCCGATATTGTCGGCAAAACAGCTTCCAAGAACCACTATTGAATCTTTGTAACTTATTCCCCCGGTAAGCCTCTCGGGATCAACTGGTGTCTGCAGTTTCATGATTTTATCGTTTTACGCGAAGTTAGAATTATTTGGGGAAAAGTCCCAATTATTAGTAAATTTGCACGATAATGAACAACGAAAATATGCGTTTAGCTTTAAGATTCTTTTCCCTTTCACTTCTTCTGCTTCCCGCCACTCTTTCGGCTCAAGGCATCGATGATTTCTTCGAAAGATTTTTTCAGCAAAGGCCAAGAGTTCAGGTAGAAGCCGCTCCTGAGAAAAAAAGCTCCGGAGAAGTCAAGCTGGATTATAACGTCCACATGGACTATGCTTTCGTCAACAATGAATTCGACCGAAGCTCGAGTTTTTTCATTCCCACGGGGACAATCGCCGCAGCCAGAGTCAGCCCTTACATCGGGCTGAAGATTGACCGGGGAGAACTGGGAAGGCATCGTCTGATGGGAGGAATCGACATAATGAAAAATTTCGGAGAGAATCCTATTTCATGGGGTGCCGAGACCTCTCCTTCGCTTGAGAATCTCGCCCTGTTCAGGGAGATAACCCTTTGGTACCAATACACCAGGCAGTTCGGGGAAACCACCTTCAATATGGCCGCAGGAGTCTTTCCAAGACATCTTTGCGGAGGAAAATACACCACCGCCGTCTTCTCCGACGGAGTCCGGTTCTTCGATAACAATGCCGAGGGACTGCTTCTAAAGTGGAACAGGGAAAAATCGAACTACGAAGTTATACTGGATTGGAACGGCCTTATCGGCCACGACAGAAGAGAGCAGTTCAATATTCTCAGCTACGGCGAGTGCTACCTCAAAGACTGGCTCCAGCTAGGCTGGCAGGGGATGTTCCACCACTATGCCAACAGCGCTGCAGCCCGCGGGGTTGTAGATGACCATTTTCTCAATCCATTTGTCACTTTCAACTTCGCCAGAATGACCTCAATGCAGGCTCTAAGCCTGTCTGCAGGCCCTTTCCTCGCCTATCAAAGGGACAGGCGATATGAAAACTATGATATTCCGCTTGGAGCCGACTTTGTCTTGAAAGCCAAAAAATGGGATGTTGGTTTAAGGTACGAATTCTATTACGGAGAGGATATGATGCCTCTTTTCGGCATGACCGACAACGCAGGAATCGCCTATGGAACCAACCTATACACGAGATCTGGAGCTTGGAGGATTTCCAAGGACGGTTCACCGTCGCACTATCAGAACGCAGAAATCTACTGGGAACCGAGACTTGCCGAATTCGTTCATATCAAAGTCAGTGCAATTGCCCACATGAATAAGGAATTCATAGGTTGGCAGCAGCTTCTTATCCTCACCTTCGACCTCGATGCCCTTCGCGACAAAAAAGGGCCGAAAACAGTAGTAAAAAATGAATCTAAAAAATCACAATTCTACCTATAATAAAATGAAAGTCAAGACGTTACTTCTCGCTCTCGCGACCCTTGCAGCAGCTTGTTCTTCTCCTCTTAAGGACGGAGAGTACAAACTTACGCTTCTGACCACAAACGATGTCCATGGTCACTTTTTCGACTCTACATATGTCGGGGGCGGCCTTTCCAAATCGCTTATGGCTGTACATCATCTCGTAGACAGCGTTCGTAATGCGGAAGGAGCTGAAAATGTGGTACTTGTAGATGCAGGAGACTGCCTTCAGGGAGATAATGCGGCATATTATTTCAACTACGTCGACACTACTTCAAAGCACATATGGTCAAGAATTGTTGACTATATGGACTACGATGCTTGCGCTTGGGGTAATCACGATGTAGAGACAGGTCATCCCGTCTATGACAGGGTCTTTTCCGACCTTAAAAAAGACGGCATTCCCCTGCTTGCAGGAAATGCAATCAGAAATGATAACGGGAAAACATATTTCCCCCTCTATACAGTGGTAAAGAGGGCCGGCGTCAAGATTGCTATTCTAGGCTATACCAATGCCAATATAAAAGCATGGCTCAGTGAAAATATATGGAGCGGAATGCACTTCGTACCGATTATGTCCCGATGCCAAGAGGATGTCGACATGGTTCGAAAAAAGGAAAAGCCAGATGTGGTGATAGTTGCAATGCACAGCGCCACGGGAAAAGGTGACGGATCGATTCTCGAAGCCGAAGCGATGGATGTATTCAAGGGAGTTAAAGGCATTGATTTCGTTGTATGCTCCCATGACCACAGGCCATTCACTACCAAGAACGATTCCCTTGCCCTTATCAACTCCGGCAGCCACTGCCGCTACCTGGGTCACGGGACCATGCACTTCAAGGTTGAGAAAGGTAAGATTGTATCAAAAACATTTGATACTGAGCTTATTCCGGTAGATGCCGCAAATGTTGACTGCAAGATGAGGGACAGTTTCCATGACGACTACGCAGCGGTCAAGGATTTCACTTTAAAGGAAGTCGGGCAGCTGAAGTCAGACCTTCGCACACGTGACGCTTATAAAGGGATGAGCGACTATATCAATCTGATCCACACTCTCCAAATCAGCTGCTCCCCTGCCCAGATATCCTTCGCCGCGCCGCTCACCTACAACGGAACAGTGAAGGCAGGGACTCTTATCTACAATGACCTTTTCACTATCTATCCCTTTGAGAATCAACTCTTTGTAATAAAGATGAGCGGACGCGAAATCAAAAATTATCTAGAAGCCAGCTATGACAACTGGATCCAAACTATTGTAAAGGCTGATGATCATGTCCTCAAAATCAGGAACTATGACGATCCGAGAACCGGCCAGATGGGATGGTCATTCGTCGGTCGCAGCTATAATTTCGACTCTGCCGCAGGTATCAATTACACTGTCGATGTCACCAAACCCTTCGGGGAAAGAATCGCTATCAGTTCCATGGCAAGCGGACAGCCTTTCGACGAAGGGGCAAATTACTTTGTAGCAGTTACTTCCTACAGGGCAAGCGGAGGCGGTGGACTGATGAAAGCCGCCGGTGTCGACTCCGACAATATAGAGGAGAGAGTTGTAGAGAAATATCCGGAGATAAGGAATATCCTATACAATTATCTGATGGATATCGGCTCCATCGACCCCGCAGTGACTGGTGATCACTCGAGGATCGGGCAATGGGATTTCATCCCGAAAGAGCTTGCCACTAAAGCACTTGAGAGGGATATGGATCTGCTATTCAAAAAGAAGTAAAAAAGAATGCGTCACCCTAGCGGCGGCGCATTCCTTTCATCTGCTGCATCAGGTTTCCCGTCATCGCAGTCTTCATTACCTTCCTGGTACCCTCGAACTGTTTCAAAAGCCTGTTGACTTCAGGAAGAGAAGTTCCGGAGCCGTCTGCAATCCTCTTGCGGCGGCTTCCGTTTATAATATCGGGATGCTCGCGCTCATCCGGAGTCATAGAGAGGATAATAGCTTCGATGCTCTTGAATGAATCATTGTCGATATCCACATCTTTGATAGCTTTTCCGACTCCCGGAATCATGGATGCCAGATCCTTGATGTTTCCCATCTTCTTGACCTGCTGAATCTGCTCGTAGAAATCCCAGAGGGTGAATTTGTCTCTGGCGAGCTTTTTCTTCAGTTCCCTGGCCTGCTTCTCGTCAAACTGCTCCTGAGCCTTTTCCACGAGGGTGACGACATCCCCCATTCCAAGGATACGGTCAGCGATTCTTTCAGGATGGAAGACCTCAAGGGCTTCCATTTTCTCACCGGAAGAGACGAACTTGATCGGCTTTCCGACCACTGCCTTTATAGACAGAGCAGCACCGCCTCTGGTGTCACCGTCCATCTTAGTGAGCACGACTCCATCAAAATCAAGCCTGTCATTGAACGCTTTTGCTGTCTCGACTGCATCCTGACCTGTCATTGCATCTACAACGAAAAGTGTCTCTGTCGGCACTATAGCCTGATGCAGGGCGGAAATCTCGTTCATCAGCTGTTCGTCTACTGCAAGACGTCCGGCAGTATCTACTACGACAACGGAATATCCCTCAGTGCGTGCTTTCGAGATAGCATTTTTGGCGATACGGATAGGATCTTTTTCTCCATCTTCCGTATATACAGGTACCTGGATAGACTCTCCAAGCACTTTCAACTGCTCAATAGCTGCGGGACGGAAGGTATCGCAGGCTGCAAGAAGAACCTTCATTCCCCTCTTGCTCTTGATGTGCAGGGCGAGTTTACCTGAAAAAGTTGTCTTACCGGATCCATTAAGACCGGCGACAAGAATTACAGCAGGATTACCCTTAAGGTTGATATCCTGGGCGTTGCTGCCCATAAACGAGGCAAGCTCGTCATGGACTATCTTGACCATCATCTGCTGGGGCTTGACAGCAGTGAGGACATTGGCTCCAATAGCCTTGTCCTTGACAGTATTGCAAAACTCCTTGGCTACCTTATAGCTTACGTCGGCATCAAGAAGGGCTTTCCTGATATCTTTAACAGTCTCGGCGACATTTATTTCGGTAATTCTTCCCTCGCCTTTCAGTATCTTGAAAGACCTTTCCAGTCTCTCGCTAAGATTCTCGAACATATAATTGATTTTTGGGAATGCAAATATAACTCTTTTTACCGGGATTTGGTAATCTCATCGGAATAGACAGCCCGTGCCCTTGTCCGAAGATTATAAGAAGAAGACATCGCGGCCCCGTAAGCCCCCGCAGAACGGATAGCGATAAGATCTCCTCGGAAAGACTCTCTGAGAAGGCGGTCCGTTCCGAATACGTCTGCCGACTCACAAACAGGCCCTACAACATCATAGACTGTATCTTTCTCATCATTTCCCCGAAGATAATGGGCCGACAGATTCTCTATCTTGTGCCATGCGCCGTAAAGGGCGGGACGAATGAGATCGTTCATTCCTCCGTCAAGAATCATGAAATTACGGACGCTACCAGGCTTGATATAAATGACGCGGGCGATAAGAGAGCCGCACTGGGCGACAAGGGCGCGCCCCGGTTCCACCTGTATGGTCCTTCCCTCCATGCACGGGAGATTCTCCACTATTGTCTTGAACCATTCTCCGAAATCCGGGATCGGATTTTCATCCGGCTCGTCATAATCGGCGCCAAGACCTCCTCCGAGGTCGATTGAGCTCACATGAAGCCCCTTTGATTCGACAAGGGATACGAGTTCCGCCGCCCTTCTGCATTCGAGAGAAAAAATCTCCTTGATTCCGAGAATTTGAGAACCTATATGGAACTGAACTCCTTTGAAATCCAGCCACCCTGATGATTTGATTACCTCAACCGCCTCGTCAAGGTCCACGGGATCTATTCCGAACTTATTCTCCTGGAGCCCCGTAGTGATATATTTATGCGTATGGGCGTCTATCCCGGGGTTGATTCTAAGAGAAACAGGAGCGACTGTACGCATCTTTTCCGCTACAGAGGAAATAATCTTAAGCTCCTGAACAGACTCACAGTTGAAAGCTCCGATTCCCACCCTCAATGCCGTCCTTATTTCCCTATCTGTCTTCCCTACTCCCGCAAAGAGGATTGAAGAAGGCTTGAATCCGCATCTTATAGCCCTTACAATCTCGTTTCCGCTTACACAGTCAGCTCCCAGTCCCGAAGAACTGATCATTCGAAGTATCCTTTCCTCCGGATTGGCTTTTATGGCATAATGGACTTCGATACCATATTTACGAGACATCTTGCTGACATACGAGATAGTCCTCTTAAGAAGCGCAGCATCATAATAGTAGAAGGGTGTTTTGAGAGAAGAAAAGGCTTCGAAGGATGTCAGATCAAGCATAATACAGATAATATAATTGCAAAAATAGATAAAAAATGAGTAAATTTGCAATAACACTTAAACAATAAGATTATGAAACACTTATCAATCAAGGAGAAACTCATCTCCGCACTTCATCGAAGAAAAAACAAACAACGGAAGAAACGCCCCTGCGCCATTGACTATGACAGCACGGACGAGTCATTTTCCGATATTGAAGAAAGACTTCTAGAATGGGTGGATGAGAAGCAGTTTGCAGACGAGTCGATAAGGTCTGTAGGAGATATTGCTGAAAGTCTTGGTATCCGAAGGCATTCGCTATCAAGATACTTCGCCATTGTACTTAAAGAAGACCCAAGGACCTGGATTGTCCAACGGCGTATCGATATGGCCAAAGACATGCTCCTCCGATATCCTGATTGCTCGGCTACGATAATAGGAGATTCCGTCGGATTCAGCGACAGGTCCAACTTTGCAAGACAGTTTAAAAAGCATACCGGGATGACGCCCGGAGAGTGGCGTGAAAGAGACCTAATTAAGCCTGGAGAGAAAAACCTCTACTCCTTCCACTTTGAAAAGATGTGAATCGGCATTAAAGGAAGAGGACCTCACATCCAGATTGAGTTCCATCTCCGTGGGAGAGTAAGAGCCGTTATCCTCTCCGTCAATATCCTCGAACCTGATAGAATCAGGAAAGATATTATCCTCAATCTCTACAGAGAATGAAAAGTTCCCTTGCATATCGGTAGATGCCGATTCTCCCGTAGACAGAAGAGCCTGAATGCCGGGTATCGGCTTACCGTTATCCTTATCGAAAACGACTCCTCTAAGAGTCAGGATATCAACTTCAGAGTTTTCAGAGGATTTGTCGGTACACGAGAAAAGTGGCAATATAAATAATGCCACTATACTGATTATCAATTTATTAAATCGTTGCATCCGGTCAATAATTTACCGGCTTAGGTCTTGTACGGGATTGCAAATATACAAAAATTCCTAAAAATGCAATTATTCCAAGAAAACAGGCTCACTATATCCCGACCTTGCCGCTCCGCTCCTTGCAAGAACGATATAATTAGTCCCTTTGACTCCTTCGAATGATAGGAATGTTCCGCTTTTAACAATCGAGGCCTTCCAAACAGTCGATGCGGAAGAACTTTCTGTCAGTTTAAACACTACATAGTTGTCCGCTCCCTGGACCTCACTCCAGCTTATCTTCGTTCCTTCCACCAAGACAGAAGGAGCCGTCAGCTCTTTAGGTGTTTTGGAAAGGGAAGGAGTCAGAACCTCTTCCGGATAGATAGATGAACCCAGATACTTTTTGACCTCGGATTTACGGATAGAAGTTGTATTGTACCAGAAGTTTCCGGGACAACCGCTTTTGCGACAAAGATTTACCTGATAGAGATATTCTGAGATATCTGTAAAATTCTCTTTAGTGTTTTTGGTGCCATATTTATAGCTGGCAAGTCCAGGCATCAACGGGATATTTCCATGAATATCCAGCCACTGCGGAAGGACAGTATCGAAATCGGCGAAATCACCCCTGTTATGATCCCAGTATATCTGCGGGGTAAGGTAGTCGATCGTCCCCTCCTCTACCCAATGGCGTGGATCCGCATAAAGATTCGCCGTCAACTCTATCCTGCCGGCGGGAGAAACCCCGAACACTGCAGATGGTTTTGCCTCATGGGTGACCTTCTGATAAATCCTTATCATCTCGTCAATATTGCTGAAACGCCACTCATCGAGCGAACGGCCATCAGCGTAAAGATTATAAAGGTTTGTGTCATACCATGTATCAGAATCCGATTTGAGACCTGAAGGATAGAAGTAATCATCGATATGCACCCCGTCAACATCGTAATTGGTAACTATTTCGGTAACGATTCTTCCTAGAAATTCCCTGACTTGAGGAAGGCCCGGATTCCAATAATAATTGTTCTTGTATGTCTGATACCAAGAAGGATTTGTCTTCATCGGGTGGTCGCTGACTCTTTCGGCATTGACAGAACCTATTCTGAGAGGATTGACCCACGCATGTATCTCAAGGCCTAGCTCATGGGCCTCCTCCACCGCAAATCCGAGAGGATCATAGCCGGGATCCTGCCCCTGCTTTCCGGTAAGGAGCACACTCCACGGAAGAAGTTCCGAAGGATAGATTGCATCTGCATTTGAAACAACCTGAAGCATAATTGCATTGCACCCGGCAGCCTTTACATCCCTCAGCAGAGTCCGCAATTCAGACTTCTGCTGGCTCTCGGAGGCTCCTTTAGTCGGCCAGTCTATATTGGCGACAGTCGCTACCCAGGCAGCCCTGAACTCTGTATCGAATTCGATAGCATTCTTAGATGGATCAAACTTTTGGGAACTCACGGAAGGAGTCTCTATTTTGTCCGGATTGACAGTCCCGCAGGAATAGAGCAAAGCAGCGAATACAGCAAGGGCTAAAAGGTAATAATGCTTCATATCGTTTTAGTGTTATCAATGAGCGCAAATTTATTAAAATTTTTTCAAAATAATCTTGGAAATAGGAGAAAAATAAATCATATTTGTACCAATATGAAAAAGATCTATTTAATAGCGGCTATAGCCGCATTATCCTTTGCAATCAATGCTTCTGCAGAGGACTTTCTTAAAGGGAAATTATTGACGATCAATCTCAAGGAATCCGTCGCAGAGAGAGGTGACAAGTCGTTTGACTTATCTCTCGGTGGACTCTCAAGGAGCTCTTCCGTCTCGCTCCTCTCTCTTGAAAGGGCGCTTGAAAAGGCGTCGGAGGATAAGGATATCGCCATGGTATATATCAATACCGACCATTTCTCTTCCGGCACGGCCGCTATGGAGGAGATCAGGGGCATCCTCAGCAAGCTGAAAAAGCCCGTAGTCGCCTACGGCACCGATTTCGGAAACGGCAGCTACTATCTTGCTTCAGCAGCAGACAAGGTATTCATGAACCCTGAGGGAGAATGCAGCATCAACGGTCTTTCCAGCACGCAGTTTTTTGTCAAGGATCTTCTCGATACTCTCGGAGTTGACATTCAGCTGATTCGCCACGGAAAGTTCAAATCAGCAGGCGAGATGTATATCCGCAATGACATCAGTCCTGAGAACCGCCTTCAGTATGAGGAGCTTCTCGGCTCAATCTGGGGGTCTTTCCTTGAGGAAATCGCCTCATCCAGAGGTATTTCCGAGAAAGATCTCCGCAGTTGGATCGATGGCCTTCAGCTAGCCACCGCCGAGGATATGCTGGAAAAGGGTCTTGTCGACGGCCTTAAGCACCGCGACGAGATGGCAAAATATCTTTGCCACATGTTCGGAGTAAAAGAGGCCTCAGATGTCAGGAAAATATCAATTTCCGAATACGCTTCCGACCTGGAGAAAGGACCTTCTTCAAAGAAAATAGCTGTACTCTATGCAGACGGAGAGATTGTCCGTAGCGGCAGTGGCATAGCTGGTGAAAAGTTCTCGAAAGAGATAGCAAAAGTCAGGGCCGACTCTACCGTAAAGGCAGTTGTATTCAGGGTCAACTCCCCCGGAGGAGAAGTTGTCGCCGCCGAGATGATCCGTCGCGAAATCGAGCTTCTGATGAAGGACAAGCCTGTTGTTGCGAGCTATGGTGGATATGCAGCATCGGGCGGATACCTGATTTCTGCCGCCTGCAAAAAAATATTCACAGACAATTCCACACTTACAGGATCTATCGGAGTCTTCGGAATGGTTCCTTCTCTAGGCCGAGCTATGAGAAAGACATTCCATGTCAACCCTGTAACCATCGGAACCAATGAACATAGCACCATGGGATCCGGAATGAAACCTCTCAGCAAAGAGGAACAGGCTTGGTATCAGGAGAAGATTGAAGGCATTTACGACAGCTTCGTCTCCACTGTAGCTGAAGGAAGGTCGATGACCAAGGAAGCAGTCGATTCCCTTGCCCAAGGCCGAGTCTGGTCTGGAAAGGATGCACTTGAAAATGGCCTTGCAGACGAGCGCGGTACCTTGATGGATGCCGTCCGCTATGCCGCAGACCTTGCAGGACTCAAGAAATACAGGATCGAGACTTACCCTGTCAAGAAGGAGATGTCAGAGTCTCTAATGGAAATGTTAAGCGGGAAGGAAACCAAAAAAGACGATGACTTAGTTAAATCTTTGGTAAAGAGTTATTTCGCTCCCGGATTCCACACTATCGCCAGAATGCCTGAAATTAAAATAAACAATAAATGAAAAAGCATCTATTTATCATATCCGCACTGCTTCTTGGAATAGGTATCTCCGCAGCAGCTCAAACACAAGAAAAAAGAGACCTTTTGGATAAAATAGAGGACCTGGAAATCGGGCCCGGGAAAGTTCTCAGGCACGACGACAAAGACTTCAAGGTTATCGATTTCTCCCTTATTGACAACTTTGGATATGGTCTTACCAAAGTTGACGCTCCGTCTTTCACTTCAAAATTCGGACGCTCATGGGAGTATTTCCTAAACGTCATCAATCTCAGTATAAACCCAACGAAATGGCTTTCTTTAAGTGCCGGAGGAGACATTAAGATAGACAATTTCAAACCCGCAAAGGATGAGTGGATCACTCTGGACAACGACAATTATCCTCTAGTAGGTAAAATTGTAGAGCCGGAGAAGTATGACCTAAAGCGCAGCAAGTCGAGACTCGTGGTATTCAGCCTCTCTGTACCCGTGACACTAGGCCTCAATTTCGGAGGATGCAATATACGTGGTGGCGCAGAATTCTTCTGGCCGCTTCAAGGAAAAAGGACTTTCGTCGAGTCAAAAATGCTGACAGATAAAGGGTGGATTGAAAGTCATCAGTGGAAGGCCAAGACGGAAAAGTTCTCTTGGGACTACATGGCCGCTATCTCTTGGGACGGACTTGGACTCTATTTCAAGTATTATCCAAAGCCGCTTATCCCATCTTCAGTCAGTTCCACATTCAATTATTGGACTGCCGGTATAGTCATCGGGTTCTAAAAGAGCATATATGAGAATCCAAAACAGTTTATTAATGGCAGGCACGGCACTATTGCTATGCCTGCCTTCTTGCAAAAATAATGTCTCGTCCGCTATCGACAATGCTTGTAGGGAGTGTTTTCCTGATGGTGAACCGGGAGCTGCTGTACTTGTAATGTCAGGAGACAAAATCATATTTGACAAGGGATACGGCATCGCGGACATAGACACGAAAGAGCCAGTGACAGGAGAGACAATGTTTAACGTAGCTTCTATTTCCAAACAATTCACCTCCGTTGCCGTGCTTCAATTGGCCTCCCAGGGGCTGATTTCTCTTGAAGACAGCCTCTCAAAATACTTTCCAGAATACTCGGATCCACTTTGGAAAAAGGTAAGGATCAAGCATTTGCTTTCCCATTCTTCTGGAATACCGGACGCCCGTGGAGGAATGCCGAGAGAGAGAAAGGTTTTCGCCGACGAGTCTGTCGCCCTGGAATACCTGGACACTCTCACCCGTCTTCATTTCGCCCCCGGGACAGCGTACGAATATATCAACCCGACATTCGTCCTTCTTGGCCGACTCGTGGAAAGAATTAGCGGAAAGCAGTTTACAGAGTATGTCAAAGAGCATATTTTTCATCCCGCAGGTATGGACAAGACCTGCTATTTCTCACCAGAAGCGATAATCCCCAACATGGCTCATGGATACGAATATGCTGATGTAGAGGAGATGCCGGAAGAAAGGACTGCCGGAGTCTCCGAGGGACATAAGGATTGGTATGAATACGACTACGGCGAAGAAACCTTCTTCGCCACAAGGCCTGACGGCGGCATCTACTCCTCAACCCATGAATTCGTTCTATGGGAAAAGGCCCTCAGAGCATCCCTTCAAGGGAAAGAAGGGTCAATACTGCCTTCCGGATATCTCCAGGATGCAATGTCCCCCCACATCAAAGTCTCCGACAGCAGGTGGAGCGGTTATCAGAATCGCCCTGATACTTGGTACGGATACGGCTGGTTCATTGAAGGGAAAGGGCTGATCTACCACACCGGAGATAATGGAGGCTTCAAGGCGCTAGTCGCAAGAGAGCCGTCAAAAGATATAATGATTGCGATTTTCTCCTGCCGGGCAGACTGGGACAGATATGATCTTTGGAAAAAGATAGCATCTGCCTTATAAGAGAATCCCAATCTATTTTGTATATTTGCATATTCTCAAACAATATTAGATGCTTACCGTACTAAAACTTCTCGGCGCAGTAGCTTTGCTCATATTCGGAATGAAGACTATGAGCGACGCTCTCCAGAAAATGGCTGGTCCCCAGCTAAGGCATGTCCTCGGTACCATGACGACCAACCGCTTTACCGGAGTTCTCACAGGTATATTTGTCACCGTTGCCGTCCAGTCTTCGACAGCCACTACGGTGATGACCGTATCCTTTGTAAATGCGGGTCTTCTGACGCTTGCGCAAGCCATCTCCGTCATCATGGGAGCCAACATCGGCACGACGCTTACCGCGTGGATCATGTCCGCAGGCTTCTCTTTCAATATTACAAACTTCGTCTGGCCGGTATTTCTGATTGGCATCATTCTGATCAATATCAAGAAGCGCCGTTACCTAGGAGACTTCCTCTTCGGACTTGCCTTCCTGCTCTTCGCGCTTGGCACCCTCAATCTGACAGGAAGGGAGATGAATCTCGCCGGCAATCCCGCCGTAGTCAGTTTCTTCTCATCCTTCCCTACCGACAGTTATCTTTCCGTTCTTGCCTTCCTTCTGATTGGCTCCGTGCTGACTTTCTGCGTCCAGTCGTCCGCCGCACTGATGGCAATCACTATGGTTCTCTGTTCAACAGGGGTTCTTCCAATCTACCTCGGTCTTGCACTTGTCCTCGGCGAGAATATCGGTACGACCATTACCGCCAACCTTATTGCTATGTCGGCCAATGTCCAGGCTCGAAGGACTGCCCTATCCCACCTCGTTTTCAATGTTTTCGGTGTCATCTGGGTACTTGCTTTCTTCTATCCATTCGTAAGACTCGTATGCTCTATAGTAGGAGTTGACCCGGACGCCACTTCTCAGGATCCGACGAGGCTCACCTTCGTACTGGCGACTTTCCATACCCTGTTCAATGTTACTAACACATTGATTCTCATTTGGTTCATTCCTCTTATCGAGAAATTTGTCTCTAAAGTCATCAAGCCGAGGCCTCAGGAGGATGACGAAGTATTCCGCCTTCGTTATATCCAGAGCGGCATTATCAAGACTCCTGAAATCTCAGTTCTCCAGGCCCAGAAGGAGATTGGACTTTTCGGTGACAGGATAGTGAAGATGTATAAGATGGTCGAGTCCATGCTCGCGGATGAAAACAAGGACTCCTTCGAAAAGAAGATGGAAAGGGTGGAGAAGTACGAGCAAATCACCGACAACATGGAGGCGGAGATAGGAAAATATCTCTCAGAAGTCAGTAAGGCCCATCTTTCTGATGACACAAAGGGAAAGATCCGCGATATGCTCCGCGAGGTGAATGAGCTCGAGAGTATCGGCGACAGCTGCCTCGCAATAGGCCGCGTTCTCAAGCGCAAAGCCGGCACTGTCCATATCGACGACGACCTTTATTCAGAGCTTGAAGCTCTCTTCGCCAAGGCCGGTGCATATATCGACGCGATGCGGCTGAAACTGGACGACAGGGATGCCGAAATCGACATCAACCTCAAGAAGGAAATCAAAGCCGCCTGCCTGTCACTTCTGGATTCTGTCTCTGCAAAGGTGGATGCCAATATCCTTCCTTTCACTACCGGTACTATCTTGAATGACCTCGCCGAAGAAGTCCACACCCTTTCCGGATATGTCGAGAATGTAATTGAAGCCCGTTTGGGTATAGGCAGAATCACCGGCAACAGGACTCTCAAGAACACAATTTAATCCTCCTATGAAAGCCCAGCCATACCAAGAGGTTTCCGAAATCTCCCACCTTCCGGCACCGGACAGCACCGGGTTCATTACCCACTATGTTTTCCAGTATATAGACTTCAACAAGGTGCCGCAGTATGTAGCAGCAGGACACCGTTTCTCGGACTGCTGCTTCCTGGGATGTGAAATTCCTTCCGAGATGGAAGACCAAATCGGGAGGACTTGTCTTCTGTTCCCGAGAATGGGGCGTACCTACAATGTATTCCGGAGCCGGTTGTACTCAGGAGAGGATCTATATGAGGGATATGACCCCGAGAACGAAGACAGTTTCGCCACCTGTTTCGACTCAAGGGTCTTTACCGACTACAAAGAGAAAGGAAAGGATTGTACAGATATCCGCGAGACTCTTGGGAGGACTCTTCACGACAGGGCTATGAGTGATGCGATGAATGCCTTCCTGAGCAGATTCGACCCAAAACAGGTTGTCGCCATTATGGGAGGGCACTCCCAGCGACGCACAGACGCTTCATATAAAAGGGTTGCACTCATCAGTAAGAGTCTCACCGAAAAGGGGAAGCTGATGGCCTCCGGCGGAGGTCCCGGAGCCATGGAGGCCACTCATTTCGGCGCTTGGATGGCAGGAAGGACCCTGGAAGAGTTCGAAGAGGCTCTTGAGATTCTTTCCGTCGCCCCTACTTTCAGCGACGAAGGATGGCTTAGATCAGCTTTCGAAGTCAGGAAGAAGTTCCCTCAGAGCAAGTACTGCAGTCTTGGCATTCCGACATGGTTCTATGGTCACGAACCTGCCAGTCCATTTGCAACCCACATCGCTAAATACTTCTATAACAGCGTTAGGGAAGATACCCTTCTGTCCATCGCAAAGGGCGGAATAATATACTCCCCCGGATCGGCAGGCACTATTCAGGAGATATTCCAAGATGCCGCCCAGAACCACTATGCGACATTCGGAGACCCAAGTCCGATGGTCTTCCTCGGAGTTGACTTCTTCACCCGCGAAGTGCCCATCTACACTCTCATGGAAGATCTTCTGCAAAGAGGAAAATACAAAGGCCTGATGCTTTCTGTAACCGACGATATGCAGGAAGCGATTGACACCATTATGGCTTTCCCCACTCCCTCTCAATATCATACATCTTCTGTATCTGAGAAGGGCGAAGAATAGTCCTGAACTGCTCATAATAGTTCTTACGTATCTCCAGAATCTTTTCGCTCTTGACGAAGTCGCAGCAAATCTTTGCTTCTATAGCCTGCTCGCTGTCCCCAGTCACCGAGGGCTTGATAGTCCTCACACTGCTCATATCTTTCTTATATGATTGATAGATGGAGATGAAAGCATCCTTATGGGCTTTATCTACGTCAATCTTCGCACAGATTCTTTCTGCCGCCATATGGATTCTTTTCTGAGCATCGGTGCTCTGGGCATAGGCGGGGGACAGGAGGGGGGCAGGGAAACAGATTTATAAGCAATCGCCCCTACAGACATCTGTAAGGGCGATTTTGAGGTGCATAGCGGAATCGAACCGCTGTCCCAGGTTTTGCAGACCTGTGCCTAACCACTCGGCCAACGCACCATAAGGGATTACAAATATACAATCTTTTTTGTGAATCTCCAAAATTTACTCGACATAAAGGAGCAAACCTTTCAGGTACTCTCCTTCTGGATGGTATATATTCACGGCATGGTCTGCCGGTTGATTCATCCTGTCCAGAATACGCACACTGCGTCCTGTCTGGGCGGCAGCCGAGAAGACAGCAAGGGCGAAAGCCTCTTTATCTACAACCTGGGAGCAGCTGAAAGTAAAAACAAGTCCCCCCGGGGCAACCTTTGAGATCGCTGAAGCATTGAGCCTCTGATATGCCCTGAGGGCATTATTTAGAGCTCCGCGATGCTTTGCAAATGCCGGCGGATCAACAATGATGAGATCATATTTCCCGTCGGGAACATTCCGAAGAAAATCAATGGCGTCTTCGCAATATGAAGTATGCATCGAGGGATCGAAACCATTTAAGGCGACATTCCTGTCCACCATGTCCATCGCTTTCCTGGAACTGTCTACCGAATCGACATGGACCGCACCGCCCGAAAGGGCGTAGATGGAGAAACCTCCGGTATAGCAGAAAAGGTTGAGCACATTACGGGAGGAGGCATATTTTCTTACCGCCGCCCGATTCTCCCTCTGGTCGAGGAAGAAACCGGTTTTCTGGCCTTCCGTCCAGTTGACAAGGAATTTGCACCCATTCTCAAGCACTGTCATCTCGTCGGAAGAAAACCCTTCAGCCTTATAGAGATAGCCGTCCACAAGGTCGAGGCCTGCTTTGAATGGAGCCGTCCCCGAACTCTTGTCATAGACAGCCTTGAGGCGGTCGCCATAGACCTTTCTGAGAGCCTCTGCAATCTGCTTTTTAGCCCGGAACATACCGACAGAGTGGGCCTGCATGACACAGACTCCGTCATAATAGTCTATGATAAGACCCGGAAGATTGTCCCCTTCCCCATGTACAAGGCGATAGCAGGTGGTCGATTCACTGCCGTCAAGACATACCGCCTTTCTCTCTTCGAGAGCCCTGGAGATCATCTTCTCATAGAAATCGTCCTTCAGCACATCCCCATCGAAACTAAGGACTCTGACAGCTATGGAGCCTATCTGATAATGTCCATATGCCAGGAAAGACCCGTCGGAGGCGAATACTCCGACAATATCGCCTTCTGAGGGATGACCGGAAATCTCTGCTATCGCCCCGGAGAATACCCAAGGGTGGAAACGGCGAAGGGACTCTTCCCTACCGCGCTTTAGGATTATCTTGTCCATTTGTCAATTTTTTATACATCTCAAGACACACCCAGGCATCAGTCGCAGCATACCTCTGCTGAGCATCAGACAGAGTCTCGGCCTCCCAATTAGACAACTGCTGGGTCTTTGAAATCTTGATTCCTAGAATGATTGCAGACATCTTCTTGACCGACTTATCCTCTATTCCATAGTTGCCGACCTCCTTCTGGAGATCCACGAAAGAGCCGGCAACAAAACCATGTACATGCTGGAGACCACGGATATCATCATTTATTGCAGCCCCAACCTTCGTTATCTCGGGATTTGCAAGTAGGGCACATAAGCGGTGCGGCATCCCGATTTTATTGAGCCTGAAAAGAAATGCCTTGGTAGGACCGGAAAGCTGAAGAAGGGAAACATCGTATCGAGGAGAATCTGCGGAGAATGTAGGCCGAGTCTCCGTATCGAATCCGAGAACTTTTTGTTTCTTAAGATACTTTATAGCCTCTCCGAACTCGAATCCGAGAGAATCGATGACCGTTATCTCTCCGGGAAAAGAAGTCAGCGGAAGGGCCGCTATTTCTTCGTTGCTAATTGTGCTCTGAAACATAGAAAGGCTTGATTGCTACCGTGTTGACATCTATGAACTGCCCAATCTCTGCGGACATGTAACGATCTGAAAGACCTATCAAGACGGGATCCCCTGATTCGGACTCCTCCGTCTGGAAGAAACGAGCCTTGGGATAAGCAATGTTATGGGTAAAACGATTCTCCTTCCTCATCATGCGATAGCATGACTCCGTTAGAGCATCGATAGGATCAATGATACGGAAATTCTTGGAAAGTAGCTTATTAATATTATAGTCTTCCTCAGTAAGCTCTTTCCTTATCGATTCGACAGAAAGATAAAGGGCATCGATATCCACTCCATAGTCGTCGAGAATAAGTACAGAAAGAGGATCTTTTCCTTCGGTTATATATTTGGCAAGAAGACTTCTGAGCCTCGATGACACGTCTCCAAGGGGCTCAGGGACAATGACAGAGACTTTAGAACCCTTTGCGAGTCTGGACCCGAGCACCTTTTGATAAACAAAGGATTGAGCTACATCATTATCCGCCCATACGACAACATTTGCCGGCTCTTTGTTCCCGATGGCCTCGCTGGCAGCAAAAACAGGAGAAATGACTTTGGCCTTCTTTCCTGCCATCTTGAAGAGAGTATCCACATCCTGCTGTCCGTAGAGGGAATTGAGAGATGAAGAAAGAACGAATATCTTGGAAGATGACTTACGAAGTTTCGCATCCTTGTTGAAAGGAGTTATATAGCAAGCTGTATCCACGGCAGCAATGACATTCCGAAGTATGGCCTCACGAAGACTGTCGGTATCGCTGGCGATAAAATGCTCGTAAGGATCATTGTAAGCATCCAAAATAACGTCAAAAGACTCTCCCGAGAAGTCCGGAAGCCCGTCCTTGGCCACTTTTCCGTCGATATTGTCAAACTTATCCGATGAGACAAAGCGCTCTGCCAGCAGAATAGACTTTTCAGGCTCTCCGATGATGGCTATTGTCCCAAGCGAACCAATATCATGATAGCCTTTTATCAGGGAGAATGTACCCGTAGAGTCCTTGACCGTCTGCCTGACAAACTCCAGAAGGTCTTTATCATCGGTATTGCCCCTCTTGCAAGACATGGCTGCGAAGGAGAGAATCGCAAGCAGAGGAATTATCAACTTTTTCATATCAAATAAGTTTTGATTGGCAAATATAATCATTATTGTCCTCCAATGCAATCTTCCTGATCATCGGCGCAAGCATCGAATACACATACTCCTCTTCCATAAAATGAGTTCCCTCATAGAGCTTGTAAGAATCTCCAAAAAGCTTTTTCCATGTCCGGATCCTTACAATTCCGCTGCGGCGATAATGGTCCCTGGTACCAAAAAAAGCGAAAAAGAATCCTCCTTCTTTTGCCGCAGCTAGTGCATCCTCCAGATGTGCCTTATATTTTCTCAGCACATCGTAGGAGAAATCCAGTTTCTGCCGATCTCCATCTTTAGGATGCCAGATTCTCCCGCAAAGAGCTTTCACAAATGGAATCTTCGAAAGAAAAGCAAGCTTGTACAGATACCTTGGAGCATCAAGCGAAGGAGAAACGAAAATATGGGGGATATTCCTGATTCGAAGAGCTTGGACAGAGCCGAGAGATTCTCCGACAACGACTGACGGACGAAGTTCTCTTACCCAAGAGAGAATCTCTTCCCGCCCCTTTTCCGGGTCAAAGTCATACGTTCGCACAACTACTCTAAGTGGTTCATCTCTCGAAGAGAAATAGCCTTCCAGAAGCCTTGGGATGCGACTGTCGCCGCCTCCGCCCATTCCATGAACGTACAAAATAGTCTTATTCCCCTTATCCATCTTTGCAAATTTACAATAATTCATTTAAATTTGTGAAATAAGTGGTGTATCTAACTCAAACACAATATGAATATCAAATCTATCATCGCAATTGCCGCTTCATTGGCGCTTTGCTCCTCCTCTTTTGCACAGGTCAAACCGACCGCTGTAAAACCATCCGACTACGAATTCAAAACTGTCAAAGAGATTCCTGTGACTTCTATGAAGAACCAGTATCGCAGCGGTACCTGCTGGTGCTTCTCAGCTCTTTCTTTCCTCGAATCAGAAGTTATCAAGGCAAAGGGCATAAAGGACGAAGCCCAGTACCCGGATTTCTCCGAGATGTTCATAGTCCGCAATGCTTATCGTGACAGGGCGGAGAAGTACGTAAGGCTCAATGGTTTCCTCAATATGGCAGCCGGTTCAGGCTTCGGCGATGTGCTCCAGGTTGTAAGAGACTACGGCCTTGTTCCGCAGGAGGCTTACTCCGGGATGAACTATGGCTATGACCTTCCTGTCCAGGGCGAGCTCGATGCTGTCCTGAAAGGCTATGTTGAAGCTGTCGTCAAGAATCCCAACCGCCAGCTTACTCCCGTTTGGAAGAAAGGTTTCGACGGCATCCTGAACGCTTACCTCGGAGAGGTTCCTGAGACTTTCACCGCGGGCGGAAAGGAATATACACCTGAGACCTATAGAGATGCCATGGGAATCAATCCCGACGACTATGTCAATATCTCCTCATTTACCCACCATCCTTTCTATTCCCAGTTCGTTATCGAGGTCGAGGACAACTGGAGATGGTCTCCTTGCTACAACCTTCCTCTCGATGAATTCATGGCCGTTATTGACAACGCAATCGACAAAGGCTACACTGTTCTATGGGGCGGAGATGTAAGCGAAGCCGGCTTTACACGCGACGGACTCGCTGTCCTTCTTGACACCAATGCGAAGCCGACATCCGGCTCGGATCAGGAGCGCTGGGTAGGAAAGTCCGAAGAGAAGAAAGCAGAGGAGGAGAAGCCGAAGGAACTCCCCAAGGAGCTTGAGGTCACTCAGGAGACTCGTCAGCAGGGCTACGACAACAAGACCACTACCGACGACCACGGCATGCACCTCTACGGTACAGCGGTTGACCAGAACGGCACCAAGTATTATCTGATCAAGAATTCATGGGGCGAGACCGGAGCCTTCAAGGGCGTATGGTACATGTCCGAGAATTTCGTCAAAGCTAAGACCCTCAACTTTGTAGTCAACAAGAACGCCGTTCCTAAGGATATCCGTAAGAAACTCGGGATCAAATAGATGAGTATCAAAAAGCATATTCCCAATACGATCACTTCCATGAACCTCCTCTCCGGGGTCCTGGGAGTGATCTTCACATTGGAAGGCCGTATCGATATTGCCTTCCTTCTAATGCTGGCAGCAGCCGTTTTCGACTTTTTCGACGGCTTTGCCGCAAGGCTACTCCATTCATATTCAGATATCGGTAAGGAACTGGATTCTCTTGCCGATATGGTGAGTTTCGGAGTCCTTCCGTCAATCATGCTCTATAAGACGATGGATATTGCCGGTGCCGGATGGACAAAGTATATTGTTCTCATCCTCGCCGTATTCTCGGGACTCAGGCTGGCAAAATTCAATATAGATGAGCGCCAGACCTCTTCTTTCCTCGGACTCGCCACTCCTTCTTCCGCCATAATCTGCGGTTCCCTCGCCTATTTCATTCAGGCGACAGATAAATCATGGACCTCGACAATAGCAGGATCTGCATGGATACTTCCCCTTCTATCCATCATCCTTGCGGCCCTTCTGGTAAGCGAGATTCCAATGTTCTCAATGAAGATAAAAAAAGGCGGCAAGTTTCTTGACACGAAACGTACCGTCTTCTTTAGCGTCGCAGTTATCTGCTTGGTAATCACTCTAGTACTACAAGCTAATTGGAGCTTTGCTTTACTTCTGATCTTCCTATTTTACATAGTCGAAAACTGCGTTTTCGCCCTGGTCCCTAATAGTTGTCCGGACGAAGCATAAAGTAGCTCTTCGCGTGCTTGCAGACAGGGCAGATTTCGGGTGCTTTCTTGCCGATCACAATGTGGCCGCAGTTGGAGCACTCCCACATCATATCCTCATCCCTTGAGAATACGAGTCCGCCTTCGATATTGGCAAGGAGTTTTCTGTAACGCTCCTCATGGGTCTTCTCGATGGCGCCGACCTTCTCGAAGAGGAAGGCGATGTCATTGAAACCCTCTTCTTTTGCGACTGCTGCAAACTCGGCATACATATCAGTCCACTCAAAGTTCTCTCCGTCAGCTGCATCTGCAAGATTGACGGTAGTGTCGGGGATCTCTCCGCCGTGAAGAAGTTTGAACCAAATCTTGGCGTGCTCTTTTTCATTCTTGGCAGTAGCTTCGAACATCTCGCCGATCTGGACAAACCCGTCCTTCTTTGCCTTCGAAGCATAATAGAGATACTTGGTATGAGCCTGGGATTCTCCCGCAAATGCGGTCTTGAGATTGGCCTCTGTCTTTGATCCTTTAAGTTCCATATGATCCTTTAATTTGAATTGTTATAAAATAATCTCCTTAAGTGTTCACAAAGATATGAATTTTTAACTAATTTTGCACATAAGAAATAACTTTTGGTATTATTATTTATAATTCATTGATTGGAAAGAGATAAAACATATAAGTTAAAAGGAGTAACAAAAAAGTTAACAGCCTCACAGTCGCCTAAACGGACGAATAGAAGACCGATTTCGGACACAAAGAGCAGTTCTCGAAAAAAAATTACCGGACGAAAGGCCAAGGGGAAGAAAATAAGTCCATGGATAGTTGCAGGGATTGTCGCTCTTTTTGGAATCTTCTTCGTCTTCCCCTATCTATTCAATGAAAACAATTCCGAGACTGGGGACATTGTGCCCGAGGGGGCTTACCAGTTCTGCCTCGACATATCGCACCATAACTCGTCCGATATAGCCTGGGATTCTCTTGCTGTCGTCATCGACCAGGACAGGAGAACAAGAAGAAATATCGAAGACGGAAAAGAGATTAAGAAGATATCAACCGTGATTATCAAGGCAACAGAGGGGACAAGGATGAAAGACAAGAAATTCGATGAGTTCTGGGAAAAAGCGGCTGACGCCCCTATTCGCAGAGGAGCCTACCATTTTTTTAGGACATCAACAGATCCTTCTGAGCAGGCAGACAATTACATAGGCACAGTCAAGCTTCGCCACAGCGATTTTCCGCCCGTTCTTGACCTTGAAGTAATGCATAAAGGATGCACACGTAAAGAATTAAATGACAAGGCTTTAATCTGGCTTAAAAAAGTAGAGAAGCACTATGGCAGAAAGCCGGTTGTCTATACTCCCGACAGCTACGCGAAAGATATCCTCTCAGATGAGATAAAATACCATTATCCCATCTGGGTTGCCCACTATGGGGTCGCTGCCCCAAATTATAAAGATTGGAAGATGTGGCAGTTTACAGACAAAGCTGTAGTACACGGAATCAAAGGGAAGGTCGATCTCAGCGTTGTCCGCTAATAAGCAATGGCCTCCGATTCATAATCAGACATAAGGAATGTCTTATTATCGGAAGGTTCGACTTCACCTCTCAAATATCTCTCATAGAAATCCTGGAATTTCGGCTGGTAGAAGGGATAAGAGTCAAAAATATCGCCCTTACCTTCCATCCTGGGATCTCCCTGCTCCTTCAACTTCGAAACCAATAGGGCATTCATGGCCTCTATTCGGGCTTTATCAGAATCAGAAAGGTTATTGACGCACATCGGATCATCCGGAAGATAATAAAGCTCGTATTCGGGCCGGAATCCCATACAACAGTGCCAATACGTTGTATCCGCGCCCTCGCGGCGGAGGTTCAGAATAGATGTTTTGGTCGGAGAGCTGTCACAGTCGCGGTAACCGGTTTCAGGATTTCCTGCGGGCCAGAGCCATGGCTTGAAGTTATGTATATAAAGATACCCGTCCTGAAGGAGAGCGCGAATCGGATAGCCCTGATTATCGGGGCGAGCGTCGTCATGCCGTTCCCTACCAAGGATGAGATAATCACGGGAATTAACGGGCTTATTAGCCAGAATATCAGTTAGTTCCGTCCCATAGACGGGGTCCATTCCTATCTCTTCCGCACCCACTCCGGCAAGCTTAAGAATTGTCGGAGTAATATCCACCAGGGACACATAGTCGTCGCAGACGCGTCCCGGCTTCCGGATTCCTCCCGGCCACATCATAGCCATCGGCAGATGAGTAGAATGCTCGTATGAGTTCCCCTTCCTTCTCGGGAAAGGCATCCCGTTGTCAGATGTCCAGATAATCAGAGTATTATTCAGCTGCCCCTTTTCACGGAGCATATCTATGGCCTTTACGATATAGGCGTCATAATACTCTATCTCATAAGCAAAATCCAGAAGGTCTGTACGGACCTCCTCATTGTCTGGCCAATATGGAGGAATATCCGTCACATCGGAAAGACTCTTCCCGGTAAGAGACAGACCGGTTCCATACTGATACTTCCGGTGCGGTTCCCTTATTCCCATCCAGAAAATCCAAGGCTCGCCATTGTCATCAGAGAGGAAATCTGCAAAGTTCGCGGCGTAGTCCCATTTGCCGAGCTCGGTGGTCGGAGGAGATGCAACTTCTCTCTTCTGATAAGGCTTTCCTGTCAACTGGCGCTTCTTTCCATTTCTCTTCCCCGGATCGCCGGGAGCCCATCCCTTTCCTGTGAAGCCGGCCCTGTACCCATTCTCCCCCAATGCTTCAAATAATGTGAGATATCTATCATTCGGCCAAGGAGTTATATGATTGCCAGCTTCCTCCAACTGCCACGAATACCTACCAGTCAGAAGGCCGGCCCTCGAAGGGGCAGACTTGGCATTCGGAGTATAGCAGTTGTTAAACAGAATCCCATTTTCGGCGACAAAGTCAAACCCGGGGGTCCTTACCCAGTCGCATCCATAGGCCCCCGCATAAGGGTAGGACTGGTCATCTGAAACTATTAGGAGAATATTCGGTCTTGTCCCTATGAGAGACTCCCCTCCCTTTCCGGCACAGCCGGCAGCGATGAGAGGAATCATACCGATGAGAATCTTCTTGTCCATAATAATGTGGTTTACTAAGCCTGAAGGCGGTCCAGATGGCAAAGGATAAGGTTGCCGTCCCCGTCACGAAGATGCATCCCATTTCCCCTGCAGAAGCGGAAATATTTGCAAGAAGCGCATTTATCCTTTTTCATCCACGATCTGTCGCGGAAGACGGCATAGCGGCTATTCCATATTTCCATAAAATCGTCTCCTGCGTAGAGATTGCCTTGATTATAATCGGCCCTGATAGATGGACATGCCGAGAAAGATCCGTCGGCAAGGACAGATCCGACAGTCACCCCTGCATTGCACATGTAGAAACCGTCCCTCACATCGCCCTCGAAGTTACCAAGAAAGCCCTCACATCCGTATGAGGCCATGATCCGACCTTCTTTCCTGGTATCTCTGATGAACTCCATAAGGCCCCTGAACTGATCCTTGTCAAGCTGAAGCTCGGGATCATCTGCGGCCCGGCCGACCGGGAAAACAGTGAACAGGCGCCATGATTTGAGACCGAGACCGATAAGGAATTCCTTGAGCCTTGGCAGTTCCTGGAAGCTCCTTTTATTGACACATGTCACTACGTCAAATTCTATCTCTCCGGAGTCTATGACCATCTTGATCGCTGCCGCAGCCCGTTCAAAACTCCCTTTTCGGCCCCTCATCCAATCGTGGTTGTCCCCTATCCCGTCGAGACTGATTGTCATCGCCCGAAGGCCACTGGCAAGGAGCCGCTTGTACCTTTCCGGAGTCAGCGCATAACCATTGGTTACCATCCCCCATGGGAAACCCTTATCATAGATAGCCTTACCGCATTTATCAAGATCCGGCCTCATGAGCGGTTCGCCGCCGGTAACATTGATCATCACCTTGTGGGGATCGCACTCCTTTGAGACCGAATCGAGAACCTTCAAAAAGTCCTCGATGGGCATATCTTTTAGGGAAGAAACTGTCTTACAGTCACTTCCACAGTGGCGACAACTAAGATTGCACCGAAGGGTACATTCCCAGAAAAGCTGCCGGAGCGGGTGCTCTTCGATCACCCCATCCTGCAGCCTTCTTACCATCTCGAGGGCGAGACGTCGCCTGAGTGAAAGCCTTTCAGCCATTTATTTATCGGACTTTTCCATTTTTACGGATATCTCTGACTCGTAGGCCCCATCATACCAATGTCCGTCGCCTTTCTTTGTCTGCTTAACTTCTCCGACGATCTCTTGCTTAACAAAGTTGCCGCCGTTCTCTTCCCCGTCAATATCCTCAATTACAAAGCCTACATCCATAGGGACAATCACGGTATCCCAGGAGCCGTATGCCTTTTCAAACTTCCCGTTCTCATCTGTATAAAGTGTATCTTTAGGAAGATAACCGTCATTCTCATCGTATATTACACCTGGCCTGTTATTAAGATGCCAATGTCTCTGGGAAACGACTCTTATGCCTTTTATCGGCTTGCCATCCATATCTGTCACCTCACCGAGAACCTTGAAATCGGCGTGAGGTTGACCGTATTCTTCTCTTCCTAAACCAATAATTTCGCATCCGGAGAATCCGAGAAGGGAAAGTATACTTCCGAATAGAAGTTCAATAAGGTGTCTTGCTTTCTTTTTCATTCCAATAGTTTTTATATTCCATTAAATCCGGAATATATAGAATCCTGCATCTAAAAATGCAAATATAAAAAAAAGACCGGACTCTTATCAAGGAATCCGGTCTTATTAAGGTATTTAGAAGAATTTACTTCGTGATAACCTTTGCCATTTCGAGAACCTTGTTGCTGTAACCCCACTCGTTGTCATACCAAGAGCAGACCTTTACGAATGTAGGATCGAGCTGGATACCAGCCTTCTCATCAAAGATGGAAGTGCGAGGATCGTTGCGGAAGTCGGTAGAAACGACAGCCTCGTTGGTGTAACCAAGGATGCCCTTGAGTTCGCCCTCAGAAGCCTCTTTCATTGCAGCGCAGATCTCCTCATAGGAAGCAGGCTTTGCAAGCTCGACGGTGAGGTCTACGAAGGAAACGTCAGATGTAGGAACGCGGAGCGACATACCGGTAAGTTTACCGTTGAGCTCAGGAAGAACCTTACCTACAGCCTTTGCAGCACCGGTAGATGAAGGGATGATGTTCTCGAGGATACCACGGCCGCCTCTCCAATCCTTCTTTGAAGGACCGTCAACGGTCTTCTGGGTAGCGGTAGCAGCGTGAACGGTGGTCATGAGGCCACGGACAACACCGAACTTGTCGTTGAGAACCTTGGTGATAGGAGCAAGGCAGTTGGTGGTGCAGGAAGCGTTGGAGATGATGTCCTGACCGGCATAGGTCTCATGGTTGACACCATAGACGAACATAGGAGTAGCGTCCTTTGAAGGAGCGGACATGATAACTTTCTTTGCGCCAGCCTCGATGTGCTTGCGAGCCTTCTCATCAGTAAGGAAAAGACCTGTAGACTCAACTACAACCTCTGCGCCTACCTCATTCCACTTAAGGTTTGCAGGATCCATCTCGGCGGTGAGGCGGATCTTCTTTCCGTCGACTACGAGCATGTTGCCCTCTACGGAAATGTCGTGGTTGAAATGACCGTGGACAGAGTCGAATTTAAGCATGTAAGCGAGATAATCAGGCTCGAGAAGATCGTTGATACCTACAACCTCGATTTCACCGGGAAAATTCTCGACAGCGGCACGGAAAACCATACGACCGATACGGCCAAATCCGTTAATACCAAGTTTTACCATAATAATTTTTAAAATTTATTGTTGTTGAACATATTTCAAACAAAATTGAGATTTTCTCAATTGCGTCGCAAATTTACGAAAAATTGTGATAATTCCGTATATTTGCATAGATTTTTTAAACAATTGATTTATGGAAATTCTTATCTCCAATGATGACGGATACAAAGCCCCGGGCATACATGCCCTGGCAAGGGCAATGTCAAAACTCGGCAATGTCACAGTAGTTGCCCCAAAGAGGCATCAGAGTGCCATGTCGATGGCCGTCAACCTCGGTCTTAAGAAGCTGGCATTCAAAGAATTGCCCGATGAGGGCCCGGGGAAATGGTACTACCTAGACGGCACTCCCTCGAGCTGCGTTAAATTCGGTCTCGAATATATGTACCCAGACCGCAATCCGGACCTTGTGATCTGCGGTATCAATCATGGCACAAACGCCTCTACTGCTGCTAATTACTCCGGCACACTCGGGGCAGCAGACGAAGGCGCCCTCAACTTCCGAAAGGCAATCGGAGTCTCCCTCTGCAATTTCCTTCCTGACGCCGACATGAGTGTCGTCGAGGAGATGATTCCGGGGATCGTCAAAAATCTTCTGGACAAATGGCCTGAAGGGAAATACGGACTCGTCTACAACATCAATTTCCCCGACCTCCCTGCAGATAAAATCAAGGGGGTACGCATCGCTTATCAGGGCAAGGGGCACTGGATCAAGGAGTTTGCTGATTGGGACTCGAGAGAGCTTGAGAGACGGTTCGGAAAGAGCATGGACACTTTCGGCGCCGCCAACGAGGCTCCCCTAGAGGAAGGTGAAAAAGCCTACCTTATGGTCGGCGATTTTATCGACGATGAGCCTGACGGAGTACTCGCAGACCACAAACTCAATGACGAGGGATATATCACCATCACCCCGAACACTATAGACAGAACTGATTATCAGGAGCTTAACCGCCTTGACATGATTTTTTAGATGAAGTACTACCTCATTGCCGGCGAAGCTTCCGGAGACCTGCATGGATCCAACCTTCTGAAGGGCCTCTACAAAGAGGACCCTTCCTGCAAGGCCAGATTCTGGGGCGGGCCTCTGATGGATGCAGCCGCAAAAGAAGCAGAAGGGGTCTCCTGCCTTGTTCGCGATTACAAGGAAGGGGCGGTGATGGGGTTTTCATCCATATTGAAAAATGCGCCGAAGCTGCTTGGGAACCTCCGCTCCTGCAAAGAGGATATCCTCGCATGGAAGCCTGATGCAATTATCCTCATCGACTATCCCGGATTCAATTTCAGGATAGCAGAATGGGCCCATAAGAAAGGATTCAAGGTATTCTACTACATCGCCCCGAAGGTATGGGCCTCGCGTGAAGGAAGGATCAAGAAACTCAAAAAATACGTCGACCGTCTGTTCATTGTTTTCCCCTTCGAGAAAGAATATTTCTCAAAGAAGGGCGTAGATTTCATCTATGAAGGGAATCCCATCATAGACGCCATCGACGACTCCCCTCTCATCTCGGAGTCAAGTGAGAGTTTCATGGAAAGAACAGGTATTGAGGATTGCCGCTATATCGCCCTCCTCGCAGGCTCTCGCCGAGGAGAGGTAAGCTCCATGATGCCCCCTCTCGCGGATTTTGTTGACAGGATGCACGCCCTCCCGGAATATTCTGATTATAAATTTATTATCGCCGGAGCTCCATCCCGCTCAAAAGAAGATTACTCAACCCTTCTAAGCGGAAGGGAGGATTTTGTAAAAATAGTTTTTTCAGAGACATATGCAGTAGTAAAACATGCCTCGGCCGCAGTAATAAACTCCGGCACAGCCTCTTTGGAAGCTGCAATAATAGGTACTCCACAGGTTGTTTGCTACTCCAGTTCCACACTGTCATTTCTCATTGCCAGGCAGATAATTCGATCGACATATATCAGTCTCGGTAACCTGATTCTTCAGCGCCAGGCTTTCAAAGAGTTCATCCAGTATTACGCTACGGGGGAGAATATTCTCGTAGAAATCAGGCGCATCCTTGAAGACTCGTCTTACCGAGAGGCCATGCTTTCCGACTACGCTGAGATTCGCTCAGCCCTTGGAGGCAAGGGGGCTTCCGAGAGAGTCGCAAGTGCAATGGTAAAGGAACTACAATAGTATGAATATCAAGAAACTGCCACTCCTTGTAAAGGTCCTCATTGCGATACTTGTCGGTATCCTTCTCGGACTTATCGTCCCCGGTGTTGCCGTCCGCATCATGAACACCTTCAATGCTCTTTTCGATCAGCTGTTGAAATTCATGATTCCGCTGATAATTATCGGCCTGGTAACACCGGCAATCGCAGATGTCGGAGACCATGCCGGGCGGCTTCTTGCCATTACCGTAGCTCTCGCCTACCTGTTCACTATCCTCTCGGGGCTATTCTCTTACGGATATAGCACCGCACTTTTCCCCTATTTTATAGATGAAGGTAGCCTTTCTTCATTGGAGGAGTCCGGGGCGGCATTCGCTCCTTATTTCTCTATTTCAATTCCTCCTCTGATGGATGTAATGAGCTCTCTCGTCCTTTCTTTCATCCTGGGACTGGGGATAGCCCTTTTCAAATCTCCATCGCTGAAAAAAGGGTTTGATGAGCTTAAGGATATTATCGTAATGACGATTGAGAATGTGATCATTCCACTTCTCCCTATTTACATTTTCGGTCTTTTCCTAGATATCACAGCCTCCGGGAAGATTGCTCCTGTACTTAAAGCGTTTATTGCAATAGTAGTGCTTATCTTCCTAATGAGTATCATTGTACTTATCCTACAGTATTGCGTTGCCGGAATAGTTACCAAGCGTAATCCCTTTAAGCTTCTCGCAGGGATGCTTCCTGCATATTTCACCGCCCTCGGGACATCATCTTCAGCCGCGACCATCCCCGTCACTCTCAAAAGGGCTGTCGCAAACGGAGTTTCCGAACCGGTCGCCTGCTTTGTCATCCCTCTCTGTGCAACCATCCATCTTTCGGGAAGTACTCTTAAAATAACAGCTTGCGCCGTAGCCCTGATGATGATGCTGGGGATGCCCTTCAATTTCGGCATTTTCCTCGGCTTTATCCTTATGCTCGGGATTACAATGGTCGCCGCACCGGGAGTCCCTGGAGGAGCCATTATGGCGGCACTCGGAGTACTTGGAACCATCCTCGGGTTCGATGCCCAGCAGCAGGCAATGATGATAACCCTCTATATCGCCATGGATAGCTTCGGGACAGCCTGCAACGTTACGGGGGACGGCGCCATCGCCCTAATTATCGATAAAATTGCTTCTCGGAAGTAACTATGAATCAAAAATATAGACTTTTTGCGAGTGCCCTTCTGGCTCTTTTCCTCACCATCGGCCTCAATGCCCAAGAAAAGGGGCATAATATCATGGGGTTTGCCCGATGGAGCCATGTAATCGACGGACACGGCATCTATGACGAGATTATTCAAAGCTACAACTATCCACTCGGAGGAATCCAGTTCGGCTTTGATACCCACCCGAAAGACAGCAGCTACTATGCCTCGGCATGGAACTTCCCCCATTTCGCTCTCGGGGCGTCTTTTGCCAATATGGGAAGCCTCGATTTCAAGAACGATTCCCGCCTAGGGAACATAGTAAATCTCTATGGCTCAGCTCGTTTTGATATTATAAGGAACTCTATCATAGCCGTTTCTCCTGTTCTCGAATTAGGATTCGCATACTCTCCGGAGAGATATCATTTCCATTCCAACGCCCACAATCTTTTCATCGGGTCGAACGTATTTTTCGACCTTGGAGCCGGACTTGAGACGGCCTTTCATGTGACCCCACATTGGGATATTGCACTGACTGCGTATCTGACCCACCATTCCAACGGAATGCTCCGCGTCCCCAACTGGGGCATAAACGAATTCTCCGCTGGAGGGGCGCTAAGATACAATCTCACTCCCGTTTATACCGGAAAACGAATAAGAATGAGAGAGCCCGAGTACCGAAAAGGTCTTCAATGGAACATCTACGCTGCAGGAGGTGTCCATAGCTGCGATGTCGAACTTAAAGCGCTTAGAAAAAGCTATGAGAATGGTAAGGTCAATCCGGATGATTCATACAGAATACCGGCACGCCCTCGGCTCCTTGCAGGAGTCGAAGGAGTATGGAGATACTCTCCCCTTTTCGCAGCCGGAATGGGTCTGGAAGGTAATTACGCCTGGAATGATTACAGAAACAGCGATCTAGTCCTAAAAGGAGAAGAAGATCCTGCAGGATACTCCCCCTTCTATGCAGCAGCCTATCTCACTCATGAGTTCTACTACAACAGGCTGTCATTCCACATTATGTGGGGACTGTATCTTTACAAGAAGACCGGTCTTACCGAAGATATGGGAAAGACCTTCCAGAGGGTCGGAGCCCGCTACCATTTCTCACAGAATGGAAAACTCTACGCCGGGCTTGATATGAGGGCTCATTACTGCGACCGCTCATACTGTCTCGAGCTCAGCATTGGAATGACACTTTAGCGGCAGGTTATTTCCGCTAATAGCTCCTTGGGCCAAATATAGCCGATCCTATTCGGACTAATGTAGCTCCGTATTCGACAGCGATTCTCCAGTCAGAGGACATTCCTATCGAAAGTTCGGTAAAGTCTACAAGAGAGGGAAACTCTTCATTAATACGACGTTTCAGTCTTGCTATCCTTTCAAAATCGGCCCTGATTACTGTCTCGTCGTCGGTATTGGTCGCCATTCCCATCAATCCCCTTATTCTGACTCCGGAGTAGCTTCTTCCCGGCCTCTCATTATCGGTTTCGTAGGACTGACCACCTAAAGGACGTGCCACCCGCGGCACGGAAGCGGGAGGGGCCCATTTATGGGAGGGGTCGGACTTGTCCGACTCCTGAAGGTGGTCAGTCCTACGAACAAAGGAGGGGCCACCTAAAGAAGGTGCCACCTGCGGCACGGAAGCACTAATCGCCCGGCAGACAGACAGAATCTCCTCTTCGGAGAGGCCTGACTTCGTCTCCTCTGCTCCAAGATGGAGCTCAAGGAGAATATTGACAGGATTGCCGCCCTCTACCGAGCGTCCGTTCTCCAGGGCCCACTTATCTATTGCATCAAGAAGATGGATCGAGTCCACTGATTCAACCAGAGCAGCATATGGAAGAACAAGCTTCAGCTTATTGGTCTGGAGATGACCGATGAAATGCCACTCGACATCATATGGCATCTGAGGGACTTTTGACGCAAATTCCTGAGGCCGGTTCTCCCCGAAAACCCGCTGCCCTGCGGAATAGGCCTCCTCAAGAGCAGAGACAGGGTGAAATTTGGAAACTGCCACAAGGCGCACACCCTGTGGCAGTTCCGAAAGAATTGAATGAATGTTATCGGCTATCATAGCTTAACGCCTCTTACCGCCCTTTTGCTGCTGCTTTGCCTGCTGGGCCTGCATCTGACGCTGCATCTTCTGGGCTTCCTCAAGACGCTGCTGCCACTTTGACTTCGGAGCAGGCTTGTTCGCGGTAGCCTTCAGCTTCGCCTGAATCTCCTCCGGATGAATGAAGAACTTCTTGATCACCCAAGTTTCACCCATCGTAATGAGGTTGGAAAGAAGGTAATAATAGCTAAGACCGGACGAGAGATTGTTACAGATGAAGAACATCATGATAGGCATCATCCAGATGCTCATGAACTGCATCATCTTCGCATTGGGGTCGTTCCCGCTCATCTGGGAGCCCGTGACGAACTTCGAGTAGAGGAACATGGAAACGGCCATAAGCAGCGCGAACAGGGAAATATGGTCCCCAAGAAGAGGAATCCTCGTCCCGAAATCGACGATGGAGTCGTATGCGCTAAGGTCTTCCGCCCAGAGGAACGGCTGCTGACGCAGCTCGATTGATGCCGGGAAGAAGCGGAACATTGCCCATAGTATAGGGAACTGAAGGAGCATCGGGAGACATCCTCCCATCGGGGAGATTCCGGCCCTCTTGTAGAGGTCCATCGTCGCCTGCTGCTTCTTCATTGCATCCTCCTGTTTGGGATACTTCTCGTTGAGCTTGTCGATCTCAGGCTTGATCGCCTGCATCTTCGCAGATGAAGAATATGACTTATAGGCGAACGGGAGCACCACTATCTTGATGAAGATTGTCATCAGGAGAATGATGATACCGAAGTTGGAGATAAACTTATGGAGCCAGTCGAAGAGAGGAATAATTACGAATCTCGTGAACCAACCGACAAGCCATCCGCCTAGAGGGATAACCTTCTCATACTTGTGGTCATAAGTCTTTAGAGTCTTGAAGTGATTGGGGCCGAAATAGAACTCAAACGGAATCGAAATATTATCCGATCCCGGAGTGAACTCAGTCCTCATCTTAGCGCTGCAAGCCATCAAATCATGGCTCTCATCGCCTTCAGGAACATATTCGATCTTGAAATCGCCTGAGATGAACTCCTTCGGGGCCCTCATGAAGGCGGAGAAGAACTGCTGCTGGAAAGCGAACCACTCTATCTTGCTGTCAAACCTCTTGGATCCGTTTCTGGAATTACCGATATTCTCCGGCTTCTTGTCTCCGGGGAAATAATAATTGAGGCGGGAGTACTGAGTTTCATTCTTGTAACCCTTCTCCATACGAGGCATGGTCACGTCGAAATCGACGTCCATAGAGATCACATTCCTCGGAATGAGGTCCTTCATACCGACAAAAGAGATCCTGTCGTCGACATCATACGAGCCCTCATTTAGAACATAACGCTGCTCTATGTAGCCTCCATTGGAAAAAGGAAGCCTCATCACAAGTACACTGTCGGAAGATTCCTCGGGAATATAGTTGAAATTGAACTTCCTGGTATCAACTGCTGTGGGGGCGTATACTACGAAACCGAGTTGAGCCTTACCATCCTTGAAAAGATAGAGATCACTCTTGTCGTAGTTGAGATAATCCTTGACCTGAACCGAGTATGGCTGAGCTCCTTTAGTTGTAAAGACTATCGAGAGCTTGTCATTTTCGAGCGTATGGAAAGACTCTGTCCCAGCCGCAGCCACATTGAGAAGAGAGTCAGTATAGAAAGCAGTATTATCGCCTTCAGCGGCACCGGGAACGGCATTCTGAACGGCCAAAGTGTCGTTCGGATGCTCTTTAAGGTATGCCTGGCGGATACTGTCCTGACGGATCTGCTCAACCTGGGCGATTGAATCTATCTGCGCCTGATACTCGATCTGCTTCTTATATTCCCTAGACTGGTATCCGAAGAAACCAATCATTATAAGGCCTATGAGAATAAATCCGATTACTGAATTTCTGTCCATTTTCTACTCTTCCGAAGCCTCTTCCTCTTTCTTTTCGATCTCGCGGATCTTAGCCTCAAGCTCCTTGAGCTCTCCCTTGGCTGAATCAATCCTTTCCTGCATGAGCTTGATCATGGACTCTGCCGACTTGGAAGCGGAGAAGAATCCGATATTGTTCTCATACGTTGCGACATCCTGCTGGAGTTTGGTATACTTCTCAACAAGGATATCCTTCTCGGTCTTGGGGCCTCTCTGAGCGCGTCTGTCGCCTCTCTGAGCACCGCCGCGAGGACCACGGGCATTGAAAGAAGGGAATTTCTCCTGGAGAGCCTTGCGGTAAGCTTCATTGACAGCGTCCTTCTCCTTGAACGGGACAAATCCGATAGCGCCCCACTTCTCGGCGAAGTCGCGAGCTGCGGCATTATCGGTCTCCTCGTCGCCTGAAAGGACGTAGGCTTCGATCTCCGCGATAACGGCCTTCTTTGCCTTCAGGTTGCCATAGAAATCATTCTCCGGTTTAGCATGCTTATCCCTCTCATTGAAGAATTCATCGCAAGCGGCACGGAATCTCTTCCAAAGCTGCTCGGATTTCTTGCGAGGAACTGCACCTATCTCCTTCCACTGCTTCTGGAGTGCGATAAACTGGTCGGAGGTCTTCTTCCAATCAGTGCTGCTCTTAAGGGCCTCAGCCTGCTCGATAATGGCAAGCTTCTTTTCCATATTCTCGTTCATACTGCTCTTGAACGTAGAATAATACTCTCTCTTACGCTCGAAGAACTTATCGCATGCAGCGCGGAAACGATCGTAAATCTTCTGATTCTCCTTCCTTGAAGCGAACCCGATCTTACGCCACTCGGCCTGGATCTCTTCAATCTGGCGGGAGCAGTTATTCCACTCATTGGATGAGGTAATCTCCTTATCTGCAATTTCTTCCACCTTTTCGCAAAGGGCGGTCTTGGCGACAAGGTTCTCGGCCTGCTGGCTCTTCAGTCCTTCGAAATGGGCCTGATACTTTTTATTAATAACAGCGGTTGCAGCCTTGAAACGATCCCAGATTGACTCACGGAACTCCTTAGCCACCGGTCCGAACTCCTTCCACTGCTCATGGAGCTTCTGAAGCTCCTTGAAAGCCTCGACTACATTCTCATCCTCGGCAAGCTGCTCGGCCTGCTCGCAGAACTTCTCTTTCGCCTCGAGGTTCTTCTTGAAATCGAGGTCGCGAAGCTCGCGGTTGATCTGGACCAGGTCGTAGAACTTCTCTACATAAAGCTGATAAGTATCGTTGACATCGCGGAAGGCAGTAGCGGGAACAGGCCCGATCTCTCTCCAACGGTTCTGGATTTCACGGAACTTAGGGAAGAGATCCTTCATGTCTTCCTGGGTCTCTATAAGAGCCTTGAGGTCCTCGATAACAGCCTGCTTCTTGACTAGATTATCATCCCTTTCGGCATCAATCTGACGATTATATTCAGCTTTCTCCTTTTTAAATTTATTATATAGCGACTTAAAACCGGCCTCAATAGCTGCGAACGGACTTTCCGGAGAATCAGCTGCCGGGGCCTCGGGAGCCTCAGCTTCGGGAGCTTCCTCTGCAGGAGCTTCGACTGCGGTTTCTTCTGCGACGGTCTCCTCGGCTGCTATCACCTCATCATCGGGGTCAACCACAGCTGCATCAAGACCGGCTTCTGCCTTTTCCTTCGAAAGCCTCTTATAGAAAGCCGCCTTTATAGCCTCGGCTTCCTTGGACCTTTTCATCCTGTCTACACTTTCCGACAATTCCTGGAAAAGAGCCGATAGCTCTGCAAGCGTTTTCTCGGAATAATTGACTATCGTCTCCTTTACAGAGGCGGCAGCGTCCTGCGCTACATCTGGGGTTTCAAGCACCTCAGGCTTAATTTCTTCACTCATAATAACAAAACTTAAGTAGTACAAATAAATCTACAGAATGCAAATATAATAATTATTTGGATATAAAATGCTATTTTTGCATCGTCAAACAAAAAGAGTCTAAAATGAGAATTGACATCATAACCGTAGTTCCCGGACTTCTGGACGGACCATTCAAATATTCCATCGTAGCGAGAGCAATAAAAAAGGGTCTTGTAGAGATTTACGTGCATGATCTGAGAGAATATGGCCTCGGTAGCAGAAAGACCGTTGACGACTACAGCTACGGCGGAGACGCCGGGATGGTAATGATGTGCGAACCTATTTATAATATCGTATCGGACCTCAAGGCAGAAAGGGATTATGACGAGGTGATTTTCATGTCTCCGGATGGCGAAATCCTCGATCAGGGCATCTCAAACGAGCTTTCTCTGAAGGAAAACATCATAATTCTATGCGGTCACTATAAAGGCATTGACGAAAGAATAAGGGAGCACTTGGTGACAAGGGAAATCTCCGTCGGAGACTTCGTTGTCAGCGGAGGTGAGATTCCGGCGGCCCTGCTTGCAGATTCTATCGTAAGACTACTCCCGGGGGCTCTTACCGACGAGACTTCCGCCCTTTCTGACAGTTTCCAGGACGGCCTTGTAGCCCCTCCGGTCTATACCAGACCTGCAGAATTTAATGGATGGAAGGTCCCCGACGTGCTACTTTCCGGTAATCCGAAGCTGATTCGGGAGTGGCAGGACTCAGAGGCCCTCAAAAGGACCAGGGAAAGAAGGCCACATATGCTGGAGGAAGAAAAGTAATAGATGGATAATCAGGATAATACCGTCTGGTTTGCCGCTACGACAAGGAACGGGCAATGGAAAAAAATCGCCTTGACCCTCTCCGGGCTCGGGGTAACTTTTTATATTCCAAAGGTCTACAATACTCTCCTTTTTCTCCACACGCCAAAGCAGCGAGCCCTTTCCATTGTCAACTCCGGGGAGATAAGCGCGAGATTTCTGATTGACCACTCTACTCATACCCTTCTGGAAGTACCCCAAAAGCAAATGGAAGATTTCATGAGAGTTCTCGATGAAAATCCTGACGCAGAGTGCGTAAATGACTTTTCTTTTGCAAAAGGCGACCGCGTCATCGTGACGTCCGGATCGCTTAAGGGAGTCGAGGGTGAAGTTGTGGAGAGTCCCGAAGGGACGTTCCTCGTAGTAAGCGTATCTACCTTACTCGCCGCAAAAGTCAGAATTTCAAGGAAAAATGTAGCTCCTGCGGGCAAAAAAAGGCAATAAAGCTTTGCAGAAAGAATTTTTTTTTCTATGTTTGCACTTTAAAGGTGAAAATGTTTATAAACGAATAAAAATGAAAAAGCTAGTATTTCTGATCGCAACGGCTTGCCTTCTTGTCCCTGCAGCATCATTCGCGCAGGAGGTTAAGCGCACAGAAGATGACAAGACCGTGACAATCGTCGAAGAGACCGAAACCCCTGAAGGAAAGATCGTTACCACAACGACTATCCAGAAGAACTCTGTATTTACCAACGGTTTCCTCCACAATTGGGAGCTCCTGGGCGGCCTCGGCACCCAGATCTATTTCGGAGAGAATGACCGCAGGGTCAACAGCTTCGTAGAGCAGTTCTCCTTCCCGACAATCGACCTTTACCTCACCAAGTGGGCATCGCCTAGCTTCGGTGTTGGTCTCGGCGCTACCTTCAGCCAGTTCAAGGGTCTGTATCAGAATCGTGGAAATGAACTCTACAAAGTTCACTTCAAGACCAATGACGCTTACGACTTCAAGGGAGACCAGACATTCGCTTACTATAATCTCACCAACCAGAGAGGTTTCACCGGCAATGTCTTCGCTCTCGCACACGTTGACCTCGGCAACCTTTTCTTCGGTTACAATCCTTCAAGATTCTACACAGCTGACGCTTACGCAGGTGGTGGTATCCTCTTCGGCATTACCGACAAGGCTGTAGGCGCAAGCTTCAACGTTGGTCTCGCCAACAAGTTCCGTCTTACCGACAGGCTCAGCCTCTTGCTGAATCTCCGCGGAGCCCTCGTTTCCGACGACTTCGACGGTGAGTCTTCGCTTTCCGAGCCTTCAGAGGAGCACTATCTCAAAAACATCAAACTCGATGGTATAGCAGGTGGTACCCTTGGTCTCGCTTGGAAGCTTGGCAAGGAAAAGAGCAAATGGGAGAGAGCAACCCGCTCCAGCTCAATCTACTACAACGACAAGGGCCTCGCAGCCAGGGATGCTCGCATAGCTGAGCTCGAGAAGCTTCTTGCTGACGCTGACGCTGACAAGAACAACCTCCTCAAGCAGCTCCAGGAGAACGAGATCCAGTACGTCAAGGACGTTCCCGATCTTTGGTTCCACATCAACTTCATCATCGACCGCTGGGATCTTCTTAGCCGTGAGAAAGTCAACCTCCAGAGTGTTGCTGACATCATGAAGAGCACGCCTAACACAAGGTACCTCCTCTGCGGTTATGCTGATAAGCAGACTGCTACTCCTTCCCACAACCTCATGCTCTCCAAGAACCGTGTTGAGACTGTCTACAACTTCCTCACCAAGGAACTCGGTGTTGATCCCGACCAGCTCGTTACTGACTACAAGGGTGGTGTAGACTACATGTTCTACGACGAGAAGGAACTCAGCCGCTGCTGTATGATTACCGCAATCAAGGAAGAGTAGTTTCTTTCGAAAATTGTGAAAATCAAAAACATAGGATAAATCGAACGTAGCCGGGGATTATCCTCGGCTACGTTGGATTACCCAAGAAAACAAATGCAGGATTATTTCGTACACGAAAGCAGCTACGTCGATGACGGAGCCAAGATAGGCAAAGGCACAAAAATATGGCACTTCTGCCATATACAGTCCGGCGCTGTCATCGGGAAAAACTGCTCTTTGGGCCAAAACGTCAATGTCGCCAACAATGTCCATATCGGGGACGGTGTCCGTATCCAGAACAATGTCTCGATCTATGAAGGGGTCGAGATTGAGGACAACGTTTTCTGTGGCCCTTCCTGCGTATTTACCAATGTAACAACCCCACGAGCGCATTTTCCGGTGCACGGGGTTTACGCGCGTACGCGCGTGCGTGAGGGAGCTTCCCTCGGAGCAAATTGCACCGTAGTCTGTGGCCATACAATAGGACGAAGCGCTCTTATAGCCGCAGGGGCTGTAGTGACACGTGATGTCAAAGACTACGCTCTAATGGCAGGTGTCCCGGCAAGGAGAATAGGCTGGGTCTGCGAATGCGGCAAACGTCTTCAGGATAGTCTTGAGTGCTCCTGCGGACGCAAGTACAGACTTTCAGGAGAAGACCTCGAGAAGATCGGGGAATGATCCTCTAAGATAAGTTATGCATTTGATTTTGAATGCATTACTGCACTTTTCAAAGAGAGGTGCATTGGCGAAGCTTTGAATCTAAAACAAACCATATGGAATTCCGAGACCTAAAAAGACAGTACAAAGTCCTTGAAAAGGACATGGAAAAGGCCCTTCTCGATGCCGCTGAGAGCGGAGCCTACATAATGGGGCCACAGGTCAAAACCCTCGAAAAAGAACTCGCCGAGTATGTAGGCGTAAAACATTGTCTGAGCTGCGCTAACGGGACAGACGCCCTGACGCTTGCCCTTAAAGCATGGGGAATCGGGCCGGGAGACGCAGTATTCGTTCCTGATTTTACATTCTTCTCCTCTGCTGAAGTAGTTTCCTTGGAAGGAGCCACTCCGGTCTTTGTCGACGTAAAGGAAGAGACTTTCAACATTGATCCTGAAGATCTGGAAGCAGCTGTAAAAGAGACGATTGAAAAAGGAATTTTTCGCCCGAGAGTGATTGTAGCGGTGGATCTCTTCGGCCTTCCCGCCCCCTATCCTGAAATCAGGGAGATAGCAGATCGATACGGTCTTCTGATTCTCGAAGATGGAGCCCAGGGATTTGGAGGGTCGATCGAAGGAAAGAGAGCCTGCAGTTTTGGAGACATCTCGACAACCTCTTTCTTCCCCGCAAAACCAGTCGGCTGCTACGGAGACGGAGGCGCGGTATTTACCGACAACGATGAGTGGGCCTTCCTTATGGGCTCATACAGGGTCCATGGAAAGGGAGAGTTCAAATACGACAATGTCCGAATCGGAATGAATTCGAGGCTTGACACCATCCAGGCTGCGGTACTTCTGGTAAAGCTAAAGGCTTTCCGGGATTATGAGCTCGAAGACGTCAATAAAGCAGCCTCAAGGTACACTTCCCTACTCGGGGACAAGGTGGCGACTCCGGTAATTCCAGAGGGATTCGGCTCGAGCTGGGCACAATATACCATACGCCTCGAAGATAAGGGTCAGAGAGACGCCCTACAGGCCTCCCTCAAGGAAAAAGGGATACCGTCAATGGTCTATTATCCGAAACCGATGCATCTTCAGACCGCATTCTCAGGAAATGACGGCAACCGTCCCTGTCCTAGGGCGACGAGCCTCTCCGAAAGAGTACTGTCTCTTCCTATACATCCGTATATAACTGAAGAAGAGATACTTGAGGTTGTAAGTGGCGTTCTCGACTCTCTTAGATGAAACTATTCAAAAAAAGGAAACCCTGGGTAAGTCTTCAGGATGAAGTGTTCATTCCGGAGGACTATTCCGAAATCGGTGAGCCGACAGGAGCTAAGATAGAGAATGAGATTGTGGGCAACCAAGATCTCAGCCGCATCTTCAAGGATACCGAGAGTATGGGTCTTCAGGAGATACTTGACTGGTTCGATGCCCATAGTAAGGAATTCGATAAAAGCACATACGTTATCAACACCGATGACGGACATGCTCTCGAAAGCCTCTTTCACCACGATCCCCAGCTGATAATCAACAGGATGCCCCTCAATAGGATAAGACATCTCAACACCTTCCTTAACAAGGCAAACGAAGCCCTCGTGGATGACGGATACCTTTGGTGCCACTCAAGAACATCCAGACTTAAGAAAGAAATCATACTGAAAACCCACCCCGGGGCATGGGGAAAGATAATTTACTGTTTCCATTATCTTTGGCACAGAGTATTCGCTAAATTGAAGATTACCAGGTGGTTCTACATGTGGGTGACGAAAGGAAAGAACCGCACATACTCAAGGGTCGAGCTTCTTGGAAGGATGTACAGGGCAGGATTTGACGTAGTCGATGAAAGATTCCATAAGGGAGAATTCTTCATACTCGGCCGGAAATTCAGAGCCCCGATCTGGGACGACGACCCGACCTGCGGAGCCCTTGTAAAGCTCAACCGCGTAGGCTACAAAGGCAATATGATAGGAGTCTATAAGTTCAGGACAATGCACTCATATTCGGAATATCTCCAGCCATATATGCTTGAGCATGAGGGCCTTCAGAAGGGAGGCAAATTCGCCGGCGACTATAGGGTGAATTTCCTGGGAAAGGCGCTCCGTAAAAGCTGGCTGGACGAGCTTCCAATGCTGATTAATGTGCTCAAGGGACAAATGAAGCTCGTCGGGGTAAGGCCACTAAGCCGTCACTATTTCAGCCTTTATTCCCCCGAGATGCAGGATCTCCATGTGAGTGTCAAGCCGGGACTTCTGCCGCCTTTTTACTATGAAGATAAATCCCCCGAGACTATCGAAGATGTCCAGGCCTCGGAGAAACGATATATCGAAGCCTACCACAAGCACCCCTTCGCAACGGACTGGCGATACTTCTGGGGCACCGTAGGCAACATACTTTTCAAACATAAACGATCCCACTAAAGATATGGCAGCACAAGAGCATTGGGATACCGTCATTGAGCCGAAAGACAAGCTGCTTTCGGTAGATTTCAAGGAACTTTGGCGATACAGGGACCTCACTTCCCTATTCGTCAAAAGGAATATCATCACCCAGTACAAGCAGACTATTCTCGGTCCAGTATGGTTCGTCGTTCAGCCGGCACTGACGGTCCTCATGTACATGATCGTCTTCGGCGGCATTGCCGGGATCCCGACAGACGGCGTTCCGAGACCTCTTTTCTACCTCGCCGGTACGTGTATGTGGAACTACTTCGCAGATTGCCTTACAAAGACCTCGAACACCTTCGTCAACAACTCTTCGATATTCGGGAAAGTCTACTTTCCTAGGCTTGTAATGCCGATTGCTGACGTTGTGAGTAACCTCCTCCGCTTCGGCATCCAGTTCGGGTTCTTCGTGCTGATTTACGTCTTCTACGCTCTTTTCGACCCGACCTACAACGCCACCCTCAACTGGTACGCCCTGCTATTCCCGGTTCTTGTTTTGATGATGGCGGGACTGGCCCTCGGATTTGGAACGATCATCTCTTCGATGACAACGAAGTACCGCGACCTCCAGGTACTTTTCTCCTTCATTGTCCAGCTTTGGATGTATGCAACTCCTATCGTATATCCTCTCAGCCAGACAAAGAGCATGCAATATTTCGGCATCCCTGTCCACAAACTGATGTGCCTCAACCCCGTCACCCCCGTCATCGAGACCTTCAAGTACGGTTTCCTCGGAGCCGGGGAATTCGTCGGCTGGCGCTGGCTCATCTACAGCTTCGTCTTCATGATTGTCCTCCTCGCCCTCGGCATAGTGGTCTTCAACAAGGTCCAGAAGAGTTTTATGGATACGGTGTAGTATGAAAGCTTTAGTCAATCCGTTCAACCATATCGCCTATTCCAGCTTCTATATATATGCGCTGGAAAAGGTGCTCGGTAAGGGGAATATACGGTATAGCAGTCGTCCCTTCAGGAATCTTTCCCCGGGAGCTCAGCAGTCAAGGGGATTACTGTTTATCCTTCGAGAAGGAGAAGTCGAGAAAAAATACTTCATTTGTGGCGCAGACAGTTGGAAGATCGATGAAGAATTATATAATTGGTGCGATATATACGCTTCTGTCAATGCCAATTTCGAGAACACTCCAGGAAGAGATAAACTGATTTCGCTGGCACCTTCATTCGGCATCAAATGTTGGGACAAAAATGAACTTGCTATCAAGGCCATTTCAAACGGGATTCGTTATCTTCTGTCCATTCATGACGGCAAACTTAAGACCTTCGTCGGCAACTATAAAAGGCTTCTCAACCGCCCCTTCTACGAAGAAATGACATATGAGCACGGGGAAGACAATTACATCTTCTTCTGCTGCACTCTTTGGTACAATGACGAATGGAACCAAAACGATAGCAAGGTAAATGCCCGAAGAGCAAACTTCATTCGTGCATGTAAAGACTTTAAAGGGATAGAGTTTGAAGGAGGTTTCGTCGCTCAGGAAGGGCGTTCTTCAGTTGACCTTTTCAAAGATTGTCTTGCTAAAAGGAGCTACCCCTATAGCGAATGGCTTCAAAAGACTAAACGCTCGGCAATCGTTTTCAATACTCCAGCATTTTGGGAATGCCATGGATGGAAACTTGGAGAATACCTCGCTCTCGGAAAGGCCATTATCTCCACCCCCCTTTCTAACGACCTGCCGGCTCCACTAGAACATGGGAAAAATATCCATTTCGTTGAGGACTGCAGTAGTGAGCACCTTTCAGAAGCTATCCAATACATTATTAGTCACCCAGAGTACAGAAAGCAGCTGGAACATGGCGCGAAAGAGTATTGGGAGAAATATGGAACGCCGGAAAAGAGTTTGGAATTAATTGGAATACATAACTAAGCCGAAATTACTATTATGGCTACAGCAATAGAATTCGACCACGTAGGAAAACAATACCGACTGGGACTTGTATCCACAAAGACCCTTTCGCACGATCTCCACAGATGGTGGCAGATGTCAGTCCTTGGGAAAGAAGATCCTTATCTCAAGATTGGAGAGACAAATGACAGGACCAAAGTCGGGAACAGCGAATACGTTTGGGCCCTAAGAGATATTGATTTCAAAATCGAGCAGGGCGATGTCGTCGGCATCATCGGGAAGAATGGAGCGGGCAAAAGTACTCTTTTGAAGCTTCTCTCCAAGGTTACCGGACCTACAGTAGGCTCGATTCGTGCCCGTGGGCGCATCGGTGCCCTTCTCGAAGTCGGAACCGGATTTCACCCAGAAATGACCGGACGCGAGAATATCTACATGAACGGTGCAATCATGGGAATGTCTAAACAGGAGATTTCCAGGAAACTCGATGAAATCATCGATTTCTCTGGTTGTGAGAGATATATCGACACTCCTGTCAAACGCTACTCTTCCGGTATGACTGTCCGCCTGGGTTTCGCAGTAGCCGCCCATCTTGACCCTGAAATCCTCGTTGTCGATGAGGTTCTCGCTGTCGGGGACGCTGAATTCCAGAAAAAAGCAATCGGGAAAATGCAGGACGTCAGCCGCGGCGAAGGCAGGACAGTGCTTTTTGTGAGTCATAATATGGCAAGCCTAAAAGCTTTGTGTAGGAGAGGCATTTTGTTAAAAAATGGTAGTGTTGACTTTGACGGACTAATAACAGATGCCATCGACTTATACTTAAAAGGTAATGATATACGAGAAGAAAAAGATATCATAGCCCGAGTTCAACTTGAATCAAATGAAATAAAGTTGAACAAGATTCTGGTAAATGGTAAGCCCAACAGTACTGTTGCTCTCCCCTTCCCAAATAGATCATTATCTATAGAGATAGAAGGTGAGCTTCTTAATGATATTCCTATGGCAATTGAAGCGAGGCTATATGATCGGGAGAATTACCTGCTGGCAAAATATGCACCGATCCTAATGAAGCGAGATGTTCCTCGTTTCAAACATGGCCAATTCTGCATTGCTGAAACTATAAATCTTCCGGAGAACATGTCAAATGGAGAGTACTATCTACAAATTGAATTGACTCATCCAAATGTTCAGTATCTGGCTGTAATTCCAAATGCAGTAAAATTGATTTTGTCCGGATTTATTTCGCCTACTGGGAATCCTCTCATGTATAAACAGAATGGTCTATTGCTTCTACAGTGATAATGCATCTATTATATCTATTCCAATGAAACTGTCAATCATAACAATTAATTACAATAATGTAGATGGATTAAGAAAAACCATCAACAGTGTAATTTCGCAGACTTTTAGAGACTTCGAATGGATTGTGATAGATGGAGGCTCCACAGATGGAAGTAAGGATCTAATTAATCAGTATGTTGAGTACTTCTCATATTCGATTAGCGAGCCTGATTCAGGTGTTTACAATGCCATGAATAAAGGCATTAAACAATCTAAAGGAGAGTGGCTTTTGTTTTTAAATAGTGGGGATGCCCTTTACGATGCCCATGTATTAGAGAAAGTATTTATAGACACACCGTGCGCTGATATTATCTATGGTAATTATTTAATGTCGAATGGAATCCTACGTATTCCAGAAAAGGAAGATAATATTACTCTTTTTTACTTTTTCAGGGGGACTATTCCTCACTCAGGAGGGTCTTTTATCAAGAAAGAGTTATTCAACAAATATGGGTTATATGACGAATCTTTGAAAATAATCTCTGATTGGAAGTGGTTTATGCAGGTAGTTGGCTTTGAAGGAGCACGAATAAAAAAGATTGAGCTAACACTTTCATTATTTGACACCTCTGGTATGAGCAGTACAATGATATACGAAAAGGAAGAAGAAGGGGAGAAAGTAATTAAGAATATCATTCCTAAAAGGATTTATAAAGACTATCTTAATTATCGTCGATTTGTAGATTTAGCCATCGAAAAAGAGAATGCTATCCGCCATTCTTGGTCTTATAGAATCGGCCATTTCCTTTTGTTTCCGTCAAGATTTGCAAAAAAAATTAAATCTCTTTTGACAAAATGAAAAAGGTCAGCATTCTTGTCCCTATTTATAACGTAGAGAGAGATATCGAGAGATGTGCTCGAAGTTTATTTAATCAAACTTATGATAATCTCGAGTTCGTTTTTGTAGATGACTATTCTCAAGATCGGAGTATCGATATCCTACATAATGTTATTAAGGATTTTCCCAATAGAAAAGATAAGATAATACTGATTCATAATGAGAAGAATAGAGGGATCGCTGCAAGTAGAAATATCGGTATTGAAAATGCAACAGGAGAGTTTTTCTGCTTTGTCGATTCCGATGATTGGCTTGAGACGAATGCTATAGAATTGCTAGTAAACAAACAGCAGTCAACAGAAGCGGATATCGTTTATGCTAAGGCTCTTATGCACACCTTCGAAGGTGTCACAGAATTAAAAGAAAAAGATTATTCTGATAAACATGAAATGATGATGTGCTACAGCCGCTTTACTCCAGGATATACGATGGTAATATGGAGAAGGCTGATCAGAGCATCACTTTTTTTGAATAATAATATTAAAGAAATCGAAGGGCTGAATTATGCGGAGGACAAACATCTACTATCCAAGTTAGCTTATTTTTCAAATGTTACATGCTCCCTTGACTCCATTGTTTATCACTATAACCGGATGAATGAGCATTCTATGGTCCATGAATCGTCACAAAAAGCTTTCCCTCTATCAGCTCATCAACAGGAGATAGAAAACATGCAAGCAGTAGTTGATTTTTTCCGTGATAATGATGAGACTATTTATTATGAAGAATCTTCAAAGGCAAGATTACGCTTTATTAGGACATGTCTTGACAAAGCTATATCCGCGTCTTCTAAAGAAGGTTTTGTCAAGATGGTTGAATACATCAATAACTCAGATTCTTCATTCTGGAGCGAAATCGGCTGGAACAGTTGGAAAAGATTTCTTTATGGGAATTATTACTATATGAAGTTTTTCCCTAGGATAAAATGCAAAATAAAACGCATAATAGGATAATATGGGACTCGTAAGATTTGTTAAAAATCAGTTTCGGCATGACAGGAACATGAAACGAATTCTTGATGCACATGCAGCATCAATTGCCCGCATGTCCCATGAATTAGAGACTGAAACAATTTCCAGAAAAACAGATTTGCTTAAAGAGAAAGTAATGACCTCTATAGATATGGGCATTACGGAAGAAAGATATGATGGCCAAGAGATTGTTGTCTCTCTAACATCTTTCGGAAAGCGAATTCACGAAGTCTATCTCGCAATTGAATCTATTATGCAGGGGACGCTAAAGCCAAATAGAATTATTCTTTGGCTATCCGAGGATGAATTCAAAGGGAAAACTCTGCCTCAAACTCTTCTGCATCAGCAAAGAAGAGGTCTTCAGATATGTTACTGTGAAGATATCAAATCATATAAGAAGATTGTTCCAACTCTGGTCAAGTATCCCGATGCCTGTATTGTCACTATCGACGATGACCTTGTATATGAATTCGATTTGCTGGAGAACTTGATACAGGCTCATATTGAGAATCCGGAAGATATATGCGCATGCAGAATGCATAGAATCACTTTAAATGAGAATAATAGGCCTAATAGTTACCTGCTTTGGGATTTACAGATTTACCCTGAGCCAGGTAACAAATCGCCCCTTCATTTTCTGACAAGTGGTGGTGGGACTCTTTTCCCTCCACATTGCTTCACTAAGGAATTTTTCAATCAAGACATCTTCATGTCTCTCTGCCCTTATGCAGATGATGTCTGGATCAACGCTATGCTTTTGCTTTCAAGAAGAAAAATAACTAAAGCTTACACTCACTCCACTCTCGGATGTGATTATTCCCCAATTCGCCTATATCAAGATGATGCTTTATCAATTAAAAATACTGATGAGAAAGAATGCAAGAACGATCTCCAGATAAAGTCAGTATTTGATCATTATAATTTGTACCAATACCTTTCTAAAGATTAACATTCTCACCTTATCATTATTTCAAGGTTATATTCCTTATTTATGGAAAAAACACCTTTATTTTCCGTACTAATAGCCAACTACAACAACGGCAAATATCTTCAGGAAGCAGTCGACAGCGTCTTGGCTCAAACATATACTAATTGGGAAATCATCATTGTAGATGATAAATCAACCGACAATTCTGCCGAAGTGTATAATCAATACAAGGATGATTCCCGCTTCCATATATACTTTAACGATAAGAATGAAGGATGCGGATATACAAAAAGACGTTGTGCAGAACTAGCTCAAGGTGACATCTGTGGATTTTTGGACCCAGATGATACACTAATGCCTAATGCATTAGAAACAATGGTCAAGGCTCATATTGACAATAGAAATGTTTCTCTTATCTACTCAAGATATAACATTATTACTGCAGATGGCTCTGTAATAGGGATTTCCCAGCAACAGGAAGATATGCCTGAAGGAGGGTCATTTCTTGAAGGGCAAGGAGGGATTTCACATTTCGTTTCATATAAAAGAAATTACTACTTAAAAACGCCCGGTATTGACCCTGATTACAAGAGAGCCGTAGACCATGATTTATACTTATTGCTAGAAGAGGTTGGGAAAGTATTGTTTCTTGATCTGGTTCTTTATAACTACAGAACTGAAACTGGAGATAATATCTCATTAGGGCAAAATGGAGACAAAGCATTCTTATGGCACTTGGTCGGAATGGTTGATGCTTGTCGAAGAAGAGGCCTTCCAATCGAGGATGTTGTGTCAAAGGATTTGGATAATTATCTGACATGGAATAGAAACGAAGCTAGAATCGATGGGATCGAATCAATCAAGAAATCATTGTCATACAGAATCGGGAATATATTGATAAAACCCTTTAAATGTTTTTCCAATATCAATAGTTTTCTGAAACACAAACTTAATAGATAAATGCAAGAGAGGGTTATAGTAACGATGACTTCCTATGGAAGGAGAATTAATAATCTTCCTAAAGTTATCGATTCTATTTTCAATCAGACAGTACAACCAAATCTAATCGTACTTAATCTCGCCTACGACGAGATAATACCCAGAGATGTGGAGTCGTACCTAAAAAAACAAGGTATCGAAATCAATCGTGTTCCCGATACAAAAGTGTATAAAAAGCTCATTCCGACATTAAAGAAGTATACAGAAGCACTAGTAATAAGCATTGATGACGATTTTTTGTATCCGCCTGAGATGATCGAAGAATTCATGAGGATTCATATTAAATACCCTAACTTTCCCATTTCAGGGAACAAAGTGGTTTACAAGGGTATGCAATGCCACTGCGGGTGCGCATCTTTAACATGCGCTAAATTCTTTGGTGATTATCTCAGTATTATTGATGATGCAATGATTAAAGAGTGTCCAAGTGACGACGTGGTATACACATATCTATCTTCTAAAGCAGGCCATCCATATATTTGTACAGAAAATGATTATTTTATTAACATGGAGAGTTATGGAGAAGATGCTGAGACAGGATACTCTGAAACAATTAACGGAGATATTGGTATAATTAGGACATTTGATTATCTCTCAAAAAAGTTTGGGCCGATTGATAATATCGTGGATTCCTATATAAATGATAGCTATATCGCTAACATTATCAAGAACATTCACTGCAATAATCTTTGGGAGCAGGAACACATAATTCGTTCTTCTCGTTCGTATCGAATCGGTAAAAAGATACTCAAGCCATTATTATGGCTAAAAAAATATAAGGGATGATCTCTATAATCATTTGTTCTCGTAATAGTAATATTTCATCCGAGTTGCGTCAGAATATCGCAGAGACTATCGGCTGCGAGCATGAGCTAGTTATTATTGATAATTCGACTAATAACTATTCAATTTTCAATGCCTACAATGAAGGAGTAAAGCGCTCGAAAGGGGAAATTCTCTGTTTCTGCCACGATGATATATTATTCCGATCTTCACACTGGGGGAATGCTGTGACAGCATTATTCAAAGATGATTTGATTGGTGTTATTGGCGTTGGCGGATCACATTTTATGTCTTCTTCTCCGATATATTGGTCATTTTTGCCGTTTATCTCACAGTTTGGTTTAACTACGGACAAAGGAGTAGTAACAAGAGACGATTATAGGCAATTTTTTCTTGGACACCTTGCTGATGTAGTGGCTGTTGATGGAGTTTGTTTTTTCATTCCAAAAGTTCTCTTTGAGTCAATCAGATTCGACGATAAGACTTATTCTGGCTTCCATGCCTACGATATGGACATTAGCATGCAGGTTCAATCTCTTGGCAAAAGAGTGTGTGTAACCGATGTTTTAACTGTTGAACATTTCTGGTCAGAGGATTCTATGAAAAATCCGTCATATGCCAAAATGCTGGATAATAATATGAATTTGTTCTGCCAGAAATGGAGAAACAGACTTCCTATAGTACGCGGGATTAACGAGCCAGAAACGGTTATAAAAAGGCTCAACAACCTCTGCATCCAGGCCTATGACGCGACTAAAGTTCGCAAGTCAAAGGCGTACCGATTGGGACATTTGCTACTAAAGCCATTCAAGATCTTCAAGTAATATATAACAAAATGATTCCTAAAATCATACATTACTGCTGGTTCGGAAAAGGGCTGATGCCTCAGTCCCAAAAAAAGTGCATAGAGGGCTGGAAAAAATTGATGCCTGACTATGAGATTAAAAGGTGGGATGAGTCAACTTTTGATCTTGATAAGTATCCGCTCGCCAAGTATGCCTGCGAAGTCAAAAAGTACGCGCTGGCATCAGATGTTTGCCGATACAACGTTCTAACCGAGTATGGTGGGATTTATCTGGATACAGACGTTGAGCTATTCAAACGTTTCGATGAATTTCTCGATTGCAATTTCTTTTCAGGGATAGAGCTCTATAATGAGTTCTTTACAGAAGCCATTCACGAGAATTATCTCAACGAGGACGGGACAGCCAAAGATCCATCACATGACGTCCCCAGACTTGAGATTCTTACATCTTCGATGGCATGTTGCCCTGATCACCCTATGATTCGGGATATAAGGGACTACTATAACTCGGCAGAAGCTTCCCCTGAAAGAGCTCTTCACTATCGTGACTGGGTCAATAACGACCGCCTTGTCGCACGCTATCTGACGAAATATGGTTTCCGATATAAGGATGAAACTCAGCATTTTGGTGACGGGATGGTTGTTTATGGGACAGGCACTTTCGGATATGCTTTTTCGCCCAACCCTAAATATACGGTTTCTTATCATCATAACGCAGCAACATGGGAGAGTGAAAGGTGGAACAGAACTCAGAAGCTGAGCTTCTTCTTCGACAAAATCGGCCTTCTGCCAGTCTACAACCTTTACAGAAGGTTCAAAAAAGGAGTTAAACGGAAACTCAATCACTTGCTTCACCCAGTCCAAGGTGAAATTTGGTGCCTCCACCGAGTTGTCAAGGATAGAAGCCTATATCCGAGTAACAGGGAACTGGAAATAACCCCTGATTTCCTCGAAGCTGAGATTCTTCGCTACCGAAAGGCTGGATATACCTTCGTCTCGATTGATGAGGTCCTTTCGAAACAAAGCACCCTTATCCCTCAAAAAAGAGTCAACATTTCCTTTGATGATGGATTCAAGGATGTATATGAAAATGCCTTCCCAATCTTCAGGAATTACAATATCCCGTTTACTCTTTATTTGACAACCGGTTTCCCCGATCATACTGCCGACATTTGGTGGATACAGATGGAAAAGTCATTTGACGAGGAAGGATTCGAAAAGGCCACGAAATGTATATATGAGAGCCATTCTCAGATGAGGGATAAGATGCATGAACTGACAAAGACAATTGCAGATCTCTCCATTTGCGAGCAGCTTTCATTAAGTTGGGAAGAGATCAGGGAGATGGTTAAAAGCGGTCTATGTACTATCGGCTCCCATTCAGTTTCTCACCCTGGTCTGACAAGGGCTGATAATGAAGAAGCCAAGCAGGAACTGATAGCTTCTAAAGCCAGGATTGAAGAGATGCTCGGAACCACAGTCAAGCATTTCTCATATCCCCACAGCATGCAGGATCCGAAGATTCAGAAGCTAGTTGAAGAAGCCGGATATATCTCGGGCACATTAGGTTATGGAGGAAGAATTCGAAAGGGAGACAACAGGTTCTGTCTCAATCGGAAACACTTGATCCAGCCATAATTATGACTACCAATAAAATCATATATGCTGATCTTTATCGCTGCAATGGTGGAAAAGGATTTCTTAAGCTGATTGATACAGCAATCAGAAAAAGAAACTTCCGGTATATCTGCTATCTGAGGTGGTATCAGAGTAAAAAGCTCCGTTTCTTCTCGCGGTTATTTCTCCGCCATATTTGCAGCAAAACAGGCATTGAGATTGGATGGAAAACGCCCATCGGCCCGGGATTGCAATTAGTCCATTCTGGGAATATTGCCGTCAATAACGCAGCCACTATAGGAGACAATTGCACAATTTACCCTGGAGTAATAATTGGGATGGAATTTCGAGGGAAAAGAAGAGGAAATCCTACTATAGGAAACAATGTCTGGATAGGTTCAAATGCCGTTATCGTAGGTGATGTCACTATCGGAGATGATGTGCTTATTGCTCCCCTAACATTTGTCAATTTTGACGTACCCTCACACTCAATAGTCATTGGGAATCCAGGAGTTATTAAACACCGGGAAAACGCGACAGAAGGGTATATTTTAAGGACTGATTATCAGATTGTTCCATGAGTCAGAGAGACCAAACGTTTGACATAGCTAAAGGAATCGGCATTCTGCTGGTTCTGACATGCCATTTCTTTGGTTGGAATCATCCATGGCTCAACCGAACTATCAGTTCATTCCATATGCCTCTATTCTTCATAATTGCAGGCTATTTCTCAAAATCATATGTTGATCGAGAGACAACTCGCTCTTCGATAAAAAAGTACTTCAATAGGTTATACTGGCCGTTCTTATTTACGCAGTGCATGATAGTACTCTGGCTCATACTGATGGTATTTGCAAAGCATGACAGCTGGAATCCCGTTATCACCAGTGCCTTATCAATAGGATGGGCCGATGTTTATGGACCATCAACCCCTTGGGGAAATCTCAGTATCGGAGTAATCTGGTTTTTAATAGCGCTGCTCATTGCGAAGATTCTTTTGATCCCTTTGTCCCGTACCGGGGTTTGGGCTATACCAATCTCATTAATCGTGGCATTCGGAGTCTTACTTCTTCACAATGTCTTCTCATATTCAATTTGGTGCATTTCGCTCGGACTGATGGCTCTACCTTTTGTCACCATTGGATGGTGGGTAAAGAATCACAAACTGCCATGGTGGGCATACGGAATAGCCGTTTTGGGATGGATAGCAGCTATTGCATTCTCTGAAATGGATATGTATAATTTCACATGGAAATGCTATCCTCTTGATGTACTTGGAGCGTGCGGGGGTACTTTCTGCATATATATGTTGAGTAAGTTCATTGCAAGTAAAACAAAGATTACAAGCAAAGTGCTCTCGCAACTCGGAATATGGTCGTTGGCAATAATGTGCGTCCACTGTTTTGAAATAGCCTCTCATCTCAACAATCATGTGCTTGCGGTTATCCCAGCAGTCTTGCCTTCTTGGTTCAGTTATGTATTCCGTTACCTCCTGACTATAGGTCTAGCAATTGCTATCGTCCATACTCCAAGAGTGAAAAAACTATTTGTATAGTTATGATGTCTCCTCTCGTTTCCATCTTGATGCCCGTCTATAACACCGCACCCTACCTAAAGGAGGCTATGGACAGCATACTTTCTCAGACATTCAAGGACTTCGAGTTGATAGTTCTAAACGACTGCTCACCAGACAACGCCGACGAGATTCTTGACACGTACAATGACACAAGAATCGTAAGGTACAAGGGAGAGAGGAATATGGGGCTGTCTAATGTCCTCAATGCGGGAATGGATATGGCAAGGGGAAAGTACATCGCAAGAATGGACAGCGATGACATCTCTCTTCCGAACCGTCTTGAAGTGCAGGTCAAGTACATGGAAGAGCATCCGGATATCGACCTCTGCTCATGCGGGATGAAGATGTTCGGAGCGAAAGACGATGTGTGGGTCAGGGATTCTGATCCTGAAAAAGTCAAAGTCACCGCTCTCTTCTTCTCCCCTATTCTCCATGCGTCCAGCATTTGGAAAAAAGAGTCTTTCGACAAGTATGGCCTTCGTTTCCGTCAAGAAATGGTCCCGGCAGAAGACTATGACATGTGGTGCCGGGCGCTTTCGAAAGGGCTGAAATTGGTCAACCTGCCAAATGTATTATACAGATACCGCATTCACCCAAGCCAAGCCACTACTCAGACAGAGAAAAGTCGTCTCAAATGTAGGGAAATCCAACAGGAGTACATGAAGGACGTCCTCCCTACTCTTTCTAAAAAAAATAGAGAAGCTTTCCCAAAAAAGAAATTGCCCATATTCATCGCTAACCTAAAAGACGGTTATTTTGATAAGATAATTCTAGCAAAAAGACTTGTTAAGATGTCCTTAGCGAAAAAAGGATAATAGTCAATGATGTTTTCACTTATCATACCTGTCTACAATGTAGAGAAGTATCTCAAAGAGTGCCTGGAAAGTGTTCTCTGCCAGACTTATGAGGACTGGGAAGCTATCTGCATAAATGACGGATCGACGGACGGCTCTGCTACGATTCTAGAAGAATATGCTGCCAAAGATAGCCGTTTCAAGGTCATTTCGCAGTCTAACGGAGGCCTTTCCGTCGCTCGTAATTCCGGTTTAGAGGCGGCTTCAGGAGATTATGTCCTTTTCCTTGACAGCGACGACTATCTCGAGAAGGATGCTCTCCGGATTATCGCCGATAACCTTTCTGACGAAGATATTCTCTGCTTTAGCGGAAGACGTTTTTTCGATGAATCTGGAGAATATGAGAAAGCTGATGACTTGCCGAAAGAATCTTTTGAGACAGGATGGGAGTATTATTCCAAGCACGCCCTAGATAAGAGGAACTTCGCCTTTGTCTGCGTCGTTCTCCGTTGTTACAGAAGAGCTTACCTTCTTGAGAATCGGCTCCGATTCAAACCGGGGATATACCATGAAGACAACATGTTCACTCCCCTTGCCTGCTACTATGCAAAGAAGGTAAAAATCATACCTGATGTTCTTTATGACTATCGGGTACGAGGAAGCAGCATAATGACGACACGAAGCCTCAAGCACAAGGAAGATATCCTTACTATAGCGAACTCTTTGGCGGCGTTCTTCGTTCCGCAGGCAGGAATTGAGAAAACGACTGTTTATAAAGCACTTACCCATCACTACCAGAGCGTTTTTATTGACAAAGTCTCTCGAAAAGAAGAAAGGCATCTACTCTCAATGGTAGATTGGAAACTATACAAGACCGTTTCAAGGACAAAGGCAAGGCATCGAGTACAGTATCTCGCATTGAGAATCAGTCCCAGTCTATTCCGGCTTATAGCCAAAATATAGATAATGAGATTCTTTGAACTTATGAGTAAAAAAACAAACATTGTCGTTTTAACCCCCGTCAGGAATGAAGCATGGGTTTTGGATGCTTTCCTTACTTGCACCAGTTCCTGGGCTGATTATATCATTTTGGCCGACCAGCACAGTAACGATGGAACACGGGAGATTGCACAAAAATACGAAAAAGTAATTCTTATTGATAATCCCACAGACGAGTGGTATGAGTATATTTGCAGAACTCGACTATTAGAAGAAGCTGCGAAAATTCCTGGAGATAAAATTATATTCGGATTGGATGCAGACGAGTTCCTTTCTGAAGGATTCGAAAAGTCTGAAAGCTGGCAACGCATTATTAACTCACAAAAGAATGAAATTTTCTGCTTTAACTGGCTAAATCTATTCGATAATTTCTTTACTGCCGAATATACAAACATGCATTTTGAGTGGGCTGCGCACTACGATGCGTCTATAGATTTCGTCGACGAATACAAGGTCAGAGAACGTCATGCAGTCCATTGTTCCAGAATTCCTTGCTTAGAAACTAGTCGTTGTAATTACATAAACGTCGACGATTTTTGGGTCATTCATCTAGCTAAGTTAAATCATGAAAAGATGCGTCAGAAATTCGATTTCTATCAGGTTACATGGGTAGATAAAAACGAGGATAGAGCAAATCCTATAAGAATGTACAGAGGATATAACAAATTCTATTCTAATAACATATCAAACTTAAGTAATCCTATTAAATTATGCTGCAAAGATTCTACAAAAGACTATTCTTATTTGGTAAAAACTTCTGATTATGGGAAGCATTACATAGACGAAATTAAGCAGGTTTTTAATAGAGAGGGGTTAGAAAAGTTTTATAAACTTTGTATATGGGACAATCCATACTTAAAAGAAGCGGGATTTAATCCCAAAATTCCTATTAAATACAGATTACTACACAATTACTTACGAAAAACCCAAGAAAAATCAGAGAGTAAGATTATTAACTACTTAGATAAATTACTGAAACGACTATACCGATTTTAATGGTTTATTTTAAATGAGATTCTCTGTCATCATCCCACTTTACAACAAGGCTCCCTACATAGAAAAGGCGCTCCAATCTGTGTTGGAACAGACCTTCGATGATTTCGAGGTAATAGTTGTTGATGACGGAAGTACAGATAATTCATATTCAACAGCCCGATCAGTGTTGGAAGTCTCTGAGAGGCCATTCAAGCTTATTCATCAAGAGAATGCCGGGGTAAGCACGGCCCGGAATAACGGCGTTGCCGCATCACATGGTGAGTTTATATGTTTCCTCGACGGCGACGATTGGTGGGCTCCTACCTTCCTTGAAAAGATAGACGAACTGATTCGGGAATATCCCGAGGCAGGCATCTATGGGACCAATTATTACTATGTTAAAAATGGCCGACAGAGAGTATGCGTCACAACCGCTGAAACTGGATATATTAATTACTGCAAGGCCTACTCTGAGAAACTTCAGATGCCTCTTTGGACAGGAGCTGTAGCCATTCCACGTATTATTTTTGATAAAATGGAAGGTTTTAGATCTAATCTTTCCTTGGGTGAAGATTTTGATCTTTGGATTAAAATAGCATTACAATACCGGGTTGCTTTTCTTAATAATCCACAATCATATTACAACCAAGATGCTGACGTGAGGTGGAGACTCGTCAGCAAGCTTCATGATCCATCATCTCACATGCTCTGGAATCTTGACTATCTTGCTGATGAAGAAGCCAGAAACCCGGATTTCAAGCATCTTGTTGACAACATCCGTGTTTATTCATTACTCCCCTATTATCTTTCGAAAAAGTATAGAGAAACGGCGAAAAAAGAACTCAACAAGGTAGATTGGACTTTGCAGGATACGAAAACCCGCCGACAATACAGTCAGCCGATAGCACTACTTAAGGCAAAGATGGCCTTCCGGAAATGCGGCTCTGCTGTCAAACAATGGATACTAAGACACATATGATACCCAAAATCATCCACTACTGCTGGTTCGGCCGCGGCCAGATGCCGGAGCTTGCCATCAGGTGCATAGAGTCATGGCACAAATACATGCCGGACTATGAGTACAAGCTCTGGAACGAGGACAACTTCGATGTCAACAGCACTCCCTATACAAAGGAGGCCTACGAGGCGAGGAAGTTTGCCTTTGTGACAGATTATGTAAGACTTTACGCCCTATACACTGAAGGCGGAATCTACATGGATACGGACGTAGAGGTCCTGAAACCATATGATGACCTTCTTAGTCTTTCCGGATTTACAGGATATGAAGGGAGCAAATACCAGCCCCCTGTCACTGGAACTATGGCAAGCGAAGCTGGCGGAGAGTGGGTCAAAGAACAACTTGATTCTTATACCGATTCTCATTTCATTCTGCCAGATGGAAGCTATGACATTACGACGAATACAGTGAGAATTTCCCGGATTATGAGAGAAGGAGGATTCATTCAGAATGGGGAAAAACAAGTTTTCAAAGGCATGCATATTTTTCCAGTAGAGTATTTTTGCCCCAGACAGACAACCGGAGAGTTCTTTCTGTCTGAGAATACGTACTGCGATCACCATTTTATGGGTTCCTGGGACGATAGAAAGAAAAACAACTTACTACTACGTCTAATTGGGAACAAAAACATGATTAGGCTGATAAAATTAAAACGAAAAATTATAGGATAGCATCCAATGATTCCATATTTTCCGAAACAGATTTCATACAGAGCAATCATAGTATACCTGGCTGCTCTTATATCTATTAGCATTTTTTACTCCGATTACGCTATGAGTTTCGGCTACATGGCAGCTGGTCTGCTATGCGTTGCTGGATTCTTCCTAGCCACGACGGAGTGGACCAGAAGTGCAAGGGTGCTTCCAGAGAAACAGTTTCTGACGCATGTCTTTATTGTCGCCTTCATTCTCAGGCTAATCTGGGTTGTCTTTTCATATTTCTATTACTCTAGGGTTACTGGAACCCCTTTTGAATTCGCCGCTGTAGACTCTATCGGATATCACGAAGACGCAGAATGGATGGCCTCGGAAAGTTGGGCAACGACCAAATACTACTTATTTGAATCCCATTTAATTGGTTTGTCTGATACTGGTTACTATTTGTATCTGACCACGATTTATCGTATTTTTGGTCCGCACATTATTATTCCACGTATCATTAAGGCTCTTCTTAGTGCATACATGTGCATATTGATATACAAAATATGCATGCGCACCTTTGACGAATCTGTCGCAAGGATGGCAGCAATTATGTGCTGCCTGATGCCGAACATAATCATCTACTGCGGTTATCACCTCAAGGAGACGGAGATGATTTTTATAGCAGTTGCTTTCTTGGAGCGCACAGACTACCTCCTTAGAGCAAATAAATGGAATTTCGTAAATATCTTGATTCCAATGCTTCTTGCTGGAAGCTTGTTCTTCTTTCGAACGGTCATGGGAGCGGCTGCTGTCTTCTCGTTCTTGACATCTGTCCTCATTATCAATACGCCCAGCATGAAGAAAGGATGGAAACGCACGGCAATTATAGGATGGGGCCTTGCTGCAGTACTCGTCGCTGGTGGAGGCACAATAATGACTGAGGTTGAGGGACTATGGGAAGAAAAGGAAGATCAGGTCACCAGTAAACGATTACAACAAACTCTTCGTGGCAACCAATGGGCTCAATATGCCACCGGCACCGTCATGGCGCCTATGGTCTTTGTCCTCCCCTTTTCAACAATGATTGACGTTGACGAGCAGTATGGCCAGCAGGAAAAGCACGGAGGCAACTTTGTCAGAAACTTCATGGGTATATTCGCTCTGCTTGCCATCTACGAAGCTTTCAGAAGAAAACAATGGAGGAATTTCGCACTTATCGGATCCTTCGTAATTGCCTATCTTGGAGTTATTTCCCTCAGTGGATTCAGTAATGCGGAACGCTTCCTCCTCCCAGGTCTACCGGGGCTGATAATGATGTGGGCATACGGAGTATCGACACTAAGAGAGAAGACTTGGAAACTGGTAACTCCCTGGTGCGTAATTGTTTTCGCAATGGAATTCGCCTGGGCATTCTTCAAGCTCGGCAGCCGCGGACTGTTCTAATTGACCAGCAACAATGATAAAACTTTTGACAATAATCGGAGCAAGGCCGCAGATAATTAAGGCTGCGGCGATCTCCAGAGCTATCAAGAATCATTTCTCTGATAGAATTGAGGAGAAGATTCTCCATACGGGACAGCATTATGACGACAATATGTCGAAGGTTTTCTTCGATGAACTCGGGATACCGGCACCGGACTATAACCTTGGGGTCGGCTCCGGCAAGCATGGAGAACAGACTGCCAAAATCATCGTAGGAGTAGAGGAAGTACTTCTATCTGAGCACTTTGACGGTGTCATAGTCTATGGAGACACCAACTCCACCCTCGCCGCCGCCGTTGCAGCATCAAAGCTCCATATACCTCTTTTCCATATCGAAGCCGGCCTCCGTTCATTCAACATGACCATGCCGGAAGAGATCAACAGAATCGTCTGCGATCAGCTCTCGTCAATCCTTTTCGCTCCTACAGAAACAGCCATCGACAACCTCCGAAAGGAGGGCTTCATGACTAGCCCTGCAAAATTCGCCGGCGGAAAAGGCCGTCTCGTCGTAAACTCCGGTGATGTGATGTACGATAATAGCATGTACTTCGCTGCCATCGCCGAGGAAAAGTCCAGCATCCTGAAAGAGAACAATCTGAGAGCCGGAAAGTATATACTGACAACCATCCACCGGCCCGCCAATACCGATTCTCCGGAGAGATTGACATCGATTATTGCCGCCCTCATCTCAATCGCCGAAGCGAACGGTGAGGGCCTTGTATTCCCCCTTCATCCTAGGACAAGGAACCTCCTCGCTAAAAACCTCCGCCCCGATGTCTACGAGAAATTGAACTCCTCTCCAAAGGTCAAAATTCTCCCCCCGGCATCATTCTTTGACATCATTGTGCTTGAAAAGAACGCCCACATTATAATGACCGATAGCGGCGGAGTCCAAAAAGAATCCTTCTTCTTCGAAAGGCCCTGCGTCATCCTCCGCGGAGAGACAGAGTGGGTGGAGATAGTCACCCATGGAGCTGGGATTATAGCCGATGCTGACGGAGATACAATCAAGGAAGCATACAACAAGCTCTCCGGCCAAAGTGTTTCCTTCCCGAGGCTCTTTGGAGACGGGAATGCCGCCACCAAGATACTTGATACAATCCTCGAGTACCTAGCATGAAAGTCCTGATTGTAGCTCGATGCAAACAAGGCAGATATGCTCCATTCATAGTGGAGCAGGTCAATGCTTTGCAAAAGCAAGGAGTTGATTTTGAATTCTTTCCGGTGACAAAAAGAGGGCTCGCTGGGTACTTAAGCCAAGTCCGGGGCTTAAAAAGAGCCCTAAAAGTGTACCATCCCGACCTCATCCATGCCCACTACGGTCTATGCGGACTTCTTGCTAACCTTCAAAGGAGAATCCCGGTAGTTACAACCTATCATGGAAGCGATATCAACGATCCTCGAATCCTGAAACTTTCGAAGATTGCTATAAGACTATCCAAATTCAATATCTTTGTCTCCCAAAAGAATATCGATACTGCAAAAGTCCGGAAGAACTATGCTCTGATCCCATGCGGAATCAATCTCGAAGACTATCCTGAGATGGATAAAGCTAAGGCGAGAAAGCTTATGGGCCTTGACCCCGATAAGAAATACGTCCTTTTTGCCGGAGCCTTTGACAACGCGGTGAAAAATGCTCCTCTGGCTATTTCGGCAATGGCTCTGGTTCCAGAAGCGGAACTTCTTGAGCTAAAGGGATATACTCGATCCGAGGTCGCTACTCTAATGAACGCTGTCGACTGCTTTCTGATGACATCCCACACAGAGGGTTCCCCCCAAGTCATAAAAGAAGCCCTCGCCTGCGGCTGCCCAATAGTCAGTGTGGACGTAGGAGATGTTAAAGAACAAATCAAAGGCGTTGACGGATGCTGTATCGCCGAAAGGGAAAAAGAGGACATTGCAAGCAGGGTGAAAAATGCCTTCGCATTCGTAAATAGGACTGCCGGGAGGAAGTCGATACTAACTAAAGGCCTCGACAATACCAGCATTGCCGTCAGAGTCAAAGAACTATATTACAATATTTATCGATGAAAATACTTGTATATCTAGGACATCCAGCTCACTTCCATAACTACAAGAATACAATAGCCGCTCTTAAAGAGCATGGCCATGAAGTCGAAGTACTCATAAAAAAGAAGGATATACTCGAAGACCTTCTAAAGAATGCAGGTATTCCCTACCATAATATACTCAAAGAGGGCCGCAAGAATTCTAAAATTGGAATTGCTATAGGTACTATTAAACGTGCACTGAGAGTCAATAGTTTCTGTCGTTCATTCCATCCCGACATCCTTACTGGTTCAAGCGTAGAAAACTCTCTCATCGGACCGCTTAGGCATATCCCTGTAATCAATATAGGGGAAGATGATGCCAGTATCGTACCTTTATATGCGAAATTGACTTATCCAGGAGCCAGCGTTATTCTTTGCCCTGAGTCTTGCAGCTGTGGAAAATGGGACTATAAAGCGGTCAAATACCCTGGTTTCCAGGAGCTAGGTTATCTACATCCTGAGAACTTTACTCCCGATAAAAACGTTGTAAAAAAGTATTTCAATCCGGATGAGCCGTATTTCATCATGAGATTTTCCGGACTGAAGGCCCATCACGACACTGGGGTCCGAGGAATAAATAATGCCATCGCAGGCCGTCTTATTGAGATACTCAAACCTCACGGCCGTGTTTTTATCACATCGGAAAGACCTCTGAGCGATGATCTTGAGCCATATCGTATTGCTATAAATCCTCTGGATATTCATCATATTCTAGCCTTTGGTGAGATCTATATTGGAGATAGTCAGACAATGGCAATAGAATCCGGAGTTCTCGGTGTGCCTTTTATCAGATTCAACGACTTTGTCGGACAGATCGGTTGCCTTGCTCAACTCGAGGATTATTTCAAACTTGGTTTTGGGATTAAACCAGACAACGAGGACAAACTCTATGAGACTGTCAAGGGGCTTCTAGCGATGCCCGACCGTAAGGAAGTCTATCAGCAGAGGAGACAGAAAATGCTCTCAGAGACTATCAACTTCGCCGACTTCCTTACTAACTATATTGAGAGTTATCCAATCAAGAAAAGGTCATGAAAGATTATCTTCCGCTCGAATGGCAGGAATTGCCAAGATACGAATCAGCAGGCCTTCTTAAGTCAACCCGCCGTTCTGCAAAAGAACATGGTTACAAGTCCGCTCTCTGGTTTGGTATAATCCGCCTCAAGGACCATTGGCTCAACAATTGGTCAACACATTGTCCATGGGGCGGACTAAGGAAATGGATGCAGCGCTGCAGAGGAGTCAAAATCGGAAAGAATGTCCATTGGGGAACAAACATCATAGTTGATTATCCATATCCCAATTTCGTGATTGTAGAGGATGGGGCCTCGCTCTCCGGAAACGACTACATACTAACGCATTCCAAGCCTCTTAAATACCATCAGGCTTGCTCAGAGTCATATGTCGCTCCTGTAATTATTCATAAGCACGCCTGGATTGCCCTCAATGTAACTATCCTTCCTGGAGTAGAAATTGGAGAAGGCTCGATTGTCTCAGCCGGTAGCGTAGTCAGCAAAGATGTACCTCCTTTTACTGTCGCGAGCGGAAATCCAGCCAAAGTTGTAGCAGATATCGCACCTCTTATAAAAGACAATTATTCATCGGAAGAATTCGAGCATCTCCTCGCTGAAAGAAAAAAGAAATACAAAATCTGATTATATGGAACTAAATGAATTCATAACAAAATTTGCGGATCAGTTCGAAGATACCGATCCGGCCGATATCACTGCCTCAACCACCTACAAAGACCTTGATGAGTGGAGTTCTCTGATAGCTTTTTCTGTGATAGCCATGGTAAAAGTTGAGTACGGTAAGACCCTTACAGGAGCTGAAATTCGCCATTGCAGCACCGTAGAAGACCTATTCAATACTATTGCAGCAAAATAATGGAGAAGAATCCTTTCTCATTATCCGGGAAGACTGTTCTCGTCACTGGTGCCTCTTCGGGGATCGGCCGTGCGACTGCAATTCTCTGCTCCGAGATGGGGGCGAAAGTCATCATTACAGGAAGAAATGCCGAGCGGCTTGAAGACACCTTCAAGGCACTCGAGGGAGATGGACACTCAAAGATAATTGCAGATCTATGCAAAGCCGATCAAAGAGAATCCATAGTCGGACAGATTCCCCTTCTCGACGGTATCGTCCACTGTGCCGGAATTGGGCATAGGAAACCAGCCAAAAGTCTGACAGAAGATGATATAGTCTCAGTAATGGGGGCTAATTTTAATTCTGCCGTCCTCTTTCAAGCATCACTTCTGAACGGAAGGAAGATCAATAAAGGAGCGTCCATAGTTTTCCTTTCATCAAGAACAGCGGAAGTCCCGACCATCGCGAATGCTCTCTACAGTGCATCGAAGGGGGCTATTCAATCCTATGCAAGAAGTCTGTCCCTCGAGCTTGCTCCTCGCCAAATCAGAGTCAACTGCATCTGCCCTGCAATGGTATGGACTCCCCTTGTTCTCGGAGAGGGAGTGACAGAAGAAGAGTTGAAAGAGCAGGAAGCACTATATCCGCTCAAAAGGTATGGAAAACCTGAAGACATTGCAAACCTCGCCGTTTTCCTCCTCTCCAGCGCATCATCCTGGATGACTGGTACTTCCATAGATATTACAGGAGGGGCAACAGGAGTATGAAAGCTTTCATAAAGGGTATTTCGTACTACCTGCCGGAGAAGGTTGTCACCAACGAGGAACTCGTAAAAGAGTTCCCCGAATGGGACGTAGACAAAGTATACGCCAAGGTCGGTGTCAAAGAAAGGCATATTGCAGCCGAAAATGAGACCGCCGGGGATCTTGCCGAAAAGGCGGCGAAGAAACTCTTCGAAGAATACAATATCGATCCTTCCAGTATCGATTTCCTCATTCTGTGCACCCAGAGCGCAGATTATCTCCTTCCCTCCACCTCATGCATCCTTCAGCATCGCCTAGGGATTCCTACATCCTCAGGTGCGCTCGACATTGATCTCGGTTGCTCCGGTTGCATATACGGAATGGCTTTGGCAAAAGGACTGATTTCTGCAGGGATAGCTGGCAATATCCTTCTTCTCACAGCAGAGACATACACCAAATACCTTCATCCGGACGACAAAAGTAATAGGACAATATTCGGGGACGGGGCGGCAGCATGCCTGATTGGGAAAGAACAAGGCATTGCAGAAATCGGAGAATTTGTGCTTGGCACGGACGGATCTGGAGCAGAAAATTTGATAATCAAGAGCTACGGTGCTCGTCAAAGATCTGCTTCGGGGGTAGAAACTACCGACGATGACGGACACACCAATCGCGAGGACTACCTATATATGAACGGAAGCGCAATCTTCAATTTCACTCTGGAGAAGGTGCCGCCGATGATGAAGGAACTACTGGCAAAATCCGGCACTCAAGATGTAGACTACTATGTTTTCCATCAGGCGAACAAATTTATGCTCAGTACTCTCCGTAAGGTTTGCGGCATTCCTAAAGATAAGTTTTACATCGACTTGGAGCACACCGGAAACACCGTTTCCTCAACCATTCTGATCGGACTCAAAGATTGTCTTGAAGCAGGAACGATCTCCTCAGGAATGAAGGTCATGACCTGCGGCTTCGGTGTAGGTCTTTCATATGGGGCAACAATTCTTTTGTTCTAATAGTTTTAAATTAAACTATTATTTGTATATTTGTACCGTAAAGGTTTAAAACGAAGCCGTTATGGACAACATCTATACACTAACAGATTCCATGATTCTCACAAAAATAGGGAATCGTCTTAAAGAAACGAGACTTAAGCAGAACATAACTCAGCAGAGTCTCGCAGAGGCTGCGGATATCTCTCTTTCTACTATCAAGAAGATTGAGAAAGGAGAAATCAAATCGGCGGATGCTCTCATACGAACACTAAGAACTTTAGGACTATTAGAAACGTTACTTCCCCTCATTGAAGAGGAACAAATTAGTCCAAACGAATATTACAAGATGGTCCACTCTGTCTCAGCACATCAGCGTAAACGGGCAGCTGGAAAAATCAATAACCGAAAAGAAGAGAGACAGGAATGGTAGATGTTGCTCGAGTAAATCTTTTCGGCCGTACAATAGGGACATTTCGTTGGGACGAGCGCTACGACTTGGCTCAATTCGAATACGACCGCGGCTTCGTTGGTAAAGGGATAGAGCCATCGCCTCTCATGATGCCTGTCCGAGAAGGACGTGTATACTCGTTTGCCGGACTTAATAGAGAAACTTTCATGGGACTTCCTGGAATGCTGGCAGATTCGTTACCTGATTCCTATGGAAAGGCACTATTCGATCGCTGGCTCTCTCTTTCCGGGCGAACAAGCGCCAGTCCATTGGAAACTCTTTGCTTCCAAGGGAAGCGGTGCATGGGAGCGCTGGAGTTTGAACCGGTTATAGATCCAGGATTCAATTCTCAGCAACTTATCGAGATAGATTCATTAGTAAAGGTTGCCCAAGATGCTCTTGACAAAAAGTCTTCATTCGAGACAAACTTGACAGAAGACAAGAAACTCGCAATTGCAGAGATCCTTCGGCTTGGGACATCTGCAGGAGGACAGAGGGCGAAAGCCATTATCGCATACAATAAAGCGACGGGCGAAGTACGCAGCGGACAAGTAGAAGCGCCAGAGGGATTTGATTATTATCTTATTAAACTAGATGGCGTGTCTGCAAATGCTGGATTCCGAGAGACCAACAATTTTGGTCGATTGGAATATTCATTTTACCTGTTAGCAAAAGCCTGCGGCATAGAAATGACGGAATGTTCTTTATTAGAAGAGAATGGCAGGGCACATTTTATGACCAAGCGATTTGACCGTGAAGGGAAGCGCAAAATTCATATGCAGACCTTATGCGGTTTGGCACATTACGATTTCCGCCTGCTTAGAGGTTATTCTTATGAACAGGCGTTCAATGTAATGAGGGCTCTTCGATTGTCATATTCTGAAGCGAAAGAAATGTTCCGAAGAATGGTATTCAATGTCGCAATCCGTAATCAAGATGACCACACTAAAAACATCTCCTTCCTAATGGATGAAAACGGCAAATGGAGTTTATCTCCAGCATACGACATGTGCTTTGCATACAATCCCGAAGGCAGTTGGACATCTCAGCATCAAATGTCTATAAACGGCAAATTTGATGGGATTACTCGCTCGGATCTCCTCACCTTTGCTTCTGTAAATGGGATAAAAGATGCTGCCTGCATCATAGATGAGGTTTTCGATACTGTTCAAAAATGGCCAAATTTTGCAAGAAACTGCGGTATCCCTGAGAAAATGATTCTTGGAATTGTAAGAACTTGGGCATAATATTATGGACTTCACTCTTGATAAATACTCCGCCCTTCTAGATGCGCTGAAAGCCTATCCTTTCGAGTCGCTGACGTTTCGGCACGATGTCGATTTGAAGCCGCAGAATTCGCTTCGGACGGCAAAGATGGAAGCGGGAAAAGGCCTTTATGGTATCTACTATTTCCGGGCGGTGCCTGAAAGCTGGGATGAGACCATTATAAAAGAAATCGCAGCCCTCGGACACGAGATCGGCTATCATTACGAGTCGCTGACTACATGCAAAGGGGATGTGGACAAGGCTTATGAGGATTTTTGCAAGAATCTTGAAGCGCTCAGAAGGATTGTTCCTGTCAGAAGCATCTCTATGCATGGAAGTCCGCGTTCACCCTTCGACAGCAGGGATATATGGAAAAAATACGACTACCATACCCTCGGAATAGAAATAGAGCCTTATCTTGATACAGATTTTTCAAAGACCTTCTACCTCACCGACACCGGCCGGAGATGGGACGGATACAAGGTAAGCGTGAGGGATAAAATCCCAGGGTATCAGGATAAGTGGATATCAAAAGGTCTAGTTTTCCACTCGACAGACGATGTGATTGAAGGTCTCCGCTCCAGCCGAATCCCGAGAAATCTCATGATTACAGTCCATCCTCAACGCTGGAACCCTTTCTGCCCCGCATGGTGCAAGGAACTATTTCTGCAGAATGCAAAAAACATCTTAAAAAGAGCCATCGCTTCTCGTTTTGTTTCCAATAATCACTGAATTTATAGACTTTTAGGAACAAAATCTGTTTTAAAAAACTCAACTCAAAATATCTGTCCTTCAAATGAAAAAAATAATGCTCGTTTTCGGGACGCGGCCGGAGGCCATCAAGATGTGCCCGTTAGTAAGGGAGTTTAAGAAGCATCCCGCTGATTTTAAGACGGTTGTCTGCGTCACCGGACAGCACCGCGAGATGCTCCATCAGGTCCTTGATATATTCGATGTCAAGCCCGATTATGACCTAGCAATAATGAAGGAAGGGCAGGACCTGTACGATGTCACATCGAGGGTCCTTACCGGGATGAGGGATGTTCTCGACAAGGAGAAGCCGGATGTCGTCCTCGTCCATGGAGATACCACCACCTCCATGGCCGCGGCCCTTGCCGCCTTCTATCGCCAGATTCCCGTCGGCCATGTCGAGGCCGGTCTACGGACTAACAACATCTATAGCCCATGGCCGGAGGAAATGAACCGTCAGATTACCGGTAGGATAGCAACATACGATTTCTCCCCTACTCTTCTCAGTAGAGACAATCTCCTTCGGGAAGGAGTTGACCCTCAGAAGATTACAGTTACAGGAAATACCGTTATCGATGCCCTTCAGCAGGTCGTTTTGAGGATTAAGAATGATCCTGAGCTTCAAGAAAAACTTGCCGCTGATCTTGTAGAGCACGGATACGACACTTCCCGTAGCAGAAGGCTCGTACTCATAACCGGCCACCGCAGGGAGAACTTCGGAGAGGGTTTCCTGAATATATGCATGGGTATCAAAGTCCTTTCCGAGAAATACCCGGAGGTCGATTTTGTCTACCCGATGCACCTCAACCCCAATGTCAGAAGACCGATTAAAGAGGTTTTCGGAGAGGAACAGAAAGATAACCTCTTTTTCATAGAACCACTTGACTATCTGGACTTTGTCTTCCTTATGGAGAATAGTCACCTCGTTCTTACCGACTCCGGCGGAATACAGGAAGAGGCTCCGGGACTCGGAAAACCGGTCCTTGTAATGAGGGACACAACTGAAAGGCCGGAGGCCCTGGAAGCAGGGACTGTAAGGCTCGTAGGGACCGACAGAGACCTCATTGTAGGGGAAGTTTCAGCCCTTCTGGACGACGAGAACCACTATCTTTCGATGAGTAAAGCTGTAAATCCGTATGGTGACGGCCAAGCGTGCGAAAGAATAGTGGAAATATTAAAATAAAAAAAACTATATTTGTAGGTTGAAAATAATATTCATTTGGTATGAAAATCAAGAGCAGAATCAATTCGTTAGCTATTCTGGCCGCGACAGCACTCATGGCGGCATCTTGTGTCACCAACAAGCAGATAGCCTACCTCCAGGACATGACTCACAATACGCAGATCGAGCTTGAGAACAAGTTCGAGGCTGTCGTAAGCCCATATGACGAGCTTGATATAGTGGTAACCTGCTTTGACAACGAGCTTGCGAAGCCTTTCAATATTGGAGGGAACTCACAGGCCACTGCCGGCAACTACACTGCAAGAAACCTTTCCTACCTTGTCGACCAGTACGGCAATATCGAGATGCCCGTGCTTGGTACCATCCATGCAGCCGGCATGACCCGCTTGAAGCTCCAGGAAAAAGTCCGTCAGATGCTCATCGACGGCGGCTATATCAGCGATCCTTTCGTAATGGTCCGCTTCCGCGACTATAAGATTTTCTTCCTCGGATCCAATGGTGGAAAGGCCATTACCATCCCTAACGAGCGCTGCACCTTCCTCGAGGCTCTTGCACTCTCCGGCGACCTCAACCAGTACACCAACCGCCGCAAGATCGCTGTAATGAGGGAAGTCAACGGCAGGATGGTCATGAGATATCTCGACCCGAGATCTTCGAAGATTTTCCAAGACCCATACTACATGCTCCAGCAGAATGATTTCATCATCACCCAGGATGTCCGCTACAAGAACTTCCTCGATTCGTTCAAGAACTGGACGCCTATCTTCTCGATAGCATCGACTGCGATCGGCCTGTTCTCCGCTTTTATGACCTACAGATTATACAGTCAAACTCAATAAGTTCCTCCAACAAGAAAATGACCAACAATTCCCAAGAGAACGATCTCTCCTTCCTCGAGAAGAAAGACGCCAACGCCCTTTCGGGGAAAGACATATTCTACACAATAGTACGTAATCTCCACTGGCTTCTCCTCTTCGGAGCCATCGGTGCGGCCATCGCCTTCTATAAGAGCGACCGCGCCGATCGCATTTATGAGAGCCACGCGAAGATAATGATCAAGTCCATCACCCGCAACCGCCTTGACAATGGTGCCTCGATGCTCGAGAACATCACCAACCGAAGGGTTGCGACCACGATGAACGCCATCAATGACGAGATCATTGTCCTCAAGTCGGAGACCCCGATGATTGAGGTTGCCAAAAACCTCAATCTGGGGACGACCTATAAATATAAGACAAGACTCGTCAAAAGGACCAAGGACCTCTACAAGGAATCCCCTATCACTGTGGAGTTTCCGGATCTCAAGGAGACCGATTACGCCACTATTTCGGTGACTGTCAGCAGGGATTCTTCCATCCAGATCGGGATTGGCGAGCTTGAGCCTGTGAAAGGACGCCTCGGAGACACACTCTCAACCCAGATAGGACGCGTCGCAGTCCACCCCACATGGGCGCTCAGGGAGCTCTTCTATGACAACCCGATCACGGTATCCCACCTCAATATCTACGATGTTGCCAACAGCTACCGCAACCGTGTCAATATCGCCCGCAACAGCACCTCTGACGGAATTATCAACTTCTCTCTCCATGATACCTCCCCTATCCGAGCTGCCGACATCCTCAACGAGATGATCCGCGTCTACAACGACAACACCGTTCTCGAGAAAAAGGATATTATCAACCAGACTTCCGAATATATCAATTCCCGTATCGCCCAGCTCAACTCCGAGCTCGGTGCCAAGGAATCCCAGATAGCTTCGTTCAAAAAGGACAACCAGCTCCTCAATCTGAAGGATTACGGTCAGGCATACATGCAGCAGAGCATCCAGAGTTCCGAGGAGCTCGAGAGGCTACAGGCGCAGATATCCCATGCACAGTACCTTCTCCAGTTTACCAACTCAAACTCTGAAAACAAGCTCTTCCCGATGACAATCAACATCGAGGATGAGAATATCAAAAAGACCATTGCCCGCTTCAACGAACTGGTCCTAAAGCTCGACAAATACAAAGAGTCCGGTACCACCAACAACCCGATTGTCCAGGACATGAGGCTTGAACAGGCTACTTTGAAGAGCAATCTGAATCAGCTACTGAGCTCATATATCGGCGCTATTTCACAGAGAATGGCAACAGCCCAGGGAATCAACCAGATGGCAGCTGCCAAAATCAGCCAAGTGCCTACAGGTCAGCTCTATATCGACAATATTTCCAGAGTCCAGGGCATCAAGGAGCAGCTCTATCTTACCCTTCTCAGCAAGAGAGAGGAGCTTCTTATCAGCCAGCCTTCAATAGAAGGCAATGCCAAGATCATCGACAAGGCCCGCATCAACCGCTCACCTGTCGCTCCGAACACCAAGAAGAATATGCTCATAGGCCTTCTTATCGGCCTTCTCATTCCGCTTCTGTTCTTCGTAATCCGCAGGATAATGGACACCAAGATCCGCTATCGCAAGGATGTCGAGGGATATGTCAATATCCCGATTCTCGGAGAGATTCCTTCGAAGGAAAAGGGCGATACCCGCGATATTGTCATCGTTGATAAGAAGCGAGACGCTATCTCGGAGGCATTCAGAATCCTCAGGAGCAACATCGACTTCACCCGCAACACCGAAGGCGGAGCAACCTCATATCTGTTCATCTCGCTGATGGAGTCTTCCGGTAAGACCTTCATCACATCGAACCTCGCGGCCTCTCTGGCCCTTGTCGAGAAGAAGGTCATTCTCCTTGACCTCGACCTCAGAAAGGGTACCCTTACCCATAAATTCGCCCACAGAAGCCAGGTCGGATTCTCCAACTATCTCTCGGGAAAGACCAACGACATCGAAGAGATAATAAGGCATGACATTATCGCTCCCGGAGTCGACACAATCCTTTCCGGTCCTATTCCGCCGAACCCTGCCGAGCTCCTCAGCAGCAGGCGTTTGGACGAACTCTTCAAAGTTCTCCGCGAGCGCTACGACTACATAATCATCGATGCCGTTCCTGCCGGAATGATTGCTGACGCCAACGTCATCAAGCGTTTTGCCGACAATACAATATTCATCCTCCGTTCCAACAAAGTCGACAAGCGAATGCTGCCTGACATCCAGGAGCTCAAGGACAACAAGATCTTCCCCAACATGTCCATCATCCTCAACGATGTCCAGTACAAGAAGCACCGCGGCTATGGATACGGTTACGGATATGGCTACGGATATGGCTATGGTTACGGCTACGGCTATGGTTACGGCTACGGCAGCGGATATGGCTATGGCGAAGACGAAGACGGCAAGAAGAAGCGCAAGCACAGAGGCAAGAAGAAGACAGAATCAGTAGAGAAAGAAGACTAAAATGGCAAATTTCGCACTCGTCGGTGCCGCCGGATATATCGCTCCAAGGCATCTCAAGGCAATAAAAGATACAGGCAATACACTTCTTGCCGCATACGATAAATTCGACAGCGTAGGACGTCTGGACAGCTTTTTCCCGGACTGCTCATTCTTTACCGAGCACGAGCTTTTCGACCGCTTCTGCTCGAAAAGAATGCAAAGCGGAGATCCGCTGCATTGGATGAGCATCTGCACCCCGAACTATACCCACGATGCATTCATCCGTTATGGCCTTCGCCTCGGATGCGATGTGATCTGCGAGAAGCCGGTAGTGCTCAATCCCTACAATATCGACGCCCTGATGAAGGTCGAGGAAGAAACTGGCCACAAGGCTTACAACATCCTCCAACTTCGTCTTCACGACCGTATCCAGGCCCTCAAGAAGAAGGTCGACGAGGGCCCGAAGGACAAGGTCTACGACGTCGACCTGACCTATATCACCTCCCGCGGAAAGTGGTACTACACGTCCTGGAAGGGCGATATCCATAAGAGCGGCGGTGTTGCGACCAACATCGGAGTCCATTTCTACGATATGCTTCAGTGGATCTTCGGCCCCGTCAAGGAGAATATCGTCCATGTGATGAGCTTCGACCGTGTTGCAGGCTATCTGGAGCTCGAAAAAGCCCGCGTACGCTATTTTCTCAGCATCAATGCAGACTGCCTCCCCCCGAATGCCGTAGAGGGCGAGAAAAGGACTTACAGGTCCCTCAGCATCGACGGCGACGAGTTCGAATTCAGCCAGGGATTCACGGAGCTCCATACTGTGAGCTACCAGAAAATCCTCTCCGGAGAAGGCTTCCGCATCAGCGAAGCCCGTCCCTGCATAGAGATTGTCAGCCAGATCCGAACCGCAACCCCTATCGGCCTCAAGGGCGAGTACCATCCCCTTGCAAAGCTTCCTCAGGGGCCCCATCCTTTCGGGTGGCCGGACAACCGCTAAGATTCAATGCACCCTTTCAGAAATCTGCTTCTAATCTCATTGGGCCGGGCCTCTTCCTTCGAGAAAGACCCGACTCCGAAGAATTGGGAGCTGGTTTTCTATATGGCAAAGATGCAGTCCCTCCTCGGGGTTCTCTACGAAGGTATCATGAGGCTTCCAGAGAAGCAGATGCCTCCGAAGGAGATTCTCGAAAGATGGAGCTCGCTTAAAGATGAGATTGCAAGAATCCATGCGACTCATGAAGCCCATGTCGCTGAGCTCGAAGAGATTATGGGACGCCTCGGTCTAAGCGGCTGCATCCTCAAAGGCACCGGGCTGTCGCACCTCTACCCCAAGCCGGAAAGGCGCATCTGCGGCGACATCGACCTATGGGTGAAAGGGAACAGGGACAAGGTCATAGCTACCTTCCGGGAAGGAGGTTATCCGGTCCACGACATTATCTACCAAGAGAGCAAAGCTGATATCTTCGACGACACTGTAGTCGAAGTCCATTTCCATCCTTGCAAGATGTACAATCCCTTTACCAATGCGAAGATGCAGAGATGGTTTGAGAAAGAATCTCCTATTGCTGACGGCACTCCCCTTACCTACCCTGAAGCCCGCTTCAACGCTGTCTTCTGCATGGCCCATATGTATCGCCACTACCTCGAAGGAGGTCTTGGGATGAGACAGCTGCTGGACTACTACTACATTCTACTGAATCTCGCCCCCTCTGATAGAGGCCCCGCCATGAAAACGCTTAAACGCCTAGGAATGAAGCGTTTCACCGCAAGCGTAATGGCAGCGGTCAAGTACAATTTCGGCATCGGGGACGAGTTCCTTCTCTGCCCTCCCGACAATGTCCACGGAAAGACTCTCGTCCAAGACATGATAAGGATGGGTAACTTCGGAGTCATGGACTCAAGAAACTATGAAAAAGAAGGAGAGACTCCCTTGAAACGGTTCATGAGAAAGAACCGCCGCGTCTTCTCCAACTTCAAAGACTATCCCCGCGAGGTATTCTGGTCGCCTTTTGCAAGGCTGTCCCAGTTTGTCTGGCGGAGGGTCAAAGGTTATATTTAATTATTTGAAAATGAAAGTAAGAACTATTCTTCTCGTCGCCCTTGGTGCGGCTGTTATTCTAACTTCAGCAAGGCCGAAACCTAAACACATTGCAGGCTATGACGGCATCGTTATCTCCGGTGCCCTTGAAAACGTACTCGACTGGGAGTCAATTTCTTCCGACAAAAAAATCAAGTATGTCTACTTCGATATCCAGGTAGACTCCGCGTCCCTTGCCGACACTTCGGCTATCATCAAGAACGTCTCACTTGCAAGGGAAAAGGGGCTGAAAACCGGCATGAGTTTCGTCTTCAATGACGCTGTGAAGAGCGTCTACTGGATCAAAGAATACCTGACAACCATCTCTCCGAAAAACAGCGACATTACACCTATCGTCGCTATTCCTGAGGAGAGCGGATACGACCGTAAGGTTGTCCATCGCTACGCCCAGGTCTGGGCAAACGTCCTCAAAAAATTCTATGGCGAAGACCCTATTCTAAGGGCCTCCCGCGACGATTGCCGCGCTTATCTCGCCCCCGTTCTTACGACCCACTACCGCATCTGCCTCCTGAGCGACGAACCGTTCGGCTACATGATCCAGCACACAAAGCCCTACGCCCGCACCCTCGGCACCGGCATCCAGGCCTTCCCTACTTTCTTGACAGGGGAATAAGGTTTTCCCCTTAAGTCATGATGAGTTTCCCGGGATTTGTAACCCGGGGACCAGCAGAATCTTCATTACTGTTCCAGGTCCCTTTTCAGGTTGGGGACCTGGAACATGCACTCCTGAAAGAGTCCTGATATCAATCCCCGTTTTCACACGAAAACAGGCGAATTCGTGTGAAAATAGCTGCCGCCGATAATGGCTTGAAGAGTTCGAACAAGAAAAAAAAGATAAAATATTCGTCAAAAAACCTTAAGACAACACCATGGGGGCTGGTTTTGAAGGGAAGGAGACGTTATATTTGTCGGTGCCGGAAGAGGGTCTTCCGGCATTGTTTTTTAAAACTTAGATTTATGAACGACTTACCTATTATCGGGCGATATGCCCGAATCATCATGGACCATTGGTTCAAAAGGACATTCGGCACGGAACCGAACAAGGATCTTCTCATTATGCTTCTGAAAGAACTTATTCCCGAGCATGACATCAAGGATCTTACCTATGTTCAGCAGGAGCATATCAATCCATTTCCGGGGAAGAAGAATGCTCTGATCGATGTGGAATGCGTTGATTCCGACGGGACCAGATTCATTGTCGAGATGCAGGTTGCAAGGCAAGACTATTTCTTTGAGCGAGCAATTTTTTATTCGACCTTCGGTGTCCAGCAGCAGGTTGAAAGGAGCAGTTCGTCGGACTATGCTTTTCCTGCGGTATATTTTATCGGACTCATGGATTTTTCCCTTCATGAAGGCTCGGACAAGGTACTGTATCGATACTATTTTCGTGAGTGGGAGACCGGAGAAATAATGACGAAACGCCTTCAATTCGTGTTTCTGGAGCTTCCGAACTGCAAGAAGGCTCTGACACCCGAAGCGACTCTGCTCGACAATTTCTGCTATGCCATGCACAACATGGAGCATCTGACTGACCGTCCGAAGGAACTGAAAGAAGAGATTTTCAAACGCTTGTTCAAAACGGCGGAAATTGCTACCTTTACACCCGAAGAACGGATCAAATACGAAAATGACATGACAACGGAGCGTGACATAAAGAATTATATCTCCTATGCTGAGAGGAAAGGACGAGAAGAAGGACGAGAAGAAGGACTTTTAGAGGCCGCAAAGAAGATGCTTGCCGAGGGTCTAAGCGTTGAGATTGTTGCGAAGTGCACAGGACTATCAGAAGAGCAGATTGAGGACCTGAAAGTCATAAAATAGAGTAGAGCTGGTAGACCATAAAAAAGTACGGCCTAATTGATTTAGACCGTACCTTTTTTATTATGTCAGAACTCTAGTATTCATAGCCCTTCTTTCACACCGAAACAGGCGAATTCGTGTGAGAAAAAGACAGCGGTTGCGAAAACTCACACGATTTAACGGCAAAACGTGTGAAAAAGTCAATAAAAAAGTCCTGTGCTAAAGTCGTGGCACAGGACTTAAAGTATTCAGCCTCGAAACGAAAGAGGTAATCCTCCTATGATCCTACTTCGAGATCAAGTTCTGTCTGATTGAAGTACTCGTTGTTGAGGTCATTGATACGAATCTTAGTAGTGTTGCTGCCTGCAGCTAGACGGGTCTTGAACTTGCAAGGGAAGGCTGTCGTGTACTCGTATGTAAGACCGTTCAGCGTAGCATAGTCATCATAAGTGATGGTCTTCAAGAAGTAGTAGCTGTTCTTACCCGTTGTAAATGCTGAAGGGCCGCTCTTTACAGGAAGTGCAGAGACTTCATGCTCGACATTCTCGGAATCCGTATATGTATACGGAACACTGTAAATACCATTGTTCTGAGCTTCAATCTTTATCTGGAGCGGGAACATATCACGAGGAAGAGCTTCGGGGAGCTGAATGGTGACAGTCACATCCTGTCCCATTGCGTCAGCTGTCATCTTGGTAACCGAAGAAGCGGTAGATCCTGTTTCGAATTCCTGCTTCTCCATGACAGTGAAGATAACGTCACGATAGAGAGCCGTCATACCGGCTACCTGACCGAGGACCCTCACTTTTCCTTTCAGTACCTTGCCGGTAACAGAAGGCTTGACAGTAACAGTGACAGTTGCATGATCGTCTTTGTTGTTAACTTGATAGACAACAGGAGTACCAACAGAGGCGATAGCCTGCTCATAATTACCTTCAGTCATCATAGTAGCAGAGATAGTGACGGTCTTACCGCCGGCAGCAGCAGATGTTGCTCCATTTGTAACAACGACTTCTGAATTGCCTGCAATCGGATAGAAATAGAAATCAATATCGAATGACTTGCTGGCTCCGATTGATGTATTTGACATCGGGCTCACCTTAATGTTGGACTTTCCGTTACCGATCTCGTCAAGCATTGCTGTCGCGACATTTGCGGAGACATCACCGAGCCAAGGTCCTGCATAAGCAGCAGCAGGGGTAGCATAATGCTGTTCCGAGACAATGTCTTCCAACTCAAAGTTATATTGGATATTCCTCAAGATAGGCATATAACCATCTTTACCCTTGAACACGACCTTGTAGAATTTAGTCTGACCGCGAAGGGCCTCATCAACCGTCGCAATATTCTTCCATTTCACCTCGAGCATTGCTCCAGACTCAGCAAAGCCAGTCGAATAGCTAGGGACAGTCCTCTCATACATATAATCAAAGTCACCGGGTTCCAATTTCTTATTATCCCAATCTACACCGGAGGAGAGAACCTGTGAATTGACATATCCCTCATAAGCCGCAGTAACTGCTCCTGCACCGGTAGCAGTAGTATAGACAGTATTATAACCTGCAGTAGTAGAATAGGGAGCTACAGATCCTGAAATCGGAGTATCAACAAGGCAGAAATTCTCAAGCGTAAACGGAGCGTCTTCATTGGCGGTGAAGGTCACCTTAGCAAAGTTACGAATAAGCTGGACATTATCAAGAGCCGGAATATCCTCGGCGACATAGTCCTGGTCAGCATCCGGCAGCATTGCTCCTTGGTCATCCTCATAGTCCGTCATTACATATTCACCATTTACTACTTTCGGATGCACCCCACTCACGCGAATCCTCTGCCAGTAGGCAGCATACCCATCGCGCGAGTAAAGGGTAGGCATGAGCTCAGCCTCATATTTGACAGGGAGAGGATTCTCAAGAGTATAGAGATTCCCGTCCTTATCGCAGGCACCTACCATGAATTCTAGAACAAGGGGATCATTCGAGAGCGGGAGGAGAACCTCATACACATATGTATATGTCTTGGTAATAGTTGCTCCCGTTTCTTCATCAATAGCAGGGCCGGTGTAGTCATGCTCGATCGTCTCGGCGAGTTTCGCCTTAAGATAATGCTGAAGCTGACCTCCAATAGTCTCGTCATCACCGCCACCGAAGACAGCGACAAAGAGATCTCCGTTTTCAATATTGGGCTGCTCGCCAATCTGATGCTGCGCACGGGTAGGGGTAGCATATAGGGAAGCCTCGGGGACATTCACCTTGAAGGTTACGAGAGCCATGTCTCCTTCGCTCGGAGCTACTGTAGTTGTCGGACGAACAGACTGCTCATGAGTCATTTCCTTGGTGCAGGCCGCAGCAAAAATGACGGCTACAGAAAGTATGTAAAATATCTTTTTCATAATCAATTCAATCTATTCGTTTTATTAGAAAATATAACCAAGCCACTGGGTTGCAGCAGTTCCTGTCGGCTGACCGTTATTGCCATACTTAGTAGATCCCCAGTACCACTCGTCGTAGACGCAGCGCATATAAGTTTGGAATCTCTCGCCATTAATAACTAACCTACTATTGTTTTCAGTAGCATCTGATAGATTAATAGCAGCATTTGAATGATTTCTATCAGTATAAGGCTTTCCACCATAGCCGTAGTGACCACCAGCCCAATATACGTCATAATAAGCTTGTCCGCCTGCGTGATACTCTGGCGAGAATAATTCAGGAATATGCTGGTAATCGGAAAGATTGATCAAGAAGTCTATTTCAGCTACAGTAGGTATTCTCCAACGCCCTGCAGGATAGCCGTTTTCCTGATAACTTGCACAGCGTTCTTCCGCTCTGTCATAATTGCGAATAGGGTCGGTCGCTCCCCAAGAAGAAGCAATACGAATTACAGGAGCAATAATATTCTGAGATGTAGAGGAAACGGCTTTATAATTTGTCTGAACCGTATTATCTCTACCACCATTAGTACCTGCTTGATATCCAAGATAATTATACCGTAAGGTTCCTCCTCGTGGATCACCAATTATAATATTTTCGGAGACACCCGCAACGCTGTAGCCAACCGGCAGAACGCTTACAGAAACTACATATTGATTGTAATTGCTATTAGCAGCATTTCCCGTATTGATTGTCCCTAACTGGTTAGCAGTATTAGTCCCTTGATTATTATATGCGTTCCCGCTATTATATCTTCCTCCGCGATAGTTGTAGCCTTGCCATTGGCTGCCAGTACGATATGTATAGCTATTTACATACGCATACCCATTACTTGGATCCCTCTGAGCATAGATCGGAGGATACTGAGTAATTGTTACAGTGACAGTCTTTGAAAGGCCGCCTTCAGTATGCTTGATAACCACAGTATAATTGATTGGAGTACAATCAAAGTTGGGATTTCTGACTCTATTGTTTCCTGACATAGTATACATATTATTGTCAAGCACATGTGTCAGCCTGAAACTGGACTTGCCGTCCGCTCCTACTGTAACTGTAGGTGTAACAGTGACATCATAGGGAACGCCGTTGCCATTAGTCCCGTAAAGATTCTGCTTGGTACCAGTGGAGCTGACAATCTGGATATTGTTGCTTGAAACAACCGGGACATCGACATAATCAATTCCGTAGATATCATAGTGCTTCACAGGGACATCGAGATACATAGCGCCTTCGACGCTGGACTCGATCTTCTCGGGAGCCCACCAGTCAGCCACATAGATGTGGTCGGTAACGAGAGCCCAGTCATCCTCAGTGCCGCCGATAACGGAGACATCGACTGTCAGCTTATAGATCTTATTCCTCTTGAAAGATCCGAGCTCCGGAAGAATAATCTTGTAATAGAAGTTATTCTGGCCCTTCTTCTCGCATACCCAGGGGATAAAGATTTTATAATACGGAGCAGTCACGTCAGAGGTCTGATACTGCTGAGGATAAGTGTAGACAGAGGGAATCGTCCAGGAAGTGTACCCTTCCTTTGCAGCAGGGGTAACCTTCGTCGGAGCATACTGAGCTGTGCTGAAGTAGTTTGTCTTCTCATCGAAGGCAACAGGCTTGGCTGCGACCTTCCCGACCTTCCTGGCATTGAGGAAATTGACCCACATAGGACCGAAGACCGGAGTCCAAACATTCTCCGCAGCGTCTTTGAATTCGTTAATTACATTGAAATTGAGCTCGAGCTTTGCAGCAGCGCGCTTAAGACCGATTGTGAATGTCTTGCTATCTGCTGTCTTGGAAGGAGAGAGATAGGTAAGGCTGCCATCCGCATAGGAATCCATCACAAAGGCAGTGAGAGTTCCGCTTAGATCGATGTTGATATCAAGATCGAGAATATCAGCAAGAGTCGTCTTTGTGATTTCCGAAGGATAATTGGCTATGACATAGACATAGGATGCATTCTGAAGAGGATTTCCTTCGTCAGAAACATCGAACTTATGCTCATAGATATTGGTTCCTGCCGAGACAAGACCGCTTGCATCTGTGCCGACCTCGAGGCGCTCATGACTAATGAGCGTCGTGCCCTCAGCGTCCGAGAAGAAGAAGAAATCCGCATGGGTAAGAGTATTCTCAACCCCAACTCCGGGGATGACATTACCGGTCTCAGTAACCGTAGCCCTGGTTTCCATCTCAGAGGTCTGAAGACGGAGGGTAACGGTAGCATCGGAATTGTCAACACCGACTTGTTCTTCAGCGCAGGATGCTGCAAAGGCCATCGCTGCAGCTATAATTATATAGGTAAAGTATTTTTTCATGGCTATTCCTGCTTATTCGGTGGGATATAAAGAACTGTTAACGATAAAGGTGTGGTATCCACGGCCGCGGTCATAGAGCTGGGTCTCGGAGTCCACATTGAACTTGGTCCCGGTCCTATTGGCACCGCTATATACATAGGTGTGGAAATAGAACTGAGCCGTACCCGTTCCGGTGTAAGTAATCTCGAGCTGGACATCAGTACTTCCCTTGACATTCACGGGTCCCCAAAGCTGATCGGGGTCAACCGTTGTATCGTCTGTAAGGGCTGGAGAGACATTCTTGATGACAAAGCCTTCAGGAAGCTCCACGGGCTCAACCTCCCAGCTTCCGCCGGCAGGGAGCATGACCTTGAAGAAGACTGTCACAGTATGTTCGTTCTTGAAATACCACTGCTGACGATAGGGATCCTTCTGACGATTGTCATCAGTTATAGGACCTCCGAGATGAAGATCTGTGTCGCCATTGAGAACACCCTCTCCGCTAACAGAGAACTGGGTGACCTGGGGGAATTCAGCAGCGCTTCCCGCGATTGTCACCTCATCCCAGCCGAGAACCTCGAGCTTGAGGGTGAAATCGTTGAAATAAGCACTGGTCGGGATAATAAGTCCGTTGATAACATACTTCTTGCAAGGAGCGAATTTCATGACCTCATATGCCGAACCATTCTTCTTCTTGAGGGTCGCACTCTTGACGATCTCGGAAGTAACTCCACCGACAGTGGACTCAATGACGAAGGTTGCGACGATACCGGTCTCGATTGGAGCTGTCAGAACGGTAAAGGTCACATCGTCGGTATTGGAGACCGTTGGGTTGCTGTCAAAAGTCGCTACAACAGAAGTGCTTCCCTCTGAAATTGCGGCGAATGTGCTAGCTCCGCCGGCAGCGATTGTAGCTGCAACCTTACCTGCAATCTTTGTGGTATTGTCTGCGGAAGCGAGGGTGACCTTCTTGAGAGTATAGTTTCCGGCGGACTCAGTCTTGATATTGAACTGGAAAGCTGTGAATGCAGCGTAGAAGTCCATCCTGTTGGTCTCGCCTGAGCTGAGAGGCTTCGCGCCTTCAAGGTAAGAGAGCATAACGGCATTCGACATGTCGGGAGTTGCTACCTTGCCGCTGACGGTGCTCTCCTGAGAGTCCGAGATAGAGTAAGTTACAGCTGAAGCTGTCGGCTGCTTGCCTTCTCCTTTCTCTACTGCGCTGGCAGGATAGATGCCCCAGAAATTGGCAGGATTCTTATCTACGAAGACAAGACCGTTTCCGGCATCATCTCCAAGATTGGCTTTACTCTCGGTATCGCTGGCCTTCTGAGGGTTCTCTATAGTATAGGTAGCGATATTCTTCGCAGCAGCACCGAATTCCGGATGACTTCCTCCGGCACGGACAGTTGCGGTGTTACTCCAGATGAGCACCTCATCGCCTGCCTTCCAATCGATTCTCTCCCATACGAGCTTGCCATCCTGAAGGGTGCCTTCTCCCGTATAAGAAGTCTTGGTGTCGATTCTTGTCGAAGCAGACCTTGCGGTGAATTTGATAGTGCCATTACCATTATCAATGGTAGAGGGGTCCTTCTTGCAGCCTGCAAGTGCGAGGAGGATTCCCATGCCGCAGAGGGCGATGCGTAAATAATTCTTCATTTTCATTTCCTCCTTCATTTAATTCCATTCAGCTGTGTAGTCCCCGCTCTCACCATCATTGGTAAACTCAAGGGTCTCAACTCCTTGACCCATTGTGTAGACCCCGGAGTTCTTATTGAACGACTCCTGCAGGATGTCTCTTTCGAGGCAGACCTCCACATTCTGCAAGATTTTAGGGCTTGTGAATTGTTTTTTCTTGTTCATACGTATGATTGTTAGTATTTTTGTCTATTACCTATTACAAAATAATCTATTGTTATAATTCCGATTATCGGAACAATTTTCAATAAAGTTGTTTTAGGTGCTCTTACCTAATATACCATTAAAGTGCAAAATTATATCAAAAAAACTCTTTCTGCAAACATTTTTGGAAATTTTCTCTCCTTTTTTATGCACTTTTTTCATGTGTTGTTTTAATGTTTTTTTATTCTGACACTAGTTTTTAATTTTTTTTATTACCAGGTTATAACTTTCTCAACTATTTGATGTTGCTCCTCGCTTGTCTTGCGTAAATAGATCCGAGTTGTCTCGATGCTGGAGTGACCGAGTAGATCCGCAAGCAGGGCCACATCACCGGTTTTTTCCAAGAACTTTCTGGCAAAAAGATGCCGAAAGGCATGGGGATGAACCTTCGCAGGGTCGACGCCGTATTTCATGGCAAGCCTCTGAAGCTGAGCGGAAACTCCGCGGGTGCTTATCTGATCCCCGAACTTATTTCTAAATAGCGGTCCTTTGCACCTTTTTATCAATTCCATCCACATCAGCAGCTCATTTCGAAGCGAATCGGTCAAAAACACTCTTCTACATTTACCGCCCTTGCCAATCACGTCAATGTATCCGAGAATGACTTGCTCAGCCTTTATCCTGACGAGTTCTCCTATTCTCACCCCGGTTGTAGCAAGAACCGATACTATGAAATACCATTGAAGGTTGGATTCTCCCTTCAGGCAGCTTTTAAAAATCTCATAAGTATTGTCATCGAGTGTGTCCCCGAGAAATGAAACCTGCTGAATTTTGACTCCGTGGAGGGCCAATTTCCCCTTACCTATAAACCTAAGGTAACGATTTATCGCTCTTATCCTGACATTTGCTGTGCTCGGGCTGTATTTCCCGAGGAGATATCTCTTATATTTTAGCAGATTAGATGTACTTACAATTTGAAACATACTATTGTATTCGTCAACGGCAAAGCAATAGGAGCGAATAGTATTTTGGGACATTTGGCTTTTCGTAAGGTACCGAATAAAACTTTGATTGGTCATGATTTAGCGTATAATTAGGAGTCATTAAGACTATTTAATAAATAATTCTTAAAATTTATAACTAATAGTTTTTTAGTATTTCAGACTATTGTACTGGCGATTTTCAGTCTAAACTTCCGATAATCGGAATTAGCAGAACAACAGTTTATTAAAGAAAAGACTAAATTACTAACAATCATACGTATGAACAAGAAAAAACAATTCAAAAGCCCGACAATTCTGCAGAATGTGGAGGTCTGCCTCGAAAGAGACATCCTGCAGGGCTCCGTTGGACCAGACATGCGGGTGAACTCCATGGGACAGGGGGTCAACTACTTCGAAAGCGAAGACGTCTCTGACGAATGGTATTAAAATGAAGGAGGAAATGAAAATGAGAAACACAGTTAAAGCATTCCTGCTCGCAGCAGGCGTCCTCCTTTCCCTGACAGGATGTCAGAAAGGATCCTTCGGCAAGGTTGGACAGGAAGTCAGGTTCGGAGCCATATCCGGCCAGCCTGAGACCCGTACTTCGTACAGCAACAGCAACGAGGGAGAGAAACCCGAGACTACCGATTGGGAGCGTATCGACTGGAAAATAGGCGATATCTTCCGCGTCTACAGCAGTGTCGCTGCAAGAAGCAATGGCAGCCACTTCTCTGATTATTATGTAAACTCAGCGACCGCAGTCGGCCAGATCAGCAAGGCCGGTATCGAGAACAATGAGGCCGGCGGTCTTGTCTGGGGTGAAGGAGAGAATGATTTCTACGCTCTCTTCCCTTACAACGGATTCACAGTTGCCGAGGCGAATGGGGAAGTCTCTTCTGCGACAGCCGAGATCCCTGCAGAGCAGACTCTCACCAAGGCCAATGACGGAGAGTACTATCCGGATATGAAATATGCTTACATGCTTGCTGTCGCCAGCGCAAAAGCGAAGAGCACAGTCGAGCTCAACTTCTATCCGTATTTCACGGCGTTCGAGTTCGAGGTCTGCTCTGACAAGACTATGGATATTACTGGGTTCAAAATGATCTCCAATGACAAGGTCTCCGGTGATTCCGCAACTCCCCTCTCCGGAGAGTTCACCGCTACTCCCGCTGGAACAAAATGGACCGTAAACGATGCTCCGGAAATCTCCGACGAGAACAGGAGCGTTACTGCTACCTTCGCTCCGATCAAGCTCACCCTTGATACTGGAGAGACTAAGACCAACACTGTCCATTTCACAGTCTTTGCCGCTCCGAGGGACCTTACTTCGATTACCGTCGAATTCACCGTAGAAGTAGACGGTGCCAAGGAGACCCGCAGCCTCTTCCTTTCCTATGCTGAAGGCAATAAGCAGGGCAAGACAGCTGGAACTCCTATCGAGTTCGCAGCTTGCAAGAAGCACTATTTCAAGGGCATGCTCGTTCCCGGATCGCTCTGGAAATATACCTTCAATCCTACTCTCGACGAGTGGATCAATGTTGAAGGAGTTACACTTTATATATAAATAAGCGATGAAGATTATGAAAAAGACAATAATATATATTGCGACAGCCGTCGCCCTCCTCTGCTCTTGCAACAAGAACGAGGAGCCTGCAGCAGTATCGCAGGACAATCTCATCCGCTTCAACGCTTCCGTCGAGACAAGGGCGCTCATCACTGATGCAGCAGGCCTTCAGACTTCGACTTTCGTTATCAAGGATATCCTTGGGACCGAAACCTATATCGACGACGAGTTGACTTATGATGGCGCTTGGAAGACCGCTAAGGATTATCCGTGGAAGGCCGGCACCCATGTTTTCGCTTCCTGGCTGAAAACCGACGGGACCATCGCCGCTAAAGACTTCTTTGGAACTGAGCCTGCTCTCGACGCAGATAAGAAGATCACTCTTTCAAAGGAAATGACTTCTGAGACTCCTCAGTTCGACTTCCTCTATAGCGGAGTAGCTCTGACACAGACTGCAGAAGAGCCCGTCAAATACCCCGAGTACACCCTCGACCTCCCTATGCACCACCTCTTCTCCAACGTCACATTCGTTGTCAAGAATGAGATGGAGTACGCGGTCAATCTTAAGAGTCTCGTAGTAAGCGGCGTAAGCACCAATAAAACAGCTACAATCACCTATGCCGCTCCAGCAGCTCCCGAAGAGAACCCTACTTCTACAGGCGTTGCTACTCTTGATTACCCCTATGCAACTACCGGCAACTTCATCAATAAAGTCGGTCAGCAGACTACTACCGGTGAGGGTGTTACAACTACCGCTCCCTTTACCACTGTCGCGAACGACGCCGCCTCTGACGCTTTCGGCGGACTAATCTGGGCTCAGACAGCAGATGAGCTTAAGGCTGTCAAGATCAAAGTCGCATACTCCTACGAAAATCCTACAGTAGTAGAGAATGAGGCATCAGTTTCTCTTCCTACCGGAACCACCTGGGAATCTGGAAAGAGATACGTTTATACTCTATCTGTCAAGGGCAAGCTCATCGAGATCAAGCTCCAGGTCATTCCTTGGAATTTTAAGCCTGGCACAGAGACCTACGGCGAAGGCGCTATTGCAACCGCCAATGCACTTGAATATACTTCTGGTGCAGGCAACCCCGACACAGACAAAACAAAACCGCGTCGTCAGATCAACTGGTTTGCAGATCCTGCCAATCCTATCCTAGCTTACTTCTCGGCCTATTCTCCTGTAACCACTTATGATGAAAATAACAATCCTAAGATTGAGTGCATCTGGAGAATAAAAGTAACGGGCAATACCGACAAGATCGATGTCAATGCATATTGCGTTGCTGATGACGGCAGAAGCAACGGACAAGAAGCTACTAAGACAAAGACAACTGACGGTTACACTCTTTCCGGCCCTGTCGGAGGTCCTACCGGTAAGCTCGGAAGAGTCAATCTGAAATTCCGCACCCTCGAAGGTGCTGCTGCAGGCAACAAAGTCCAGCTCGATTTCGAGGTAGTCATGATTGACCATACTCAGACTCCTGCTGTCGAGACCGAAATCAACATCGATTCCGAGGTCACCCGTGGCGGCCTTCTCACTATCAATTATTCCGAATAAGCAGAGATGAAGATGATGAAAAAGATATTTACATACGCAGCTGCAGCTGCAGCACTCATGATCGCAGCGTCCTGCTCCGAGGAGACTTCCTACAACAAGGGAGTATACGAAGGCGGGGATGCAATAGCCCTCAAGCTCCACATGGACAATGGCATTGAGACCAAGTCTGACTACTCTGACGGAGTTGGACTGGAGAATGCTGTCAACTCTGTACAGTACTTCTTCTATACAGATACTACAAAAGCTCCTGTCTACGCATCAGAAAGGATTGTGAAACCGACTATGACGAATGATAATGCCTATATCATCAGCGGCATTGCCGGACAGGACTTCCCAAGTCTCAATGTTCTCTTCCCTACAAACGGATCGAAAGTTGTCGTATTCGGTGTATTCAACTATCCCGAGACTCTCGAGGGCGACGCTCTCCAGACAATAAAAGCTAAGACTGTTGAGCAGCACTTTGCATACAATTATACTGATCCTACCTATAAAGAGAGGAGCGGATATGTGGTAATTCCAGACAGTATGGTTGGAGCAGATCCTTCAAATCCTGTCGAGAAGTATTTCGTAATGACCGGCCAGAAAGAAATCGAACTCAAAGGTATCGGTAACTACGCAGTCAACGATGTCGTGGAGATGAGAAGGCTTGAGGCCAAGTTCACCTTCATCGTCAATATTGAGGACGAGATCGTCAACACAACAAGTACGACTGAAGGAGAAGGCGAATCTGCCGTTACAACTGTGGTCACCGAGACCTGGACTCCGATTCTCAACGAGAAAAACGTCCGTATCTACCTCTGCAACGCAGACAATACCGCAGTTCTCGGCTCCCCGGATGCGTCCCCGAAATATTCTTATAAGAAGCCGTTTAATAAGCCGTCTCGCTTCAATTATGCTCCGGTAATTATTGCTCCCGAATCAGCGACTTCTTATACTATCAACAGCCCCGAGTTCTACTCCTATCCGATGACATGGGCCAAGGGAGAAAGCACAGAGCCCTTCGTGAAGCTCATCATCCCTTGGAAGATGGAGCAGACTACACAAGTTGGTGATGCAGACCCCGTTATTACGTACTCGACTGAAAGGGAACTTTACTACAAGGTCATGTTCCCGGAGACTGTAATCAACTCCAACAACCATTACGAGTTTACTATCACCGTCTCCCTCCTCGGTTCCGAGTTCGCTGATCCCACTGTTACTATTCCTTCTCAGGCTCAGGTACTTCCTTGGAACAGCAACAAGAAGGTCAACCCCGTCATCTCCGATGCCAAGTACCTCTCTCTCGAGAAGGCTGAGGTCAACGATGACTTCTCTGAGACCGTTTACGAAGGCAACCCGAAAGATTTCGAGACAATCTATACAACTGGAACTACTGTTGGCTTCGCTGCCAGTGATGTTGTCACTCTCAAGCTTATCAATGTCTATCAACGGAATCTCTCCACAGGAAATACAGAGTACTTTGTACAGGAAGGAAACATAAACAATTCAGCGATAACAACTTACAACAACCGTAATGCAAGTCCGATGAAAGGTACTGAGACTGAGTATGATGCAGGCGTTATCAACGGTTGGTTTACGGTTAACAACACAAACCAAGTTATTGAACTCAAGCATATCCTCAACAGCGATATGACATCCCGTAACTTCGATGTCACTCCTTATACCTATGAGGTCGAGGTTCACCTTGGCGCAGTTGGGTCCGCTACCTACAGCGATGAGACCTATACCAAGTATATCAAGATCATCCAGTATCCGCAGGTGTATGTAGTTGAAAACCCGAACAGCAATACTCCCAGTGGAACAACACCTGGTAATTACGGAAAAGACGGTATTTACATTAACGGTTCCAACAGCAATAATACTACGTGGGGAGGCTATAATTTGGGCGGAGCTAATGGTATTACAAGAAATTCTGGCAATAAAAATCCTAACATGTACGTTTTGACAATTTCCGTCAGCGATAAATACATCATCGGAGATCCTAGAACAGCTTCTGTTTCAGTACCTTCTTTTGAAGGATACGATTGGTGGGAAGAAGAATACTATTCTTATTATGAAGAGGCTCCTTCTACTTATAACGATAGTGAAAAAAATATTTTAACAAACTATCATCCTGCTAGTTCCTCCAATACAAGTAATATGATTGCTCCCAAAATAAGGGTCGCGTCTTCTTACGGTGTATGCTCAGTTGGAAACGGTGGATTAAATGGAGAAGATAGCGCTATATTAAGGTGTGCAACTTATCAAGAAGATGGCATTCCTGCCGGTCGTTGGAGATTACCAACCTTTGCTGAGGTAGAATTTATTTCTACTTTATCATCACTTGGCCGCATCCCGTATTTGTTTGGATACAATCAAGAAAGCTCATACTGGGGTCGCAATGCGTACTATTATACGGCTAATGGAACAATTGTCGTGGAGAATAAAAGTAAGACAGTTAAACCATACTCAAACGCTCCGGTTAACTCAACATCTGTCCGCTGCGTCTATGACGAGTGGTTCTGGGGCGATGCTACAACAAGACCAGTTGGTAAGGATACTTTCACTTGGGGTGACGAAAACTATTAATAGGCAAAGAATATGAAAAAATATATTTACATACTTTCTGCACTTCTGCTCTCAGCCATAGCCTGCACAGCAGAAAAAGAGTCTGTGACCCCAGAGGAAGCAAACATGGAGGGAAAGGTGACCTACATAATGAAGGTCACCCTCCCGGAATCGATCGTCGCTACTCGCGCTACCTGGATTAGTGCCGACGAGGATGCGAACAAGCCTGTGCTTCGTAACATCTATGTCGCGACCTTCGGTACCTCCCACTATCTCAATGACTATACCCGCGCTGTCCGCTGCGATAAGGATGGAAAGAACCTCTCTCAGGATTGGAGCGGTATCGAAAACGGCAAGACCTTCTATTTCAAGGTCACCCTTGTCGCTACCCAGAGTAAGAGAACAGTCCATGTCATCGGAAACGGTCCTGACCAGATAGACTTCAACGCCTACGAGAGCGAGATCATGACTAAGCTCACGACTAATGACAAGGTCGGCGGCTACTGGCAGTACTTCGAGCTTTCAAACGGTACGGCAAATGCTGACGGCTCTACTACTGATGAAGCTACAGCTGCTTTCAGCAACGTCCGCCTGATTAGAAACTTTGCTAAAGTCAATCTCACCGTTGATCCAAAAGTACAGAACTTCACACTCACCGGATTCAATGTCTACAATACCCCTAATAGTGGTTCTTATGCTATCTGGAAGAAATCTGACAAGACATTCGTCACCGACTATGCAAGCAAGAGTTTCGATGCTCTTCTCATAGACCCTGAACTTAGAAATGGATCTGTTTCAGAAACTACAACGATGGACATGACAAAGCCTACTACTGATACTGATGATACTGAGGAGTCGGAGTACAGTCCTTCCATCAAGTATCTCTATGAGCGTCCCGACCAAGAGAGCGACCGTCCTTATATTATTATTAAAGGAAAATATAAGGAAGAAGGTAAGGACTTCGATACAGCTGATACTTATTACAGGCTTGACTTTGTAGACCGCGATGGTAACTACCTCCCTATTCTTAGGAACTTCGAGTATACTATAAAATTGACCTCTGTTGCAAAGAGGGGCAAAACCAATCCTCAAGAATGCGTTGCATCCAATTCCAATGTATCATCTCTTACAGAGACAGAGAGCCTTACAGACCTTGCTGACGGAGTCTCCCGTATCTATGTACAGTGGCTTAACAAAGCATATCTTGAGTCTGCTACAAGAGTTGCATTCAAATATAAGTATCTCAAAGACGCTGCTAATGATTCTGATTCATCCCCCGCTACTTTCAAGATACTAACGGGAGACGATCCTACTAACCCTGCATCATGGACTGATGTAAAAGCGGATTCATTCACTGACGGGTCTTATGCCCTTGAAGCAATCACTATCAAGAACGGCACTGGCAACAATAATTATGGATGGGTTGACGGCGGAGAAACAGGTGACGATGGTTGGAAAACAATCCTTTTCGATTTGAATACTCCTTCCACCACTGATCAGCTTTCTACAACTTTCCGTGTGATTGGAACGACCGCAGACGGACAGAAACTCTATAGGCAGATAACAATATTCCTTCTCCCCCAGCAGAAGTTCAAGAGCGTCAGCTGGAAAACATACGGCAGTTTCAGTGCTACCAATGAAGAACAGAACAAAGTTGATGTCACAATAGAGCTTCCGGCTGGACTCCCTTCATCAGTATTCCCTCTAAACATTATTTTTGAGGACACAAAAAGAAAACTCAATCCAGAAGGTACAGACATGCCTGTAACATCTATTGTAGCTGGAGAGTCTATAATCGGTTCTGTGACAAGCGCAACGTACCAGTTTGAAAAGACGATATTCTATTCAGAATATACTGAGAATAAAAAGGTAGAGTGCAAATTTAAGAGAATCTCTGACGGAAATACCGAACTTTATTTAACAACAAAACCAAAAGGAAAATATTTCCATACCGTCAATTTTACTATTCCGGAAGGTGCCGATTCAGGAGAAGTTCTTCTTAATAACTAATCCGTCGAAGTATAACCCTTATTTACAGGCCGGCCGAAAGGCCGGTCTGTTTTTATTTGAAAATGAGAAAGAACAGATATTTGGTATTCCTTGCCACAGTAGTTCTTGCGGCTCTCTTTATAAACGCCTGTACTCCTCGCTCTACCGAGCCCGAGAAGCCGGAAGGCGGACCCGTGAAGGTGCAGTCTGTTACCCTCTCAAGGAGCGAAGTGACTCTCACAGAAGGAGAAGAACTTACTCTGTCCGCTGAGGTGAAGCCCTCAGATGCTGCCGATAAGACAATTTCATGGAGCACTTCCGCTCCGGAGGTGGCTTCGGTAGATGGAGGCAAGGTAAAGGCGCTAAAGGAAGGTTCCGCCACAATAACTGCGACATCGAAGGACGGAGATCACAAGGCATATTGCCGCATAACAGTCGAAAAGCTCATAATATCAGTTACTTCCCTTTCACTCTCCCCTACCGAGATTACCCTCGAAGTAGGAGAGACGGCAGAGCTTTCCGCAAGCGTCCTTCCTGAAAATGCCTCTGACAAAAGAGTCGGCTGGATAAGCAGCCATCCCGCTGTCGCAACTGTGAGTGAAGGGAAAGTCACCGCCGTCAGCGTCGGTACTTCGACTGTAACGGCGACCTCTATGAGCGGATCGAAAAAGGCCACCTGTACCGTTACCGTCGTTCCCAAGACCTATCCTGTAACTGGGGTTTCACTCGACAAGGCAAGCGCGGAAATGATTGTAGGAGAAGACATTACCCTTGTTGCCAGCGTTTCCCCAGAGAATGCTGACAACCCCTCGGTCAGATGGAGCTCATCTGCGCCTTCTGTCGCTTCGGTAGAAGGAGGGAAAGTCATAGCTTGCGGAGTTGGTTCTTCTATGATTACCGTCACCACAGAGGACGGAGGATTCAGCGCTTCTTGCTCGGTTTCCGTCACCATTCCCGACTCTGTGATCCTCTATACGACAAGCGATGGCTCCCCTATCGTTTCGAATTTTGCCGGAATTGTCAAAAACGAGTATTCCAATGGTTGGGGCCGCCTTTACTTTGCTTCGGCAGTAACAGAGGTCCCCGAAATGGGCTTTATGGCCTGCTCCAAACTCGTTTCAGTAGCTCTCCCTCCGACCGTGACCTCATTTGGAAGATCTGCATTCACAGACTGCTCTTCCCTCGAAGAAATCGCCCTTCCTGACGGACTGAGGTCGATAGAAGCAGGCTGCTTCGCGGGATGCACTTCCCTTAAGCGATTTACCGGAAAGATGGCTGGAGAAGACGGCAGAAGCATCGTAATCGCAGGCGAATTCATTGCACTTGCTCCCTCCGGGCTCACTGAATACACTGTTCCCCAGTCGGTCACTACAATTGGCCGCGCCGCCTTCGCAGGATGCTCCTCTCTCACTTCGATTACTCTTCCCTCGGGGTTGATCTCACTCGGAAACGGTTCATTCTCAGACTGTTCTTCCCTCCGATCGATCGTTATCCCATCGGGAGTCGACCGCCTTCCTTTTGGGGCTTTCTCAGGATGCTCCCGCCTCGCTTCGATCTCCCTCCCGGAGGGACTCATCGCCATCGATCGCTACGCTTTCTCGCATTGCCGCAGCCTTTCAACATTCTCACTCCCGGAGGGACTTCACACCTTGGCCGCCTATGCATTCACCGGTTGCACTGGGCTCAGGAGTGTCTCATTCGGCTCAGCGATTGAATCCATTGGTAGTTATGCCTTCGAGAACTGTGACACCCTAGACGAAGTGACCCTCAAAGCTACGACTCCCCCGTCCCTCGGCAGCTCTGCCTTCAAGGGCACACCAGGCTTCTGTCGCATCATGGTCCCTTCCGCGTCACTGGAGGCATACAAGGCCGCCTGGCCCGCCTACGCATCAAGGATTCAGGGATTATAACACTACGAACTTGGCGCAGGTGGCGTGGCGCAGGTGCGAAAAAATGCTCGGGACCTGCGCCGCGATAGAAATGCAAATATCTGATTATGCGGTATTTATAATAAATGTATGGCGCAGGTCGGCTTGAGAAAACCGCACCTGCGCCATGCTTCTTGCAGAAATTATTCTATAGTTTAAGTTCTTTAACCTGTTCTACGGAAAGCCCAGTGCACTTAACCACAAGGTCAATACTAAACCCTTCCGCCAGCATATTCTTAGCTGCTTCTAAAAGCCCTTTCTCCATTCCTTTCTCCATTCCTTTCTCCATCCCTTTCTCCATCCCTTCCTCAAGACCCTTCTCCCGCGCGTAGGAAATATAGTTCTGTATGTCTCGCTCCGTTGTCATGTCATTTTCGTATTTAATCCGTTCTTCGGGTGTAAAGGTAGCAATTTCCGCCGTCTTGAACAAGCGTTTGAAAATCTCCTCCTTCAACTCCTCGGGACGGTCGGTGAGGTGTTCCATGTTGTGGAGGGCATAGCAGAAGTTGTCGAGAAGCGTCGCATCCGGTGTCAGGGCTTTCCGACAATTAGTCAGTTCGAGGAAGACGAACTGGAGACTCCCCGTCATCTCTTCTCCTGTTTCTTTTTCCCGCAGCGAGTATCGGTAAAGGACTCTGTCCGATCCTTCATGAAGGGAAAAGTCCATGAAACCGACGAAATAGACCGGCGGGAACCCATAGTCCATCGAGCTGCTCTTCTCCACCTGC
>ONMJ01000022.1 GCA_900318955.1 uncultured Bacteroidales bacterium
AAAGAGGTGGATGCAGACGGACTGTTGGTGTTGAGGTGGAACCGATTCACCCGCGATGCGTCGGACGGGTGGGACTACATCTCCAAGTTCAAGAAGTACGGCATAGAGGTCAATGCGTCGGAGGAACACCTTGATTTCGAAGTGGCGGAGTCCAAGATTATGCTATCCGTGTACTTGTCGATGGCGGAGGTGGACAATGACAAGCGTTCCAAGGCAACCAAGGACGGCATACATCAAGCCCTTGCGGATGGGAAATGTGTGGGGATGGCTCCCTATGGATATGCGAACAAGAGGACGGGCAAGCACGAGTGTTGGATAGAGTTCGACCCCAAGGAAGCCCCGTTTGTAACCGAAGCATTCCATCGTGTTGCCTACGGAGTGGAGTCACCCACCGTCGTATGGAGGGACCTGCGTTCACGCGGAATGAAGGTCAGTGAATCTACTTTCTTCCGCATCCTGCGTAACCGATTCTACATCGGTCAAGTGTTCGTACCCGAGTACGGCGATTCGCCCGAGCAGTATGTCAAAGGAAAGCATCAGGCATTGACGGATGCCAAGTCATTCTACCTTGTTCAAGACCGTTTGGACGGCAATCGAGACAAGGCAGAGCCCGAAGTGAAGAAGGTCCCCGACGAGACCTTCTTTATGCGTTCTTTCCTGCGTTGCCCGTACTGTGGTCAAACGGTGTACGGTTCGTTCAGCAAAGGTCGCAACAAGCGATATGCGTACTATCACTGCAACTACTGCGGGAAGTATCGTATTGCAGCGGAGGATGCCAATGACAATATGTGCCGATTCCTGCGTTCACTGAAGCCGAGCGAGGCGGTGATGGCTCTCTATGAGGCTATCCTTGTCGATATGGCCCGAGAGCAGCAGAAACTTTCCAAGGAGGAACTGAAGAAGATGAAAACGGACCTTGCGTCGATGGATGCCAAGATGAAGAAACTGCAAGACAAGTGGTTTGAAGGTGTCATCGATGACGATTCGTTTACGGCGATGAATTCACGGCTCGTGGCAGAGAAGAAGAACCTTGAACTGCGGCTTGAGGATGCCAAGGAGCAGCCGATGGACAAGGAGGTGGAGGAGAAGATGAAGTTTTCACTCTCGTTCATCGAGAATATGGGCTCCTGCGTGGCTGCAGCCCCGATTCATCTCAAGTTGAATATCCTCGGTTCGATTTTCAACGGAAAAATCATTTTCGAAAATGAAGCCCCTCGAACCGCGACACTTTCGCCACTCGTTTCTCTAATCGTTGGAGAACCAAGTGTTTACAAGACCCCTAAAACAAAGCAACCCTCGGATTCCTCCGAGAGTTGCAGCAGGGGTGGATGATGGGGCTCGAACCCACGACACTCGGAACCACAATCCGATGCTCTACCAGCTGAACTACATCCACCATTGATAGGACTGCAAAGGTACAAATAATTTTTTTGACTGCAATACCTAAGAGGTTAATTTTTCCTGACAATTGATCCTGGCTCGCTGAATTCTATGATATCTGAGCTTTCAGGCGAGTCGGGATTGCTGAACCAGTTCCATTTTACTTCTATATCGGTAGTGGAATTAGTAGGGAACAAGTCGTCTGCCTTGAAACTTATATATGAGCCGACAAGGGTGTATTGATCATAATCGATTTTGCCCTCAGGCTCACCTTCGGCGCTATGGCGAAGATACAGGGTCAAAACTTCTCCATCTTCGGAAGGACGTTTGGCAATGATGTCTATGTTATGGACAGTTGAACTGTTTACCTTTAGGTAGAAACTAAAGCCTACGTTGAGGTAACCACCTGAGAACCAAATGCTTTGTGGAGATACAGGATAGCCTGTCGGAATCACTCCTTCAGGAAGGGTAGAAGCGTCGGTATAGTCTTTTATCTGAATCTTGGTGATAGATTTCAGATTAATCTGATATGAGCCATCCTCATTCAATTTCAAAATGTCGCAGACTATAATGGCGCGGTTGTATTCTGCCAAATTGGCCTCCGTATTGTTTTCGACAATCTCATATGTGAGGCCGTTGTCTGTAATAATCTTACCGTCGACAATGCTGCAAAGTTCGGTATCATTGTATATTATAAACTCGTCTTTAGGATTGACGTCACATGCGCTCATGCCGATAAGTGCCACGGCAAAGAGTATGAGAAACTTTTTCATAATGCAGTTTTTATCTTTCTTGTTGGTTTTGCAATAATTTGAATGTCAATATCTTCTACAGTATATCCCTTGAATTTTCTTCTTTTAAGACGGGATCGAATAAGGTCCATGAGTTCGTCATCGAAGATGTCGCGGAAACGGTGGTTCTCTTTGTCGTAGAGATGGATATGCTTTGACGTAAGGACATCGAAGTACATCTTGTTGTTGCTGCTCATGCGACGGGAATACACCTTGATGTCTGCCAGCTGAGACAGTATGTTGTATACGGAGGCGACGGTGACTTTGGCGGTCCCTTTCGCTTCCAGTTCCTCGCATACCATGTCGGCGGAAGCATGTCCAAGATCCATCATAACCTCGTGAACGGCAAGCCTTTGTCTTGTCGCTTTCATCTTATGTCTCTTCAGGATGGATTTGAACTCATCCATTGAAGGAGTCTTCTGACTGGTCGCTTGGTTCATGATGCAAATATACCGCCAATTTTGAAAAAATCAAAAATGGCGGTATATAGTGCAGTCCCGAGGGACTGGTTTTAGTTATACTCTACTTGGAGTAGCGGATGGCAAGGTAGTTCATGCACCAGTGTGCCGTAGGATTGATTTCCGCAGTGTCATAGACGGAAGCACTACCTGACGCATTCTTGGTGGGAGTAAAGCGAATCCATACTTCTTCCTTACCAAGCATTTCCAGAGGGAGTTCGAAGGAGAACTGCTTGTAAATACCAGGAAGCTGCCACCAGCGGACGTTGCCCCACTGAGCACCTTCAGGAGTGTCGAAATCTGCGATTCTCTGCCAGCCGGATGCCTTGTTGTCGCCAACGGTGTTCCAGTCTATGCTCATGTATCGAGGGCTTCCGAAGCCCTGCCCACCGGCGGAGAACACTATGGTGAGGTGATCGGTTGAGATACCTGCAGTAGAGAACTTCAGAAGCCATGCTTCAGGAGAATCGGTCTCAGGATTCCACCAGTGATTCCATCTCCATGCCGAGTTGTCGGAGGCATCCACCTGGCACTTTCCGGCGTTGCCATCGCTGGCAACTGCCGTAGGATAAGCCGGACGGTTGGTCTTTGGACTCTTGCACAGCATGCTACCGTCAGGAAGGTATACTCCGTTTCCGGTATAAGTGTTTTCAGCATAGTACTTTCCAATCGGTCCGAGATATGTGAAGTCCAACATATTGTATGCTGTTGCTCCACTGTTTGGATCGGGATAGGAGTGGGTCAGATAGCCGTTGTTGCTTCCGTCAGTCGGGTTGATTACGTTGTTGTTGATAATAGCATACTGGTATTCAACTACGTAACCGAATGTACTACTTTCCTTCGCTTCTGCAAAAGCGTAGTCAGACTCCTCGAGGTGACGGATCTGGTAGCGGCCGATGTCTCCCTGATTAGGCTCTCCGGCCCAGGAATACTGGTCGAAGTTCTCATGGACTATGATACCTTTGAAAGTACCGGCCCCGTAAGGGAGCTGCTTACCTAATCGCCTGTAAGGCACCTTGGTGTTGGTGAGAGTATAGAGGCTTCCACCCTGATTGTCAATCACAAGAGCAGGGAACTTGCCGATGTAGTTTGTCCCGGCCGAATGGTTGTTCGGATTGTTCAGGTCGCTGGAATACATGCAAGCGTAGCCTTCATTGATAGGAGTGATAGGTCCCTTCTTGATACCGAATTCGCAGTCGAGAAGCTCCACCCATGTGTACATGTCATCGTCCGTGAGGTCTTTGATATGCTTCTGCTTGGGCGTTATGGAGGCTTCTGTGCCACCTGTTGAAGAGAGTACCATATCGGCAGTCACACCGTCGATAATGAAACGGTGAGGGTTTTGCTCTTCAAGGACAGTAGTACCTCTGATAAGGAGGCGGACTGTGCTGTAACGTTCAAATACGTTGTCTGCGGCTGTCTTTGTCTTTATCATGAAGCCATAGGCGCCATCCTTTGTCTGAATGTAGGCAGTGGTGGGGTTGCCTGTGTAGTCGATGCTGGACTCAGTGAGCCTGAGGTTGTCACCTACGTTCTCGTTGCCGAGTTCGCTGATTACGACGCCTTCAACAATGTAATCCTGATTGACAGAACCAACCATGTCCCTGACTGATTCGAGCGGGACAAGTACGCCGAACTCGTTCTTGGCGTTGGCCTGGGTAAGCATCAGCGAGGAGCTGGTGGACTTACCCCATCCGTCGACGAAGTCAAGTTTGATGGTTGCACGACGAAGTGCGACCTCGTCGGGGTTGGCGGCGGCGTCAAACACCAGCATTCCGTTGGAAATTCTGAGGTTTGAAATCCACTTGGGGTCGCTCTCATTGTTGTATGAGATGACGGGGGTGATGTCCTCAAGGTCGAGATTGGTCAGAAGGGGAGTGGTCACCTGACCGCCTGTTCCCTGGATAGCCAGGCTCACATTGTTGAATTTCAGCTGCGGGGCCTTGAATCCTTCCTGCTTAACAGTGACCGTATCTTTTCGGCTTGCAGAAGCAAGAGCGATTCGTCCGAGGCGGGGGAATCCGCTGTTTGTGGCATAGTCTACCTTTATGGTGGCGTCGCCGTCGAAGGTGGTCTTTCCTTCAGGGAAGGTAATCCAGTCCAGCCCTTCTTCAACAATGCTGATGGAGAAGGTCTCGTTAGAGAGGAATTCCACTTCTAGAGAACCGCTTTTGTAGGGAACCTGATACTCATGCTTGAGAGTTCCGAACTCGGAGGCGGAACGATACTCGGCGTCATCGATTTTGCATCCAAGGGCGCATGCTGCGCCAGCTGCGAGGATGAGGATATTTTGGAGTATTTTTGTGTTCATTGTCCGTAGTTATTAAGGATTCATCTGGGTGATTTCCGCATAGGTCGTAGTCGTCTTCCCGTCCAGTTTTGTGAACTTGAGAGTGATTCTGGCTCTGCGAGGACGTGTGCCGGTATTGGGCGCGAGAGTGGCTGTGACCATCTCTTCGCTCACGGAGACTCCCTGTACCCAGCCCCCTTCGGGAGTGGGAACATCTTCGTCATCCTCATCATCGAAGAGGTACTTAAGGTAGCTTACCTCGTTCTCAATAACATCGAGATGTTTCACAAGATTGGTCTTGAAACCGAGCTCTACGCTTGTTGTGGCTGCGTCGACAGTCTGGGACCCGGTGAAACTCATAGAAGGTTCAAAGGCGCCTTTCTGGGTGAACAGCACTGTGTCGCTCTTCCCGGGGACGTCGAAGATGAGACTTACCTGTCTCTCGATGTCGACATTCTGCGACCATGAGAAGGTAATGGCAGAGTTCCCCTCGCCTTCAAGCCTGTCAAGAGACGCCCAGTCTACAGGATCTTTGAACCGTGCGGTCCAATGCTTGGTGGACCAGACGTTTACCTTGGTGGAACCGCTGGTGTTCTCAAGCTTGATATCTACAGCGTCGACAGCGAGGTCGAAGGTGGTGTCAGAACTCTTCTCGCAGGAAGCGAGGGCAGCCAGGGCTGCAAAGGATAAGAATAATAATCTCTTTTTCATGATGTCGTTCCTCCTTTTCTACAGTCCGTATTTTTCATATTCTGCATTGTCCAGAGCACCTCCGGAGTAGGTTACCTGCTGGCTCGGGATCGGATAGTATTCATGGCATGGCCTGAGGTTGTCTATGGCCTCGGCACGACCAGAATTGTCTCTTACAGACTCATACCAGATACCCCAGCGTACAAGGTCGAACTTACGCTGCCATTCGCCAACGAGTTCGCGGCCTCTTTCCTTCTGGATCTCATTGATAAGAAGAGCCTTGGTCTTGAAAGAGTAGTCTCCCGTGCCGGCTCTCTGACGAACCATGTTCAGGTATCTTACCGACTCTTCGGGTTGGTCTTTCTCAGCATAGTTCTCAGCCTGCATAAGGATAGCGTCGGCATAGCGGAAGATATGGTTGTTGTTGTGGTCGGCAGCCTGGTCGAGGTTGGGGCACCAGAATTTAGGTCCCATCCAAGGCCTGGAGGCGACGCTCTTGAATGTAATTCCGTTATAATCCCATGCCATGTTGAGGTGGGTGCGCTTGTCAATACCCCTTCTCGGCTGCAGCGAACCGCTCATGTAAGCGGTCGGACGCATCGAGGTCCATGTGGTGGAGGTGGTACCGATCTCGGGAATTGAAACGCCGTCATAGATGTCGGTGGTTCCCTGATGGGTAGGGGTGGAGATGGATGCGGTGTTGTGGGTGACATTCAGACCTCCGGCTACATAGACCCTCTGGACCTCGAAGATGGATTCCGGTTTGTTTTTGCAGCGGAACAGTATGTCTTCGAGAGGATAGTTGGTCTCGTTGAATTCGCCGTAGATATCCTCAATGTGCTTGATTGCACTTATTGCAGTGTCCCAGTCCTTATTCCACTGAGCCATCTTGGCAATGAGCATCCAGCCGCAGGCTGCGCCCATATGATAATCCTTGATGTCGGCAAAACGGGCCTGCTGCATAGAAGGAACACATCCCTCCAGGTCCTCGATCAGGGCCTTTCTGGTTTCAAATGCGCTCATCCTTCCCATCTTTGCGATTTCCTTCATAGTGTCGATATCGGCAACCCTGTTGGTGTAGAAGGGGACATCGCCGAAGAAGGAGGTGAGAAGCCAGTAATAGAAGGCTCTTACGACCTTGGCTTCCGCAACAAGCGGAGCTTTGCCCTCGTCTGTAAGGGCGGGGGAGTTCTCGATTCCGTAGATTACCGCATTGCTCCTCATGATGGACTGGTAGCAGTGCTGCCAGAGCGTAGAGCCGAATCCGGGATTCGAAGGGGATATCTTGAGCCTTGCATTGTCATTGTTGGTGTTGACAAACAGAAGGTCTGTTACAGCCTCGACCGAAGTCATCATGTCAGAACTGTAGATAGTCTTGAGGCTCACGTACAATCCGTTGAGGGACGCCTTGCACTGGGCTTCGCTCTGGAAGTAGTCGTCCGGCGCCACGAAGGAAGTAGGAGTCTCGGTGAGATCGCATGATACCGCTGCAAATACGAGGGCGGCAAGGCTGAGCTTTATAAATATATTTTTCATAAACTCTTTCCTTTTAAGCGTTAGTATCTAAGCTGGAGGCTGAACATTACGATACGAGCCTTAGGATAGGCATTGAAGTCGTAACGTCTGAGGGTTGAGCCGCCGCTGCTGGTTGAAACGTCGGGGTCGAAGCCGGCATATTTCTTTAGGAGGAAGAGGTTGTCTCCACTCACACTCAGCTTGAGGTCTCTGAGGTTGCCGCTAGTGAGTTTTCTCATATCGAAGGTGTAGCTCAAAGAAGCCGACTTAAGCCTCAGGTAAGAAGCATCGTAGAGGATGCGGGTACTTGGAAGCTGGTCGTACGAACCTGCACGCGGAATATCGGATTCGGGATTTCTGATGGGATGCCATGCATTCTGCATGTAGCGCATCTGGTTGGTGAACTGCGAACCGTTTCCGTTGAAAAGCTCCGGAATATTGTAGATCTTTCCACCAAGGGAGTAGTTGAAGTAGATGCTCAGGGCAAATCCGTGGATGTTGAAGGTATTCTGGAGACCTCCGTAGACGAGGGCGTCAGCACTTCCTAGGTAAATCAGGTCATTCTTGTCAAGAATACCGTCATTATTGATATCCAGATACTTGCTGTGACCTACTGATTTGTACTTGGAAACGTAGGTGTGGGTGATGGCATTTCTGTCAAGTTCTTCCTGATTATGCCAAACACCGGCATCCTGGAATCCCCAGAGGGCGTTGAGCGGATATCCCTTTACATAACCATACATTCTGTAGTTGGTAGCATAGTTCGGAGCGTAAGCATCTACGAAGTCTTCGCTTCCGATGTCCTCTACCAACTGGGTGTTGTGGGAAAGGGTAAAGCTTGTTGTCCAAGAGAACTTTGGCTTGAGGATATTGTAGCTCTCGATTGAAAGCTCGACACCCCTGTTGCTGGTCCTACCGATATTGCTCATCACTGAAGAGAATCCGGAGTGATTCGCCACCTGGACATTCAGGAGAAGGTCCTTGGTCTGGGCGTAGTAAGCTTCGGCCGTAATGTTGAGCCTCTTGTCGAAGAATGCCATGTCGAGGGCGGCGTTGTAGGTGTCAGTGATTTCCCATGTAAGGTCGGGAGCTGCAAGACGGTCAACATATGTACCCATGTTCATCGTCGTCCCTCCTTCGCCGTCACCGAATAAGTATGCGTTTGCATTGGTGTTGATGCGGGCAAGCGACTGATATGCCGAGATTCCGTTGTTTCCGGCGCGGCCGACACTGAGCCTGAGGGCAAGTTCGTCGACGTTGCGGGCGTTTTTCATGAACGGCTCGTTGTGGATGTTCCACTTGACGGCAGCTGAGGGGAAGAACGCCCACTTGCGGTTGGAAGCGAAGTTCGAAGCACCGTCGTAACGGAAGGTCGCGGTTGCATAATAGCGGCTCTTCCAGTTGTAGTTCAACCTTCCAAGGAAGGATTCAGTCATTCGGAGCGAGTTGCTGGTGGTGACTGTCATGTTCTCCTTGTCGGGAATTCCCTGCATGTTGTTCCACTTGAGCTGGTCAAGGGTATATCCCTTTCCATTTGCGGTGATGCTGTTGGATTCCGTCCTTGAGAGGGTGAAACCACCGAGGACATTAAAGTTATGTCCATTGTCGGTCTCGTATGTCCAGTTGATGGTATTCTCGTTGGAGAGGGTATAATTGTCATATTCGTTCCTCTCTGCGGTACCACCTTCGCCAACCTTCTTTGCAGGAAGGAAACCTGGCTGGTAGTAGTAGTAATGCCTCTCGTAGGTCTTATAAGTGAACTGGCTCTTGATCACCAGGTTCTTGACAGGAGTAATCTCCAGATAGGCGGTGTCGTTCATCAACTGGTGGGTGTATTTGTTGGTCACGTTGTTGATGAGGGTGAGAGGCGAATTGAATTTCTGTCCAGAGTACCAGAGGTCGTTGAAGTCAGCCTGTGAGTCCAGAAGAGGATTCAGGAAGATGGCGGCGCTCCACCATGACGTACCGGAGATGGTCGCATTGTTGACCCTCTGGTTACGAAGGGTGTAGTTGAACATGACGCCGACCTTGAGCCACTTGAAGAGCTTGCGGTCGAGATTCAGACGCATCATGTACTTGTCTTCACCGCTGTTCTTGATAATACCTTCATTGTCCTGGTATCCAAGGGAGGCAAAATACTGTCCGGCGTCGGTCCTTCCGGAGACGGAAAGGCTGTAGTTCTGGTAGGGGGCCAGACGGGTTATTACATCCATCCAGTCAGTACCTTCTCCATAGCTGTCCGGATCCTTGTAGGGGAATGCTGACATCGGAGCGTTGACTGTTGCATCGGCATTGTTATCCGAGGTGAGGAAGGTGGCGAGGTCGTTACGGAATCTTGCGAACTCAGCGCCGTTCATAATATCCAGCTTATTAGGAAGCATGGAGAATCCGGCATCAGCGCGGAAGGTGATGTCAGGACGTCCCTGCTTGTTGCTACCTGTCTTTGTGGTGATGACTATGACACCGTTTGCTCCTCTTGCACCGTAGATGGCGGTGGAAGAAGCATCCTTAAGGATAGTGATGGAAGCAATATCAGCGGAGTTGATATCGTTGAGGTCGTTGATACCGTCGATTACACCGTCGACCACGATAAGAGGTTCATTCGTTGCGGTAATGGAACGGGTACCACGGATACGAATTGAAGTGGTTGCACCAGGCTCACCGGTGGTGGACATGATATCGGCACCTGCGACACGGCCCTGAAGGGCATGGTCGACGGAGGCGATAGGAATATCCCTAAGGTTTTTCATGTCAACCGCGGTGGCACTTCCGGTCAGGTCGGCTTTCTTGACCGAGCCGTATCCGATTACCACCACCTGATCCAACTCATTGGCATTGGTATACATGGTAACGTCTATGACGCTTCGTTTGCCAACCTTTTCCTTGAGGTCGTTGTATCCGATATATTGGAATGTCAGGACCTGATCCGGTCGGGCTTTGATGCTGTAGCGACCCTGGGCGTCGGTAGCCGTTCCGGTCTTGGTACCCTCGACCATGACAAAGACACCCATCATAGGCTCCTTCTCCTCGTCGAGAACGGTACCAGTGATTGTCCTGGGACCGGCATCCTGAGCAAATGACTGCCAAGGTATAAGCATCAGGATCGCTGCTATTATCAATACTGAAAATCTTTTCATTTTGTTGGTTTTATGAGGATTGCAGGAACCTTACTTTTTAATTCTGAATATTGCGCACACGGGGTAGTGATCCGATACGCCGCTCAGTGTGAAATCATCCTTCAGGATTCGGGCGGAAACTACATTCGACGCCATTGCCTTGGAACCGAAAATATAGTCGATTCGAGTGCCGCCCGTGGTTGAACTCTGGAAGGCGGAGTGAGCCTCGTGCACAAGATCGAAGTATCCGCTACTGAGAACCTCGTTCTGCGCGCGGTATTCCCATGTACCGGCTGTATTTGCCTTGTCATAGGGTGACGGGCTGTTGAAATCGCCCATCATTAGCCATGAGGGTTCCTCAGGATACTGCCTGATAGTGTTGTCGAGATATGTTGTGATTTCAGAGAGGCGGTAGTCTTCTCCCGTTCCGGAAGCACCCACATTATGAGGCCAGGTGCTGAAGGGGTAAAGATGGAGAACCACAAAGTTGATTCCGTTGATCTTGGCATGGATTGCTCCACGTGCTCCGTCAGGATAGTCCAGCATGCGGACTACGTCCTCGATGGGATATCTGGAAGTGAGGCCCACAGTGTAACCGGAGTTGTTGGGGTTTAGAACAGCGTATTCATGTCCCCATCTCTTTGCAAGGGCACCGAGGGAGGTCTCGGAGAAGCCGTTGCATTCCTCAAGGGCGAGAACATCCGGATCCTGTTCTTTTACCCATGCGACAAAGTTGTCGTAATTATTACCCTTGTCAGCGACCATCCCCTGGAGGATATTGTAATTGACGACCTTGAAGGTCCCATACTCAACATTGCTGCCTGCATTGACATCGATATTGGGCTCGGGCTCGACGGTGGGAGTCTTGGTGCAGCCTGCTAGAAGGGCCACAGAAAGCATCAGAGATGATGCGATATAATATAACTTTCTCATGGCTTACTTCTTATAACGGATTGCTGAATAACAGATATCGAGATAGCCATTGTTCTTGGAGAGCGGACCTCCATTGTTCCATCCTGTTGCACTCTCTATCATGTCCCTGGAAGGAATAATCCTTACCATGGCTACATCATGTCCGAGAATTTCGGCAGGGAGGGCATAGAAGTTGGGCTTTTCTCCGGAAATCTGGTGGAACATAGTCTTGGGGCTCCAGGTTGCGGTCGGCGGGATGAAGAATTCGTCCCCGACTTTCTTCCATGTTGCACCTTCGTCAATACTGTACTCTACATTCCAGAAAGGCGGACTTGTCTGGCTATGGTGGCGGGTTGTAAATGCAAGGGAAGCGAATGAACCGGAAAGGCCCTTTGTGGAGAAGCGCCAGACGGCGTAGTTCGGCTCTCCTGCGGCAGCATCCCACCATGTGTTGAAACCGTAGATGGCGTTACCGACAGTCTTGGTGTAGTCCGAAGGATGGCAATAACCTGAAGTAATAACCGGCCATAGACCCTTGCAGTGATAGAAGAAGCCCTTACCGTAGGTGGGCTCTATTCCCCAGTATGTTGCAGGGGGATAGTCGTCGATATTGAATGACGGATCGGGATGGACTCGGCGAGCATGCCCGTCGGAGGCATTGTCGGCCCATTCGGTGATGACCGTGGTATAGCTATCCTTTGCGGAAGCAGTAACCTGGATGTCGGCCTTGTTGCAACTACGTATCTGGTAGCGGCCTAGGCTCTGGGCACTGTCAGGATTATATCTCTGGCTCTGCTCATGGACGAGGATGCCGCTTACCTTGCCCTGTCCCTGCGGAACGGGGAAGTTGTTGATCCAAGGGCACATGGAGTTGAAAAGCTGGTAAATCCAGTCTCCATGAATGTCGGCAACCACGCTTGCGAGTTTGGCCTGACGGGCGCGGTATCCATAATTCATAAGGCAGATCATACCCCTGCGGATAGGATATTCGCATTTTTTCAAAGTGACGTATGTATAGATATCTTCGTCCTTCAGATCCCTGATATAGCGATTCTTTACCGGGATATCTTCAGCCGTACCGACAACACTGGAAATATAGTGCTCAGCCTGAACTCCGGAGAGGGTGTACCTGACGGGGTTACTCTCCCTCTTGAGGGTCAGTCCCTTCAGCCAAAGCTTGGTCTTTGCAAATCGGACAGTCTGGTTGGCTTCTATTGAAGAAGTGATAATCCTGAATCCCAGCGATCCGTCCTCGTTTTCAAGGTACACGGTAGTGTCGTCGACGGTGTAGTCTACACCCTTGTATGTGGCGGTAGGAGATGCCGGGTCGCCGCTTGAAGTCTCAGAGTCAATTGTTTCCCCCATATTTCTTCCGTCGCGGTCGCTCACCACAAGACCTTCGATGGAGATATCGTCCTGAATTACCATCTCTCCGTCGGCAGTGAGAAGATTCCTCACATCCTGGAAGGTCTTAAGGACGGTGCTCTCGGTACCTCCGGGGATTCCCTGGGTAATCCGGGTCGAAGTGCTGTGTGTGTTGCCCCATTCATCTTTATAGGTAATAGTGACAGTTGCCTTGCGCTCTGCGAACTTGGTGTTCTCGTCAACCTTTATGACAATCCTTCCAAGGTCATCGCGGAGGATAGGAGTAAGCCAGCCTTCACCGCCTTCGTCCCAAGTGGTAGCAACAGTGAAATGTTCAAATTCAGATACAGGGACATTGGTGTCAAAAAGGGTGGAATCGGCACCTGCCACGCATGAGAAGTTGAGATTCTCGGCTTCGATTGCAACAGACGGCTCAATTCCATACTGGTTGAGAAAAACAGTATCGATTGTGGCCTTTGAGTTGGAGCTCACCAGGACCATTCCCTGGCGGATAAGTCCGTTGTTGGCGCGGTACTTGACGGTGACTTTTCCGTTCCCGTTGCCGGTGTTTTCCCCTTCGATGGATGCCCATGTAGCGGTGTCGTATCCAAGGGAAGCTTTCCACTGGCCATTGGAGGTGACGGCAATGTCCTTCGTTCCGGCCTCTGAACTTATGGTGACCGAAGTGGACTTTCCATAGGTCCCGGGTTCAATCTCCACGGGGACCTCTTCCTGGCAGGAAAGAGCCGCTCCGACGAGCATCAAAATGATTGATAATTTAGTTATGGGTTTCATGGCTGGTTCCTTTTATTTATCTTTTTCTAATTGATCCACCCAGGCGAGCCCGCCGATGAGATTGTCCCAATGCTCACGGTTGATTGTGAACAGGTAGAAGTTGTCAATGAATACCCTGCTTGGAGAGGCGTTCGTGTATTCTCCGTCCATTACCCTGATACGGGTGGAAGAGGAAAGCATGTTTCCGGGCTTTGAGACCACGTAGAAGCGGTTCCCGACATTTGTCCACATACTTTTTGCCAGCTCTTCTGCATTCGGGTCCAAATTTGGAACCTTGACGGTCTTGACTTTGCTTCCGTCGGAGAATTCTCCGCCTCCAGTGACTTCAACTGTAAGAGTGACATCGTCTTTGACGCCGTCTTTGTCTGCGTACGCAACCGCGTCGAAGTAAACAAGGAGTACGGTGTCCCTGTAGAAGTTGGAGTTGTAGGGAGAGATGAGGTCTGCTCCGTGTGAAGCGTCGTCACCCAGCTGGATGAAGCCGTTACGACCATAGCAGTAGGCTTCGTCGAGCCCGGGGCCCTTCGTAGAAGACCAGCCTTCGTCGGCCTGGGCTTCTGTCCAAAGGGAAATCAGACGGCCGCCGAGACCCTCCAGAGGGTTGGCAGAGCCATACTGAAGGAAGGAGAAATTGCTTCCGGAGCGGGAGGCGAATCCTTGGTTCACCTGCACGAAGTTGTTGAGATACTTCTCCGGAGCCATCAGGGAGATCGTCCCGGTCCTGCGGAACGGAGCGCCTTCCTGGTCCTTTACAGTGAAGGTGATGATATCCTTTCCAGTGGCGGCGTCATGCCGTTTTCCTTCAAGGGTCAGCCAGTCCTTCACCGTGGAAGCAGTCTCGAACTTCATCGTGTACTCCACATTGGCATCCACGTAAAGGGAATAGGTGCCTCCTTCCGCAATGTTGACCTGAGGGTTATATGTGCCCTTCTCGTCAGCCTTGTCGGAAGCCAGCAGGTATTCTCCACGGGACCAGTCTTTCTCCTCACAGCCGACAAGAGCAGTCAGCGCAAGAAGTGCAGTCAGGATGAATAGATTCTGTTTAGCCATAGATTGACTTGTGTTATTAAAAGGTTTTGATGTTGTTATAGTAATAGACAAATATACCGCCGAATTTGAAATAAAGCAAATTCGGCGGTACAAAATCGATAGCCCTTTTGGCGTAGACATCGATAAACTCGCTTCTTTCAGCGTTCGGATCGTTATGAACGCAGGAAGAAACGGTCATCGGGGCGGCTGCGATCAATCCTGCTCCGAGAAGAGTCCCGGCCAGGCTTTTCAGACTGCTCACGAATCTGTTGTTTGACATAAATGAAATGATTAGTTAAAATAATTAGAATTTGAAATCTACTAGAATGGGCCTATGGTCTGAAGGATCCCTGAACGAGGATACGTATTTACTTACTTTCGGGTCAGTCCATCCGTCCATAATAATATAAGCCTCTTCTACTTTGTCCATAAGTGCAGGGGAAGCATAGAGAAAGTCTATTCTGGATGTACCTCCGGTAGAAGCGATGAAGTAATCCGGATAGGTTTCGTGGATTACGTCTTTCAGGTCGGTCTTGTTGAGAACTACATCCTGCGTCAGCAAGAGGGTGTTGCCCTCAGCATATTTATAGTACCAGTTGTCCAGTCGGGAGCGGGAGTTGAGGTCTCCGAGGAGAATCCATTCCCTGCCGGAATATTCAGGGTTGTTAATAGTCTTCTTGACGATATATTCCATCTCGAATTCCCTATAATAATCGCCTCCGTGTTCCGCCTTGCTGGCTTCACGGGCTGAATCTCCGCTTACCCCGAATGCGTATGCCTGAGGCCACATATGGCACGTGACAAAGCTAAGTGTGCGTCCTCCCACGGTAATCTCCTGGATAGCGGCTCCGTGAGCGATGGGTTTACCGGAAACATCGCTGTCGGTAATCTTCAGAACGGTCTTGATCGGATACTTCGAGGTTATTGATTGAGGATAATTGTCCCTGTCGCCGCCAGTAGCTGCATAGGTGTGTCCGTAACGGGCTCCGAGTGTTGCCCAGCCTGCGGGAAGGAAGCGCGAAGAGGTGGAAGATTTCGTGTTGTCTTTATAGATGGTTTCGGATTCGCACCAGACACAGATATCCGGGTCATAAGTTTTTACCCACTTCACGAAGTTGTTGTAGTTGTTGGCCTGGTCTGCCCACATTCCGTTCTGGATATTCCAGTAGAGAACACGAACGGTTCCGGCAGCTTTCTTTGTCCTGTCGGCGACCTTCCTCACTTCGATATTGTCAACATAGAATCCATGGTTCATGCTTGAGGTCTGGTCCCCCGCAAGATACAGGGAAGTTCCGCCTCCGCCTCTTTCTATGTCCATCACGACGTGATGCCATTTCTTCGCCTCGGCAATGCTCGCAGGGATGGAAACGCTGGAATGGGGAACTTTGAGGATGGCGTTCGCAGCTTCATATCCGGAATTACTGCTAGTCAAGAAGTAGGGAACCCCGTCTATGGTAATAACTTTTTTTATCATTCCGCCACCGATGACGTTGCATAGAAGGTCGTCGTTAATGCCGTTGCAGAAGCAGAAATCGAAGGAAATTCTCATGTCGGCAACTCCCTCGATGTTACCGAAAGCGGGAGTGCGCATTATGCCCCTTGCGGATCCGGTCGCGGCAACCGCAATGCAGCCCTGGTATTCCTGGCAGCGGAACATGTATGTCCAGTCAGTGAGGTAGCGGCTCTTGACATAAGATTCGCTCATCTGGTGCGATGTCCCTACTGTCTTTCCGGAAACATTGTCCCAGACATTGGGCTGGATAAATCCAGAACCTGCGATGTTGTATGCGACTTTTGTCATGGCATATTCGTACCCGGTGCGGGAAGTGGCTCCGTCGATTCCGACTGTCTCTGAGGAAGGCGAGTATCCTTTAGAAGCGCTTCCTCCCATTATATCTCCGCCCCAAACGAAGTTGTCGAAGCCCTCATACCAAAGGAGGTCCTCGTCAGGACGGTACTCGAAGTCGACTGTGAGAGTTTCGCCGGCTTTCAGTTCGGTGGCGGAAACCTTATAGACCATAGCCTTATGGGATGCGTCTACAAGGGTAATTTCAAATCCTCCGGGATATTCACCGGGGGCAACGATGACCGGGAAACTGCTTCCGGAGGAGAGAGGCGTGCCTGTCCCTGACTTCCCGGTACAGTTCATCACGACAAAGCCGATTCCTTCGGAGAGCTGAATCCGCTTTTTCGAAGGAATGAATGATCCTTTGCCTGCAAGGTTGGCTCCGGTACTTTTGATTTTAATGGAAATAATTGAACTTGAACCTTTTGGCTTAACGTCAATTACGGAGAAACCATCTCCGAATTCAAGCTTTCCGCTACCGCTTTCAGCGGAAGCAAAGAGGGGAAATCTCTTCATGTCCTCGGCAGTCGAACCGACGAATTGGGAAAATGGAATGACGAGGTCAGAGTATGCGGAGGCGCCGTACCATGCCGAAGTCCCTTTCATTTTTAGGACGGCATTGTATTGCCCAGCCTTTTCGACATCTGCATAAAACTTCCCGGAAGCGTTTTTTGAGATAGTGACGCTGCTGCCGTTAACTTCGAGATTATACTGGTTGAATACTTCGGGGGTAATCCCGAGGACCTTTCTTGTCGAGCTGCCTTCCGCCGAGATGTAAAGCCTTTCTACACCTTCTGGAATGGGCGTTTCTTCTTGCTCTGATGGTTTAGGATTGTCAGGCTTGTTTTTGTCGTTGCATGAGACGACGCATAAATTTAAACACAGCATTAAAAATGCCGTCATGCGTGAAATGATGGTTGTCATGTTATCAATTTGTTCAATACAAAGGTACAAAAAATGTAATAAACTTGTAATTCCAATTCAACTAATACTATGAAAGAATATTATTATATTTGCAGATTGTTATGGAGAAAAAGATAAAATGTCTTATACTGGGTGGCGGCCCTGCTGGATACACAGCTGCCATCTATGCCTCCAGGGCCAATCTCGCTCCCGTACTCTACGAGGGGATGGAGCCCGGCGGCCAGTTGACGACAACGACCGTCGTTGAGAACTTCCCCGGATTCGAAAGGGGAGTAGACGCGGCTACCCTTATGGCTTCCATGAGGGCACAGGCAGCATCGTTTGGAGCGGACATCAGGAGCGGTGCAGCTATCGCTGCAGATCTCTCCAAAAGGCCTTTCAAAATTACTCTTGACGGAGGTGAAGTAATTGAAGCTGAGACTCTTATTATAGCGACAGGAGCGACGGCCAAATACCTTGGACTGCCTTCCGAGGAGAAGTATCGCGGCGGCGGTGTTTCCGCATGCGCGACCTGCGACGGATTCTTTTACAGGAAAAAGACTGTGGCAGTTGTCGGAGGAGGCGATACTGCCTGCGAAGAGGCCCTCTATCTTGCAGGTCTTTGCAAAAAAGTCTATATGATTGTACGTCGCGATGTGTTCCGCGCCTCAAAAGCGATGCAGAAAAAAGTATTCGATACGGAGAATATCGAAGTCCTTTGGAACTGCAATACCCGCGAAGTCCTCGGCGACGGATTTTCCGTTACGGGAGCTCGTCTTGAGAGAAAGGATGGCAAGGTCTTTGATATTGAAATCGACGGATTTTTCCTCGCCATAGGTCATCATCCCAATTCCGAGATGTTTGCCGGTCAACTTGAGATTGATGAAAACGGATATATAGTCACGGGAGCCAAGACCTCTGAGACATCTGTAGAAGGTGTTTTCGCGGCAGGAGACGTCCAGGATCCGCTCTATCGCCAGGCAGTGACTGCTGCTGCATCAGGCTGCAAGGCCGCCCGCGATGCGGAGAGGTTCCTTATCGAGCACAAGAACTAAGGTTTTTATGATGAAATATACTTTCAAATCCCTGATTCTAACGGCGGCGGCGATGCTCGCCATTATGGGATGCAAGTCTCAGTATGAGACACTTCTTAACAGTAACGACGTTGATGCCAAGTATGCGGCGGCGTTTGATTTTTTCAATCAGAAAAAGTATTCCAAGGCAGCTCAGCTCTTTGAGAGCTTGTCCGTCCTGACCAATGGTACCGAGAGGGACGACACTGTCCAGTACTACTGGGGACTGAGTAACTATCGTTACAAGGATTACTATACAGCTGAGACCAACTTTACAAAATTCCTCGAGAACTTCCCGAGAAGTCCCTTCGCAGAGGATGCCAGGTTCCTTCGTCTGGATTGTATGTATAGGAGTACCTATCGCTATGAGCTCGATCAGACCCCGACCTATGCCTGCCTGCAGGCGATTGCCGAGTACATGACCGAGTACCCCGGAGAAAATCCTCATATGGAGGCCTGCCGTAAGATGGCAGACGATCTCAATGAGAGACTTGACCGCAAGGCCTATGAGAACGCGAAGCTCTACTATAGAATGGAGGATTATCTGGCCTCAAGAGTTGCTTTCAAAAATGTGCTAAAGGATGATGCTGACAATATTTATAGGGAAGATATTCTCTATTATACCGCAATGTCATCATACCACTATGCGCGCCTAAGTGTAAAGGAAAAGCAGAAGGAAAGATATCTTACTTTCGTCGATGACTATCTCAATTTCATCGGCGAGCTCCCCGAGTCCAAATACCGCAGGGAGCTTGATGTTATGTACAAGCGTGCCCAGAGGGCTCTCGGCCGTTATACCGGTACTGAGGAAGAACTTAATGAGAAGGAGAAAGACTTCGCCCGCGAGCGCAAGATGATGGAAAAGGAGGAAAGTAAGAAAAATGAAACCTCCGCAGCAAAAGCGAAGTAATTATTAATGGATAACAAAGTAAAAAGAAATAATGGAAAAGAAGAAAATTCCCTCAAATACCATTACAAGGGATGTTAAGTATTTGGCAGCGCCGACAGGCAACATCTATGAATCAGTAGTTATCATGTATAAAAGGGCCAATCAGATTGCCGCTGCAGAGAAAAAGGAGCTTACACGCAAACTCGAAGACTGCCGCAATGAGCGCGACACTATGGAAGAGGTTTTCGAGAACGAGGAGCAGATAGAAATATCGAAGTACTATGAGAGGCAGCCGAAGCCGGATCTCGTTGCGATTGCCGAGTTCGAAGCCGGTGAGCTTGAATACAGGAGAGCCGGAGGCTCCAAATCCGAATAAAGGATGCTATCCGTCCTTCACGTCGAGAATTATGTTCTGATAGACTCTCTGGACATCCATTTCCCGGAGGGTCTAATCATTATTACAGGGCAGACCGGCGCCGGGAAGTCGATTCTTCTGGGCGCTCTTTCTCTGGTTCTGGGCTCGCGCTCTGACTCTTCAGTGATTGGAGATCATGGTGAGAATTGCGTTGTTGAGGCAGAATTCGATGTTGAAGAAGACGATACCCTAAGGGATGTTTTCAACGGTAATGACCTCGAGTGGGATGGCGGTCACATAATTATCAGGCGTACTCTCTCAAGGTCCGGAAGGTCCAGGGCTTTTGTCAATGATTCCCCGGTCCCTCTTGTCGTTCTCCAGGAACTCTCTTCGAGGCTTGTGGATATCCACTCCCAGCATGATACCCGCCTGCTTTCTGACAGGCGATACCAGATGGGAATCCTCGATTATTACGCGGGCAATACGGAGCTCCTGAGAGATTGCAGGGCTTCTTGGGATAAGCTTTCTTCCTTAAGGAAGAGTCTCTCTGAGGCTAAGGATGATCTCGAAAAGTCGAAAGCGGAAAAAGATTATACAGAGAGCCGGTTCAATGAACTTGATGCAGCTCATTTAGTGGAAGGAGAGCTCGAATCGCTCGAGGAGGAAGAGAAAAAGCTTTCCAACGCAGAAGATATTAAAATGGGCCTGGGGACTATTGCAGAAGGGTTTTCTCCTTCGGAAGAGGGCCGTCCTTCCATTGACTCGCTGATCAAGGAGTCGGTCAAGACTCTCAATAGGCTTTCCCGCTTTATCCCTTCTCTCGAGACGCTTTCTTCCCGTCTTGAGTCATCCCGTCTCGAAATTGACGATATAATCGACGAAATTGTCCGTACAGACTCGGAAATCGAGCTCTCAGAGGCTCGCCTTCAGATGGTCTCCGAGAGAATATCCTTCTTGTACTCGCTCATGAAAAAGCATTCCTGCTCTACTGTGGGAGAGCTTATAGAGCTTCGGGATTCCCTTTCGGATAAGCTTTTCGACAGCGCCTCTCTCGAGGAAAGGATAGCGTCTCTTGAAAAGAGCCTTTCCGCTGCCCGGAAAGAATATGATTCTTTGGCAGGGGCCCTTGATTCATCGAGACGTAAAGCCGCCGGTGGCTTTGCAGAGGCAGTAGGTGATTCCCTTGAATTCCTCGAGCTTGAGAAAGCTGTTTTCCTTGTGGAAGTCGGTGATGCTCCAGAAGGACCTTCCGGCCGAAATAGCGTGACATTCATGTTCTCATCAACAGGAAAGGCCCCTCTCGAACTTTCGAAATGCGCATCCGGAGGCGAAATGTCCCGGATCATGCTTAGCCTCAAGGCTATGCTTGCCCGATATACTGATATGCCCTCTCTTGTCTTCGATGAGATCGATTCCGGAGTTTCCGGAAGTGCTGCGGACAAGATGGGGTCCATGATCTGCCGGATGGGGGAGAATATGCAGGTCTTCGCAATCACCCATCTTCCTCAGGTCGCAGCCAAGGGCAATGCCCATTATCTAGTGTCCAAGAGCGGAGACGTCTCTTCCATCAGCCGCATTGACGGCGAAGAAAGGGTTATGGAGATAGCAAGAATGTTAAGCGGCTCCTCAATCTCGGAAGCCGCTATTCAAAATGCCAAAACTCTTCTGGGATAATAGTTCCTAGTTGACCATTACAGTTCTGAAGTCCTTTCCGTAGACTATGCGTCGGACTGCGGTATTTTTGTGTCCCGAGAATTTGAAATCCGTATGAAGCCCTTTGGCGGTAGTGCCCTCGAGCAGGTATTTCCAGCCTCCTCCGTACTTGGAGACTATATTTATGAAATACATAGCTGTGTCATAGCCCTGGAAGGCGAATTGATTGGGTTCTGTGCCATAAAGCGCCCTGTAAGCGAGTAGGAATTTCTGCACATCCTTGCGGCTGTAGTCGACAAAGTAGGATGAGACCACATGGAGTTCTGTCTTGTGGAAGGCGTCAGGATCTATATCGAAATTACGAGCTCGAGAAGGGGCATAAAGGACCACATTGTATCCCTTATTGACCATGATTCCGGCGCTTCTCGTGGCATCATTCATAAACTCCTGTCTGTCGGAAGCGACTATGATTCTGTTGATTCCGGTTTTCGTCATCTTCTGGGTAAGCCTTGAAGGAATGCCGGTACCTTCGCTCAGAGAGTATGTTATTGTCGAATGACTGATTCCATTTTCCATAAGGGCTCTTACCATTCCTTCTCCGGCTGAGCTAGCCTTCCCTTTTTCATTGAGGACGATTATAACATCTTCAGGGTTCTTGTCCTTTTGGATCCATGAAGCCAGGTCGCTGAACTGGGCCTCAGATGGACTCGGAGCCTGAATGACATTTATAAGAGTGTCGGCCATAGGGGCGGCTTTCGGGTCGAGAGGGGAAATAATAGGGATCTTTCCGTCAGTTAGGGAGTAGACCTTTTTAATATCGGCGGCTGCGACAGGACCAAGAATGAAATCGCACTTTTCAAGGGAAGATTTCGAGGGTAGTCCTTTCGAGACATCGTAGACATCCAGTTCAGTTCCGATACCCTTCTCTTCCATGTCCTTGACGGCCATGAGGACGCCTGCATAGAAGTCCATATTGGTATCATTGACCTTGCCTGAGGCTCCAAGGGGAAGAAGGAGGGCGGCCTGGACTGTCTGTTTGCTGGTGAAAGTCACCTGCTCAGGGATAGTTTCCTCTACTTTTTCTTCTTCTTGGACCGGCGGAGTTACAATCTCCTCTTCCGGCTCGACCTTAGGCTTTTCTTCGATTACCGGAGGCTCCTGAGTCTCCTCTTTGGTAGAATATGCTGACCTGTCGAAAGGCTTGAGAGGTATTCTTAGTACCTGCTTTCTTGTGACTTTCTTTGAAGGAAGACGGTTATAGAGAACTATATCGTCAGCAGAAACGCCGTATTTGTTGGCGATCATGTTGAGGTCCTCATACCATTTGACGATATGCTCAGTGTACTCCGGAGTGTTAACCTCTTCTTGCTGGCTGTTTACTGAAGGAGTGGGTGCAGCAGTGCCTGAAGGGGCCTTTTTAGTTGTCTCTTCTTCCAGAAGGTCCTGATTCTTAATAGGTATGAGAAGAATAGAGTTCTTCTGGAGTCCCTTGTCAATAAGGGAAGGGTTGGCCGCATAGAGATCGTCCACTGTTACCCCATAGGCTTTCGATATCGAGAACAGTGTCTGCTTCTCGAGAACTACATGGGAATAATACAGTTTTCCGCTGAGTTTGACTTTCTCCTTCGAGACAGTGACCGGAGTAGGAACGTAGTCCTGTGCGTAAAGTGCAGGCGCTCCGGCAGTCATGAGGCAAATTGCCGTCAGGATTATGGCTTTTCTCATTTTCATGGTCTTTCGGAATTATAGTGTAGCGGCAAAGCCGGTCAGCTCCGAGCAAAATCTCTCCCACGAAAGGCGCTCTTTTTCAGAACGGATGGAAGCGATGCAGTGCTCCCTTATGTTATCATCGGAGAAATAGCGGAGTATTTCAGCGCGGATAGAGGCTGGGTCTGCCTTTTGGGCGACGATTCCTGTCCCGCGGTCTCCTATAGTGCTTTTGAGTCCACCTACGTCAGTGACGATCATCGGGACTTCGAAATGGTATGATACTGAACTGATTCCGCTCTGCGTTGCGCTCCGGTATGGGAGGACAGTGACATCTGCGGCAGAGAAGAATTTTCGGACCTCCGAGTCTTTGATATAATTGGGAAAGACTTTGATTCTGTCTTTCCCGGGGAGTGAATCAATTATAGACTGGTACTTTTCGAATGAGCCGTAAGGCTCTCCTGCGACGATAAGCTGATAGTCTTCCGGAAGGTCCCTGAAGGCTTCCAAAAGAATGTCCAGACCCTTGTAGGAGCGGATTAGTCCAAAAAAGAGGAGATTCTTCTTCCCGTGCTCCAGTCCCAGGAGGTTCTCTGCTTCCTCCCTCGGGAGTTTCTCCCCGAAATGGGAATATAGCGGGTGAGGAAGCAGGACATGCTTTGCATCCGGCTTAAGAGCGAGAAGATCGGCAGTAACACTGTCCGACATCGTTACAAAGCCGTCGACCCCGCCGAGGAAATACTTAGTCAGGGGCTTATCGAAGAACCTCTGTTCATGCGGGATTACATTGTCGAGCACGGAAACGCTCTTACATCCGACATGGCGGGCAATATATCCGAGGGAAGGGGCGAACCAGGACATCCAGTATTTCATAACCAGAAGATCCGGCTTCCACTCCCTGATAGCCCTTGCCGTCTTTCCGTATGTAAAAGGATTGGCCGTATCCAGCAGAGATACGCTCTCTACAGGTACGGCCTCGTCGTCAGGAGTCACGTACTGCGTTTTTCCGGGGAAGAGGATTCCGGGGTATTGCCTTTTGAAATTGAATGCCCTGACATCATGCTTTTTGCCCAGCTCGTTCAGCATACTGGCATTGAACTGGGAGATGCCGCCCCTTAGCGGATAAAAACTTGACAGTAACGCGATTTTCACGGATTATTCGGTAGCGCTTTTGGTCTTTACGTACTCGTCGTTGAGACCCTTGAGAAGCTCGTCAGTGATGTCGAGAGTAGGATCTCCTGTCACGACGGGAGTCGGGAGGATGTCACCGGTAGTCGTAAGGATCAGAGCATATTTCTTGTCAGCGTTGAACTTGAGGACAAACTCGTTGATAGCGTTGGCGATCTGGTTGAGGGTAACCTGCTGCTCCTCAGCTATTTCCTGCTGCTTCTGCATTGCGTACTGCTGGTACTGCTGCTGTTGCTGCTGGAGCTTCTGCTGCTGTACTTCGGCAACCGAACGGGTCAGGAGTCCCTTGTCGATCTTGTCCTGGAAATCCTTGACATCTTTGTCGAGTTTCTTGCCTCTGCGGTCGATCTCAGACTGGATGCTACCAACCTTGGTCTCGAGAACGGAACGAAGATCATTTGCCATATCGTATCCGGACATTACCTTGTCGAGGTTGAAGTAAACGATACTTCCGGCAACTGCAATAGAGTCAGAAGTTGCGGTAGGAGCCTGTGCGGTTGTGCCGGTTGTGTTGTTGCATCCTGTGAGAGAGAAGGCAAGGGCCATTGCGGCTACGATGCCGAGAGTGAGTGACTTTTTCATTATTGTTTAATTATTATTTGTTTCGTTATCAAAATAGATTACAAATATACTTATTTTTTATTGATTTCTGCAAGATAAGCCTTTATAGTTTTCTCGAGACCGAGGTACAGTGCGTCGGAAATGAGGGCATGGCCGATAGAAACCTCGTCGGTCCAGGGGATTGTGCGGATGAAATAATTGAGATTGTCGAGGTTGAGGTCATGTCCTGCATTCAGTCCGAGGCCGGCCGAGCGGGCGGCTTTTGCCGTCTCGAAGTATCTTGCGATAGCAATTTCCGGATCGAGATAGTATTCCCTGGCGTAATCAGCCGTGTACAGTTCCACCCTGTCAGCCCCGCAAATAGCGGCTCCTTCCGCCATAAAAGGATCCGGATCAATGAAAATTGAAGTTCGTATTCCCTTGGATTTGAATTCTTTGCAAATATCCGTCAAGAAACTCCGATTCTTTATCGTATCCCATCCGGCGTTGGAAGTGATGGCATCCGGAGCATCCGGAACAAGAGTTACCTGATCGGGAACGACCTCGAGTACGAGGTCTATGAAACTATCTATCGGGTTGCCTTCTATGTTGAATTCGGTCTTTATATTCGGACGAATTTCCCTAACGTCGCTGTAGCGGATATGCCTTTCGTCCGGCCTTGGGTGGACTGTAATCCCTTGTGCCCCGAATTCTTCACACCTTCGTGCTGCGAGAGCTACGTCCGGAAGATTTCCCCCGCGGGCGTTACGGATAGTCGCTATCTTGTTGATGTTGACACTTAGCCTTGTCATAATTGTAGCTGTTAACTCTGGCAAAATTATATATTATTGTCAAACAAATGAATAAAAAATGTTAATTTTGGCAATTGTTATAGATTATGAAGCTAGCAGAGTACATCAAAAACAATGCCTTGGAGGGCAATGAACGGCTTTTGGCTCTTGAGGAAAAACTCGCCGGAGCAGGCAATATTTTATACAAAATATATTCTCCCGGCGATCTCGAGCCGGATACCGATATGCTTCTTTCCGTTGGGGGAGACGGGACATTCCTTTCAGCCTCCAAAAGGGCCGGTGATACGGAAATCCCTGTGCTCGGAGTCAATCTCGGTCGTCTTGGCTTCCTCTCGGAAAACGCCCCGGAGGATGTTGCAAAGGCGATTCTTTCAGGAAAGTATGAGATTGAGGACAGATCGCTGCTAAAGGTCGAAATGCCTTTTGAGAAAGAGATTTATCCCTATGCTCTGAATGAAGTCTGCCTTCATCGTCAGGGGGCATCTATCCTCGGGATAGACCTTTCGATTGACGGACATATGCTTCCTCAGTTCTATGCTGACGGAATACTGGTAGCTACGAGCTCCGGCTCGACGGCATATTCCCTAAGTGTAGGCGGACCGATTTGCACCCCGGAAGCCAAAGTCTTTATCGTCTCTCCGGTCGCTCCTCACAACTTGAATGTCCGTCCTATTGTGGTCCCTGACTCATCAAGCATTTCTATATCACTTGTTTCACGGGATCCCAATGTGATGCTTTCGATCGACAATCGAAGCATTCCCGTTCCAAAGGATACGACCTTTACAATATCAATGGCACAATTTTCGCTCAAGAGAGTGCGGCTTCCCAGGTCCGGCTTCGTGAAAGCTCTGACAGAAAAGCTTTTCTGGGGAGAAGATAAGAGAAACGGTAACGGTCAATAACTGTTGAAATGGAGATAAAGAGGATTCCACGCCACGTTTCCATTATTATGGACGGAAACGGAAGGTGGGCAAAGCAAAGGGGCAAAGAGCGTATCTACGGCCATTTTGAGGGCGCGGAAAGCGTCCGCGCCTGCGCTGAAGCCGCAGTCGAGGAAGGGGTGAGGTATCTCTCGCTCTTCGCTTTTTCGGAGGAGAACTGGGGCCGTCCCGAGGAGGAGGTCATGAAGCTCATGGACCTGATGATGGATTCCATAAAGAACGAGGTCGGGACATTCATGGACAATGATATCCGATTCCTGGTTCTTGGAAACCGGGCGCGTCTCAGCCCTTCTCTCAACAAGGCGATCGACGGCCTCGAGCAGATGACAGCCGGGAACGACAGGATGACCATGATAATATTCCTCAGCTATAGCGGGAAATGGGACATTCTCCAAGCCGCGAAAAAGCTTGCTCTCCGCTATAAGGATGATCCGGAAGGACTTGATTCTCTTGAAATTAAAGACTTCGACAATTATCTTGTGACTGCCGGTATCCCGGATCCTGACCTTCTTATCCGTACTTCCGGAGAAGAAAGGATAAGCAATTATCTGCTCTGGCAGTGCGCCTATACCGAATTCTATTTTACCGATATACTTTGGCCCGATTTCCGTAAGAACGAATTCAGGGCGGCTCTTGAGGAGTATGCTCAAAGGGACCGCCGTTATGGAAAAGTCAAATAATTCTATTATATTTGCAGATTCAAAAACCAGAATGATGAATTTGAGAAAAATACTCTTTGTTTTCGCGGCCCTTTCCGGCTCTTTGGCAGCCTTCGGACAGGAGGTTCGCGGGGGCATCGAGATTGATTATAATGCTCCGAAGAAGTATATCGTCGGAGGTGTCGGAGTTGAAGGAAACAGCTATTTCGGAGAGTCTCAGATAGTGAATCTTACCGGTCTGCAGAAAGGGATGGAGGTGACTGTTCCGAGCGACGAATTGTCGAATATCGTGAACCGCATATGGATGCAGAGATACTTCGAAGATGTCGCCCTTGTAGTAGATTCCCTTTCCTCCCAACGTGATACCGCGTGGTTGAAAATCTGCGTCAAAGAGCGTCCGAGAGTGTCTCGTTGGACATTCTCCGGCATTAAAAACGGAGACAAGAAAGAGCTTCAGGAGAGGTTGAATCTGCGTCCGGGACGCGAGTTCTCCGACTATGTGAAGAATACATCCGTTGATATTATAAAGCGCTACTACAAAGAGAAAGGTTTTCTCCTATGTAATGTCGATGTCCAGGCGGAAAAAGATACAGTGATCCGAAGCGCCATCAGGGTCAATTTTGCAATCGACAAAGGCAAGAAGATTAAGATCAGGGATATCAATTTCATCGGCAATGAGAATGTCTCAGATTTCAAGCTCGCACGCTCGATGAAGAAGACCAAGTCCAACAAGTTCTACAACTTCTTCAGCAGCAAGAAGTTCAATGAGAAGGAGTATCCCAACGACAAGAAGAGCGCAATTGAGAAGTTCAATGAAGCTGGATACAGGGATGCACGTCTGGTGCGCGATTCCATTTATTATGTAGAAGACAACCGTCTCGGAATCGACCTGGTTTTCGATGAAGGAAAGAAGTATTATTTCAGAAATATCTCATGGACAGGTAATTCCGTTTATTCTTCGGACGCCCTTAATGAGATTCTCCAGGTCAAGAAGGGTGATGTGTACGATGTCGTTACGATGAATAAGCGTCTCTTCGGCGGCGGCAAGCAGAATGAATACGATGTCTCCAAGGCATACCGTGACCGAGGATACCTCTTCTTCAACCTTACCCCTGTAGAGGTCAATATCCAGAACGACTCTGTCGATGTTGAGATGCGTATTTCCGAAGGTAAGCCTGCCACACTGAATAATATCGTGATCAACGGCAATGACCTGACCAATGAGAAGGTCGTCCGCCGTCAGGTCTATACCAGGCCGGGATACCTCTTCCGCCAGACCGATTTCGAGCGTTCCATCCGTGAGATTGCATCTCTGGGGCAGTTTGATCCGGAGGCCATTACCGATCCTTCGACGGGTTATTCGATAATCCCTAACCAGCTCAACAATACTGTAGATCTGGTCTATAACGTCACTGAGAAGCCTTCCAGCCAGTTGGAACTCTCCGGAGGATGGGGCGGCAATACCTTCGTCGCGACTGCGGGAGTAAGTTTCAATAATTTCTCTACCCACCGTTTCCTTGACAAGAGCGCGTGGCGTCCGGTTCCTCTTGGCGATGCTCAGAATCTATCTTTCCGCTTCCAGACCAATGGACAGTACTATACTGCGGTCTCGGCCAGCTTTATGGAACCGTGGCTCTTTGGAAAGAAGCCGACATCCCTGAGCCTTTCGGGCTATTATACCCGTATGACCGACTCCTACTTCATGATCGGATTCCTCTCGACAGACAAGGTCTATGAGGTCTTCGGATTCAACGCCGGACTCGGAAACCGCCTGAAATGGCCGGACAACTACTTCGTCCTATACAACAGTCTCAGCTGGCAGACATATCGTCTTACCAACTGGACCAACAATTACTTCATGTTCAACGACGGTGTCTCTCACAACTTCAGCTATAATATCTCGCTGAACAGGAACTCCACCGACCAGCAGATATTCCCCCGTCAGGGATCGGATTTCTCCCTTTCCCTCCAGCTGACTCCGCCGTACTCCCTTTTCAGGAAGCATGACTTTGACGAGAATGGCAACAAGGTCGCCGTGAAGAGTTGGAAGGATGTAAAATATGATAATTGGTCTTCACAGGATCGCTACAAGTGGATTGAGTACCATAAGTGGAAATTCTCCGGCGCGGTCTATACCAAACTTTTCCCTGAACTTGATTTCGTCCTCATGACAAGAGCGCAGTTCGGTTATCTTGGCTACTACAATAGGAACTGGGGCTATTCTCCTTTCGAGGGATTCCAGGTCGGAGGCGACGGAATGACAGGATATAACACTTACGGATCTGATATCATAGCACTCAGGGGTTATGCCAACTACTCCCTGACCCCTATGGAGCTGACTCCGTACAGTCAGAATGGATATAACTATGCAGGAAACGTTTACGACAAATTCACTGTCGAGCTCCGTTATCCGGTGATTCTCCAGCCGCAGTCTACGATTTTCGTACTCGGCTTCCTCGAGGGCGGAAACTGCTGGTCTGATATTCGCAACTTCAATCCTTTCCAGATCAAGAGATCTGCCGGAGTCGGCGTGAGGGTATTCCTCCCGATGATCGGACTTCTCGGAGTCGACTGGGGGTATGGTTTCGACGATACGGCCAACGGCGGAAGCCAGTTCCACTTCCTAATTGGACAGCAATTCTAAAAACTGATAAACAATTAAAATTATTTGAATATGAAAAAGATCTTCATTATTGCCGCTATGGCACTTATGACTCTTTCCGCTTCTGCTCAGAAGATAGGTCGTGTCAATTTCTCGGAGCTTGTCCAGCTCATGCCGGAAGCCGACGAGGCCAGAGCTACTCTCCAGGCTATCAGCAAAGAGGCTGATGAGACCCTCCAGAGCATGTACGAGGAGTACCAGACCAAGATGAACCAGTACCAGCAGAAGCAGGCTACCTGGACACCTGCAATCAAGGAGTCCAAGGAGAAAGAGCTCATGGAAATACAGAACCGTCTCCAGGAGTCACAGCAGACTTTCCAGCAGGAAATTCAGCAGAAGCAGAACGAGCTTATGGCTCCTATCTATGAGAAGGCTCAGAACACTATCAAAGAACTTGCAAAGGGACAGGCTCTCACAGCCGTATTCGACGCTTCTTCAGCTCTCTATTTCGATGAGGCGACGACTGTAGATCTCACTCCTGCAGCCCGCAAGGCCCTCAATATTGCAGAGGGAAGGACTCTCCAGAGCCTCCAGGAGGAGATCCAGGCCCAGGCCGCAGCCCAGCAGCAGTAGACAGACTCTTTAACATGTCAGGGGGCGCAGCGATTCAGCCCCCTGACTGATCTCTAATCAATACGCTATCAAATATTCGAAATGAAACACAAAGTCATTGACGCAAGTGACGTAGTGATCAGATTCGCAGGAGATTCGGGAGATGGTATGCAGCTCACCGGGTCTCTTTTTGCGAATATGTCAGCCGTCTACGGAAACGGACTTTCAACTTTCCCCGACTACCCGGCCGAAATCCGAGCTCCCAAAGGCACCGTATCCGGTGTCTCCGGATTCCAGGTTCATATCGGTAGTCACCATGTAAATACCCCCGGAGATTTCTGCGACCTGCTCGTCGCTATGAATCCCGCCGCCCTCAAAGCTGACGCCAAGTGGCTCAAAAGGACAGGAATGGTCCTCGTCAATGAGGATGCATTTGACGAGAGCGGCATGAAAAAGGCCGGTTTTACCACTGATAACCCCTTCGAGGAACTGGGAATTGAGGATCGTACGATAATCGTCGCTCCGATTTCCAAGTTGACCGAGGAGAGTCTGTCGGAAAGCGGTCTTGACAAGGCTTCTGTCCTTAAGTGCAAGAACATGTTCACCCTCGGAATGGCCTGCTATATCTATAGCCGTCCGCTCGACTATGTATATGAATACATAGAGAATAAGTTCAAGAAAAAGCATCCGGAGATGATTGAGCCGAACAAGAAGGTCATCACTGACGGATACAATTATGCTGCTGCTATTCAGGCGGTTCCGAATACATATACAGTTGCTCCGGCTTCCCCTGAGAAGGGTACCTGGCGCAATATTACCGGCAATCAGGCGGCAGCCTGGGGGCTCATGGCTGCATCTGAAAAGAGCGGCCTCCCTCTGTTCTGCGGGTCATACCCCATTACCCCCGCCACCGCGATTCTTGAAGAGCTCGCTTTCTATAAGAATCTCGGTGTCAAGACAATGCAGACGGAAGATGAGATAGCAGGTATTTGCACGGCCATCGGAGCTTCTTTTGCCGGCAATCTCGCGGTCACAACTACTTCAGGCCCGGGTCTTTCCCTTAAGTCAGAGGCCCTCGGTCTGGCGGTTATGACAGAGCTCCCGCTTGTCGTGATCGACGTGCAGCGGTCAGGCCCTTGCACCGGTATGCCGACAAAGACAGAGCAGACCGACCTTAATGAGGCTCTCTATGGTCGAAACGGCGAAAGTCCGATGGTAGTCATTTCGTCCCATTCTCCTGCTCACTGCTTTGACGCAGCCTTCATGGCAGCCAAGATCGCCCTTGAGCACATGACCCCGGTCCTCCTCCTTTCTGAAGGATTCCTAGGGAACGGATCGGAACCTTGGAGAGTGCCGTCAATGGCTGATTATCCGACTATTACCCCTCGTTTTGCCAAGGGTAAAGAGGGCTCGTTCAAGCCTTTTGTCCGCGATGAGGCTACATTTGCCCGCGAATGGGCAATCCCTGGGACCCCGGGCTATGAGCACAGAGTCGGAGGACTTGAGAAGACCCACATGGGAGTTCTTTCCACAGATCCTGACAATCATGAGCTCATGGTTCGCGAACGCGAGGAAAAAGTAGCCCGCGTCGCAGCGGATATTCCTCTTCTCGAGGTTGACGGTCCGGCGGAGGGAAAACTCCTCGTAGTAGGCTGGGGCGGCACCTACGGCCATATTCTCTCCGCTGTGGAGGAAATTCGAGCCGAGGGAAGGGAAATAAGCTTTGCTCATTTCGATTTCATCAATCCTCTTCCGTCCAATACGGAAAAGGTCCTTTCGGGATTCGACAAGATTCTCGTCTGCGAGCTCAATACAGGCCAGTTTGCCGGCTATCTTAGAGCTAAGCATCCGGACCATAAATACTTGCAGTGCAATAAGATTCAGGGCCAGACTTTCCTCGTCCGGGATATTGTCGAGGCCATCGATAAAGCTATGGAGGAGTAGGGTATGGCAGCAAAATATACAATCAAGGATTTCAAGAGTGACCAGGAAGTCCGTTGGTGCCCAGGCTGTGGAGATTATTCAGTGCTTGCAGCTCTCCAGAGGGTGCTCCCGAAGGTCTGCGAAGAGAAGGGAATCGATAAGGAAAAGGTGGTTGTAGTTTCCGGTATCGGATGCTCTTCCCGCCTCCCGTATTACATGAACACTTTCGGCTTCCACAGTATCCATGGAAGGGCTACCGCCATTTCTACCGGTATTAAAGTCGCCAATCCGGAGCTCTGCGTATGGCAGGCCAGCGGCGACGGAGACGCCCTTGCAATCGGTGGAAACCATTTTATCCATGCAATCAGGCGTAATGTCGACATTAATATAATGCTCTTCAACAACCGTATCTATGGTATGACGAAGGGACAGTATTCTCCTACATCGAAACTCGGTGCAGTGACCAAGACCTCCCCGTACGGAACAGTTGAGAATCCCTTCAATCCGGGTTCTCTCGTGCTGGCGTCGAAAGGTACTTTCTTTGCCCGTAGTCTTGATGCGGAAGTGGCTCTCAGTGAGGAAATTATGCTCGAGGCTTCCCGCCATAAAGGGACCTCTGTCATGGAATTTCTGACCAACTGCGTAATCTTCAATAACGGCACTCATGCAGAGATTTCCGACCGCGAATGGCGTGCAGACAGGACCATTGTACTTCGAGACGGAGAGAAAATGATTTTTGGAAAGAATCGCGACAAGGGCCTTGTCCTTGACGGCTGGCGTCTTAAAGTAGTTACGATAGGGGAGAATGGCATCACTGAAGATGACATCCTGACTCATGATTCTCATTCCGACAATCTCGGCCTTCAGATGCAGCTTGCTGACATGAAGTATCCGGATTATCCGGTCGCCCTCGGTGTTATCCGCGACGTTGCGGACGCTACATACGACGAAAGGGTGGCCGCTCAGGTCGAGGAAGTCTCCGCAAAAGCGAAATTCCACAGTGTCGATGCTCTGCTAAGGAGCGGTTCTACATGGGAAGTAAAATAGTCAACACACATATTAATAACCGTTTATAAATGAAAACCACAGAAATAATGGCCCGTCTTAAGGCCAAGTATCCCCTGGAGAACGAGTATCTCCAGGCTGTTCAGGAAGTTCTCGAATCCATCGAAGATGTCTACAATCAGCATCCCGAGTTCGAGAAGGCAAAAATCGTCGAGAGAATGGTGGAGCCTGACCGTATCTTCACATTCAGGGTGACCTGGGTTGATGATATGGGAGAGGTCCAGACAAACCTCGGATACCGTATCCAGTTCAACAGCGCTATTGGACCATATAAGGGAGGTCTCCGTTTCCACAGAGCTGTCACCCCTTCGATGCTTAAGTTCCTCGGCTTCGAGCAGACTTTCAAGAACGCCCTGACAACCCTTCCTATGGGAGGAGCTAAGGGAGGATCTGATTTCGATCCGGTAGGGAAGTCCGATGCAGAGATTATGCGCTTCTGCCAGGCCTTCATGCTTGAACTTTGGAACTGCATAGGCCCGGATCAGGATATCCCGGCAGGTGACGTAGGTGTCGGCGGCCGTGAAATCGGTTATCTCGACGGTATGTATCGTAAACTTGCAAGAGAATACAATACAGGCGTTCTTACAGGAAAGGGTGCAACATGGGGAGGCTCTATCCTCCGTCCGGAGGCAACCGGTTATGGCGCTCTCTATTTCACCCAGCATCTCCTTCATAAGGCAGGACATGATATCAAGGGTAAGAAGGTCGCTCTATCCGGCTTTGGCAATGTGGCTTGGGGTGCTGCCAAGAAGGCAACCCAGCTCGGCGCAAAGGTCGTAGCTATCTCGGGCCCTGACGGAGTTTGCCACATTCCTGACGGTATTACAGAGGAAATGATTGACTATATGCTCGTTATGAGGGCGTCCAACCGTAATATGGTAGAGGACATGGCAGTCAAGTTCCCCGACAAGGCGAAGTTC
>ONMJ01000004.1 GCA_900318955.1 uncultured Bacteroidales bacterium
AGAGACTTGCCAGGCAGGTCATCTTCGCTCCGGAACTCGGACAATGGAACTACCTCGTCAAACCGGCCAACTGATGCAACTTATTTTTTACACATTACTAAAACCTACATTATGGCTAAATCAGAAGAAGAAAAGACCGGAGCCGAACTCAATGCCGCCAAATTAAAGGCGCTGCAGGCCACTATCGACAAGATCGAGAAAGACTACGGCAAAGGGACAATCATGAAGTTGGGAGATCAGCCAGAATGGGATGCGAGCCAGGTCATTCCGAGTGGTTCGATCGCTCTTGACCACGCTCTCGGTATCGGAGGTTATCCGAAGGGACGTATAATCGAGATCTACGGTCCCGAGTCCAGCGGAAAGACCACCCTTGCGATTCATGCGATTGCAGAAGCCCAAAAGGCAGGAGGAATTGCAGCCATCATCGATGCCGAGCATGCATTCGACAGAAGCTATGCAAAAGCTTTGGGAGTAGACCTCGAAACCCTCCTTATCTCCCAGCCGGACAATGGAGAGCAGGCCCTCGAGATTGCCGACAACCTTATCAGAAGCGGTGCTGTCGATATCGTAGTTATCGATTCAGTCGCCGCCCTGACTCCGAAAGCGGAGATCGAAGGAGAGATGGGTGACAACAAGGTCGGCCTCCAGGCAAGGCTAATGAGCCAGGCTCTCCGTAAGCTTACGGCCAACATCTCAAAGACCAACACCTGCTGCATCTTCATCAATCAGCTTCGCGAGAAGATCGGTATCATGTTTGGCAACCCTGAAACAACTACCGGTGGCAACGCCCTCAAGTTCTACGCTTCAGTGAGGCTCGACATTCGCCGGGCTGCGACCATCAAGGATGGTGAAGAGGCCCTCGGCAACCATGTCAAGGTCAAGGTCGTCAAGAACAAGATGGCCCCTCCTTTCAAGAAGGCTGAGTTTGATATCGTCTATGGCGAAGGAATCTCCAGAAGCGGAGAGATTGTAGACCTCGGAGTCGAGTTTGACATCATCAAAAAGAGCGGCTCTTGGTTCAGCTACAATGACTCCAAGCTTGCACAAGGTCGTGAGGCCACAAAGCAGCTGATGGTGGATAATCCCGAACTTGCCGAAGAGATTGAAGGCAAGATCCGAGAGGCCCTTAAGGGTGTGAAAGACATCTAGGGATTCGCCAGGTGGCATCGCCCGAGTTTATCGGCATTCTCCGGAGGGAGGATGCCGTTTTTCTTTATATTCTCGACGGTCCATTCTTCCTTCGGAGTATTTTCCCTGAAAAGGATTATGCCATGGGCAGCCTCCTTTCCGATATAAGGATGCTTAGAGAGTTCATCCTCGGGAAGGGACCAAAGAGGATACGCCTCCGGCTTCGAACAAGTGATAAGGTCTTTCAGGCCCTCATATTTATCTTTATCGAAATGATATATATCCATCAGCTGTTCCGGAAATGAATACCCTCCAAGGGACTCCCGGTACGAGACCATTCTGGATGCGAACCAGCCCCCTATGCCGGGAAGGAAGTCAAAGGCAGCCGAATCGGCCTTGTTGATGTCGATTTTAGGAATGGAGATGAAAGGTTCAAGCCTCTTGAAGACGGAATCCGAGACCACATAGGACTTCGCGAAATCCGAGGACCTCCTGAAGCGACCACCCTTTTTCCTGTAATTATCAATTGATTCCGCCTGCTTTTGGGAAAATCCGAGCCTCATAAGATCCGATACGGAGGCAGTATTGGGATCAAAGGGGAATGATTCAACCTTCCTCATACCCTTCGGGACCACTTTCATTGCATCTTTGTGATCACTCGCCTTCCTCACGGGCTCCTCTGCCTTCTCTTCCCCAATCTTCTCCGACGGAGAAGGTGCAACGACATAGACCGTATCAGGGCGGTCACGCTTTGAAACTACAAGAGCTACTGATGCCTTATGCAGGAAAAGGGCCGCCTGGAACCCTATCAGGAGGAAGGTCAGGGCTATCACCCCTGTCATAATCGAAGTCTTTCTTTCCATAGTTTTTCTTTTCTTTTTTAGGTTCTGCCCCGGCGACCACTATCACTATTTCGCCTTTGGGCTCATGCTCCTTGAAATGCTGGAGGACATCAGAAATGGTGCCTCTGCAATGCTCCTCATGGATTTTTGAAATTTCTCTTGCAACCGAGCATCGCCTGGAGGCGCCAAAATATTCGGAAAACTGCTCCAGCGTCTTTACAAGGCGATATGGAGATTCATAGAAAACCATCGTCCTCGTCTCTTCGGAAAGGGCTTTCAGAAGGGTCTGGCGTCCCTTTTTCTGCGGAAGAAAGCCTTCGAAGCAGAAGCGGTCGCAGGGAAGGCCGGAAGAGACAATAGCCGGGATGCAGGCAGTGGCACCGGGAAGTGTCTGAACCTCAATTCCTTCCTCCGCACAGGTCCTGGCGAGAAGAAATCCCGGATCAGAGATACCCGGAGTACCGGCATCGCTTACCAGAGCCACATTGACCCCGGAAAGGATTTTTTCTTTTATCATCTCCACAGTCCCATGCTCGTTGTATTTGTGGTGGGAACGGAGAGGAGTATGGATATCGAAATGCTTGAAAAGGACCGAAGTCGTCCTCGTATCTTCCGCAAGCACCAAATCCGCTTCTTTCAGAACCTCAACGGCCCTGAAAGTCATATCTTCAAGATTTCCGACAGGTGTCGGGACTATGTAAAGACGGCCCGGCACTTCCTATCCGAGTTTCTTTCTGAGTGCCATCATGAAACTGTAGACAACATCAGAAGCCAGATTCCAATCCGGGAAGTTAGTAAGGATATAGTCAATTGCTTCAGGGAAAGAGGCGACCTGGTTGAGCTCGCTGATTGTCTTGTCATAGAGAGAATAGTCCTCTTTGAAGAGGGTATTGATGAAAAGCGCTCTGTCGAAAAGGGAAATAGCACTGCGAAGGTTCTTGACTGGCATTCCCGGCTTGGCACTCTGCCAGGCATAGCTGCCGTCAACAGTCTTCAGCGACTTTTTCGGCTCGCTCTCAGGCACCGGAAGGGGCTTCACTTCTATCTCGCTCTCAGGTTCTGCCGCTTCAGAGGCGACAGGAAGCTCCGGCTCAGCCATGGGCAAATCCACCTCGACGGGGGCAACAGGCTCTGCGGGCTCTGACTCGGGGATGTCAACGATATCTATGTCGATATCAACGTCTTCGGAGACCGGCTCCGAAGGGGTCTCCACCGGAGCGGATTCCATTTCAGCCTTCATCGCGACAACCGACTCTTCGAGCGTCGAAATTCTCTTCTTGAGAGATTCGATTTCGGAGAGAAAATCTCCGAGGATTTCCATGTTGTTTTTCTCCATAATTGACTATATTTGCAAGAGTCAATCACAAATATAAGGAAATGTTTTCAGAAAATAACAAAAAATCGGGCTGCATAGAAGTAATATGCGGCTCGATGTTCTCGGGAAAGACGGAAGAGCTTATCCGAAGGCTCCGCAGGGCCCAATTCGCCAAACAAAAGATAGCCACATTTAAACCAACAATAGACAAACGCTACTCGGAATTGGATGTAGTATCGCACGATTCCCACAGCATTTCCTGTACTCCGATCAAATCTCCTTCAAGGATGCTCCAGATCGACCCCGATATTGAAGTAGTCGGAATTGACGAAGCACAATTCTTCGACGAGAGCATCGTAGGAGTAGTTCAAGAGCTTGCCGACAGAGGCGTAAGGGTAATTATCGCCGGTCTTGACACAGACTACCTTGGAAAGCCTTTCGGGCCTATGCCCGCCCTCCTCGCCATTGCTGAGGATGTCCAGAAAGTCCACGCCATCTGCGTCCGTTGCGGTGCACTGGCAAATCATTCCCACCGCCTGTCGGACAGTAAGAAACTAGTCGTTCTTGGCGAAAAGGACACTTACGAGCCTCTCTGCCGCGACTGCTACAATAAAGCTTTGAAAGAAGAATCCTAGCGAACGAGGGTTGTCAACTCATTCCAGGATACGTCTGATTTGTAGAAGGAATTGAGATAGGAAAAGTCCTTTCCCGTAAAATACGTTGCTATTGACGGAAGGTACATGCTGAGACCGCTATAGATCTTTATATCGAATTCTCCGATGAAAGACGGTGTCGCCTTGCGATAAGGAATACACTCATCAAGGGCCGCTTCAAAAGCGGTCCTTTCATTTTCACTCATTCCCGCTTTAATCAGAATATCCTCTAAATCATAGAAATAGCACCTGCCATAACGATAATACTGCTGGACAGTATTCGGGTTGACATTCATTATGGCATCATGGTATTTCTTGATAAGAAAGGCGGAAAGTTCAAATAGCGAAGAGGCCTTGGTACAGTCAACAATTGTTATCGTCGCAGAACGGAAATCTCCGGACTGCTTGTCATAATAGTCATAAAAATCCTTGGCCACACTCACGATATCGGGATCCCCGGGACCGAGAAGATGAGTCGTAAGAGTCGTATAATCAAGTCCTTCCGCAAGCACTTCCGCGGGAGAGAACTGGACCAGGTCGCAAACGTTCCTAAGCTCGTATGCAACCTCGACGCATCCCATAAGGCAAGCATCGAAAAGAAGATAATCAAGGTGCATCGGAATCGCTTCCGCGAACTCCTTTAGTTCCAATTCATACGTAACCTTCGTTGTCGAAGTCGACTCAGTGCTCACGTCCTGCCCGATGCTTCTCACAGCAGGTTTGGACGGATCATATGGCAGTTCGATATACGGGAATGGAGCACCCTTGCGACGAACCCAGTTGACTGTTGACCCCTCGTACTTTGACGGCTGGTTATAGTACCCGGTAGGCATCCATCCTGAAGCATGAGAAGAGAATATCATCCCGTAATGCTCGCATGGATAACGGTCTTTTATGTAAGATAAAACTTTGTTCATCGTCTCAGACGACGCAGCAAGAGTTCCTTCAGGATAGACGATAAGGGTATCGCGGCAGACCTTTCCCTCTGAATTAGAGAACATTCTGTATAGGACCGGAGAGGCCTTATCACTATATGAACCTTTCCTTTTGGGAAGACGGCTGAAAACCAGAAGGACCTCGCTCGAAGTGCTCGGAACATATCCTTCGGAAAGATCGGCGATATCGTCGGAAAGATATTCGGAAAGGGAATTATATCCGGCAGAATAGAGTATGAGTACTTTTGAATAACTGCCGGTAGTTACAAAATCAACATGGGTGTCTGCGGGCTTCTCCTTCGTAGCATCTGTTTCGAAATCAGGAGAGAGTTTCCCGCAGGCAAAAAGACAAAGCGATGCCGTAAAAACGATCGCTAGCCTAATAGTTGACAATATTTTGATACGTTCCCCTATCATTTATAATAAGTCAATTTGTGCAAAGTTAGTCAATAATTTGTAATTTTGCACATTATGAATAATACAGTTAGAATGATCATCATTGCAGGAGCGGCTATCGCTCTTTCTTCATGCGGCAAGGCCTCAAAAGAAGCCGGTCCTTTCACTTATACCGTCGACCAGTTTGCCGACCTCAAAGTCATGAGATACCAGATTCCCGGTTGGGAAGACCTGACTCTCAAGCAGAAGGAGTACGCCTATCATCTTGCCGAAGCGGCCAAATACGGACGTGACATCCTCTGGGACCAGAACTGCAAAGACAACCTCCGAGTGCGTCATGCCGTCGAAAAAATCCTTGACAGTTACAAGGGCGACCGCAATAGCACGGAGTTCGAGAACTTCAAGGTCTATGCCAAGAGGTTGTTCTTCTCAAATGGCATCCATCACCACTATGCAGAAGACAAGTTCTTCCCGGAGTGCCCGAGAGAGTATTTCGCATCCCTGCTGGATAATGTTGGAATCGTAGATGAAGGCCTTCTGGATGTCATTTATGATCCTACGATCTATCCTCAGCGCCGTTCAACTTCCACAGACGGTGACATAGTAAAGAACTCTGCCGTCAATTTTTATGAGGGTGTCACAAGGGAAGAAGTAGAAAATTATTACGCCGGCATTATCGACCCCAATGATCCCGAACCAATCTCATACGGTCTCAATACAAAGGTTGTAAAGGGTGAAGACGGAGTGATTCGCGAGCTCCCCTGGAAAGTAGGCGGCATCTACTCCCCTGCCCTTGAAAAAATCTGCGTCGAGTTGGAAAAGGCTGCAGAAGTCGCTGAGAATGATATCCAGAAAAAGGCTCTCGGGATTCTCGTAGAATACTACAAGACCGGCGATCTTCGGAAATGGGATGAATTCAATATCGAATGGGTAAAGGACACCATAGGAACAGTCGATTTCATCAACGGTTTCATCGAAGACTACAACGACCCGCTTGGGAGGAAGGCCTCATGGGAGGGATATGTCAATATTAAAGACGCCGCAGCATCTGCAAGAACTGAGATTCTCAGTGCAAATGCCCAGTGGTTTGAGGACAATTCCCCTGTCGACCCGAGATTCAAGAAAAAGACAGTGAAGGGCGTCTCCGCCAAGGTCATCAACGCAGTCTGCCTCGCAGGCGACAGCTACCCTTCGACCCCTATTGGAATCAACCTTCCGAATGCCGACTGGATCCGTAAGGAACACGGTTCTAAATCTGTGACAATCTCGAATATCACCCACACTTATGACCTCTCTGCACAGGAGCAGCCGAACAGCACCCTCAACGAGTTCGCCTTCGACGAGAATGAAATCGCTCTCGCCAAGAAGTTCGGAGGCATAGCTGACGAGATCCATACCGACCTACACGAGTGCCTCGGACATGCTTCCGGCCAGCTCCTTCCCGGAGTCTCCACTACGGCCATGGGAGAATACGCTTCCGCCCTTGAAGAGGCCCGTGCCGACCTTTTCGGACTTTACTACAGCGCCGATCCCAAGATGGTCGAGCTAGGCATCATGCCGGATCCGGAGGCCTACAAAGCCGAATATTCCAATTACATCAGAAACGGTCTGATGGTCCAGTTCACCCGCGTCGAACTCGGTCGTCCAAACACAGAGGCCCACATGCAAAACCGCAAGCTCATTGCAGAGTGGTGCTACGAAAAGGGCGCTAAGGACAATGTAATCGAGAAAAAAGTTAAAGACGGAAAGACTTATTTCGTTGTCAATGATTATGTCAAGCTTCGCGGTCTTTTCGCCGAGCTGCTTGCAGAAATCCAAAGAATCAAATCAGAGGGCGACTACAAGGCAGGTAAGAACCTGATCGAGACTTATGCAGTCCACATTGACCCTGAGCTCCACAAAGAGGTCAAAGCCCGCTATGAAGCCCTTAATCTTAAGCCCTACGGCGGATTCATCAATCCGGAGATTGTTCCCGTCGTCAAGGGTGGAAAGACTGTAGACTACAAAGTTGTCTACACAGACGACTATCTCGGACAGATGCTCGAGTATGGCAAGAAATACGGAACTTTATAGTTGATGGATTGTAAAAGGATACTCAAGGACTATACCTACTACATGAAATTGGAAAGAGGGATGTCACCCAATACGGTGGCATCCTATTCTTCCGATATCGGGAAGTTCCTTTCCTCTTTCGAGGAAAAGAGTATCGCTGAGATTTCGTCTGATGATATAACCGGATATCTCGCCTCCGTGAATAAAAAAGGAATCTCAGGAAGATCACAGGCAAGGCTTATCAGCGCCCTTAAATCATTCTTCAAATGGTCCGTTCTCGAAGGGGAGAGAAAAGATAATCCATGCGACAAGATTGACTCTCCGAAACTGGGCCGGTATCTCCCCTCAGTTCTCTCCATAGAGGAAGTTGAAGCAATCCTAGACTCCGTCGATCTCAAGAGCCCTACAGGTCCTAGAGACAGGGCCATTCTTGAAGTCTTATACGGATGCGGCCTCCGGGTCTCTGAAGCCGCCGGTCTTCTGATTTCGAAGGTATGGCTGGAAGAAGGATTCGTGAGCATCGTCGGAAAAGGTGACAAGGAGAGGCTGGTGCCGCTCGGAGAAGTGGCGGCAGATTGCATAAAAAACTACCTGGAAGGGGGCACAAGGGCGATTCCAGCCTCACCAGAATATGAGGATTACCTTTTTCTCTCAAAACTCGGTAAGCCGCTGAGTCGAGTCTCCATTTTCAACCTTGTCAAAAACCAGGCGATGGCGGCCGGTATCCAGAAAGAAATATCCCCCCATACATTCCGTCATTCATTCGCGACCCATCTTATAGAAAACGGAGCAGACCTCAGGATTGTCCAGGAAATGCTTGGTCACGAAAGCATCCTGACTACGGAAATCTATACCCATGTAGAAACTTCTGCGTGGCAGAAAGCAATTCTCGACCATCATCCAAGAAAAAACTAAGGCTTTTTCTCTCAGAATTAATTACTTTTTGGAAAAAGTTTTCTATCTTTGCGGTCCCAAAATAAAAGCGTTTGCTTTTGGTGCAATGGGGTCCGGTCAGTTCCGGACTGAGTAACACATTTTAAATTTAACTACAATGAAACATTTCCAGCTTGACGGAGAGATCCGTCAGAAGGGTAACAAGGCCGTCATCAAGGCCTTCCGCAAACAGGGTCTCGTTCCCTGCAACCTTTATGGCCTCGGCATGGACAACGTCCTCTTCACAGTAAAAGCCAAGGACCTCAAGATGGTTACCGACACTCCCGCATCCTACATCATCGACCTCAATCTCGGTGGAAAGACCTATATGGCCGTCCTCCACGAGCTTCAGTTCCATCCGGTTTCCGACGAGTGCCTCCACGTAGACTTCCTCGCTGTTGACGAGAAGAAGCCTATCGCCATCGAAGTTCCCCTCAATATCTTCGGTCATCCTAAGGGAGTTCAGGCCGGTGGTAAGTTCGTTCAGCTTTGCCGCAAACTTCGCGTCAGCGCTCTCATGGAGAACCTTCCCGACCAGCTCGATATCGATGTTACTCCCCTCGGACTTGAGAAGAGAATCACCGCCGGCGATCTCAACTATGACGGAATCTCTATCATTTCCCCGAAGACTACGATTATCTGCCGCGTCAACGCTACCCGTGCTGCACAGCAGGCTGCTGCTGAAGCTGCAGAGTAATCTAACCTTCGACGGGCTATGGAGTATCTCGTAGCAGGACTCGGCAATATCGGTTCGGAGTATTCCCGCACCCGTCACAACATTGGATTTATGGTATTGGATGCCTGGGCTCAGGCATCCAATGCTGTTTTTTCAACCAAGAGATACGGAAGTATCGCCAAGGTCTCCTTCAAAGGCAGGAATTTTACTCTTTTGAAGCCCTCCACCTATATGAACCTCAGCGGCAACGCTGTCGATTACTGGGTAAAAAAGATGGGAATTCCTCTTGAGAATCTTATCGTCGTCTGCGACGACTTGAATCTCCCTTTCGGGACCACAAGAATGAAACTCGGCGGCAGCTCCGGCGGGCACAACGGACTATGGAGCATAGAGGATATGCTGGAGACAGACAGATACTGCCGTATAAGAGTCGGTATCGGAAATGATTTCAGCAGAGGCGGTCAAATCGACTATGTCCTTGGAGAACTTTCAGAAGAAGAATTGGCCGAAATGCCTTCGATAATCGAACGTGTCATAGAAGGAATTAAAGCTTATTCCACCGTCGGCCCTCAGCGAGCAATGAATGCTATAAATACGCGTCATGATAAGGGAAAAACCTCTGAAAATGAAGTAACTAAGTGATTTTTTGGAAAAATTATTTGTTTTATTAGATAATAATCCATAACTTGCACAAAGTTTTGAAAACTAATGTTTAATGAACAATAATAAACTAATTTAAAATCATGAAAGAGCTTGTTGAGAAAATCGCAGCCGAGTATGCTGAGTACGCAAAGAACGCAGAGGCACAGTTGGTAAAAGGCAATAAAGCAGCTGGCGCTCGCGCACGCAAGGCCGCTCTCGGTCTCATGAAAGATCTTAAGGAATTCCGCAAGGTTTCCGTTGAGGCTGCAAAGTAATTTGTGACACCAAAAGATTTCCCGCGACTGCCAAAAGCAGCCGCTTTTTTTTATCCCTCAAAAATTTTTCAACTTTTTTGATTTTTTCTGCAACGTTTCTTATAATCCCTGCATCTATAAGTCAGGTTTAGGTTTTAGTACACGTCTAGAAGTCGGTTCCGTCTCGCATCGGGCCGGCTTCTTGGTTAATAGCCTCCGCTCTCCCTCAGCACCTGAAATTCCACAAGGGCTAACACTCAATTGCTTCCAGCATTTTCCCTACCTCCACGGCCTTAGGGAAAAAGTCATATATCACTGATATGCAATAAGATACATGGCAGGCGCAGGAGGCATGTTTTCTGAGCCCCATCTCCCTGGAAGGGCGTTTCGTAGTACGGCAGGTTGATATTATTCCGTAATATCCGGGAGATGATGATTTCGGGGACGGAAACACGCCTCCACGCCCCAAGTTGCTCACCAAAACGCATTTCGGGGCGAATCATTGGCTTATCGCCCCCGTTTTTATTTGCAAAATGATTATTCTCCCTAGAGAATAGCTTGATAAGCCGGTCGTGCACCGGAAGGGCGCCATGGTGTACGAGAAGTGACCTGAAATGCCGACCATACCCCAGGAAAGGATCAGGGTGTACAGGAAGCGACTGTCACCAACACGAATGTCACAATCACCTACCAAAAGAAATCCAGGCAGGCATCAAATTTGGAGAAAAGAATAAAAAACCGTTTCTTTGCAGTTGCAGAGAGATTTTGTACTAGAACCAAGCGAATGAGAATCAAACTGACTCTTATTACTATATTTATAGCCTTATCCCTTGGAGCCGTTCCGACAAGAAGGGGTTCAATAACTATCACCCAGCCTGACGGATATTCTTTCACCGCTCGCGTAAAGGGCGATGCTTTCATGCGTATCATGACAACGGAAGACGGTGCGTCCATTAAGAAAGCGGAAGACGGCTATTACTATTATGCTGTCTATGACGGCGAAGGGAAGAAAGTATGCACCTCCTTCAGAGTGGGTGACGCTGTGCCTGCGAATATTTTATCTGATAGCCGATACATTCCCTATCATATCCTCGGCAGAAGGGCAGACCAGAAAAGATACAGACTCCGCTGGGATGGTAGGCCCAATCTTGAAAAGAGAATCAGAGCCTCCCACCCCGTCAGTACAAAAGCCGGATCCATGGAAAGACATGGCCTTGTTATCCTCGCAGAGTTTTCCGATGTCAAGTTCACCTACACGAAGGATGATTTCGTCAGACTACTAAATGGCGACACAGACAACTCCGCAGTTGCTTATTTCAATGACCAGTTCGGCGGAGAATATGACTTCAAATTCACTGTAAGCAACATCGTGACCCTCCCTGAAAAGGAAGCCTTCTACGGGACGAACAACAGCGATGATGAAGATCAGAATGCCGCTCTCATGATTAAGGAAGCATGCCAGGCCGCCGATGCCGAGATTGATTTTTCTGTCTTCGATGATGACGGTGACGGATATGTCGACAATGTATTCGTGTTCTTCGCAGGAAAGGATGAAGCCGACGATCCCGATGCCAATGCAGACTGCATATGGTCCCATGCTTATTATCTCTCCGGAGACGGCATCAAACTCGTTCTGGACGACAAAAGAATCGATTCCTACGCTTGCACGGCGGAGTTGATGCGCCTCTACCAAGGCGGGAAATATACAATGGCCTCAATCGGCACCTTCTGCCATGAATATTCCCATACCTTCGGCCTTCCTGACTACTACGATACCGATTATGAAGGGAGCGGAGGCCAGTCTGACGGCCTATGGGGCTCGATCAGCCTCATGGACAGCGGGAACTATAATAACGACGGCTATTGTCCTCCCTACTACAACGCAGTCGACCGATACGAGCTCGGAATGAGCGAACCTGTCATTCTCACACCAGGGCCGCATACCCTCGAGCCAATCCATAAGAATGGCAAGTTCTATATTATCCCTACAGATAACGAGAAGGAGTATTTCCTTCTGGAATGCCGTTCATCAGAAAAATGGGACCGGTATATCGGAGGGAGCGGCCTCATTATCTACCACATAGATAAATCTGACAGGTCGGCAGGAATCTCGGACAAATACGGTGATATCTCCGCATACGACAGGTGGTTCGTATACAATGAGGTAAATGCAAGGCCCGACCACCAATGCGCCGACCTTATTGAGTCAAATCCTTCTGCAGGCGTTCCCAATCAAGTATTCTGGCCTCAGACCGGCCACACCACATTCTCCCCTTCTACCGACCCGGCTTTTGTATTCTGGAGCGGAGAGGAGAGCAGCATGGCCCTTACCGGCATTCGAAAAAGCGGCGACAATATTGTCTTTACTGCTATTGGAGGAGTTGTCGACAAAGCTCCCGATGCGATTATTGACTCTCAGGATATCTTTCAAGACGCAGCGATAATAAGATGGAGCGCTTCGGATCCCTCTTACGCAGGGAACGGATATATCTCATTCTCTCTCGATTCTTCCGAAGAAAAAGAGTATGTAGTCCCTCCTTATGAGGAAGGCAAATACGCCTTCGTTATCGACGGCCTCTCCCCGAGGACCGCATATTCTGCTAAGATCTATTTTAAGGCATCCGGCATCCCAGGCACTGTCAACGATAAATGCAAGTTCACTACAAAGTCAAGCTACTCCGGGACATATCCTTATATCATTCTCAGCGGCGCCGAAAGGGGCTCTGACGGGTCCTTTGCCAAGGGAACGGAGATTCCCCTGAGAGTCTGCAATGCAACCGACGCAGAAGGTGTTCAATGGTACTTCAATGATAGTGAAATCGCCCCGTCTGACGACGGATACTACCATCTCAAGAAGTCAGGTACGGTAAGAGCTGAAGTCATCTACAGCGACGGAAGCAAGGATGTGATAGTTAAAGAAATCATAGTGAAATGAAAAAACTCATCATTATAATATCGTCTCTTTTACTCCTTGTTTCCTGCAGTGGCGACAAACACATGGAAAGCGCTCTTCTCGAGCAAGAGACAGTTTGCCTCAAAATCAAGGGCAAACTCGTTCATTCTTTCGATGCGGCCAGCTGTCAGCTTGGATACAATGCCTCGAAAAAGCAGTTCAGGATGGGAAATGACGACATGAGCGAGTATTTCATAGTAACATGCTCCGACATCCCTTCCCGCGAAGGTCAGAGCGTGACCGCCACCCTCGAATGGACCCAGAACAGCAGCATCCAGAAAAAGACCGGGATTAATTTCAATGTCGAGAAATCCTCCTCCGACGGTACCGTCTGGCTCTGGTCCCGAAAGGAAGGAATCGCCGCCATCCTCCACCGCCTGTAAAACCAAAAGAGACCGACATGTTTGTCGGTCTCTTCAAATACTAATGTGTCAGATGCTTAGAAGCTGAGGGCGATCTGGATGAAATCGTCAGCTTTAAGAGCGGCACCACCGATGAGTCCGCCGTCGATGTCCTTCTCAGCAAAGAGTTCCTTCGCATTTGAAGGCTTGCAACTGCCGCCGTAGAGGATAGTAACTTCCTCAGCAGCCTCCTCGCCGAATTTAGCGGCGATGACCTTGCGGATGCATGCGTGAATTTCTTCTGCCTGAGCTGCGGTTGCGGTCTTGCCGGTACCGATGGCCCAAACGGGCTCGTAAGCTACTACGATGCTCTTGAGCTGCTCAGCGGTAAGGGTGTAAAGGACAGCCTCGGTCTGATTCTTGACAACCTCGAAATGCTTTCCAGCCTCTCTCTCGTCGAGATTCTCACCGACACAGAGGATAACCTTGATACCTGCCTCAAGAGCGAGCTTGGTCTTTACAACAAGCTTCTCATCGGTCTCACCATAGTACTGGCGACGCTCTGAGTGACCAAGGATAGTGTACTCGCAACCTACGGAGGTCAGCATATTGACAGCAACCTCTCCTGTGTAGGCACCTTTCTCATGATCTGCGCAGTTCTGCGCGGAAAGTGCAACCTTCGATCCCTTGAGGGCATCAGCTACACATACGAGATGGGTGAAAGGAGGAGCAACAACGAGATCAACTCCTGCAGGAACCTCAACAGACTTGGCTGCAACAGCCTTTGCGAGCTCTACGCCCTCGGCAACGGTGGTATTCATTTTCCAGTTGCCAGCGACAATTTTCTTTCTCATTTGATATCTTAGATTTTAGATGTTTCCAGTCTGCAAATATACTCGATTCCCATGAGAATAGCAAACCTACCAGGCTCTAATGAAGGAGCAACCGGAGATGTCCAGTGAGCTGAAGGTATCTATATCAAAGTCAGCTTTGGTATAATAGAAGCTGCTGTCTTCGATACTTATATCGCTTACGCACCTGAGTCCCTCGACGCCAACGCTCCTTATCGCCGTCTTTGCATTGTGGCAGACGACTCTCGAAATCTTTATATCCTTGAAATCAGGAGCAAACTCGACAGCAACAGGTTTTCCGGAATCGGACTCCTTATAGTTGTACTTTTTATCGATATAAGTGCATTCGAAGATTATTGCCTCGTCCTTGATATCAGTCATCACGATATCACTGATACGGATTCCTTCGGTGGGGCCTCCCCTACCGATTCCGCTCTTGAAACGAAGACCGACATCGGTGCCGGAAAAGCGGCAGCGACGGACCACTATATTCTTCATTCCCCCGCTGACATCGGAGCCGATTACGAACCCGCCGTGGGCATGAAAAACAGTATTGTCTTGAATCAGGATATCTTCACAAGGGCCGTACTTTACTCCGGAAGGGCCGGTTCCGCCTTTCATGCAGATTCCATCATCGCCGGCATCGACTGTGCAGCGGGTAACAAGACAGACCCTGCAGTTGCTAAGGTCAATCGCATCCCCGTTCTGAGCATTCCACGGGCAGCGGACCGTCACCTCGTCGATGATAAGATTCTCGCAGCGAGTCGGATGGAGATGGAAACGAGGTGAATTCTGGATTGTAACCCCCTCTACGAGGACATTTTGGCAGTCATTGAACTGGACGGCGTCGGCCCGCATGCTCTCCTGCTTCTCCGGATCATCAGCGATGTTTTCGCGGCCCTTCAGGTCATAAGCATACCAGAGAGAGCCATCTTCGTTCACCTTTCCGCCCATATAATTGAATTCTGACCACTCTGCATCGCTGGTCTTACTCCTTTTGACTGGCCTCCACTGGGCACCATTGCCGTCAATAATACCCTCTCCTGTAATAGCGACATTCTCACACTTAGATGCACTGATAAGAGGACGGACGCGGCCGGAGACAGGCTTTCCGTCCTCTACTTTAACGAAGGCGGCCTTGTCTTCCGTTGCCATAATAATGGCATTCCGGTCAAGTCGAAGGCCAATTCCGCTTTTGAGGGAAATAGGGCCGGTCATATATACTCCCGCAGGGACATAGAGCCAACCGCCTCCCTGCTTCCGAAGAGCGGAAATCGCCTTTTGAAAGGCCTCTGTATTCAGCGTAATTCCATCCCCGAGCCCACCGAAATCAGTCAGTGAGACGGAGTAATCTGCGATTTGAACCGGACTTACCTGCTTCATCGGAACTTCTAGTCCATCATAGCAGGAAGAATAATCCTGTGCTCCCGCCAAGACGCTGGCAAGAAGCAGTATAGAAAAGAGAACAATCTTCTTCATAATTTAAATATATTCTTTGCAATATCGGAAAAAAACTCAAGAAAACAATAATTAAAGATTTATATAGAATATTTTCCGTAAATTTGCAGGATTAAGAATTTTCAATCGATGAAGAATTTTGTTGAAGAACTCAAATGGAGAGGCATGATCCAGGATATCATGCCCGGAACCGAAGAAAAACTCATGGAAGGCCCTCAGTCTGCCTATGTTGGCATTGACCCGACGGCCGACTCACTCCATATAGGCCACCTTGTAAGTGTCATGATTCTCAAGCACTTCCAGAGGTGCGGCCACAAGCCAATCGCCCTCGTCGGAGGCGCGACGGGAATGATTGGCGACCCCTCGATGAAATCTGCCGAGAGGAACCTTCTCGACGAGGAGACACTGAACCACAATGTTGCTTGCATCAAGGCTCAGCTTAGCCGTTTCCTCGACTTTGAGAGCGATGCGCCCAACAAGGCCGAGCTTGTCAACAACTATGACTGGATGAAGGACTATAGCTTCATAGGCTTCATCCGCGACATCGGCAAGCACATTACCGTCAACTACATGATGGCGAAGGATTCGGTCAAGAAACGTCTGTCGAGGGACTCTTCCGAGGGCATGTCATTCACCGAATTCAGCTACCAGTTGATGCAGGGTTATGATTTCTACTGGCTCTGGAAGAACAAGGGATGCATCCTTCAGCTCGGCGGCAGCGACCAGTGGGGCAATATCACCACCGGCACCGAACTCATCCGAAGGATGGACGGCGGAGAAGCTTTCGCTCTCACATGTCCCCTTATCCGCAAGGCCGACGGCACTAAATTCGGCAAGACCGAGAAGGGCAACATCTGGCTCGACGCGGAAAAGACATCGCCTTACGAGTTCTACCAGTTCTGGCTCAATGTGGCCGACAATGACGCTGAAAGCTACATCAAGATATTCACCATGTTGGACCGCGAGACTATCGAATCGCTTATTGAAGAGCACCGCCAGGATCCCGGCCAGAGAAAGCTTCAAAAGGTTCTCGCCCGCGAGGTAACCATCATGTGCCACGGAGAAAAAGAGTACGAGAACGCACTTGAGGCATCGCAGATGCTCTTTGGCAACTCAACTTCAGAAGCCCTCAGAAAACTCGACGAAAAGACATTCCTAGCCGTTTTCAGCGGGGTTCCGACATTCGATGTCCCTAAGGCGGAGCTCCCCTGCGGCATCCAGGATTTCCTTGCCGTCAAGACAAGCGTCTTCCCTTCGAAGGGAGAGGCCCGCAAGATGATCCAGGGAGGTGGAGTCAGCATCAACAAGGATAAATTCACAGATCCTTCCGGAGAGATTACCGAGGCCGACATCATCGACGGAAAGTACATCCTCGCCCAGAAAGGAAAGAAGAACTACTTCATTATCAACATAATATAATGGAAAAACCGGCATCAACCAGACAACTCAAGGTAGGACGTGAGATTCAGAAGGACCTAGCGGAGATCATCAGGAGCAAAGGCATGGCCGCCTTTGGCGGGGCCATGGTGACTGTCAGCGAAGTCAGGGTAAGCCCCGACCTCTCTGTCGCGAAGGTTTATGTAAGTATCTTCCCTTCCGAGAAGCAGGAGTCTGTAATGGACACCCTACAGCAGAACCTCAAGTCATACCGGGGAGAGCTCGGACGCCAGGTCGGACGCCAGTTAAGAATCGTCCCAGACCTCGTATTCTATCTCGATACATCCCTTGACTACGCTGAGCATATCGAAGAGCTCCTCAAGAAATAAATGTCCCTGCCGCTCCTGTTCGCACGGCGCTACCTCTTTTCCCGCAGCTCGCATAGTGTGATAAACATAATTTCGGGAATCTGCGTCGCCGGAATGGCGATAGGAACGGCTGCGCTCATTATTATTCTCTCCGTCTTCAACGGCTTCAACCGGCTTGTCTCCGACTCCCTCTCAGAGGTCGCTCCAGACATTCTCGTCTCCCCTACCAAGGGGAAGGTCTTTGTCCCGAAGGGAGAGGCATTCGAATGGGCATATGAGAACGACGATGTTCTCAATATGTCAGAAGTACTTGAAGAGCAAGTTTTTATCTCATACGACGGGAAGCAGGCGCTCGCAAAAGCGAAAGGAGTAGATAATGTCTATGAGGAGGAATCGCCTCTTAAAAACCACATTAAAGACGGCGAATTCATTCTACGTTTCGGGGATCTAAAGAAGGCTGTCGTAGGGATGGGACTCGCGTATAATCTCGGCATCTCTCCGAGATTTCTCTCCCCGATAGAGATATACTATCCGGTTCGGGATGCGAAAGTTTCCCTTTCGAATCCGATGAATTCCCTCTCAGAAGTAGACGTCAGGCCATCCGGTCTTTTCTCCATCAACGCCACTCTCGACAATGAACTCATTATCGTTCCCATCGAGACGATGAGGGAACTTCTTCATTATGAGAACGAAGTCTCCGCCGTGGAAATCAGAACTGCGGATGGAGCAAGCGTACAAAAGGTCGCAGACGGACTCAAAGAGAGACTCGGGCCTGATTTCAAGGTCCTTAACCGCTATGAGCAGAATGAGAATCTCTTCAAGATGATGAGATACGAAAAGCTCGCGATCTATATGATCCTGATTTTCATTATCATCATTATCGCCTTCAATATCTTTGCTTCTCTGACAATGCTTGTTATAGAGAAGAAGGATGATATATCAACTCTGAAGAGCCTGGGGGCAACAGACTCTCTTGTCAGAAGGATTTTTGTGATGGAAGGATGGATGATTTCTCTGCTCGGGCTCGCAATAGGACTTCTCATCGGCGTTGCTTTCGCCCTTCTCCAGCAGAAGTTCGGATTCATCAAGATGCCGGGCAACTACGTGGTCACATCTTATCCGATTGTCCTAAAACTTACTGACATACTTTGGACGGTAGCCGGAGTAGCCGGTGTCGGATATTTAATCGCTCTTCTGCCGACACTCAAGAAAACTGAAAACCAATAATTAAAAAATGAAAAGGATAATTGTCATCGCTGCTTCAATCTTCTCTGCAGCAATTGTTTCCGCTCAGAATAATGGAGGGATTTCCTCCGATATGCTCGCTGAAATATCCAAAGGATACGAAGGGACCGGGGCTGACAAGGCAATAAAGAACGCTCTGGCCACCACCCCGATCAATACCCTTGCGATCAATAGCGAAAACGCTGCAATGATCGATACCCACTTCTCTGACAGGGTAAAGACCAAGGGCCATACCGACCAAAAATCCTCAGGGCGCTGCTGGCTGTTCACGGGGCTTAATGTCCTCAGGGCAAAGATGATAACACAGCATGACCTCGGCTCCTTCACTTTCTCCCAGAATTATGTCTTCTTCTATGACCAGCTCGAGAAAGCGAATCTTTTCCTTCAGGGCATCATAGACACAAGGAAGCTCCCTGATGACGACCGCGAAGTTGACTGGCTGTTCTCCAACCCCATCGGAGACGGCGGCCAGTTCACCGGGGTTTCCAATCTGATCACAAAATACGGCGTCGTCCCTTCAGAGGTAATGCCCGAGACATTCTGTGCCAACAATACCGCCCAGATGAGGACACAGATTGCCACCAAACTCCGGGAGGATGGCCTCAGGCTGCGTCAGGCATATAAAAAGGCCATGACCATTCCGGATGGGAAGAGATACCAGAAAGGAAATCTCAAGATGGAAAGAAAGGATGCTGCAGCTCTGGAGAACCTTGAAAAGATGAAAATCGAGCAGTTGAAGGAGATATACCACATCCTCGCTCTTTGCCTCGGAGTTCCTCCGACAGAGTTTGAATGGACCAGATACAACTCCAAAGGCGAATTCGTCAGCACCAAGACATATACTCCAAAGTCCTTCTACGACGAATTCGTAGGCGCTGACCTCGAGGGCGGTTACATAATGGTGATGAACGATCCATGCCGCGAATATTTCAAGACTTATGAAATCCAGTATGACCGCCATGTTTACGATGGAGACAACTGGGTATACCTCAACCTTCCCATCGACAGGATAAAGGAAATGGCCATTGCTTCCATCAAGGACGACACAGCAATGTACTTCTCATGCGACGTCGGCAAATTCTTCAACCGCTCAAACGGTGTTCTCGATGTCAACAACTTCAACTACGCCGATCTGATGGGGGTAGAATTCGGTATGGACAAGAAGGAAAGAGTTCAGACCCATGCCAGTGGCTCTTCCCACGCCATGACCTTGATTGCTGTTGACCTGAAGGATGGAAAACCTGTAAAATGGATGGTGGAAAATAGCTGGGGGCCGACTAGCGGCTACAACGGCGATCTCATCATGACCGACGAATGGTTCGACGAGTACATGTTCCGCCTCGTTGTAGAGAAGAAATATGTACCCGCCGACATCCTTTCTCTGATGGATCAGAAGCCTACCCTCCTTCCCGCATGGGATCCCATGTTCCTTCCGGAGGAATAGGGGTTCCTCTATTTGATATTCGGAGTATCCCAGACTTTGGTCTCTGTACAATGTATAGGGACAGAGAGTACGCCGCAGGAGATGCGGAAATCGCCCTCCTCAAGGCGCCAGCGGCCATCAGAGCCGACAAAAGCGAGCTCGGAAGCAGGGACGGTGAATTCAACTGTCTTGGTCTCTCCGAAATCAAGAGATATTTTTTCGAAAGCCCTCAGGCGCTTGACATCGGGGATTATTGAAGCTACAAGATCGCTCGAATAGAGAAGGACAGCTTCCTTACCAGGGCGGGCGCTTGTATTACGGACGGTCACGGAGAAACGGAGCTCGTCACCTGCTTTAAATTCAGAGCCGGAAAGGACTTTGAGGTCGGAATACTTGAATGTAGAGTAGCTCAGGCCATGTCCGAAAGGCCACTGGACATCCATAACCGCATCATAATTGTACATACCTTCCATCATCTCCCTGTGCTCGGAGACCTTGTAATCATATGTATGAAGGGCGTGAACATGCTTTGAGTATGTAAACGGAAGGCGTCCGCTGAAATTCTCATCCCCCGAAAGGAGGGCGGCAAGGGCATCTCCCCCATAATTGCTCGGGAGCATTACATCGACAACGGCCGAGGCAAGAGGCTCAATGTCCCCGATAATACGGGGACGTCCCTCATTAAGGACCAGGACAATAGGCTTCCCGGTAGCTGCAAGAGCCTTTACAAGGGCCTTCTGCTTTGAGGAAAGATTCAGATCGTCCATATTGCCGGGGCTCTCGCAGTAAGAGTTCTCCCCTACGCAGGCAATGATAATATCTACAAATCCAGCAGCAGTAACCGCTCTGGAGATTTCAGAGTCATCCTCGTCCTGCCATGACGGGCCGGTGTATTTGACTCCTTCCATCAGGAAGACTTTTCCTATTCCGAAACGCTCCCTGAGGGCCTCGTAGAAGGTATTGTATTCAGGGGCGAAATCATCCGCACTCCCCTGCCAGGTATATGACCAGCCACCGTTCTGGGCACGAAGAGAATTAGCATTCGGACCTGTTACAAGGATCTTTTTTCCTTCCCCGATAGGAAGGATTCCACCTTCATTCTTAAGAAGAACTTCCGATTCGAGAGCCGCCTCATAAGACGCCTTTCGGAATTCTTCAGAACCAAATCGCTCGAGAGACGGCTTCCAGGTAGGATTGTCGAAAAGGCCCAATCTGACCTTTAAGCGAAGAATCCTTCTCACAGCATCATCAATGCGGGACATAGGAATCTTTCCCTCCTCGACAAGAGCCTTGATATCTTCGCAGCACTTCGTATCATAAGGGTCCATAATCATGTCAATACCTGCATTTATCCCAATCCGAAGGGCATCCTTCTTGTCGGCTGCGACATGGTCCCGAGCAAAGAGATTGTCAATATCTGCCCAGTCAGTAACGAACATTCCGTCCCAACCGAGATCCTTTTTGACCCATCCCGTAAGGAGCTCCTCATTGGCATGAGTCGGAACTCCATTGATTGAAGCCGAATTCACCATAGCAGTAAGCGCCCCTGCCTCGAAGCACTCTTTGAAAGGACGGAAGTACTTCTCTCTCAAGTCATTCTCGGGAACATAAGCAGGTGTACGGTCTTTTCCAGAAAGAGGTACTCCATACGCCATGTAGTGCTTGATACTGACTGCGGCATGCTCAAGATCGACGTGGTCGCGGTCCTCTCCCTGAATGGCATTCATCTCAGCGACAGCCATTTCCGAAGAGAGGAAGGGATCCTCGCCCCAGCTCTCCCAATGGCGCGGCCAGCGAGGATCCCGGCCAAGATCCATCACCGGAGAGAAAACCCAAGGGACCATAGCCGCCCTGGATTCATAAGCAATAGCCTCGCCCATAGCGGAGGCGTAAGAGCGATTGAAAGTAGCCGCAAGATTTATCTCCTGAGGGAAGAATGTGCCGTCCGAGAGATAGGTCGCCCCATGGATCATATCCAGGCCGTAGATACATGGAATGCCTATTTCCTCCATGGATTTATTCTGAATGACCTTGATCATTTCAGCTGTCTCCGCTCTTGAATGGGCCTTGTCACCCATAACATTCAGGATTGAACCGACCTTGTATTTTCCAATAATCTCGTCGAGCTTGGCAGGATCAAGACCGTCCCTCGAGGAATTCTCTAGAACACTTATAGTCAGCTGCACCATCTGACCGACCTTTTCTTCAAGGGTCATTCCGCTAAGTACTTCATTTACTTTAGCTTCTACGAGAGGGTCGCCATCGGATGGAGGAGTAGAAACCTTAGCAGTACAACCTGCAATAAGCAGGACCGCCAGAAGAATAAATGGAGCTTTTTTCATATGATATCGACAATTAGTTTTCCTTTGAAATACTCTTCAGAGAGCCATGAGTCTACCGGCCAGGTCGAAACTGATCCTTTTTTCATCCTATAACGGCCCATCATCTCGGCAATCTCCTCATTGACATCACCTCCCTTGAGATAGAGGACATGCTGCTTGTAGCGACCTTTGATCCATGGGTAGAAATCCTGAAGCGAAGCTACCGCCCTCGAGACCACGAAATCAAACTGCCGTCCGAGGGATTCCGCCCTTGCATTGACGACCTCTACGTTCTCAAGTCCAAGCGCTTCCGATACTCCGGAGGCAACGATTGTCTTTTTCCCGACTGAGTCACAAAGAGTGAAATGAGCATCCGGGAACATTACGGCTAGAGGGATACCGGGGAAACCACCGCCGCATCCAAGATCCAGCACCGAAGAGTTTCTGAACTTTTCTTCCATCCCGGGGCAAAGCTGGAGGTATCTTGCTATTGCGAGCGAGTGGAGGATATGGTGAGAGTAAAGATTGTCAATGTCTTTCCTGGAAATTACATTGATCTTCGAATTCCAATCCCTGTAGAGGGAATCCATCATGAGGAACTTCTCCTCCTGAGAAGGGCTCAGCAAGGGAAAGAATTCTTTTAGAAACGATATGAATTCAGGTCCTGTCATCTTAGCTTATTTCTCCCATATGCATCAAGGCGGCAAGCTTTTCCTTGCCACGGCGAATACGTGTCTTAACTGTATTTAGCTCGAGCCCTAGAGTCGTTGCAATCTTCTCATATTCAAGTTCTTCCACCATATATAACCGCATAACTTCGCGGTATAGAGACGGGAGCTCCTCAAGATATGCCATCAAACGGTCATGGGCTTCCTGGTTGATAATCTCATCCTCGGGATTGACTTCGGCAATGACATCAATTCCCTCGTCGCTCATCTCGGCGTCCTTGTTTTTTATATGCTCCTTTTTCTCATCCTCCCGTCTTATCACGCCGAGGTGGTCGAGAGCAGTTCTGATTGCAATAGTATTGAGCCAGGGGCCTATCTCCCTTGAAGAATCAAAACTGTCGAGCTTTGAGAAGAATTTCTGGAAGGTCACCGAGACCACATCATCCACATCGGCCACCCAGTTGAAGTAGCCTGAAACACGGTTTTTCACCGAATCCAAATACCTCCCGTAGATCGCTCTGAAAGCGATCTGGTCCCCTCGTTTGGCCTTCTCAACGAGGTCCTTGTCGGACATATCTTTATAGTCGTACTGCATAATCATCAATGCGCTTCCAACCAATTCTTTCCTATATTGCACTCAACTGTCAGCGGGACGGAAAGCTTCACTACACTTTCCATCTCCCGTACGACAATCTCCTTCATAATATCCTCCTCGCCTTTTACAACATCGAAGAGAAGTTCGTCATGAATCTGAAGGACCATCCTGCTCTTCACTCCCGCTTCCTTCATCGCCCTGTCCACATTGATCATGGCGAGTTTGATCACATCGGCAGCTGTCCCCTGAATCGGTGCGTTGACTGCATTTCGCTCCGAAAGAGCACGTACAGTGGCATTATGAGAGTTGATGTCGGGAAGATAACGGCGGCGGCCGAAAATAGTCTCTACATAGCCGTTCTCCTTGGCGGATTCAATGGTATCTTTGATGAAAGAGTTGATCGCAGGGAAACTCTCGAAATAATCGTCTATCAGCTTCTTGGCCTCTTTCCTTCCGATACGGAGCCTCTGGGCAAGGCCAAAGGACGAAATCCCATACATAATGCCGAAATTGGCCGTCTTGGCAATTCTCCGCTCATCTGAGGTAACCTCGGAATGATCTTTTCCGAATATTTTAGCAGCCGTTGCCTGATGGACATCCACCCCGTCCCGGAAAGCCTTGATAAGGTGCTCGTCGCAGCTTAGATGGGCCATTATCCTCAGCTCGATCTGGGAATAGTCGGCTGACATTACAAGTCCGTCCGGGGTCCCTGGAACAAAGGCTTTACGGATTTCCTTGCCCCGCTCGGTTCTTATCGGGATATTCTGGAGATTTGGATTAGAGCTGGAAAGCCTCCCTGTCGCAGTGAGCGCCTGATTGAAAGTAGTATGTACTCTGCCATCTACCGGAGAGACGAATGTAGGGAACGGCTCGATGTAGGTTGAAAGAAGCTTCTTGACCGCTCTGAATTCGAGAATCTCATCGACTACCGGATGACGGTCGGCAATCTCCAGCAAAGTTGTTTCATCTGTAGAATACTGGCCCCTGGCACTCTTTTTAGCCTTCGGGTCGAGCTTCATCTTATCGAAGAGGACATCGCCGACCTGCTTTGGGGAAGATACATTCAGGGTCGGCTCGCCAGTCATCTGCCGTATACGTTTCTCCCTTTCTACCATCTCTGCCCTGAGTCCTTCGGCAAAAGATGCTATCTGTCCCATATCGACCTTCACTCCATCCCTTTCCATCTTTGAGAGTATCTTGGAAAGAGGTTCTTCCATCTTCTCATATAAGTCCATGAGAGGACCGGCTTCCTCGCTTATCTTCTGTCCAAGAAGAAGGATGGCGACAGCTTCTTTGGCGCGTGAGCGTTTAGGAGCGGAGTCCGCTTCATCGAACAGAGAGAGAGTCGACACCGCCTCCGAAGGCTCTTCGATATCCATTCCAAGATAGCTCTTTGCAAGGATTTCCACCTTATGACTCTTCTCAGGATTGATAAGATAGTGCATCAGCTCTATGTCCATCCTTCTTCCCCCAAGAGTAATTCCCGCTGCGGCAAGGAGGTTGGATTGGAGTTTAAGGTCATACCCGTATTTAATTATGGAAGGATCTTCAAGGATTGCCTTGAAATCCTGAGGGGAGCCGCAAGAGGCAACGTTACCATCAGCGGCGAGAGTGACAGATGAGATGCCGGAGAATATCCCTGGCCCGTCAGGGTCGAGAATCAAAGCAACCTTGGAAGAAGGGTTAAAATCCTTTGGAAGTACTTCTTTTACAACCACTTCCTCTCTCTCGTCCTTTACCGCTTCCCGCTTTACACGGGGAAGGAAACGAAGGAGAGAATTGAACTCATATTTTTCGAAAAGGTCGGCAAGTGACGGGCTGAAGTCCATGTTGATCTCAAGGTCCTCAGCGGAAACGTCAAGATCCATGTCAGTCTTTATAGTTACGAGCTCCTTACTCAGTCCAATATGATCCCTTGCCTCCTCGAACATGGCCTTCTGCCTTGGCGGCAACTCGTCAAGATGGGCATAAATATTCTCTATCGACCCGTACTTCGAGATAAGTTTGCCGGCTCCGACCTCTCCTACTCCCTTAACCCCGGGGACGTTATCAGCCGTATCGCCGCAAATCGCCAGCATATCGATAACCTGAATCGGGTCCAGGATATTGTACTTGGAGCAAATGGCCGCGGCATCGATAATCTCTGACTCGCCACCACCCTTCCCGGGCTTATACTGGAAAACATGGTCAGAGATAAGCTGTCCATAGTCCTTGTCGGGGGTAACCATATAGACGTCAAATCCTTCCCTCTCAAAACGCTTCGACATCGATCCGATAACGTCATCGGCCTCAAATCCGGGGACCATTACAACCGGGATATTCATAGCCTTGATAATCTCGGTCATCGGCTCCAGGGAATCGATTATAAGCTGCGGAGTCGGAGGGCGGGTACCTTTATACTCCGGATAGAGTTCATTCCGGAAAGTTCCTCCCGGAGGATCGAAGGAGACAGCCAGATGGGTAGGTTTCTCCCTCTCAATCATCTCGAGGATATACTTGGTAACACCGTATAGAATCGACATATCGGCCCCTTTGGAATTAATCATGGGCCTTTGGAGGAATGCATAGTACATCTTGAAGATGAGTGCATGTCCGTCTATCAGGAAAAGTCTTCCGCTCATAAGGCTCAAAGATACGAAAAAAGCGAGATTCTCTAAAAAATATTTTGAGGTTTCACTCAAAAAGATTACCTTTGCAACCCATTATCTGAAAAAATATAAAAATAAGATATCATGAAAAGAACATTCCAACCTTCACGCCGCAAGCGCGTCAACAAGCACGGATTCCGCGAGAGAATGTCTTCGGCCAATGGTCGTCGCGTCCTCGCCGCACGCCGCCGTCACTGCCGCAAGAAACTTACCGTTTCAGACGAAGACCGCTGGTAGTACCGACGCCGGACGAAATTTCCAAGAGACCCTTTGAGGTCTCTTTTTTTTTGCTTAAATTAGCCCACGGACTAAAACCACATTATAATGTCAAGGACAACGATTTTCATCAAGGAGGCCCAATCCCGCCTCACGCAAAGTATACTGCCATTCTATCTATCGTTAAAAGACCCCCACGGAGGCTACTTCGGAAAGACGACATCTACCGGGGCTCCGGATTACAAAGCCGACAGGGGCGTTCTCGTCAATGCCGGAATAATCTGGTCTTTTTCAGCTGCTTACAGGACTCTTCGAAAAAGAGAATACCTCATCGCCGCCTCTCACGCGAAAGATTATTTCATCGAGCACTTTGTAGACCACAAGTATGGCGGTGTCTATTGGGCAGTTGACTCGGAAGGCAAAAGAACGGAGACAAAGGCCAGACTCTCAGCCCAAGCTGCAGCAATTCTGGGTCTGAGCGAATTCTACAGAGTCGCGAAAGATGAGGAAGCATTGAAAAATGCCGTAAACATCTACCGTATACTTGAAAAAAATTTCCTGGACAAGGAGAATGGTGGATACATCGAGGCTCTCTCAAGAGATTTCAAGTCTCTTCCAAAACAAGGGGAAGACGAGCCGGAGAAGACCGCCGAATCACATATCCTGCTTCTTGAAGCTTATTCAAATCTATATCGCATCTGGCCGGAGGAATGTCTCAAAGACAGTATTTTTACCCTGGACGAGATGATTTGCGACAAGATGATGGGAACTGACGGTCTTGTTTCTAACGTTGTTCCATTCGCACTTGGCCTTGAGGCTTCCGGAATCCTGATGGAAAGCGCTGTAGCCGTAAGGGACATAGACCTCATAAACAAGATCAGGCCAGCAGCGACAAATTTGGCTGAAGCATCCCTTGAAGGATACAAAATCGATGGAGGAATGGTCTCCTGCCGCCTTGAAGACGGGACCCTGGAAGAAGGAGAAAACAGGCGTTCCCTTTCTGAATCAGTTGTAGGCAATCTCAGGATGTGGAAATACCTTCTCGACCCCGAAGGAGCCGACAGAGCCCTTCATACATGGGATCACATATCCTCCCTTTGGAATGATCTTCCAATAGATTTCAAAGGAGACAGCCCGTTCCACGAGACAAAAATGTGCCTTGAGATTCTCGGCCTTTTTGATTAGAATCCATGGACGAAGACAGCAAATACATGGCGGAAGCACTCCGCGAAGCCAAGGCGGCCCTCGAAGAGGGAGAGATTCCAATCGGCGCTGTCGTCATCTGCCGCGGCCGGATTATAGGTAAGGGGCACAATATGACCGAAAGGCTCCATGACGCCACCGCCCATGCGGAGATGATAGCAATCACGGCTGCGACCGAGGCAATGGGAGGGAAATACCTCAGCGACTGTACGTTATATGTTACAGTCGAGCCTTGTCCCATGTGCGCCGGGGCCCTCAACTGGTCCCAGATAGGGAGGATAGTATATGGAGCGATTGATCCAAAGAGGGGCTATTCACTGTTCTCCCCTTCTCTTCTTCATCCGAAAACTCAAGTCTCCGCTGGGGTTCTCGCAGAAGAATGCGCTGAGCTTATAACCGGATTTTTCAAGGACAAAAGATAAACGACATGGACACCCTCAAACGCTACTGGCCTCTCGCTGTGGCCGTCATACTCTACGTTATCTACGCCATAACAGGCATCTACATCGCAAGAGCCTCAATCATTGTGTTCCTGATGTGCTGGTGCCTCTACCTTATCTTCAAAAATGCCCCGAAAGAAGCCCGCAAGAAGTATCTATTTGTGCCTCTGGCATTCTTTTTCTCCATTTTCGGAGACCTTTGTCTCCATCTGGACTCGAACTACCCAAAGTACGAGGCCATCATTTTCATAGCGGGAGTAGCCCTCTACTTCATCGCCCACGTCTGGTACATCTGCTTCACTCTCCGGAAGGGAAAAATCAACAAACTGCTTCTCTCTATCCTTGCGGTCGTCTTCATCGTATATTTCATCTTCCTCCTCTACCCGAACATTTCCAATAACGGCATCAGAATAGCCGTTATGCTCTATATCCTGGTCTCATGCGTTTCGGTTTCCTCTGCCGCCGCAATGCCTTACGGGCCCGAAATGGACAGGACGGCCAAAATACTGACAGTCTGCGGCATTTCGTCGCTACTGTTCTCGGATTTCCTGATTTCGCTGCATGATTTTGTCGGGATCCAGACCGGATACTCTCTTATGCTGCCGACTTTCTATCTCTCCCAGATACTCGTCACCGGGGCTCTTATTCACCTTCTTGACGGAAGGAAGTAGTTGAGGTAAGAGGATTCGAACCTCTACTAAGGGAACCAAAATCCCTGGTGCTACCATTACACCATACCTCAATTCCGGACTGCAAAGATATTATCTTTTTGCGATTTTTCAAACTTCCGCTACCTTATTACGACCCTGTCAATCCTCCGGGGTATTGATGTCATAATCTCATAAGGTATTGTCCCCAGTATGTCGGCGAGTTCCGAAGCAGTCGGATCCTCTCCAAAGATTGTCACTGTATCTCCTACTGACGCTTCGACTCCTGTAATATCCAGCATGCACATATCCATGCAAATATTACCGATTGTAGGCACCCTGTGACCATTGAGAGAGAAAGAGGCGTTACCCCTTCCCAAATGCCTGTCAATGCCGTCGGCATATCCGACAGGGATAGTTGCAATCGTAGTCCCTGTAGGAGCGACATGCCCATAACGGCCGTATCCAATGGTCTCCTCCGGAGATGTCAAGGTCTTGATCTGGAGAATCTTACATTTCAGAGAGGCCACAGGGGCAAGCTTTACCCCCGGAAGAGCGCTGATGCCGTATATTCCGATTCCAAGCCTAACCATATCATACTGGTAGTCCGGGAATCGCTCAATACCTGCGGAGTTGAGAATATGCCGCATAGGTTTGTAGCCAAGGCTAGCTATAAGCGAGGAACTGTTCTTTTCGAAAAGAGACAGCTGTCCCATCGTAAATCTGTCTTCCTGAGGATCTTCCGCAACGCAAAGATGGGAATATATAGACTTTACCTTCACCTCTTTGGCCCCCTTGAGATATTCCATAAGCTCAGGAAGCTCATCCGAAGTGAATCCCAGGCGATGCATCCCGGTATCGAGCTTGATATGGATAGGATAATCTTTTATCCCCTTGGAGCGCAGGATACCGCATAGAATCTTAAGCGATACAAGATTGGGAACCCCAGGTTCGAGACGATATGAGATTATCTCTTCATAGAAGTCTGTCCCGGCAGTAAGAACTATGATTGGCAGGCTGATACCGGCAAGACGAAGCTCCATCCCCTCGACAGGATAGGCTACGGCAAGATAATCTGCTCCGGCTTGCTGCATCATGGCGGCGAATTCGACAGCGCCATGCCCATAAGCATTAGCCTTGACAAGAACGAGGAGTTTTGTCCGAGGTTCCAGCCGCGAACGGAAATACCTGTAGTTGCTTATACAGTTCTTGAGATTCAACTCCAGACGTGAAAATTCATTCTCTCTTGTCATCTTTCCACCAAATTGTCAGCAAATTTAACATTTATGGATGACATTTTCGCATATTTAATTTAAATTTGTAAACAGATAAACACTCAAGATTATGTCTACCAGTATGATATGGCTTCTGATGATTATCGTCATGGTACTCAGCATGATCATCCAGCAGACGCTTAAAAGCAAATTCTCCAAGTACTCCGAGATTCCCCTTCCAGCAGGGATGACAGGGCATGATATCGCCAAGAGGATGCTGGAGGCCCATGGAATCAGGGATGTCAATATCGTCTCGATCGAAGGGACACTGACTGACCATTACAATCCTCAGACAAAGACTGTCAACCTCAGCAAAAACGTCTATTACGGCAACTCTGTCGCGGCAGCAGCTGTCGCCGCCCATGAGTGCGGTCATGTAATTCAGCACGCCGACGGATACGCCCCGCTGAAGCTTCGTTCCGCCCTGGTCCCGGTCGTCAGTTTCTCCTCCAATATTGTTTCATGGGTGCTTCTTGCCGGAGTGATCTTCATCAATGTCTTCCCTTCCCTTATCTGGATTGGCGTAGGATTGTTTGCTCTCTCGACTCTCTTCAGCTTCGTCACCCTCCCGGTTGAAATAAATGCGAGTGCAAGGGCGGTCAAATGGCTGGACAATTCAGGTATAGTGACTTATGAGACAAAGCCAATGGCTGTGGATGCTCTCAAATGGGCGGCATACACCTATGTCATCGCAGCGATCGGATCGCTGGCGACGCTTCTGTATTATTTCTCTTTTGCAAGTACAAGTAGGAGAGACTAGAGCATCAGCCCTCCCTTGACCTTTGACGCGGCCTCCTCTCCCTTGAGATACTCAAGGATGTGGAGGCCGAAGTTTACTGCATGGCCGGCGCCTCGACCGGTAATCAAACGGCCGTCGACAACGACACTCTCAGGAGTATAGACCGCACCCTTTGCAATCATCGGCTCCTGGAATCCCTCGAAGCAGGTAAACTTCTTACCCTCCAGCCATAGCAATTTCGAAGCGACGAGCCCTGGAGCGGCGCATATAGCCGCCACTGTGCCTCCTTGCTCATAATGGAACTTCATCATCTCCATGAGGTCAAAATTATCGGCAAGATTCTTCGTTCCAGGCATGCCTCCGGGGAAAATCAGGACATCTTCTCGACCGGTACCTTCATCGGAGATCTGTTTGAACTCCTCGAAATTCATGTCGGCAAAGACTGTCACTCCATGGGAAGACTCGACAGTATAATCTTCAGTTATAGAGACGGTTTCGACATCAACCCCGCCCCTTTTCAGAACGTCTCGAGTCGAAAGGGCTTCCATATCCTCGAAGCCGTCTGCCAATAAAATATAAACTCCTTTCATAAGATGGAATAATCAAAAAAGTGTAGGATGGTTTTGATCGAGCCCGGAAAGGACCTTCTCCATTATGGCTTCACGTAGGAAAGAGGCCTTTGAAGATACGTTGAACACTGAGCAGTATTCATCGATAGCACTGACTTCTTTGTCGTTGAGATAGAGAACCTGACGGTTCTTTCGAAGAAGAGAAGCCTTCTGTTTCTCCAGATAGGCCGGGTCGACTCCCTTAATTTTCTTTTTCCTTGCCATAATTGGCACAAATATAATGATTATTAGCGAATTTCCGAATACAGGAAAGCCTATTCCAAAGAATCCAAATACTTGTCGGTAACTGCACCTTTTCCGTCAAGAGATATAATGAAAGGAAGAGAAGAAAGATCAAAAGCATCAAGAGCAGCCTTCGCTTCTTGAGGATATGACGAGAAAAGCTCATCCATATCGACAAGAAGGACATTGACTCCGCGCTGAGAGACTACTCCTCCCACTGAAGAAAGAATCTCCTCACAAGATCCGCATCCGGAAGTGTAAAATACTATAAATGACTTTTTTCCGCCTAGCTTATCCAATTTGAAAGACCCTGCTTTGGTACCTTTCCGGAAAAGGCATGGCTTCCGATGAAGCTCTCCATGAAGAGAAAGTGAAGGTACGACTTCCCCTTCAGGGCATTTTGACAGAAGCTGATACATCAAACCTGCAAGACTACTGATCTCAGGGTCTGTCTCAAAAGGGAGAATATACTTCTCGATGAAAAGCTTTGTCCCCTTACGGGAGGCATGGCCTTTTTGGGAAGAAAGATAGTAGAGAAGATCCCCCGAGACGTGACGGAAAAGAAGTGAATCTCCCTTTTCAAGAGTCTCAGAAGCAAAATAATCAGCAACGGAGACCACTTCTTCCGGACTGCTTATTCCCCCTTCGAACAGCTCATCAAAAAGGGCCTTGGACTCATCTGAGGCATACTCATATTCTTTCGGAGCAAACTCCCTGTCCAAAAGGGTTTGGAGAGCGGCAGTATCAAGTTTTCTTCCTTCGATGATGCCCGAAGGACCAATCAGGAACATCCCCGGAGTCTGAAGGATGCCGTATTTTCTAAGAAAGTCGGACTCCATCGAAGGATCCCAAAGATGGATTACCCCTTCGGTGGGGAGCGATGTCGCCCGATATCTTGCCCACGAAGCCTCGTTATCCCCTGTATAAATCGCATAGAAATCGACCGGATATTTATTCTCCTGAACGAGATTCTTCAAAAGAACCGACTCAATTTTACAGGTTGCACAGGAAGTGTCATAAAAGAAAAACACCTTCCATCGACCTTCTGATGCCTTCAGTGGGTTTATCTTCTCGTCATTTAAATCTCTGAGGACAATCTCCGGCGCCTGCTTTCCGATAAGGGAGGATCGGTTGAAATCGGCAAAAATCTTTGCATTCATCCCATCCAGCGAAGTCTTGAAAGAAACCTTACCGGGAGCGAACCACTTGTCGTAGATGTAGATGGCGACAGACTCGTCGCCCATAATCTTGGAGCCGATATAATGGTCGTAAATCCTAAGTGCAACTTCTTGGCGAATGAGCGAATCCTTACACGTTGAGATAAGAAAATCACATTCTTTCTCCTTGACCTCCAAAGTCTCTCTCTCCAAAGAGGCGAGGTACTCGCCCAGTTTCGCAGAAAGGGCTTCGCCGCCTTGAGCGAAGGCCGAGACGGCAAAAAAGAGGGCGCAGAGATATGTGAGAAGCCTTTTCACAATTTTACTCCTTTCGGAATGAATGCTGAATAATCACCATGGTGCTTAAGGATATCGCGCACTGCTGAAGACGAGATGTGGGCAAATTCCTGGGCTGTCGGAATGATAATAGTCTCAATCTCCGGAGCAAGGCGACGGTTGGCATCCGCTATGGACCTTTCGGTCTCGAAATCAATCATGTTGCGGACTCCCCTCACTATGTGGCGGATACCCAGTTCACGACAGGTGTCTATGGTAAGATTGTCATACTGGATAACGGAAACGCCTTTCATCCCGGCAGTTGCCTGATGGATGATATCGAGTTTCTTGTCCATATCGAAGAACCCGCGCTTGTCTTGATTGATACCGACGGCGACGACGACTTCGTCGAACATGGTTAGGGCCCTGTTCAGAATATTCAGATGACCTGCTGTAAAGGGGTCGAAAGATCCCGGAAATAATGCTTTCTTTTTCATAATTGCCAGTTGATGGGCGTCTTGCCCTCTTCTACCAAAATCTTATTTGTCTTTGAAAAATGGCGGCATCCGAAAAATGCTCCTCCGGCAAGAGGAGAAGGATGGGCCGCTTCGAGTACATGGTGCTTCGACTGGTCGATAAGTGATTTTTTGCTTTGAGCGAAACGCCCCCAAAGAAGGAACACCACACCTTCGCAATTGTCAGAAATATACTTGATGACCGCATCAGTAAACTCTCCCCAGCCGATTCTGGAATGAGAATTAGCCATGCCGGATTGCACAGTCAGCGATGTGTTCAGAAGAAGAACTCCCTGCCTGGCCCATGGCTCCAGATTGGGATTCCCGCTCATCCTGATTCCCAGATCGTCCGAAATCTCCCGGAAAATATTTTTAAGAGACGGCGGGGCCGGGACATTAGAAGGAACGGAAAAAGAAAGGCCCATAGCCTGGCCGGGGCCGTGATATGGATCCTGCCCCAGTATCACGACCTTGACAGAGTCCACCGGGGTAAGTTCGAAAGCCTTGAAAATCATGCTTCCGGGAGGATAAATAACCTTCCCCGCGGCCTTCTCACGATGCAGAAAGTCCGAGAGAGCCTTGAAATAAGGCTTCTCGAACTCACTTGATAGCGCCTGGTGCCAGGACTGTTCTATTTTAACTTCCATTTAGAAGATATTTTGGATCACGTCGGATATATTCTTTACATATACAAAGTTAAGACCTTTTACGTAAATATCCTTAATGTCCTCAATATCTTTTCTATTGTCTTCGCTGATAATAATCGTATGGACCCCTGCCCTCTTGGCTGCGAGAATCTTCTCCTTTATTCCGCCGACAGGTAGTACACGCCCGCGAAGGGTCATTTCTCCGGTCATGGCGATACCGCTCTTAAGAGCTTCTCCCCTGAGGGCGGAAACCATGGAACTTACCATAGTGATACCGGCGGAAGGACCGTCTTTAGGAACTGCACCTTCGGGGACATGGACATGGATATCCTTCGAGGCGAATTGCTCGGAGGTCATCTTTGCAAGTTCCGGGTGCGCCTTGATATACTGGTAGGATATCTGGGCGGACTCTTTCATCACATCACCAAGGTTGCCGGTCATAGAAAGTACACCCTTACCGGCACTTACAGAACTCTCTACAAAGAGAATCTCTCCTCCCATTTCAGTCCACGCCAGTCCTGTAACCACTCCGGGAGCTTCATTTCCCTTCTGCATATCATGGAAAGAGACAGGAAGTCCGAGATACTCCTTCAAGTTCTCCTTCTTGATGGAAGCAGGGCGTTCCTCATCCAAAGCTATCTTCTTTGCAGTGACACGCGCAATCTTCGCAATCTGCTTCTCGAGACCGCGCACCCCGGACTCATGGGTATAGCTATTGATTATCTCCGCGAGAGCCGCCTTGTCTATCTTCAAATCAGCCTTTTTCAGCCCATGCTCCTTTATCTGCTTGGGAATCAGATAGTTCTTCGCAATTTCCATCTTCTCCTCTGCAAGATAACCCGTCACATTGATCATCTCCATCCTGTCTTTGAGAGCAGGTTGGATGGTCCCGATGCCATTGGCCGTAGTAAGGAAAAGGACATTCGACAGATCATAATCTATATCGAGATAATTGTCATGGAACGTCGAATTCTGCTCTGGATCCAAGGCCTCGAGAAGAGCCGATGAAGGATCGCCCTTGAAATCAGATGCGAGTTTGTCGATCTCATCGAGGACTATCACCGGATTGCTCGTTCCCGCCCTCTGGATTCCGCTGAGAATCCTTCCGGGGAGAGCTCCTACATAGGTCTTGCGGTGACCGCGAATCTCCGCCTCGTCATGCATGCCGCCAAGGGATATTCTCACATACTTTCTGCCGAGGGCCTTTGCGATGGACTTTCCGAGGCTGGTCTTGCCTACTCCGGGAGGGCCGTAGAGGCAGAGTATTGGAGATTTCATGTTGCCCTTCAGTTTGAGGACAGCGAGATACTCTATAATCCTATCTTTGACCGTCTCGAGGCCGAAATGGTCATTGTCGAGGACCTCCTGGGCATGCTGGAGATCCAGATTATCCTCTGACATCTCTCCCCAAGGGAGGTCCAGCATAAACTGGATATAATTGTACTGGATGCTATAATCAGGAGAGTTGGGATTGTACTTCTCAAGACGCTTCATCTCCTTTTCGAAAATCGCCTTTACGTTCTCCGGCCACTTTTTCTTTGCAGCGGCATCGCGGAATTTCTGGAAATCTTCGGACTCGTCCATTCCGAGCTCTTCCTGGATAGTACGGAGCTGATTGTTGAGATAATACTCCCTCTGCTGCTGGTCAATGTCACTGCGTACCTTCTGGTTGATTTCCTGCTTGATCCTGAGGATTTGGACCTGGGTCTCGAGGACAGAAAGGAGTTTCATCCCCCTGACCTGCATGTCAGAATACTGAAGGAGACCGACTTTCTCAGAGAAGTTTTCGACTTCGATGGTGGTCGCGATAAAATTGACCAGGAACTGGTAATTATCAATCGACTTCAGGGCTGTAACAGCTTCCTTCGGAGCAAAAGAAGAGGATTTAACTATGTTCCCAGCCTTTTCCTTGAGAGAATCCATCAGTATTTTGAGCTGGTTTTCCTCAACCGGAGGCATGACATCATCAATGTATGTCACCCTCGCTATAATATAAGGGTCGAATGAGATTACCGACTCAAGAGCAAGACGCTTCAAGCCTTGCAGAATGACAGTAAGGGTACCGTCCGGCATTTCAATAGTCTTAATGACCTTTGCAACAGTACCATACTGGTTCAAATCCTTCTCTTGAGGATCTTCTACAGTGATGTCAGTTTGCGGAACGGCACCGAGAAGGCCGTCCCTTTTCTCGACATCACGGATAAGCCGGATAGACTTTTCCCTGCCGATGGTGACAGGATATACCGTCCCGGGAAATATCACCGCATTCCTGAGAGCCAGGATCGGGAGGGATGGAGGAAGGGTCGACTCGTCGAATTTAGAGAAAAAATCTCCTTCCGCGACAGGCATAATGTTGACTTCCATTCCTCCTACAGAGAATTTATTGACTATATCTTTCATATTGCAAATTCAAAAATAAGATTTTTTTGACAAAATGTCATAATGTGCCCCTTTTTCAAGCGCGAGAACATATAGGTCAATCTCCGTGCCAATGCCCTACATGTCATAAAATCCACATTATTATTTTGATTATTAAAAAAATAACAGTAACTTTGCTGTTCCAAAGAGTATCCATATATATATTTAATTTTTAATAAAATTTAATATGACAAAGGCAGAGATCGTCAATGAAGTTGCAAAAGCAACAGGCATTGAAAAGGCAGAAGTACTTTCAGTTTTGGAAGCTTCAATGGAATGTGTAAAGAATTCAGTAGCAAGCGGTGAGCCTGTTTATCTCCGTGGTTTCGGTAGCTTCATCATCAAGCACAGAGCACAGAAAGCTGCAAGGAACATCACCAAAAAATCCACTATTGTTATTCCCGCTCACGACATTCCCGCATTCAAGCCGGCTAAGGTTTTTGTCGAATCTTTGAAAGAGAATAAATAATTTTAATTTAATTAGCTATGCCAAGCGGAAAAAAGAGAAAAAGACATAAAATGGCGACGCACAAGCGTAAAAAGCGCTTGCGCAAAGACAGACACAAGAAGAAATAATATTTCTCATGTGTCCCCATTTTAGCAGTCTGCTAAAAGCCGAGGGCTGACCGGAAGAGCCGGTGGCCCTTTTGTTTTTCCGTTCTTTAACACAATGAATTCCTATATGGAGTCCGAAAAACCGACAAAAGACCTCATCGTAGACGTATCTTCGAGCGAGGTCAAGATCGCTCTGATGGAAGACCACAGACTGATCGAATTCAACACGGAGTCCGTTCAGGGTACACATTTTTCGGTAGGAGATGTCTACCTCGGAAAAGTTAAGAAGATTCTTCCCTCCCTGAATGCGGCCTTTGTCGATATCGGTGACAAGAAAGAGGCGTTCGTTCATTATCTGGATCTGGGTCTGTATTTCAATGCATTCGACAGGTTCGTTAAAGAAAGCAACCAGAACACCAACCTCTTGGACCTCTACTCCTCCATTCCCCTTGGGAGTCCTCTCCCTAAGGAAGGCAGGATAGAGTCTGTAGTCAAACAGGGCCAGATGATCATCGTTCAGATCGTCAAGGAGCCGATTTCGACCAAAGGTTCGAGACTGACAGCGGAAATTTCATTGGCAGGACGGAACATTGTACTGCTCCCCTTTGCAGAAAAGGTGAGCATCTCCCAGAAAATCTCCTCCAAGGAGGAGAAAAAGCGTCTTGAGACACTTGTAAGGAGCATCCTTCCCAAAAACTATGGTGCTATAATCCGAACGGCGGCGGAAGGCAAGAACGCAGCAGTGCTGGTTGCCGAGACCGAATCGCTTATCGACAAATGGAAGAGTTCTTGGGAAAAGATCGCCAAAGAGAAGAAAACCCAGCAGCTGTTTACAGAATACAGCAAGACCACGACAGTCCTGAGGGACCTTCTGAACGACTCGTTCTCCAATATTTATATCAATGAAGAACGGGTATGCGACGAAGCCAAAAAGTACGTTTCCTTAATATCTCCCGATCAGGAGAAAATCGTACACCTTTACTCCGACCGTCAGCCGATATTCGACCATTTTGAGGTCACAAGGCAGATCAAGAGTTCATTTGGGAAAGTGGTTCCGATGAAGCAGGGAGCATATCTTGTCATCGAGACGACTGAAGCGCTGAATGTGATTGACGTCAATAGCGGAATACGCACAAAGACCAACGACCAGGAAGACAATGCTTTCGAAGTCAACAAACTGGCGGCAGACGAAATCGCAAGACAGCTGAGGCTCAGAGATATGGGAGGGATAGTGATTGTGGATTTCATCGACATGGACAACAACGATCACAAGGTAGCCCTCTTTAAACATATGCAAGAGCTGATGGAAAGTGACAGGGCGAAGCACAATGTGCTGCCTCTTACAAAGTTCGGGTTGATGCAGATCACCCGCCAGAGGATTCGCCCGGTGACGGAGATTAATACCGCAGAGACTTGCCCGGTCTGCCACGGCACCGGAAAGATAGCATCAAGTATCGTCATAGACGAGGAGATTGAGCGGAAGATTGCATTCTACGTCATTGAAAAGAGGGAAAGAAGTTTTACACTAAAGACCGGACCGATACTCGGAGCGTACCTCAAACGAGGATTCTTTAACTCTTTTATAGCAAAATGGAAGAAAAAGTACAGATGTAAAATAGAGCTGGTCGAATCATCCGACTTCTCTGTCCTGCAGAATGAACTTTACAACGAAAAAGGGGACAAGCTTGAATAGGCTTGTCCTTTTTTATTATATTTGTAATAATGAAAAAGATAAGATACACGATGCTGCTGCTCGGATTTCTCTCCGCAGTTATGATGAGCATTCCCTTTCTGGTGCCACATACAGGCATATTGGCGCTATTCGGTCTAGTACCTCTGTTATGTATGGAGAGAATAGCAACCAACAGCGGGCTCAAGCATTTCTGGTGGTGGAATTACGGGACATTCGTTCTTTGGAACGCCATCACCACCTTCTGGGTATGCAACGCGACGGTGGGCGGAGCTGTTTTTGCCATCCTCGCTAACTCCCTCCAGATGTCTGTCATCTTCGGGCTATTCAGGTGGACGAGGAAACGTCTTGGCGGAGTTCTCCCCTATGTATTCCTTCCCGCGGCATGGATTGCATGGGAAAAATGGTATCTTACTCTTTCTCAGATTTCATGGCCCTGGCTGGTGCTTGGTAACTCCTTTGCCGGATCGGTAGAGATGGTCCAATGGTACAGCGTGACCGGCTCTCTCGGAGGCTCCCTCTGGGTATGGGGGTCCAACCTTGCGGTCTTCGGAATCATGGTGGTCCTTTCCGATGGAAGATGGCAGAAGCAATTCAATATCAAGGCTAAAGCTGCGGCAATCGCTTCTTCCGCCTTGGTTATCTTCGCCCCAATGGTCTGGTCAGCCATCCTGTGGAACAACTATGAAGAGACGTCCGAACCCCTCGATGTTATTATAGCACAGCCGAATCTCGATCCATACCAGAAGTTTCAATCTCTGACTCAGGAGCAGCAAACTGCGATAATAATGGGGCAGTTCAGCTCCGCTCTTGAAGGGAAGGAGAATAAACCAAGACTTCTTCTAACCCCGGAGACATTTACAAATGACGTAGTGGTAGGCGATGTAACCTCCGGAAAGACATATAGGCGCTTTGCTTCACTGACAGAGAATTACCCCGGGACAAATGTCCTTTTCGGGGCCTCTTCATACGAGATTTTTGACGAGAAACCTTCAATCCTATCCCGCCAGTTTAATGGGAAATGGTACGAAAGTCACAACTCCGCAATAATGGTACGGGACGATGACGACTACGATATATACCATAAGTCCAAGCTGGTTGTAGGAGTAGAGATGACCCCGTACCCCAAAGTATTCGTTCCCATAGACAACCTGCTCGGCGGCGTCATGGGAAGGAATGTCGGACAGAAAGAAGTCTCGCTACTCGATTTCCGCTATGAGGACAAGGTCGTCCCCACAGGCTGCGCAATCTGCTATGAGTCAGTATATGGAGAGCACTGCGCAGAATATGTCAGAAAAGGCGCAAAACTTCTTACAGTCATTACCAACGACGCCTGGTGGGGAGACACCCCGGGATACCGTCAACACCTGACATACAGCTCATTACGGGCTATTGAGACAAGGCGGGACATCGCCCGCTGCGCAAATACCGGAATATCTGCAATCATAAATCAACGCGGCGAGATTCTCGAAAGGACATCCTGGTGGGAACCAGCCATTCTCGAAGGTACCGTCAATCTCTCAGAAGAGATAACCCCCTTTGTCCGCGTAGGAGACATCGTCGGGAGGCTGTCAGTATTCGTATTCTCTCTGCTTCTTCTTGCCGCCATTGTCCGAATAAAGAAATTTTCGTAACTTCGCAGGGTTATAGACGAATTGATACCATGGCCGAAAGCGGATCGAAGAAATTTTTTAACAACTGGATAGTCAAGAATTTACTTGGAGCGGTGGCGCTTGTTTTCGCCCTCCTTGTCGTTGTTAGCATACTTCTCAACATTGTTACGCGGCACAACCGTACCGTTGAGGTTCCGGACTTTACAAACATGAGCATTGCGGAAGCCCAGGTTGCAGCGGCCGCCGGTGACGTAAAGGTTAAGGTGACCGATTCGGTCTTTGTAAGAAGGCTCGGCGCAGGAGTGGTATTCCGCCAGACCCCTAAAGCTGGTTCTAAGGTAAAGAAGGGCCGCAGCATCTTTCTTACCATCAACTCTATTGTCCCCCGGAAGACAACTATGCCAAATCTTGTCGGCTATTCGCTCATTGAGGCAAAAGCAGAGCTTACCAACCATGGACTGAATCTCGGAAAGCTCAACTATGTCAGCGATATTGCTACAAATAACGTTCTCGGACAGTCATATAAGGGCCGCGCAATCCGCCCGGGGGCCAAGATAGTCACAGGCTCCGACATTGACCTCGAAGTCGGCCTCAGCAGGGAAGACAGCCGGACAACGGTTCCCAATGTTACAGGAATGAAATACATCCGCGCGGTAGATGCAATCCACGATCGATATCTGAACGTCGGCCGAGTCCACTTTGATGACGACATCGTCAGTTACCGCGATTCAGTCAATGCAGTAGTATACAAGCAGGATTCGCCTGGAACCGCAAAGACCCTGGGCTCATCTGTCAACATTTATCTTACTCTCGACGAGAGCAAACTCCCTTCTGCGAAATGACGGAAGACGAGATCATCGACGGCCTCCCGACTCCCGACGAGGGATCGGAAGAGATGTTTGAGCACTTTCGTCTGGTTGCAGACAAAGGGCAGTCTCCTATAAGGGTGGATAAATATATCTCGACCCATGTTGAGTATACCTCCCGGCACAGAGTACAACTCGCGATAAAAAACGGGTATGTGCTGGTAAATGACAAGGTCGCAAAAGCCAACACCATTATCCGCCCCGAGGATGTCATCCGCTTCGTGATGCCCTATCAGAGGCGCGGAGTCGAGATCTTACCAGAGGATATTCCCCTCAACATAGTATATGAAGACGACGATGTTCTTGTAGTAAACAAGCCTGCCGGCATGGTCGTCCATCCGGGGCACGGGCACTTCTCCGGGACCCTTATCAACGCCCTCGCCTTCCATCTGGGACTATCCCAGGGGCCTGACGCAGAGGATGAGAGGATGGGAATACTCGTCCACAGGATAGACAAAGATACATCCGGCCTTCTCCTTGTTGCCAAGAACCCGGAAGCACAGCTGAATCTTGCCGGTCAATTCTTCGTCCATTCAATCGACAGGCTGTACGTTGCAGTGGTCTGGGGCAATATTCAGGAGGATGAGGGCACGATAACGACAACTATCGGCAGGGACCCTAACGACCGGCTCCGGTTCCGCGTTTATGACGACCCGGAAAAGGGCAAAATTGCAATCACCCACTACAAAGTCATCGAGAGGCTCGGATTCATTACAGTCGTAGAATGCCGCCTAGAGACTGGCAGGACCCACCAGATCAGGGTCCATATGAGCCATATCGGGCACCCTCTTTTCAATGACGAGCGCTATGGAGGGTCCGAGATTCGGAAAGGGACCATATATACAAAATATAAGCAGTTCATTCAGAACTGCTTTGAAATCTGCCCGCGTCAGGCGCTCCACGCGAAGACGCTCGGCTTTGATCATCCCTCCTCCGGGAAAAGAGTCTTCTTCGATTCCACCCTGCCGGAAGACATGACCGCACTAATAGAAAAGTGGCGGAAATATACCGCCACTCTTCCTACTCAGTCATAGATGCGATAACCCGCCGATTGGCTTCTGCGAGCTTCTGCTCATCCATCTTGATTACTTCCCTGTCATAGGTCATTAGACCGTTGACCTCTATTTCCACGTCGGTTGTCTGCGTATAAACTGCAGCCGAGCATCCCTTTTTGACTTCGCCGATAAGCTCATCGGTATATGCAACATAAGTCTGAAGAACTTCCTCTCCGTTCTTGTACTGGACATATCCCCAGTTCTTGTCAGGCTGCCAGAGATGGCCTTCGAGAGGAAGACCGATACCGCCGTATTCACCAAGAACATTGACGAGAGTCTTCGCCCAAAGACGCATCTGAGGATTGGGATAATGGTGGCTGTCGAGGATATCACCGACTTCGTCGAAGAAGTTTCCGCCAGAAGCGGCATTGACGAGCCTCGAAGAATCTTTTTCCTTGGTAAAATCTACAACTTTGGCTGTCTCAAACTGCCCCCAGGCCTCATTGAATGGTACCCAGACCACAATACAATTGAAGGTCCTGAGATGGTCGATAATCTCACCCCATTCTTTATAATAAATCTTCCGAACTTCTTCGGGAGCATCCCACTCAGTACCGCCGTAAGGAGCATTCTGATCCCATTTATGCTCCTTATTGTTTGTGATTGAAGGCATGTCCTGCCATACCATGATTCCAAGACGGTCGCACCAATAGTACCATGAAGAAGGCTCGACCTTGATATGCTTGCGGATCATATTGTAACCGAAATCGCGGGTCTTCTCGATATCGTATTTCATCGCATCAAGAGTCGGTGCCGTATAAAGGCCATCAGGCCACCAGCCCTGATCCAACGGTCCATACTGGAAGAGAGGCTCTCCGTTGAGAGCGAGTCGTTTGAATCCGTTCTTATCGACTTTGGTACCTATCTCTCTAAAGGTAGTATAGCCAACTGCGCTGTCCACTTTCTTTCCATCCTTGGTAACAGTAAAACGGAGGGCATAGAGATAGGGATTTTCGGGAGTCCATTTTTCAACATCCCCGACAGTAAGTTTGACCGAACCGTCTTTTACCACACCCTCGGCAAGAACTTTTCCGGGCTTCATCTTGAGAGGATCGAAACCAACTGCTCCACTGCAGAGCTCTACAGTAACCTCTCCCTCTCCCTCGAGCTTCGGATAGACAGTGACAGAACCGTCAGCGAGCGAAGGAATGCAGTAATAGCTATCTAGGTAGGAAACTGAAACAGGCTCCATCCAGACACTCTGCCAGATACCGGTAACCGAAGTATACCATATGCCGTGAGGCCTTGAGACTTGTTTTCCACGAGGCTGTTTTTTGTTGTCCGTCCCATCCAAAACCTCTACGACAAGGTCATTCTTTCCTTTATGGAGATATGCCGAGACATCGACAGAGAAAGGAACATAACCTCCGGTATGCTCGGAGACATACTCCCCGTTGACACGGATTCCGGCCGCCCAATCTACAGCATCGAAATGCAGGAGGACCGTCTTGTAATCCCAGTCTCCAGGGACCTCGAACACCGTATGATACACCAGCTTGCAGGTATCGGGAACATGCTTTCCAACACCGGAAAGAGCCGACTCGATAGCAAAAGGAACAAGAATCTTCCCTTCGTAAGATATCTCATCAACAGAAGAAGTTGCCGGCACAATGGCATAGTCCCACATACCGTTAAGACTCTTCCACTCCTTTCTTACAAGCTGTGGTCTAGGATACTCGGGGTGGGCATTTGCCGGCGAAACCTCAGCAGCCCAGCGGGACATGATCCTGCCCTCAACCGGAGAATAATTATCAACATCCGCCTTCCCCGACCTTGTGCAGGAAAACGAAACGATTGCGGCCACAGCGGCGGCCATAAGCAGCTTTGTATTCATTTGTTTTAGTTATTAATTATTCGCGAATATAATAATTTTTTACTCAAAGATTGAGTATATTTGCAAAAACACATAAGACTTATGTATTCTTTCTTGATTAGCCTGATAGCCCTTGTACTGGGCTATATTATTTACGGAAAATTCGTAGAAAGAGTCTTCGGACCCAAACCATCGAAGGCGACCCCGGCTATTGTAAAAGCTGACGGAGTAGACTTCATCAAGATGCCTTCATGGAAAGTATTCATGATCCAGTTCCTCAACATCGCCGGCACCGGCCCTATCTTCGGCGCGATCATGGGAGCGAAATTCGGCCCTTCTGCGTATCTCTGGATCGTATTCGGCTGCATCTTCGCCGGCGCTGTCCATGACTATATGGTAGGAATGCTCTCCGTGCGTAACGAAGGAGCCGGTCTCCCGGAGCTAGTCGGCAAGTACCTTGGCGAAGGGACAAAGAAAGTAATGCTGGTATTCTCAGTAATCCTCCTCCTTCTTGTCGGCACGGTATTCGTCTACTCTCCCGCTCTTATCCTTGGCGATATCGCCGGGGACGGGACCTCAGAATCGATAATGATATGGGTTTTTGTTGTCTTCGTCTATTACATCATTGCAACCCTTCTTCCGATAGACAAGATCATAGGAAAAATATATCCCGTATTTGCATTTGCACTTATCTTCATGGCAGTTGCCCTCATGGTCTGCCTATTCATCAAATGGCCTACCATCCCCGAAATCTGGGACGGTCTCGGACAGAGAGGTCTTACCGAAGGACAGCCGATATTCCCCTGCCTGTTCATTACAATAGCCTGCGGAGCGATTAGCGGCTTCCACGGCACCCAGAGTCCTCTTATGGCAAGGTGCATGGGAAATGAAAAAGAGGGAAGGGCAATCTTTTACGGGTCCATGATCACAGAGGGCATTGTCGCTCTTGTATGGGCTGCGGTGTCCTCCTATTTCTTCTTCGACGGCGGTGCAGCAGAGGTCGGTTCCTCAATGAGCGCTGCTGCTCCTACAGTTGTCACTGCGGTATCGGAAAAATGGCTCGGAATCTTTGGCGGCATCCTTGCTATTCTCGGAGTCGTTGCAGCGCCTATCACCAGCGGCGATACTGCTTTCAGAAGCACCCGCCTTATCATAGCCGACTTCCTCAAGAAAGAGCAGAAGAGCATCAAATCGAGACTTCTCATCGCTATTCCCCTATTTCTTGTTGCAACCCTCCTGCTATGGTTCAATGTATCCAACGAAGACGGATTCAACGTCATCTGGAGATATTTCGGATGGGCCAACCAGACTTTGGCGGTATTCGCTCTCTGGATGGCAACCGTCTATCTGGTACGGGAGAAAGGCGGCCTCTATTATTTGATCACATTCATCCCTGCCGTGTTCATGACAGCTGTAGTAACTACTTTCATTTGCATATCCAAGATTGGCTTTAACATGCCCAACACATGGAACATCCCTATCGCGGTCGTCGTAGTCGCGATTTCGATTGTTCTATTCTATATTTGGAAGGCGAAGAAAGCCGCTACTTCTTCTGAGAATTGAGAACGGTGAGTCGTCCCTCTGCAGAGAGACGGTCGCTTTCCGCCCGAGCGTAGCGAACCATCATTTCAAGATACTTCTTTTCAAGCTTGACATTCTTGTCCTTACGTGCAAGGACAACGCAGTTCCGGATGGCAGTAATGTCATCCGGATGCTTTTTCAGCACCTTGTTGTAATACTTCAACGCCTTTTTCGAATCTTTCTGGAAAACAAGGTAATAGGACCCCATATTGTCAAGATACAGGGGCTGATTGGGATTGAAAGAAAGCATCTTCTCCGAAAGATCGCGGAAAGCTTCCGCAGATTGGGCGCTCCCGATACGGAAAAAGCTATAGCAATAATCCTGGATCAGTGAGCAGAAAGCCTCATTATCCACGGGATTGATTCCGGGATACTCCCACGTAGGCTTTGAAGAATAATTATAGTCAATAATCGCCTTCAGATCCTGCATCGCCATATCGGGGCTTTCTTTCTCATAGCCAATATATGAAGATACCTTGGCAAGACGGTAGTCAAGACGCTTGGGCCTAAGCGAAATAGCCTTGTCGAGAGACTTGACTGCAAGAGTAAAGAGGGAGTCGTTATACTCCAGATCTTCGAAGAAATTCTGGGCAACCCCGGTTGAGTCTTTCATAGGAAGAATAGGATCGTTGCCAAGATACTTATCCTGACTCAGCTTTATAACCTTCGAGCTTGTGCACTTGCTGATATAATATGAATACTTGGCTTCCAGCATATTGCAGTCATCCGGAAATGCCGCCTCCCACTTATTGATGAGGGTCTCAATACCGACTCCGCCGGGACCGAGACGACCAGACAGGAGTTCATATCTTTTCTGGAATTCTTCCTGCGTTGTCTGCGCCGCAAGAGTTATTGAAAGTAAGAGCGCCGAGAGGGCGAAGGCTATTCTTTTCATTTTACGTTCATTCTTATTCTGCTTTCCTTAGGATAGAGGTTATTGCATCGGGACCCGATGTTCTTGGCCTCTCCGAGGACCTGGCCTTTATAACATACATAAATCATTCCTGAGGGTGCGGGAGGGAGCCTGAGAGCATCTCCGTGGAGATAATCCAGAGCCTGATGGAGATCCACCTCTACCCTTGGATAGTCTTTCAAGGGAACGGCGGGGATTTCAACGGAGGAGAGTACATTCCCAAGAACGGTCGGAGAGTATTCTCCTCTTTTTCTCAGCGCTGCCGCATACTGGCCTTCTCCAGGTACGAATCCTGGCAGAAGAGAGTACCCGCATTCGGTCTTAACGACTCCCTCAACACCTCCAAAATCAATTATTTCCGCACCTAACTCCTTCGCTATCCAAAGAACATTACCGTCATTCTCTTCCTTATTGAATGTACATGTGGAATATATCATGACACCCCCGTCTTTTAGAGATGGCCAGATATCCGAAATGATTCTCCGCTGTCTAGCAGCACAGAAGGCGACAGTCTCTTCGGACCAATCTTCGACAGCCTTCTCATCCTTACGGAACATACCCTCTCCGGAGCAAGGGACATCTGCAACAATGATGTCATAGGCGCCTCTTTCCCTGAAGGCAGACGGATCTATGGATGTAACCCCGACTCGGGGATCTCCCCATACGCGGACATTGCTCCGAAGTACTCCGAATCGCTTTTTCATTACCTCATTGGCAACGAGGGAAAAATCATCTCCTGACTTTTCACGAAGGGAGGCGGCAAGATCTGTAGTTTTCCCGCCAGGAGCTGCGCAGAGATCGAGAACATTCAGATGAGGGGAGTCAATCAAATCAAGGGCTTTCCTGAACATCCAACCGACGAACATGGCGGATGAATCCTGGACATAGTAGCACCCTGCATGAAAAAGCGGATCGAGAGTAAAAACCGGCCTCTGAGGGAGAATGAATCCATAAGGACTCCAAGAAACCCTGGTCCCGTCTTCAAAAGGACATTCACGGATCTTGGAAGGATTCAGCCTTATGGATACAGACGGAGAAAGGGAAAGGGCTTCGAGCACGACTCCGGCTCTCTCCTTTCCTACTGCATCTTCAAGAAGTCTTATGAATCCCTCTGAAGGCATCACATTCCGTACTGGGAAGGATCGAATCCTTCCGGCATCTTGCCGTTGGAAACATCCACAAGACCGTCTACGATCTTGTCAAGAACATCCTTGAGCTTTCCTCCAAGCATCATCTTAAGCATGAAGTTGAGCTCAGCTTCCAGTTTGATATGGAAATCAGTCTTTGCAGGATCGTATGAGACCGGGTCAAAATAAAGTACGATATGGAAGGCAAACGGGGCGCCATAATCCACGAATTCTATACTCGAATAGGGATTCCTCGCATGGATCTTGACCCCGATGGACATGCCGTTATAATTTGCAGTAAGGGTATCATAGTCTGCCGTCACCATGCTCTTCTTATCCTCTGGAAGCATATTGACAAAATTCCTCAGATCGGTGAAGGTCATGAAAAGCTCGAATGGTTGACGGGAAACGATGCCGTGTTTGCTTTCAATTTCAGTCATAATCAATTATCTTTGCAGACTACAAATATACACAAAAATATGCACAAGATATACTTCGAGAAAAGATGTATAATCATATGCTCCCCTGACGACGAGGCGCTTTCCGATCCGAATTCCGTGGAGTTTCATCCTGGTGACAGGCTCGATATAGGAAGACTCGCAGCCCTTTTTGAAGTCCAGGACACACTCTCAAGAATTTATATTCCCTCGGACAACATAGAGAAAACATACAGGCGATTCTGCTCCGAATTCAAAGAGGTCAATGCTGCAGGCGGACTGGTATCCAACCGAAGGGGAGACTTCCTGTTAATCTCCAGATATGGCCTCTGGGACCTCCCCAAGGGCCATCAGGAAGCCGGTGAGGACATAGAGACAACAGCCCTGAGGGAAGTTCAGGAGGAAACCGGAGTCGACCAGTTGGAGCTCAGGCGGCTGATCTGCATCACCGACCACTGTTACCTGAGAAACGGGATATGGCATCTCAAGCATACCTGGTGGTACGACATGCTATATACCGACCCCACCAACCTGACTCCACAAAGGGAGGAGGACATCTCGAAAGCGGCATGGGTGGCAAAGTCAAGTCTCCCTCCTTTCCTCAAAAACACATATCCCTCTATCCTTGAAGTATTCAAAGAAGCCAGAATCTGAAACTTTTTTCAAAAAAAGTCCGTATTAGATTAGTATCATTATAAATAAGAAGGCATGAAACTTTCACAATTCCATTTCGACCTGCCAAAGGAGCTCATCGCTTCGGAGCCTCCAAGATGGAGGGACGAATGCAGGATGATGGTCCTCCATAAAGACACCGGAGAAATAGAGCACAAGCAGTTCAAGGACATTGTAAATTATTTCGGGAAGGGCGACATGTTCGTCCTTAACGACACAAAAGTATTTCCGGCAAGACTATACGGCAAAAAAGAAAAGACCGGCGCTGACATCATAGTCTTCCTCCTTCGCGAGCTTAACCGCGAGCAGAGGCTTTGGGATGTCATTGTGGAACCGGCAAGAAAGATTCGTATCGGCAATAAACTCTATTTCGGAGAGGACGAGAGCCTCGTAGCCGAGGTCATTGACAATACCACATCCCGCGGAAGGACCCTCAGATTCCTTTATGACGGACCATATGAGGAATTCAAACAGGCACTCTTCTCCCTCGGAGAAACTCCTGTCCCCCAGTGGGTTAAGGAAAAGGTTGACGAATCAGACGCGGAGAATTTCCAGACTATCTTCGCAAAGAACGAGGGCGCTGTTTCCGCTCCCGCCGCCGGACTGCATTTCAGCCGTGAACTTTTCAACAGGATGATTCTTGCAGACATTGAAAAGACCTTTGTCACCATTCACATGGGCATAGGCCACTTCCGGAGAGTCGATGTCGAAGACCTTTCAAAGCACAGGATGGACTCCGAGAGGATAATCATCCCCCAGTCGGCGGCCGACGATATCAACCGCGCCCATGCAAATGGCCACAAGGTGCTTGCCGTTGGCGTTACTGTCATGAGGGGCCTCGAAACATATGTCACTACAAACCGCGAGGTCAACGCTTTCGATGGATGGACCAATAAGTTCATCTTCCCTCCCTATCAGTATTTAATTCCGGACGCTGCAGTGTCAAACTTCCACTTGCCGGAGTCGACCATGCTGATGGCAGTCGCTGCCTTCGGAGGATACAAGAACGTAATGGAAGCGTACAGAGTGGCAATTAAAGAGGGATACAAGTTCGGCCCTTACGGAGACGCTCTCCTTATGTTATAAAACAACACTTGCGACAAGCGTTTTACCGCTTGTAAAACAACAGTTCGAATCCATATTCCTTCCATATTTGCAGAAATTGCAGATATGGAAGGTTTGTTTTACGAAAGGGCCGCATTGGCGGCGCTGGGAAGAATTTTCGGATATGTTCCTACTGTCGGTCTTTCTCTTTATGAGCACGTTGGATCCGCAAGGGACATTTTTTCTTTAGGCCCCAAAGAATTATCTTCTCTTCTTGGGCATTACTCGCCCTACTCGGCATCTATAAACATGGAGACCCTTGAGAAAGAAATCGAAGAGCTGGAATGGCTCTCGGACAACGGGGGCCGGTTTGTTTCTCTTGCAGACAAAGATTATCCCGATCTGCTCCGGGAGTGCCCCGACAGGCCCCTCGGAATCTATTTCAGAAGCGCCTCATCCCCGACAGAGGTGTTTGGACTAAGGTCCTCGATAGCCATTGTAGGGACCAGAAATCTTACTCCCTGCGGTAAGCTTTGGTGCGAAAGGATAGTGCGTTCTCTTTCGGAAAGCGAATCTTCCCCTGTGATTGTCAGCGGGCTTGCGTTCGGAGCAGATTCTGTCGCCCACCGTACAGCTCTGGAATGCGGTCTCCCGACAGTCGGGGTAATGGCAACAGGTATCGACAATGTCTATCCGTGGCAGCATAGGGAGCTTGCAGAGAGGATGGTCGAAACCCCGGGATGCGCCCTCGTTACAGACTATCCCCCGAAGACTTCCCCTGTAGCGCTGAATTTCATAAGAAGAAACAGAATCATCGCCGGTCTTTCATCTTCGACTATTGTCATTGAATCTGCCGAAAAAGGCGGCAGCCTTATTACAGCAAGGTACGCAAATGACTATTCAAGAGATGTTTACGCCTTGCCAGGAAGGGTTGACGACAGAAAATCAGCCGGATGCAACTCCCTTATCCGAAAACAGATGGCCGAGATTATCGACAGCCTTGAAGATTTCCCTGAAAGGCTGGGGCTTTCAAAGACGTCCAAGAAAGCACGGGAGGATGTTCTTCAAAACGCAGAGAAGTTTTACCGCGGAAGCCTACCTTCAGATAAAGTAGGGGCAATTCTCGAAATTCTGGAAGAGGTGAAAAGATCACCCGGTATCGACTATGACGGACTTTCATCTGCTCTGAGCCTGCCTTTCGGTGTTGTCGCCGAATGTGCCGGACTTTTAGAAAATGACGGATTCATTTCGACCGATCTTATTAAAAGATGCACCATTAACGGCAAAATTGTGTAATTTTGCATCGATGTTCATCGATACGCACACGCATTTTTACGACAGCTGGCTTCTTCCGGATGCGGAAGAGGCTATCGCAAGGGCTTTGGAGGCCGGAGTCGGCAAGATGATCCAGGCCGATGTTGATACTTCCGAGAGGGATGAGATGTGGAAAATTGGAGATGCTCACCCAGGAGTTATTTTCCAAATGCTCGGGCTCTATCCCTGCTCTGTCAATGAACGCTGGCAAGATGAAATCGATGCCCTCATGCCTTACAAAGGCAGAGGGATTGTCGCCATAGGCGAAATCGGTCTTGACTACCATGAAGGAAAGGAATGGGAGAAGGAGCAAAAAGAAGCTCTAAGGGTCCAGCTGGAACTTGCCTCAGAGTGGGATCTTCCGGTAAATATCCACCTAAGAGATGCCTGGGAGGACTTTTTCGAGGTTCTTTCCGACTGTCGGCATCTGGGTCTTCGCGGTAATCTCCACTGCTTCACAACGAGCTACGAAATCTTCGAAAGAGCGCAAAAATACGGAGATTTCTCTGTCGGTATCGGAGGGGTTGTCACCTTTAAGAACTCCTCGGTTCAGGAGTCAGTGAAGAGAATTCCTCTCGAGAAGATTCTCCTCGAGACCGATGCCCCGTATATGGCGCCGGTCCCCTATCGGGGGCGCCGCAACGAGAGCATGTACATCCCCGTTATCGCAGCAAAAATAGCTGAGCTCAAGGGACTTACCCTCAAAGAAGTCGAGACGGCAACTACTCGCAACGCAGAAAAACTGTTCGGAATATGAAAAAAGCGTCAATTCTCCTGATCTACACTGGAGGCACAATTGGAATGATGAAGGATCCCGTCGACGGAACGCTGAAGCCTTATGATTTCAGTGTTTTCATGGAAGAGGTCCCTGAACTGAGGAAATTCGCCCTTAAGATCGACTCCTACACCTTTGATCCCCTGATAGACTCATCAGATGTGGAACCATCTATGTGGCAAGCACTTGCAGAATTGATAAGGGACCGGTACGACGACTACGACGGCTTTGTCGTATTGCATGGAACCGATACTATGGCCTACTCCGCCTCCGCCCTCAGCTTCATGCTCGACGACCTGGCGAAGCCAGTGGTTTTCACAGGCAGCCAACTCCCGATCGGCGTTCCCAGAACCGACGGAAAGGAGAATCTCATCTCATCCATTGAGATAGCTTCATCCATGGATGCCGAAGGGCACGCCATCGTCCCGGAGGTAGTCATTTATTTCAATTCAAAGCTGATGAGGGGGAACCGCACAACGAAGACCAGCTCCGAAAATTTCGACGCCTTTTCTTCCCCGAATTATCCTCTCCTTGGAGAGGCCGGGATCAATATCCGATTCTTCCCGGAGTATATCAGAAAACCCCTTTCATGGGTCGCTCCTCTCAGGATCAATACTACTCTAGACACCCGGGTCTCTATCTTGAAACTTCATCCGGGCATGACCCCCGATGTCCTCAAGCACCTCCTCTGCGGTAAAGAGACAAGGGCTGTAATAATTGAGACCTATGGCTCTGGAAACGCCCCCACAAAGCCCTGGTTCCTCGATATTATCCGCGAGGCCGTGGCGATGGGTAAAATCATTGTCAATGTCACCCAGTGTCTGGAAGGAGCTGTAAACATGTCTCTATATGAGGGAGGAAAGGCCATGCATGACGCCGGAGTGACGAGCGGATACGACGGTACGACCGAGAGTACACTTGCCAAACTCTTCTTCCTTCTTGGCCTGAGCAAGGACAACGAGGCCGTCAGAACGAGGATGGAAGCCAGTCTGAAAGGAGAAATATCGAAGTAAAATCTTTGTCTTTTAATTTTTATTTACTATCTTGCACAAGATTTTGTGTAAGGTAACATTGATCCTTCCCCGAAAGATATTATTAATTAACTAATACATTTATAATTAAACACTCAAAAACGTTATGAAAAAAGTTTTCATGTTTTTGGCAGTAGCGGGCATTATGACCTTCTCTGCAAACATCGCTTCCGCACAGGACGAGCAGAACGCCGAGCCTGCAGCACAGGAACAGGCAGTAGCTGCTCCCGCTGAGGAGGAAGTAGTAGACCTCTTTGCCGGTTCCGGTGAGGAAGTTCCCCTCCATCAGGCTCTTAAGACCAAGTTCATCGAAGGTGGCGCTGGCTTCATGTCACTCATCCTCATCTGCCTTATCCTTGGTCTCGCCCTTGCTATCGAGAGGATACTTTATCTTTCCTTCTCCAAGACCAACACCACCAAGCTCCTCAATGATGTTGAGGCTGCTCTCAAGAATGGTGGAGTAGAGAAAGCAAAAGAGGTTTGCCGCAATACCCGCGGACCTGTCGCTTCTATCTTCTATCAGGGACTTCTCCGCATGGACGAGGGTGTCGATGTTGTTGAGAAGACAATTGTTTCCTACGGAAGCGTTCAGATGAGCCTCCTGGAGAATGGCCTGAGCTGGATTTCCCTCTTCATCGCAATTGCTCCTTCACTCGGATTCCTCGGTACCGTTATCGGTATGATCCAGGCCTTCGATGCTATCCAGGCTGCCGGTGACATTTCCCCGAACGTTGTTGCAGGAGGTATGAAGGTCGCCCTTATCACTACCGTCGGCGGTCTTATCGTTGCTATGATTCTTCAGGTCTTCTACAACTACATCCTTGCCAAGATCGACTCTCTTACCATCGATATGGAAGATTCTTCGATCCGCTTTGTAGATATGCTCACCAAATACAACAAGAACAAATAATTCCAGATTACAATGGATAAACAGAAATATACATTAATCTTCAAGATAATCTCATGGGTACTGATGCTCGTCAGTGTCGCGGTTGTCGTATGGGGATTTATCAAGGGCTACCCTGACAAAGTCGCCAATGACAACGGTACTGTTGATCCTCTGCTCTACTGGGCTTATATCATGTTGGGCCTCGCAATTGCAGCAGTCATCATCGTCGGTCTCATTATATCTCTGAAGAACAATCCAAAGAGCCTTCTCAAAATGGCCCTTCTGCTGGTAGGAGCGGTAGTCCTGATCGGGATTGCCTATCTTACAGCTTCCGGAGCGCCCGCAGTAGGTTTCACAGGAGCTACTCCGCCTACTGATGGAGAACTTAAACTTACGGATACAGTCCTCAACCTTACCTACATTCTCGGAGTTGTTGCAATCCTCTCCATTATCGTTGGTGAGATAGTAATGTCTGTCCGCAATAAAAAATAAGACTAGTCATGGGCAAGAAAAAAACACCTGCAATCAACTCTAGCTCAACGGCGGACATCGCGTTCCTCCTGCTTTGCTACTTCCTGATGACCACCACCATGGGAGAGCCTGCAGGTCTGCAGCGCCGTCTTCCCCCTATTCCTGACAAGAATCAGAAACAGGAGGATGTTAAGGTTAATCGTCGAAACATCATCATCGTTAAGATTAACTCAGCCGATAGACTTTTTGCCGGTAACGAAGCCATTGACGTACTCTATCTGAAAGACAAGGTAAAAGAATTCCTTTCCAATCCCGCCGACGATCCTACCATGCCTGAAAAGGAAATGCAGGAAATCGAAGGCAAGAGATATCCTGTTTCAAAGGGAGTCATCTCGCTCCAGAATGACCGTGGTACCAGCTACCAGGCCTACATTGCAGTCCAGAACGAGCTCGTAAAAGCCGTCAACGAACTGCGAGATGAATTCTCAATGAAAGAGTATGGAAAGAAATACGCCAAGCTTTCAGAGGATCAGCAGAAGATTGTCAGAAAAGTCATACCTCAGAACATCTCCGAGGCTGAGCCTAAGGATGTTACTAAAAAGTAGATTATAGGAGAATAGAATTATGTCAAAATTCGGAGGTTCAAATAGCAAAAAGGACGTTCCCGGCATTTCCTCGGGTTCCCTTTCCGATATCGTGTTCATGCTTCTGTTCTTCTTCATGGTGACCACTCAGCTCCGTGAGACGGAGAACAAAGTTATCGTGAAGCTCCCTGAAGCTACTGAGGTTGCCAAGCTTGAAAGAAAAGACCTGACTTCTTACATCAACATCGGAACTCCTGTCAAGCACCTTCAGGGCATGTATGGTACCGATGCTCGTATCCAGCTCAACGACTCTTTCAAGACTGTCGACGACATCCGCGACTTCGTTGCTGCAGAGCGTGACGCCCTCAGCGAAGTCGACCGTTCGTTCATGACTATCGGCATCCGTGCTGACGAAGACGTCAGAATGGGTATCGTGACTGATGTCAAGCAGGAGCTGCGTCGCTGCTCCGCGCTGAAAATCATGTACGCGGCAAGAAAACCGGGAGGAGACAACTAGTCCCTCGCCTAATATTTTGAAAAAGCTGGCCCCGTTTGAGGCCAGCTTTTTTTGGGGTATTACTATGTGTATTAGAAGGTGACGTCCACACCGAGAGAAATGGAGCGCATTATCGGCGTCCCCAGTGCGTCAGAGACCATCTCAGGGTCGATTAGAGGAGCATGCTTCGATAGCGGCGAGAATGTAATAAGATTCTCCCCGCTCATGTAAAAGCGAAGACTCTCAATTCGAATGTTCTGCGTCATCTCTTTGGGGAAAGTATACGAAACCGACAGGTTCTTAAGACGCAGGTATGCTGCATTCTGGAGATAGTAGTCGTTTGGAACCCTCAAACCTCCTCCTTTATCAACGGTGGATCCTACTGGTCGTGTCCAATACCCGTCCTTCGTAACCTTCCAATTATCTGATGAATAATCAACCCCAACAACATCAGTTGCCTGGTCTCGGGTCAGGAATGAAGCAGAGGAGTTGTAATACATGCCCCAGAACATCTGGTCTGAATCATTCTTTGGCCATGCATATAGAGAGCCGAAATACCAGTCACGATGACATACGCCATTGAACAAGGCGGAGATCCCTATTCCAGACCATGAAAGGTCTAATCCGATGCCAAAGATATATCTTGGGGTAGAGTTTCCGATTATTGTCAAATCACCATGACTATTAATCTTATATTGTCCTGGACTTATCTCGTCATCGCCATTGAGATTCAGGAACTTAAGATTACCGGCATAAGGTCTGAAATTGACGCCGTTAGAATGGAATTGATCTTTCAGCGAGGCCTTTGCCTCTTCATTGGAACGGAAATAGCCATCTGTCCTGAAGCCCCAAATTTCCCCCACTGTTGAGCCGGAATAGCTGAGCCCCACAGAATTTTCATTATAGGGAGGAATAACGACATCGACATAGGAGAGAGCGTCATACACATTACTGCTCAGACACCATGATAATTGCTTTCCAGCAAGATTGAATGAGTCTCTCAGGCGAAGGGAGAACTCCAATCCGTCAATATGTGTGGTATTTAACTTCTTTCGAAAGACATTGCCCGTGAAGGCAACTCTCCCTTCGAGAGCAGAAAGGTCAAGACCTGCTTCTATAGTAGGGATTTTCTCAACGGCAGCATGGTCTACGCAAGGACAGGAAAGACTTAAATAATCACTATGAATAGTGAGCCATTTTGTAATATTCAACTGCCCTGAGACCCCATAAGATATTCCCAGAGCATTGTCTTCAGGGTACAGGCTGCCAGTTTCGCCCCTTATTGAAGAAGAAATTGATAATCGCTTATAGTTGTATGTCCCTGAAAGGAAAACACCACTAAGGCTTTGATTCAATGGTTTGTTGGCAGCATAGTCTCCGCCAAGAGTAGCTTCGACCCTATGTCCATCCCCGAAAATGGTCGAATAATCCAATCTTGCAGTAGCCCTGTGAGAAGATTCATATAACGTATTTGACAAAGGCTCAGCATTCTCATTAAGAGTCCAACTGGAATTGGGGTTGAAATGATATGTCACCGGAATTAAACGTCTCTCCAACTTGGATGAGGTATTTGCGTATGCGTAATCTGCATGAAGAGAAAGGCCCTCTAAAAGCTTCCAATCAAGCCCTGTAATAGTCATAAGGTTCTTCACGGCCTCCGACTCCCCCTGCCCATTCATTATTGGCTGCCAGTTACTTGCAGCAGCGCTCAATGTCACCGTACCATCTTCATTGGAAGGAACAAATATCGGTTGGGAATAAGAGTTCATCTTAGAAAGGATAGATGAACCACCTGCGTATGGATGTTTGTTCCCTGTCGAAAAGAACTTTGTGTCATTGTATATGCAAAGCCCATCCAATACGCGATAAATTATCTTCTGGTGGAAGTCTTTTGAGCCATAACCGAAATCACGATTCTCATAGATACTACCCAGATTATAAAGCCTCCCGGAGACAGAATACGACAACTTGCCATACTCTGTATTGATTTTCAAGGAATGTGACATTCCCCCGCTGATATCCCGATAGAGGAGATCCGGCCACGCAGTAGAGCCAAAATAAAGATACTGCCCATGCGAACCGATTCCATATAAATCATTCGTTCCTGATTCCCTCATCTTCTTGAACATATCAAGATATGTAGATCCCGCTACGCTTATTTCACTTGTCGCGACAACCCCGGGGACAGAGACAGCCGCTCCTGGCACCCTAGATCTACCGGCATAGAAATCATAATAATTCCGAGTCCATTCGTACCCGTCGGTAACAATCTTATCTTCCAGTTCAATAACCCGCCGTCTGAATGAATAATAGCCATTATACGCAACTGAAACACCTTTTTTCGATGGATTCTTAGTTTTTATAAACAATACGCTTCCTTCTCCCTGTGATCCGTAAATCACCGAAGCAGAGGCTTTTCGAAGAATCTTGACCTCATCCACATCAGCGGGATTGACCTTGTCCAGGGAAGAGATGACTCCGTCTATGATAACAAGAGGTGTTTTCCCCCTGTATTCAACAGAGACTCCATCCAGCTCATCTCCGCTTGTCTGAGTGACAATGAGACCTGGGAGCAACCCCTGAAGAGACCTCGCAAGATTCCCATTAGAATGCATTGAAACATCCTCTCCCTTCACTACATCTGAAGGAAGCTCTTGTGCCTGCACTGTTAATGCTGAAAAAAGGATTAGTAGAATAATGAAACAGTTTCTCATAATATAAAACCTTACCGACATAAAGATAGTCATTATTTGTCAATGAAGGAGTCCAGGAGGCCATCCTTTCTCCGTATGGATAGTAGCAATTCCGCTGGAGAACCTTCTCTATTGAATTATAAATGCTTGACCCACTCGCGAATAGTATCCGGTGGAGCTGTTATCTCAAAGAGAAGTTCATCCCCCCACATAAAAGATTCAATGTAGGTTTTTTTCTTCTTATTTATCAATCTCAGGCTTTCAGCCTCATTATAGCGCTTTTGAAACCTAGGCTTCGGAGAATAGCCAGATTGAGTTAATTTTGCCTTTACAACATCAAATGACACAGAATCTTTATCTGGAACATAAAGGTAATATATAACGACCGTATCGCTATGCAGGCTAACTCTTGAAGTGACGAAAAAGTGCCCCGCCACAGTAACCGTATCGGGGGGAATATTGTCAAGCCGGAACAATTCTGCAGCTTTTCGCATATCCTTTTGTGATTTTTCCCAACGGATATCTTCATACAAAGCCTTGAAAGCAGACCTGTTTAAAAAGACCAAGACCGCAAAAGCGATGCAAAGAATTCCCAAGATAGAAAAGAAAAAAAACTTGATTTTGTGTTTCATAATAACAACTAATTACCATGCTGAAGCCCAAAAGTACAGATACGGGTGTTTCAAGGCCACTCCTGAGGAGTACCCATGTTTCATGCTATCTGGAGCATACGGGTGCGGTTTGCGATCGGTTCTTAGCAAGCAAGAGTGACCTGATTTCATGATAAAAACAACGGCATCAGGAGGCAGAAAGCACGGTGTTTCTTTAGAAAAAACGCCTTTAAACTCTAGAGTCAATAATAGTGGGAATCGAGGTAATGCTTCTTTTCCTTCCGTGATGTAGCCAGGGACCGTCTCGTGAGGGGCATAATCAATCTCTGCAGTAATCCTGAAATAATTGAGGGTATCTCCAGCGAAGAAAGATCTCGAAGACTCTTTGACAGCCTTGTGCTCCCAATAATTCCACTCTTCTTCATCATTAACTATATATACCTCTCTCATTATATAGGGGAAGAAAGGTGAGTTCTCTGCGAACCACCGGGCCTGTTCACTATTCTTATATACTGCTCTCGTCTTCTCAACCGAAGAAAGATCTATCGTTTCGAATGATTTAGCCTTTGACTGATCATTAATTGGGAAAAAGCTCGTTAGACTATCAGGGAAAATTTCACCCTTATATCTCCTCCAATATGATGCAACCTCTGGATTATTCCACTTGAATCCACCAGAGCAACTCACAACAATTGATGTTACAATAAGTAATAGTACTACTTTTCGAAGCATAACATTAAAATAGCCTTTTAATAATATCAAGAAGTTGTATACGAGACCATAACCAAGATTCACGTTAAATACTGCGTCTCCTACATATTCATAATACTTTGTCTCATAACAACCTGTTTCCCTTTCTCTTATAACTCTTCATTAATACTCGATTTCGACGCGCTGCCTCAACAATAACTCTAGATGACCCTTTCATAGCTTTTTTGAAACAGAGGCTCGCGTTATCATAATCATTATTTAAAAAACATGAGATCCCCATTATAAAATTCAGTTCCTGATCATTATACTCACGTTCATTCAACGGATCCTCAAGACCTTTTTCCCCTTCAACTATTCGTATCCTTGCTCCAAGACAGCCATAAATAACTAGATCATCCGGATAATAAAAGAACTGTTCTGCTTCATATTCAGGAGATCCTCTTTTTTCAATAAAGTATTTCCACAACAAATCTTCCCCTACCGTTTCTTTCTCCAACCGCGAATAGCCATAATATTTTGAATTCCCACCACCAACAGCGTCAAAGGATCTGTCTGTAAATATCTCGTTGCCATTGAAATCGATAGCGCCATCCCTGCTGTTAGAATAATATTCCGAATATCCATCGTGAAAATAGCGCGGAATTGTACTTGCTTGCGGGAAAATATGCCTGATCGTTAAATCAGGCCCTATATATATCCAAAATCCTGTCGAATCATATGCGTAATGATCAATATCTTTACCATCTATATCGATATAGCAGAACGCATAGTTAATATTATTATATTCCTTGGGAAGGACAAGAGGAAAGATAGGCTCTGTGCTTTTAGAAACACCGGTCGTGGTATCTGTAGAAATAATTGAACAATAGTTAGACCACCTTTCTTTCCCTTCGACAGTGATCCGTTCTCTGTTCCTAATCAAGGTCTGACCAAAAACAGAGAGGGTAAAGAATAAAGAAACTGCGGTTATTGCAACTGTCTGTAAGATATGTTTTTGAATATTCATGATCTTAACACTGTGAGTCTATTAATTCTCTTAAAAAAATCGTTATTCGCCTTAATAGTATCTTTTCCAATGGTATTTGTGACATGCTAATGTGTCACCAAATGTTGTTATCAATAAAGAATCAAAATCGATAGTAGGATCAAATTTCTCAACAGCATAATCCTGATCCCCTTTTTTCGATATTAGATAATAATTCCTTCGTTTCCCATTTTTATTTAACCTTCCTTTCCCTTGCTCTCCGTATGTGATTCCAACTATCTTATCTTCATTCCAATACACTGTAAGAAAATCCTTTTCGTCGACGACATAGGAATAATAGTGTCCACCAAGTCTTTCCATAAGAAAAACACCATAGCATTCATCAACATATAATAAAGACAAGTTAGTATCATCCAGTTTATGCTCACTCATTAAGCCATCAATAGCAAGCCATATGAATATTAATAACAATAAAATAACAGGTATCAACAATAGTGATACTATTATCTTCAGTATCTTTTTTAGTTTACCTTTACCCATATATAGAACTGATATGTATTTCCTAAGATTTTCACCTCACTCCTCTCTCTGTTTTTTGAATGTTCCTCCTTTGCTATTCATAGAGCGATAAGAAAAAGAGCCTATAAACTGTGGTGTTAAAGATGAATGAGTAAAAACATCACGCACTCGCCAATCAAATGAGTCTTCAGAAACACCACTTTTCTCTATATCGTCGCTACCATTTTTCCAAATAAACTCATTAGTCTCATCCTTCTGATACCAGTCTCGCCCTTTCCGCCATAAAGATAGTCATTATTTGTCAATGAAGGAGTCCAGGAGGCCATCCTTTCTCCGTATGGGTAGTAGCGATTACGCTGGAAAAACTATTCTTTACAACTTTAATTATCACAAGAACTGTCATTAATCAGATCACTTTTGAACTTGAAAATAAAATAAGGGAAAAACACCACGTACCTGCTTTTGACACGAATTCCCCTGTGAGAAGCAGGAATGAATGTTTCTTGCGCTATCTCTTTGCAAATAGTTATAGCGATATTATTTGCCTTCTCATCTTCCGATTTAACAATCAATCTTTCAAAAAAAACAGACCCGTCTCTTTCAACTATTAGCGACCCTGCGATGGGGATCTTCCCTTGAAGAGGACCTACAGTTGTTTCAGAAAACGCCTCCCGTATCATTTCGAGCAGTCGCGTGTCGCCACCTATAAACTCGGCAGGGTGTTCAACGGCCAAACTTGAAAACACATAATTATCTGCCCATGAGGCTTCCACTGATCCGAACCCAAACTTGTGAAAAATAGAGATTATGTCATCAATACTATCTTCAACATAGTGTTTTCGTGTCAAAAATGGATTCACATTCCCGTCGTTGTCCATCACTATTGACCACGAGTATGGGTCATCTGGAATAACAGGATCTTTGCCTGACTCACCGCTAAAAAAAACATTTTCTCCTCCCTTCCCCAAAATAGTTATATCTTGAGATGTTCTCTCGCGATACGATTCCGACAGGGCATAAATTGATAAATAAGATAGAGTATCGCTTCTGTCGAAAGAAAGGAACAATGTATTCTTCTCTATGCTCTCTGGCATCGATTTTATAAATAGATTAATAATCTCCTGACCGAAATCAGAAAGAGATATGCCCAAACATGATAAAACCAATAATAATGAATGTAACATACACAATTTATCTAATAAAATAATGTATTCCAAAGTATACGGCCAGGTAGTATTTCATCTTGAGTAAGACGGAGTAGTATTTTTCACACAAAGGATCCATGCTTGTAAATATGCCGTCGGTGGTCTGATATCGCGCTCCGTTGTCGTAAAAGGGAAGGGAGAACAGCGTGTGGAGTTCCTTTCCGCCATAAAGGTAATCATTATTTATTCCAAACTCTTGATAATATCATCCGGAGTACTATTAATCTCACTGAGGTCGCAACCGGACAAAATGACCTTTAACATCTTTAGAGCCTTTTGTTTAGAACGAGAGCGAATACGTACATACTCTATTAATCCTTCATCTGTCTTTTGACCACAGATGCTGAACTCTTTATCCCAATAATTATAATAAGGGTACCAAATCCTTCGATAATCATATGGATTTCTTTCAAGGGTCACCTCTTCTGTTCTTTTGACGCACATGACTTTGATAGGTTGCGTAGAAGAACAATAGTAGAATTTATCATCGGGATAATATTGAGTTCTTACAAGTATCTCATCTCTACCGTGATATGAGAATCTGCGATCTCCAAGATCATAATCTGCCGCAGTATAATTGGACGGAATATAAAACCTGTTTTTTACTCTTTGAGGATAACCCAACAGGTATTTAAGGCTATCTGTTACCCTGTCTTGTATTCTTTCATCAATGGCGATGATCTTATTATTAATTTCTGTCTTAGTAAAATAGAACTCGTCTTTCTCTTTCATTAAAGGGATATCACCTGACTCCTTAAGACTTAGCCACTGAGAGATTGCATGTTTCGAAGCATCGCAACCCGACATTATCTTATCCAGATACTTTATAGCATTATCGTTCCGCTTCGCTTTAATGTAAATATCGGCGTAATCCCCGTCTAAAACCAACAACCTATATCCTGTCGGGAATGAACGTAATAATCTATCATTATGAAGATAATTATAATAATCCTTATCTTCTTGATCTCCTACTCGTATCTCTGTCACCTTGATGGTTCGAATTGTGTCTTGAACCTCAAAATTAGGATGATGTTGATGAGGGGATGATATGATTATTTCATCTCCTTTTCCTAATATAAACATGCGATTCCGTCGATTAGTCCACGGACCATAATAAACAACACCATCGAAGGTCTTTGGGAGATGTACTTGAATCTTTGGCCAATAATCTGACATAAATTCATGTAACTGATAATCTTTACCCTCTACTCCTTCCTTAAAAACGATACCGTCATTTGTAGTTATGATATAATAGCAAAACCAGGGGTATCGGACAGTCTTTCCTTCGACATGTGGAAGATAATACTTAACTGTAGAATCGTTTATTTGTGTTATGCGTACCTTCTCCCGATTATCACGAAATGAAGTGCTCTTGGCTGAAACCAGAACAAGAGATACAACAATAATGACAATCAGATATAAACTCCACCTTTTCTTATTCTGCCTCATAAAGAAAATCATTGATGATTTGCATAATATAATCCCATGAGCTTGCATAAATGCTTCACTAACAACACCGAAATCTTTCCTGACAATCCTTCCTTCCTCATGAGCATTGTTCTGGCGTAATCATACTCAAAGTCCTTGAAACCAGAGTTGTTTTGTCTTTCCCTGAATACTAATGGAAGAGAGATTATTTATTCTCTGACATTAAGAACGGGGTCAATACTAATGATTCTTTGTAATACATATATAACCTTGGCCTCATCATGCCAATCAAACAAATCAGCCATGATTAATTGCTTGAGAGGCTCTTCAATCTGATCTACCTGTATTCGAATAAACTCTCCTCTAATCTTAATTATTTGATAAAGATATGGCGAACAATCTTGAAAATTGAGAAAAGGGCTTTCGACTCTATATAATTCCCTTCGCATATTATCCCTATGTTCTCTGCTAAACACGTTTGAAATCAAGTCCCATGGAATATAATCAAATAAACCTATCTTAATAGTATAATCATTTGATTCGAGATAAGTCGTTATCTGTCCTTCCAGAATCTCAGGAATTCCTTCGCATTTAAAATAAGGAATAAATTCACGAACCTCTGTGTAATCAATGGGTATTACATTCGGGTCATGCCATATCTCATTCTTCTCATACCGAATTATATAACATCCTTCTATCTCCTTTGTCTGAGAATAACAATGAATGAAAGGGATGATAGATAGAGTAAGCATTATTATCATTTTTTTGTCCATATTCTTCCGCCTCCTTTTATTTTAGGCAAATCATTGTTTATCATTATTCTTTTAGCAAAAGCCGTCGAAACTGTTGGATATATGTAAATATAATTGTTCCCTTTTATAATAGTCTCGGTCTGTTGCGTAGTACTTGTTCCATGCTTATGCACGCACCTAGACATGATAAATTGCTATATATGGTATTTGCGAGGTGTGCTGGTCATCTCCCGATTCCAAAACTTTATGATAAAGGCGATAATCATATTCTAATAAGCAGTCGAGACGAGTAATACTAGTAAACTGTTTCGGTATATCCTGCGGTTAACGATGCCACAAAATTATTCTATTGTTTCCGGTTCAAGAAAAAAACAGTATAACAATTGATTTTGCATTTCTTTGAGAATCAAGTCTTTCCCTATTTAGCGATATAACAGGCCAAAAAAGTTTAAAAAAATCCTCAAAAAAAGTTGCATTATTATGATTCTTTGTACAATCTGGACACATATTCTTCGGTATTAGCATTACCGAGCCGATAGAACTTTTCTTTGTATCTGGTCTTTCTCATACGGACAGCTGACTCGCTCAATCCGGTGACAAAGCATATTATTTTGATTGGGAATCCCGCAAACATCATGGGGACAATCTTCAAGTCCTGACTATCCATTGACAATCCCGTTGTAACATTGTCCATAAAATCAGCATAGAACCTATCGACCAGCCCATTTTCCGATATGTTTATCGCTTTTACAAGATCTTCAAACCATTTATCTTCATTACGAAGCTTTCTCAACTCGCTTCGATATTCTATTACGATATCCTCGACTTTCTTGTCTTTCTTATTGAGCTCCTTTTCCTCCAACTTCTCATCTTCCATCTTGAAATAAGACGAAGCGAGTTTTCCCAAGGCTATGATCTGATCTCCTATGACTTCCCCGACAAGAGCTGCCATCTTGTTATTATCCTGCTGAGTAAGACGAAGATCTTCAGATAGTTCTATTGCTTTTCTCATCTCTTTATCAGTTCTTTTTTTCTCCTGAGAGAGTCTCTCTCGGTAAAAGAGACGGATAGCCAATAATACCGCGATGAAAAAGAATAATCCCAGTAGCGAAGCAAGAATTGTCATATTCCTTCGACTATTCATTGCTGCTTCCATTCTGTCTGTCTCCCCTTTATAATAGTTCTTGAGGGTTTGAGTAGCATTATTTGCTATATTCGAGAGAAAGATTGAGTCTTGAAGAAAAGCATAGCGTTCGATTAAAGGAAGAGAGGATGCCTTATCTAACATTTTCTCTCGTTCAAATCGACGATAAAGAAGACGCACCCTGTCATAACTGTTGACGACTTTTCCCTCTGCTAATTGAAAATAAGTGTCGGACTTGTCCTTGTCCCCCAGCATATCATACGCCAACCCCATATCAGCATAAAATCCAACGGGGCATGAGACCAAAGAATCATCGACCTTCTCCCCATATTCTACCGCTGCCGAAGGCCTCTTCTTCGACTGAGACATCTCAAACATACTATATCTCATATATGTTTCGGACAAGAGGACATCATTTCCTGCTGAGAGGACAAGAAGAGAATCATAGGTTTTCTGCGCATCCTTGCCTTTATCCAGCATCGTATAGCAATTTGCTAAATTGAACAACATATAAAGACTATAAAGAGTGTCTCCGGCGATATTGAAATTATCAACTGCCGATTCTATATCATCTAACTCTGATGGATAATCCGTCAGGGCATCGTATATTTCGGAGCGGTTACGGCAGATCAGCCCCAGGAGATGATGATTCCCCGCCTTTTCCGCGCACTTCTGAGCTTCCTCAAAACGAAGGATTGCCGAAGATAAATCTCCCGCGTTTTTATTGACCAGGCCATGGTAATACAAAGAAGTCGCTTTATCCTCCGGCGAACCATGTCTCATATAATATGATGATGCTACAGATATAATAGAATCATCTTCGATGTCGATATAACTTTTATCCGCTGCTATGCTCGAAAGCAGAGCATGCCGTGCCCGCAAACGGGACGGAAGACGCCTTATATCCATGGACCTGAGCTCACATAAAGCATCATATGGAGAAGAGTTCAACTCCTGTGATATAATATCAAATTGTTTCTCTGTTTTTGAGCAACCTGATATGAACGAAAGCAAGAACAGAAGAGACAATATTTTTCTCTTTCGCATAACTATAATCCTACTGTGCAATAAACGCGTAGGTGATAGTGCCCATCTGGCGAGAGGGGGCGGTGGTGGAAGCGGAGAAGCGGGAGAGGCGGGCGGCGCGGATAGCAAAGGAGCGAAGGCAGCCGTCCGAAGAAGATACCCCGTCGTCGACCTTGGCGTTTATGACCTGACCCTGATTATTAACTGCAATAATAACCGTCACTTCGCCTGCTCCTATGCAGCGATAAGCAGGTATCGGCAGGCGGCTTGCATTGCGACCGGGGAGGGACCATGAAAGGACAGACGGACCACTGTATGGCTTTGGTTTGGTCTTTTCTGCCTGTTGTTTTGGTTCGGGTTTATTGAGGTCAGCGAAGTCTTCCGGGGATTCTTGAGCTCTGTTCTGCCCGTCCTTAAGCTCCTGGGCAAGACGTTCCGCCTCACGGTATAGTTCCTCAGCATTGGTGCCTCGGTCGTCCTTGAGTTGAGAGCTGCGGTTGACCGTCACATTTCGTACCGGCACTCCGGAGGAAGCGGCAATCAAGGCCTCAAGCTTTTGCGCGGCAGAAAGCTTGAGATCCTCCAACCGCTCGATTTCCTCTTTTTCTTCCTGCTTGGTGAAGTCCAGAACGAAGGTATTCTCGTTTTTAAGTTGATACCCAATGCCGCCGATAAGCAAAACAATAATCACCGCGAGATGAATAATCGCGGTGATATATAGTCCGGCTTTTTGATCGGGCGTCAACTTTTTCATAATCTATTTAATCTTAGACATCGCTTTTTCAATCGTTGTCGCAATGATGTCTATCGCTACCTGATTGTGGCCTCCCTGAGGAACGATAATGTCAGCGTAGCGCTTGGAAGGCTCAATGAACTGAAGGTGCATCGGCTTTACAGTCTCGGTATAGTGATCGATTGCAGAAGAGATTGTCCTTCCACGCTCAGCGATATCCCGGACAATAATTCTCATAAGGCGATCATCGTCATCGGCATCCACGAAGATTTTAATGTCCATCTGATCCCTAAGTTCCTTACAAGTAAAGATCAGAATTCCCTCAATGATAATTACTTCCGCAGGCTCAACCGTCACTGTTTCCGTCTGGGAGCGGGAGCAGGTGATATAGGAATAAACCGGCTGCTCTATGGTCTTTCCGTGGCGAAGTTCACGAATCTGCTGGCACATAAGCTTCCAGTCAATCGCATCAGGATGGTCAAAATTGATCTTATGACGCTCCTCCATCGGAAGATGGGACGAGTCCTTGTAATAAGAGTCCTGAGGGACGACAACAACCTTTCCGGTAAGTTGCTTGGTTATTGCCCTGACGACGGTGGTCTTTCCTGATCCTGAGCCACCTGCGATACCGATAACTAACATGATATTCTAGAATTCAGCGTTCTTGGGAGTTCTTGGGAAAGGAATGACGTCACGGATGTTGGCCATTCCGGTAACGAAGAGGAGAAGCCTTTCGAATCCAAGGCCGAATCCGCTGTGAGGAACAGTTCCATAGCGGCGGGTATCAATATACCACTCGAGGTTCTTCCTCGACATTCCGAGCTCGTCGATACGGGTTTCTAGCTTCTCAAGAGAGGCCTCTCTCTCTGATCCGCCTATGATCTCACCGATCTTCGGGAAGAGAACATCCATACCGCGCACTGTCTTACCATCCTCATTCTGCTTCATATAGAAGGCCTTGATATCCTTGGGGAAATCTATGAGAATAACCGGCTTCCCGAAGTGCTTCTCTACAAGATAGCGCTCGTGCTCGCTCTGGAAATCCGTGCCCCAATGGACAGGATATTCGAACTGAACTCCGGAAGCGACAGCAGCCTCGAGGATCTCGATTGCCTTGGTGTAAGTAACTCTTTCAAAGGAGATTCCAATAACACTGCGAAGCCTCTCGATAAGTCCTTCGTCGTATTTGTCATTAAGGAACTTGAGGTCGTCCATGCAATTGTCAAGGGCATACTGCACGAGATATTTCACAAATTCCTCTGCGAGCTCCATATTGTCCTCGATATCATAGAAGGCCATTTCCGGCTCGATCATCCAGAACTCTGCAAGGTGGCGCGGAGTATTGGAATTCTCAGCCCTGAAGGTCGGTCCGAAGGTATAAATCTCTCCTACCGCGGTCGCTCCGAGTTCACCTTCAAGCTGACCGGAAACCGTAAGGGAGGTCTTCTTTCCGAAGAAATCCTTTGAGAAGTCGACTTTTCCATGCTCAACCGGCACATTGGCAAGGTCGAGGGTAGTGACCTGGAACATGTCACCCGCTCCCTCTGCATCAGACTCGGTGATAAGAGGGGTATGGAGATAGACGAAACCCTTCTCATTGAAGAACTTATGTATAGCGAAGGCCATAGCGTTACGTACCCTGAGGATAGCGCCGAAAGTATTGGTCCTAAGGCGCATATGGGCGACGGAACGAAGATACTCAAGGGATGTGTCCTTTTTCTGAAGCGGATAGCGCATGGGGTCGCACTCACCATAGATTTCAATCTCCTTTGCCTGGATTTCGACGGCCTGGCCGCTTCCAAGGGATGCGACGAGTTCTCCGCGGACAGCAAGTGATGATCCGGTTGTGATACGGCGGATAAGGTCTTCCTCAAAAAGGGAAGTATCAGCGACTATCTGTATGTTATTTATCGTAGAACCGTCATTGAGGGCAATGAATTTCACTTGTTTATTTCCTCTCTTGGTCCTCACCCATCCTTTGGCCAGGACCTCCATTCCGGGCTCACTCTTAAGTAAGTCCTTGATTTTGGTTCTTTTGACAGTAGTTTCCATAAAGAATAATTAATATATTATGCAAATATAGCTATTTTTCACGGGATTTCCCGAGGATAAGCTCCGGAATGTCCGCATTATCTATCCTCCCCCTGAATCTTTCCGCCCCTTTGCCTACGGCATAGACCGGTACAGGGGCTCCGGTATGCTCATTGGTAGTCCACCCGAAACCGCATTCTCTCTGGAAAGATTGCCTGGTAGCAAAGTCCATGGTATCCCTATAATTCTCCGCAGCCCACTCTTGCTCGAGCTTCGCCCAATCCTGGACGGAGAAAGCCCAATCGTAATTATAGCCAAGAGCCAGGCCGCCGGTCTCATGATCCGCCGTAACGACAATCAGAGTCTCGTCGGGATGCTTTTTATAGAATTCATACGCTACTGCAACGGCATCATCCATGTGGCGGATAGCCCGTACCATAGGGAAAACGGTGTTTTCATGAGCGAACCAGTCTATCTCTCCCCCTTCAACCATGAAAAAGAAAGGATTCTTGTCTCCGATGTAGCTGAGACCTAGCTCAAGCATCCTCGAAAGGCTGACCTGGGTGCTGTCATAATCGAATGAATAATCCGAAACTGACTTATCTTTCATTGACTCATGACAAAGGATAATTCGATTCGCTGTATCCTTCCGGGAAAGGAAATCTTCCTCGCCCCAGCACACCGTATAGCCCTTTTCCTGAATATAATCGGTGGTACTCCTTTGCTTTCCGTCACGGCCGTAAAAGTCCACAAAGCCCGGGGAAGCGAAAAATTCGTAACCGGATGAAGGGAGCTGCAGCGAGATATCATAGTATCCCCAGCGATCAGTGCTATGGGCATAAAAAGCCGCCGGAGTCGCATGATTGATCGGTACCGAACTGATGATGCCTATCTTGTAACCATCCTCTTTCAAATCGAGCGAAAATGGCCTTGTCAGGGCACCGTCCGGGGCAACCCCAAGATAGTTGTTATTGGTCTTCACTCCGCTGGAAAAAGCTGTCGCAGAGGCAGATGAACAAGTCACCTGATGGTCGGCCGAATAAGTGGTCATAAGGCCGAGACAAGGGAACTGAGTAAAGAGAAGCTGCTCTCCCCCAAGCTTTCCGGCTTTATATGATAAGTAAGATTCGGCTGCAGCGATCTGGCTATTGCCCATACCATCCCCGATAAAGAGGAAAATATACTGAGGCGTCGCAGAAGATGATCTGAAACTCTTTCTTAACGCCCCGTAACATATAAGCAGGGCACATAGGACGAGGAAACCTATTGCAGCTACTCTGAAACCGGTTTTTGTGCTACTTTCCTGCATTTTCAAAATGAGGATTTGGAGATGTCTGAAGAGCTATCTTTACGGTTTCATCCACCGGGAGATAATACTTATAGAAAGCATTATCCCCAAGCTTTGAATAGCGGGCGACAAGGGCATTCAACTGAGGCTCCAGATATTGAAGAGTCTTTGAATACTCCTCATCGGAGCAGACTATTCCGTCTTTTGAGGACGCGAACCTTCTGAAGCCGGAAGGGAGGTCGGCTCTTTTAAGGAAAGAGTCAAGAGTCTCATAATCATCTATTTCCGAGAGAGACTTGAAATACCTGTCGAATACCGACGAAGCATATCTCATCTGAGTAGCCTTCTTATTGCATGAGACGAAGAAGGCAGAAGCCCTGGTAGTATCGATGGGAACGAATACATCCGGCATTATGCCTCCGCCACCGTAAACCTTGCGGCCACCGAGAGTGAGGTGGACATCGTCTTTATTGAGTTTGGCGCTGTCAGCAGAGAAGACTTCACCTCCGGTATAACGATTATAAATGTCGTAATCGTAATCTGAATACGGCTTCTGGATACACCTTCCAGAAGGGGTATAATACCTTGCAACGGTGAGCCTCAAACCACTTCCATCTGAGAAATCAACAGGTTCCTGAACGAGTCCTTTTCCGAATGAGCGGCGCCCGATTATCACTCCCCTGTCATTATCCTGAATCGCTCCAGCAAGAATCTCAGAGGCGGAAGCGCTATTCTCATTGATGAGAACAATGATGCCATACTTCTGCAACGAGCCATTGCCGTCCGCATTGATATCGCGTCTCTTTCTATGCCGTCCTTCAATGTAGACTATCTTATCCCCCTTGTAAAGGAATTCATTCGCGATAGCGGCAGCCTGCTCCAGGAATCCGCCGGAATTATCCCTAAGGTCGAGAATTATACTCTTCATCCCTTTGCCACGAAGATCGACAGCCGCCTCCATGAACTCAGGAAAAGTGGTTGCCGCAAACTTCGAGACGCGGATATAGCCCGTAGTGTCATTGACCATGAAATGAGCATCCACGCTGTGAACGGGGATCCTTCCTCTTGTAATCTCGAAGGGTACCTCGTCATGACCTCTTTTGACTGTAATATTGACTTTTGTCCCCGCTGGGCCTTTCATCCTACGAACCATGCTGTCCTGAGGGAAACCGACTCCGGCAATCACCTTGTCGTCTACCTTCAACAGACGGTCCCCTACCATGAGGCCGGCCTTCTCGGAAGGGCCACCGGCAATTACCTCAAGGACAATAGCCGTATCATTAGGAACATTGAACTGTATGCCTATACCCTCGAAATTGCCGGCAAGCTGACTCTCGGATTCTTTCTTTTCGACCGGGGGCATATACAAGGAATGAGGGTCGAGCTTATGGAGGGCGGCGGTCACTGCAGCTTCCGTCATCTGGGAAGCATTGATCGTATCGACATAGTTCTTCTCGACGACATCGAGAATAAGATTGAGCTTTCTCCACTCACCATCCATCACCTTGATGCCGCGGCGGCTCTCCTGATACTTATTATAAGAAAGCGTCAAGAGCACACCCAAAACCACTCCGAGGAGGATTTGGATGAGCCGGACAAGGGCGTCGTGTTTGTTTTGAGACATTTCTAATCGACTTTTTCGACCTCAATACCGGCACGACGGAGAAGATCTATCCCATCCGTAAGCCTGTACTCGTCACGATAGACAACACGCTTGATTCCTGCCTGAATGATCAGTTTTGAGCACTCCAGACATGGCGAAGCGGTCACATAGAGTGTCGCACCATCGCTGCTGTTGCCGCTTTTGGCCACCTTCGTTATAGCATTTGCCTCGGCATGGAGGACATAAGGTTTTGTCACTCCATCTTCTTCGCAGACGTTCTCAAATCCTGAGGGAGTCCCATTGTATCCGTCGGAGATTATCATTCTGTCCTTTACTAGAAGAGCTCCAACCTTACGGCGCTTGCAGTAGGAATTTTGAGACCATACCTGCGCCATCTCTATGTACCTCTGATCAAATTTTTCCATTAGTTTCTCTGATATAGATAGCGTTTGATACTCTTCTTCGGGGTCCTCTCGAAGTCCTCCGGCATGAACTCGACTTTCTTGACATGAGAATAATTGGGAAGGACCTTATTGAGCTCGGGGAGGGCCGCTTCCAGCTTCTTTTCCAAAGCCCCTCTGTCCATTCCGTCAAGCTCCGCCTGATGATAATCCGGATACACCAAAGCGGTCAACGCTCCGTCTTCCTCAACTACGAGAGAATCGACAACATAGTTGTAACTGTTGATTATCGCCTCTATCTCTTCGGGATAGATATTCTGACCCGAGGGGCCGAGAATCATGCACTTTGAGCGACCGCGGAGGAAAAGGTATCCGTCTTCGTCAATGACACCCATGTCGCCTGTCTTCATCCACCCGTCATCGGTGAAAAGATCCTTGGTCGCCGCCTCGTTCTTGAAATAGCCTAGGCAAACATTCGGGCCATAGACCTGGACCTCTCCGGGGATATTCCTCGGATCGTCAGAATCAATCCTAATCTGCATATTCATGGCAGGACGGCCGCACGAACCGACTTTCACCTTGTCCCAATGGGCATAGCAGATAATCGGAGCACACTCTGTCATTCCGTATCCGACAGTATAGTGGAAGCCGATCCTATGCAGAAATTTCTCAACCTCGGGATTGAATGCCGCTCCACCCAGTATGACTTCCTCGAACTGACCGCCGAATGAATTGGTAAGCTCGGTAAGGAACTTCTTATTAATCATATGGTCAAGGACCGGAAGTCCCATTGCAATCTTGCTTCGATCTATAATCGGCTTAAGCTTAGACTTATAGACCTTTTCGATGATAAGAGGAACTGCGATGATGATATCAGGATGAATCTCGGCAAAGGCGTTCATTATGATCTTCGGGCTCGGAACACGGCTGAGGAAATGGACATGCATTCCAATAGCCATCTCGAAGAGGAACTCGAACATCATTCCGTACATATGGGCAGAAGGCAGCATCGCGACGACATTCATCCCCGGCTTTAGCTGAGGCTCAGCATCCTTGGTAGCGAACTCCATATTGGAATAGAGCGCCCGATAAGGAATCATCACTCCCTTAGAGAAGCCGGAGGTACCTGATGTATAATTAATTACTGCGAGCTCATCGGGTTTATCCTCGTAATAATTCAAATCTTCCGGGCCGAAATTATTGGGATAATTGCGACCGAAAGACTCATTCAGATGCTCCCTGACTTTGGCATAAGCCTCGCTCTGAGTATGCAGGAACTTGAAAGTATTGATCTGGACAACAACCTTAAGCTCAGGCATTTCCTCTGCCGAAAGACCTTCCCAGATTACTTCATCGACGAAGAGCACCTGGGCATCACTGTGATTGACGAGATAATGTATATTACCCGGCTTGAATTCATGGAGAATCGGGACAGCAACTGCTCCATAAGTGATGGCGGCAAGAAAACTCACGCCCCAGTTAGCCTGGTTGCGTGAACATATCGCCACCTTGTCGCCTTTTTGGAGCCCGCATTGGGCAAAGGCAATATGAAGCTTTGCTATCCTTCTGGCTACATCCCTATATGTCAAGGTAGTACCTTGATAATTAGAGAGAGCCTGACGGTCCCAGTTGGTTCTGAGACTGTTCTCTAGGATTTTGTTTACTGATTTGAATTCCATAAAGGATTTATTTGGTTTTAGTACGTTTCATGATTTTTGCGGCCTCTTTATCGGAAAGAGGATCCCCTCCGAGGAAGCCGTAGATTTTGATTCCCGCAGATGTAGGGACGAACCAGTATTTCACCGAATCCACCTCCTGAAGCTGCGGCATAGAAGAGATACTCCCCTGAGGTGCTATTCCTTTCCACCCTTCGGGTTTTTGACCATGGAGGTTGTAGAGCTCTATAGTATTGTCTTCATGGATTACCATCGCCCGGTAACCCTTCGAGCCGGTGAAATCATAGACCTCGGGCCCGAGAACGATAGCTTTTCCCGTATCAACCGGGAACCCCGTAACTATCCTTCCGAGCCTGTCGAGAAGATAAAGCTTGGAACCTGCGGCAAAAAGGAACTGGATACGACCATTGTTGTAGAAGTCGATGTCGCGGACCATCCCGCAGATTTTTTCTTTGAAAGGAATGCCCCACTGGTCCTTCCCATTTTCATCCTGAAGGCAGATTGAGAGGTGGGAGTTCTGATAAAGAGTATTCTGCTTACCGGTAGAGGAATTCATAACCTTGAACGGGCCTTCCGGAATAACGAGTCCCCCGCCTACCGGAATCGCCTCCAGAGGGGCGTCTGTCTTCGTTTTCCTGACCGTGATGGAAATGACCGGGACTCCGTCTGCCATTCCTGCAGACACCACTACCGGAGATAGGGGTACTCCTCCGGCATAAATCTTCAAAGCATCGGCAACCGGCTTTGAGAAAACCTCTGAAAGAGTATTGCCGTCAGCAGAAATATAAGCTACAGCTCCGCTCTGCTTTGACGGAGCTGCATCTGCGGAAGAGAGCCTGTCCTTGAGAGAACCTCCGGAGAGCGAAAGGGATGAGAAGGCTTCAAGGGAGGGAGCATCTCCGAAAACTGTCCATCCGCCACGGACTGATGTCATCAGGGAATCCGACCCGGAAACAAAGGCTTCTCCGAAAAGGACTCTCAAGTCCTTGTCATGAGTGTTTTTCACTACACCCTTGACATTGAGGTCTTTCCCTGTTCTGAGTAGAGTCACTCTCCTCTCGGAATCACCTTCAGGGAACACCGCTACCGCCACTTCTTTAACACCTGCCCTTTCCAACCATTCGGTCGAAATATCAACCTTTCCGTATCGAGCGGAAAAATAGACAGAGTGGTCATCGAAATAGGCTTTGGGAGAGGAAAAAGCAACGGATACACTTCGTGAGACAGAAGGCGGGAGTATCTCTGCAAAAGAGTGTTGCGCATCACCCTGAGAGACGAATGAACTAAGATATTTATCGTCTCTGACGGATGCAGATCCGGAGAGCACAAAACCATCCGCGGAGACACTCTCGATGCCAAGAGAAGTCCACACGGAGAAGGCTTTTAAAAAGTCAGCCCAATCCCTCCTTTTTGAAGGGGCAAAGACCTGGAAAATCTTACCGGCATAGAGGCCGGAAATCAGTATGTTGCAATGGGAATCAACCCTCGAAAGGGCTTCCTCGAACCCCTCCGAATCAAGCACTGACATTCCTGTTTCGAGGTGACGGATAGAAGTGCTGAGAAGGGTCTCGGATTTGGATGCGATTAGTAGTCCCCTACCTTCGAAAAAACGAGTCCCAAGCCCTACAGCTTCGGCTTTTTGAGAGATAGATGCTATCGTCAGCGAATCAGTTTTACCCAGTTCGGTGACGACAAGAGGAGTAAGAGAGCCGCTATTATGGAGCGACACTGCTGTCGGCATGCTGCTGACCGATGAGAGATAACGCATGAACGAGACAGGAGTATCCGGAGCCATGAATGCTCTCAACACTCCGGTCGAATCCGAAAGCAGCTTTTCCGCCTTGGAAGAGCCATCAAAAGAAAAGACAACTACAGCGTCTGAAGGAATGGCGTAAAGAGTAGCGGAAACATGTGCCTTCGAAGAAGGGGTAGGCCTGGATTCTTGCTTTTTATCCGAAAAGAGGCTCAGCATCAGCCAGAGAGTGACTGCCGCAAGAGCTGCAAGGGCTGATACCGCCGCTATGATCGCCTTCTTGTTCATCCGTTTTGCATTTGAGTGGTAAAATCGCCCGATTTGGGGTGAAACTCAAATATGCAAATATACATAAATATTTGAACAAGGCATAAAAAAAGCCCTCCTAACTTAGGACGGGCGTGAAGAAAAATGTAGCTCCGAGCAGAATCGAACTGCTATCTAAGGTTTAGGAAACCTCCATTCTATCCGTTGAACTACGGAGCCGCAAATATTCTTACCTCAGAGAGTACACTGATGATTATTCAGCGCTCTTGACAACGATCTGACGACCTCTGTAGTAACCGCACTCAGGGCATACTCTGTGGTACATAACGGTTGCACCGCAGTTAGGGCATGTCGCGAGGGTAGGTACAGGAGCGAAGTCGTGGGTTCTTCTCTTGTCACGTCTCTGCTTTGAAAGCTTATGTTTCGGATGTGCCATGGTTATATTTTATTAAATATTATTATTTCTTCTCAAAAAGTTCTTTCAGAGCAGCGAAGGGATTATCATCGTCCTTCTGAGGCTCCTGGGCCTTGGAATTCAGGAAACGAACCGTATCCGGGTTGCAGAGGCCGTCTGGGTGGACCCTCTTTACCGGAATGGAAATGCAAGAGAAATCATAGATTATCTGACTGAGATCAAGATCAGTATCACTCTCGGGAAGGAAGAGAATCTCTCTTTCGCCTTCCATGAGATTGTCCTCGGACTCAGGCTCGGCACCGAATTTCACGCTGAAACGCGGAGCGGCCTCAACCGGCAGGACCAGATCTTCAAGACATCTGTCGCATGGTACAGTCAACGTGCCTGAGAGCACCAGGTCAAGACCTGTATAACGACCTGATTTCTCGACAGAAACCTCGACATCTACGTCTGCATCAATTATTTCCGAATTATCAAAAGCATCAAAGAACTCTTTCCCGGCATGGACCGAAAAAACTCTCCGGCCTTCTGCCAATCCATTCAGTGGTATTATAAAATCTTCTTTCATAACCGGCTGAAAACAGATTAAGGGATGCAAAGGTAATAAAAATTTTTCTAATGTCAATCCTCAGTAGCGGAATTTCTTTTCCTGTCAAGAGGATCGAGGAGGATTTTGCGCATCCTCATATGGTTCGGAGTGATTTCCACGAGCTCATCCTCCTGGATATACTCCAGCGCTTCCTCAAGGGAGAATTTGATTGCAGGAGGGAGAATGACCTTTTCGTCACTACCAGATGCCCTGACGTTGGTGAGCTTCTTGGTCTTGCAGATATTGATATTGAGATCCCTTTCCCTGGTATGCTCGCCGACAACCTGGCCTCCGTAAATCTCCTCGCCCGGTTCTACGAAGAACCGGCCGCGATCGAGAAGCTTATTCATCGAGTAAGCAATTGCTTCGCCAGTCTCCAGAGAGACCAAAGATCCATTGGTTCTCATGTCGATATCTCCCTTGTATGGCTGGTAATCCTTGAACCGATGTGCAACAACGGCCTCTCCCTGGGTCGCGGTAAGGAGGTTGCTCCTTAGCCCCATGAGTCCCCTTGTAGGGATTTCGAACTCGAGGAGGGTACGGTCCCCTCTCGGTTCCATGCGGATAAGTGCGCCCTTCCTTCTTGTGGAAATTTCTATTGCCGCACCTACGAACTCCTCCGGCACCTCGATGGAAAGTTCTTCAATAGGCTCGCATCTCTGGCCGCCGATAGTCTTGTCGAGAACCTTTGGCTGACCGACCTGCAGTTCGAATCCCTCGCGGCGCATTGTCTCGATGAGGACTGAAAGATGGAGGACTCCACGGCCATAGACGACGAAAGAATCGGCGTTCACCCCGGGCTTCACCCTCAGTGCGAGATTCTTCTCAAGCTCTCTCTCGAGACGCTCCTTGATATGACGGGATGTGACATATTTGCCGTCCTTTCCGAAGAAAGGAGAATTATTGATCATAAAGAGCATGGACATAGTAGGCTCATCGACGGCAATCGGAGGAAGGGCCTCCGGATTCTCGAAGTCCGCAATTGTATCGCCGATCTCGAAGCCATCGACACCAACGACTGCGCAGATATCGCCGCATTCGACAGTATCGACATTGGATTTTCCAAGCCCCTCGAAGACCATCAACTGCTTTATCTTCGATTTCTCTACAACATCGTAGCGCTTGCAAAGGCTCACCTGCATTCCCGTGCGGAGAGTTCCGCGAGTGATGCGGCCTACAGCTATACGGCCTACGTACGGAGAATACTCAAGTGAGGAAATCAGCATCTGCGGGGTGCCCTCATTCATCTGAGGAGCCGGAATCTCTTCGAGGATAGTATCGAGAAGAGGGGTGATATCCCCGGTCGGAGTCTTCCAGTCAAGGCCCATCCAGCCCAGTTTGGCGCTGCCGTAGACAGTCTTGAAATCGAGCTGGTCCTCGGTCGCACCGAGATTGAACATAAGGTCGAAAACCTCTTCCTGTACCTCGTCCGGGCGGCAATTAGGCTTATCTACCTTATTGATGACAACGACCGGCTTTTTACCCATTTCGATTGCCTTCTGGAGGACAAAACGGGTCTGGGGCATGCAGCCCTCGAAGGCATCGACCAGGAGAAGGACTCCGTCCGCCATATTCAGGACCCTTTCGACCTCACCGCCGAAATCGCTATGTCCCGGAGTATCGATGATGTTGATCTTAACCCCTTTATAGGTTACCGATACATTCTTCGCAAGAATGGTGATACCTCTCTCGCGCTCGAGGTCATTATTGTCGAGAATTAGATTGCCGAGATCCTCGGGACGGCGGACCAGATTGGCCTGATAGATCATCCTGTCAACAAGGGTGGTTTTGCCGTGGTCAACGTGGGCGATGATCGCAATATTCCTGATTTCCATACACTATCTATTAAAAACTTGCAAAAATACTTATTTCGGGCGATAATCTCGCAATTTTTTTCATATTTTTGTAAACTTAATTCTTCCTGGAGATGACTGAAAAAATACTCATCCTTGACTCGGGCTCCCAAGTGACACAGCTGATCGGACGGCGCCTGAGAGAAATCGGCGTATTCTGCGAGATCTACCCCTACAATAAAATACCGGAGATAGACGAGTCTGTAAAGGGAGTCATTCTTTCCGGCAGTCCCTGCTCGGTAAGAGATAAAAACGCCCCCTGGATTGACCTCAGCGCCATAAAAGGTCGCCTTCCGGTCCTCGGAATATGCTATGGGGCCCAGTTCATAGCAGAGCATTTCGGAGGCAAGGTCGAAGGGTCCATCGCCCGCGAATACGGTCGTGCAGTACTGAAAGTCACACGCCCCGACTCCCCTCTTTTCAAGGGAGTAGCCGAGGTCTCGCAGGTATGGATGTCCCATGGAGACACAATCTCGGCTCTCCCGGAAGGAGGCGAGGTGATTGCCTCCACGGAGGACGTAGTCAATGCTGCTTACCATATCGCTGGAGAGGACACATACGCCGTCCAGTTCCACCCGGAGGTCTTCCACACTGTAGAAGGCACCAAGATTCTTTCGAATTTCGCGAAGGGAATCTGCCGCTGCAAGGGGGATTGGACACCGGCTTCTTTCATTGAGAGTACTGTCGCCTCCCTTCGAGAGCAGATTGGAGACGGAAAAGTGATTCTCGGCCTCAGCGGAGGCGTTGATTCCACTGTAGCCGCCGTCCTACTCGACAGGGCAATCGGGAACAATCTGACCTGCATTTTCGTCAATAACGGCCTTCTCCGTAAGAATGAATTCTCATCAGTCCTTGCTTCCTACCAGGATATGGGGCTCAATGTAATCGGCGCCGACGCCTCCCGCGAATTCCTCGAGGGGCTGAAGGGCATCACCGAGCCGGAGCAGAAGAGAAAGATTATCGGAAGAATCTTCATAGAGACTTTCGACAAGTATGCCCGAGGGATCGAAGGTGCCTCCTGGCTTGCCCAGGGCACGATTTATCCCGACGTCATTGAATCCGCCGGCATAGGCGGAGTCGCCGCTAAAATCAAGTCCCACCACAATGTCGGCGGTCTTCCCGAGAAGATGGACCTTAAGATCGTGGAGCCGCTGAGAATGCTTTTCAAGGATGAAGTGCGCAGAGTAGGACGCTCTCTCGGCATTAAAGAAGAACTCATTGGCCGCCATCCTTTCCCGGGGCCGTCACTCGCAATCCGTATTATCGGGGATGTTACCGAGGAAAAACTCGACATTCTCAGAGAGGCCGACGACATCTTCATCTCAGCCCTGAAAGACTATGACTGCTCGGCTATGGGACTCCGCAGCGCTTCCGATCCCCTCCTCGAGGCCAAGAACCTTTACGAAGCCATCTGGCAGGCCGGAGTAATCCTTCTTCCGGTCAAGAGCGTCGGTGTCATGGGCGATGAAAGGACGTATGAATGCCCGGTCGCCCTCCGCGCCGTAGTTTCTACCGATGCGATGACGGCGGACTGGTTCCATCTGCCGTATGACCTGATGGAAAGAGTCAGCTCCGATATCATCAACAAGGTACGAGGAATCAATCGCGTAGTCTACGACATCTCTTCGAAACCGCCGGCAACGATTGAATGGGAATAGATATTCCCCGCGATAGCTTCGACAAGCCTGTTCCTGGCCTCCACCGAGGCCCAGGCTGTATGTGGAGTAAAGCGAAGCTTTTCAGGATGGGAAGTATGTAAAAGAGGATTTCCCTCCGGTATCGGCTCGTTGACAAACACATCCAGAGCAGCACCACCAATAGCATCCCTGTCAATTGCATCAGCGAGAGCCTTCTCGTCTATAATTCCTCCGCGGCCCATATTCACTATGAAAGCTGTGGGTTTCATCATTGCCAGTTCCTTCTCTCCGACAAGACCGTTTGTGCGCTCATTAAGGGGCGCATGGATAGAGATTACATCGGATTCTCTCATCAGCTCCTCCAAAGACACAGATGGATACGTTTTGCAATGGGAAGTACCTGAAGTTGAATAATATATAACTTTCATCCCGAAGCATTTCGCGACCTCAGCCACACGGGTGCCGATAGCCCCCATTCCGATAATGCCGATGGTCTTCCCGGCGAGTTCAATAAAAGGCTTTGTAAGGTCAGTAAATAACCCGTTCCGAGAATACTCTCCCGACTTTACCCTGCCATCGAAATAGGGGCCGTTGCAAGCAAGGGAAAGGATATGCATCCATGTCTGCTGCACGACAGACTCTGTCGAATAGCCGGCCACATTCTTAACGGCGATTCCCCTCCTCTTGCAGGCCTCGAGGTCGATATTGTTTACCCCGGTTGCCGCTTCACAGACAAGGCGAAGCCTCGGGGCTCTTTTGATAAGGTCCTCTGTGACTTTTACTTTATTGACTATCAGGACTTCGCAATCTCCGACCCGCCCAAGCGCCTCCTCCGGCGAAGAGACAGGGTATGTAACGAGTTCGCCGAGCGCTTCGATAGGCTGCAGCGAGGTATCCCCCAGCGTCGCAGCATCCAGAAAAACAATCTTCATGGGACAAAGATACCGATTATTTGGGATTTAACCGGTTATATTGACATTATTTGGTTTATAGCCATGAGATTTTTGGGTTGGTGGTGTTGACATTTGGGTTGGTGGTGTTATTCCCGTACACCGAGCTCGTCTGTAGGTGTACGGCCGGCACCACTTCTGCTTTCGTCTTGTACACCATGGCTCCTCTCTGGTGTACGGCCGGCAGATCAGACCTCTTCCTTTCGGCAGACAAATCTTTCTGACAATGAGAACAGGGGCGGAAGGGTGCGCTTTTGGCTATACAGCACCTATTTAGCCTCCGGCCGGACCAACGCTGCACAACTTGGGGGCGCAGGGGCATGTTTCCGCCCCCATCTGCCTTATGGTGAGCAACTTGGGGGCGTAGAGGCGTGTTTCCGCCCCCATCTGCCTTCCGGTGCGATGCGCTTGGGAGCTGGAAAGCCTTGTTTCGCCCCGGAATAATAGTTGTTTCGAGACAACGGCGGCGAAAAAAACAGCCTGCCGTGCTACGAAACGTCTCTCCTGTCGCACAAAATGGCGCAGGTGCGAAAAAATGCTGGGGACCTGCGCCGCTATAAAATATTAATATTCTGAATATCAGGAACTTATCTTTTTCCGGTGGCGCAGGACACCACTAAAAATCCGCACCTGCGCCATTAGGTGATCAGGTCTGTCAGAGATTAAGTTTAAGTTTGACACGGAAACAATGATTTCAACGTGCCGTACCACGAAACCACTAAAAATCCGCACCTGCGCCATCAGGTGATCAGGTCTGTCAGAGATCAAGCTTACGCTTGGCTTAGGACAATGTGAAAAGTACTGATAGAAAGGTGTATACTTTTGCAGCTAAATCGTCCTTTTAAGGGGAGAACGTTCTGTGAGGCGCAAACTCTTTATACTGAGATAAATGCTGTTATTATTATGTTTAAAGACCCTCAATGAGAACACATAAGGCGCCTCATTAATTATGTATTGAATTGCGTTTCAATAAAGTACGCACAAATGTATATATGTAAAAAAGAGTGTTTCACCAACCGAAAATGTCAATTATACCGCTACAGTCTGTACTTCCTCCGTCCTGTTTTCCCACGTTTTCGCAATAATTCGTGGGGTTTTTTGACCTTGAGTACCGTTTTCCCCACGAAATCAGGCCAAAACGTGGGGTTATATCAAAATGCATAGCGATGATTCCAATCACTCACTCTGTGGCCAAAAAACAAAAAGACAGCCACTTGGCTGTCTTTTGTCGGGATGACTCGACTCGAACGAGCGACCCCTACGTCCCGAACGTAGTGCGCTACCAACTGCGCTACATCCCGATAAAAAAGAGCCGCCAAAATTGCAGCTCCTCTATCTTATTTGTCAAACGGAGCTTAGGAAAGCTTGTTGACGTAGACTGCAAGACCGGACTTGAGGTTTGCTGCCTTGTTCTTGTGGATAACTCCAATCTTGGCGAGCTTGTCGATCATTGCATAGACCTTCGGCGCATTCTCTTCAGCAGCCTTCTTGTCTGTTGTGTTACGGAGGTCGCGAATCGCGTTCCTCGTAGTCTTTGCATAATACTTGTTATGCAATCTGTGCCTCTCGCTCTGGCGAGCGGCCCTTTGAGCAGATTTTGTATTTGCCATTGTTATTTTTTTTAATATTTGGTAGTGGGTAGGAGAATCGAACTCCTATTGCGGGAATGAAAATCCCGAGTACTAACCGTTATACGAACCCACCGGATCACTCTTACGAGGAATAAGACGTACATAAACCCCGAAAGGGACTGCAAAGATAGCAATATTTTTATTCTAAACAAATAAAATTTGCATATTTTTGCTTAGATCATTCAACTACTTCACCCACTCGAAAGAATAGAGAAGAGACTCGACTTCCCTAAGAATCTGTCTCTTGTCGAATTTCGGGGCATAGACAAACGCCTCTAACACAATTATATCCTTGCCATCCTTGCTATACATGGAATGGGATACAAATGGTCCGCCCATGAAATCGTTGTATACTTCCCACATTCCCCTGGTCTCCATGAAATCTATCCCATGGTACCTTTTTGAAAGGGTCGTCAGGGGGAAAGCGGTAGATGTAGTCATCCATGTATTCTCGAACATCCCGGGGACATTATTCTTCATGAACTCATTGTGCTTTTCGACTATGCTTTCCGCCGAGAAAGGATCGCCGGATGGAACGGGATACTTGTATATTACTACGTGATGGTCCACATACTGTTTCTCGTCAGCTATCCAAACAAAATCGTTTGTAATTTTCTTGAGTTTATACCCCGAAGGGAAATGCATAATACCCCCTGTGAGCTGCTGGACAACAGGCCTCAATGAAGATTCCTCATAAAGAATAGAGTTGGCTATAATCCTGTTCCTTTCAGCCTGCTCGAAAAATTCGGGGAGAATCGCCGCATTCTCCTTCAGAATATTCACTGCATTTTCTTCGGTAAAAGCGCTGACCTGGGCGACCGACTGGGGCCTTGCCCATTTATTCTCTGTATAGAGCATCCCCTCCTTGGCATTCTGCGGGTTCACATTGACAATAATAATATTCCTGTGGACCTTGAACATGTTGTTGAATGCGGACGGGGGGACATTGGCAAGAGTGAACAGCGGCTCCCGCTGAGCCAGATAAGGGCAGTCGCCGGCGAGAATATCCCGAAGGGTATTACCGACATTCCCTTCCCATTCACCACGCTCTATCACTACCACAATTTCCCCTGCCTTGCCGCTGACATTGGGAAGCAGGACCTTGGTATTCTTGCTCCCTTTACAGCCGGAAAGGGCCATGAGAGAAGCGAAGAGGATGGCGGCCGCAGCCGCGTAAGATGCAATCTTTTTCATATATAGAACTATCTGATTAATCGAGCAATATCGTTACCGAAAGCAAGCATCATAAGGAGAATGAGAAGGAACATGCCGACCATCTGGGCTCCGATCATAAACTTGTCGGAAGGTTTCCGCCCGGTGAGCATCTCGAACAGGCAGAAGACGATATGACCTCCGTCAAGGGCAGGTATCGGCAGCAGGTTCATCACTCCGAGCATTATCGAAAGCAGAGCCAGTATATTTATAAAGCTATACCAATCCCATGCCGACGGAAATACTTGACCTATAGCAATAAAGCTTCCCACTGACTTATACGCCTCTGTCCTTGGGGAGAAAAGGAGGCGAAGGTCCATAAGGTAACCTTTGACGGTCTTCCATGCCATATCAAGACCTGCCGGTATCGCTTCCAGGAAAGTGTACTCTCTCCTTTCGTACCCCGGGAGAATCGTATAGACTCCTATCCGGCCGAGAGAATCCACCTGCAAAGTGGTGTAAAGGGTATCGGTATCCCTCAATACCAAAGCTTCTACTGCCTCTCCCTTGTGACTGAGCAGCACGGGCCTTGAGTCTTGCACATAAGGCACCTGAGTTCCCGCAACTTGAAGAATCCTGTCCCCATGACGAAGATCCGCTCCGACATTTGGTGAGTCCTCCATAAGCCTGTCGACAGCGAAAGGAACAGCAATGTCAAACATACCGGGAGTGTTCAGCACATCCCCTATCATACTCTGGTCAATATAAAGATCCAGGGTATCAGTCCCTCTCAGAACTGTAGCCTTCCTTACATTTCTCCTTGCAAGGTCAGCCTGGAGCATCCCGAAATCATCCGGCACATAATCGTCGAATGCGAGGATCCTGTCTCCGGTACGGAACCCCATATCGTGTGCAAGCTGATTGACGTAAATAGCTGTCCCTTCATTCTTTACGTATGCATCCCCGAAGATATCCATTATCGCAATATAGGCGAGAATAGCGAAGATGAAATTATAAAGAACACCTCCCGACATCACCAGAAGCCGCTGCCAAGCGGGCTTGGTCCTGAATTCCCACTTTTTTGGCTCGCCAGCCATGGTATCGAGGTCCATGGATTCGTCAATCATACCGCTTATCTTGCAGTAGCCGCCGAGGGGAAGCCAGCCGATTCCGTATTCTGTCTCCCAAGAAGCAGCTTTTGGGAAAAGCTTCACAAACCAGGGGGACCTCGTCGAAAAAAGCTTCTTATCACCCAGGTCGAAAAACAGGAAAAACTTGTCCACCCTGATTCCGAACAACTTGGCGAACGTAAAGTGGCCCGCCTCATGAATGACAATAAGTATCGAAAGCGCCAGAATTACCTGGAGCGCCTTTATCAGAGCTACCATCTTCCTGTCTTCTCCTTTGCTTTAGCATACACTTCGTCATTGGTCGAGAATATCTCCTCAATCGTCGGCTCGGCTATGAATTCCACAGATGCAATGCAGTCGGAAACAATCCCTGAGATGTCGTAGAATCCAATCTTGTCGCGGAGGAATGCCGCAACCGCCGCCTCGTTCGCCGCATTGAGGGCGGCAGGGACATTCCCTCCCTTTCCAATCGCCTCGAAAGCAAGGGAGAGGCATGGGAATTTATCTAAATCAGGCCTATGGAAGGTCATTTTCCCAAGTTCCGGAAAATCGAGCTTCCGGTTACTCAGAGTCAACCTTTCAGGATAAGAAAGGGCCAGTTGGATGGGCTCTCTCATGTCCGGCCATCCCATCTGGGCTATAACAGCCCCGTCTGCGAACTCGACCATAGAGTGGATAATTGACTCCGGATGGACGAGCACATTGATCTTCGAAGCATCGGTATCGAAAAGCCACTTGGCCTCTATCACTTCGAAGCCTTTGTTCATCATTGTCGCGGAATCGATAGTAATCTTTGCGCCCATGTTCCAGTTGGGATGCTTAAGCGCCATATCCTTCGTAGCCTTTGCGATTTCTTCCTTTGGCCATGTACGGAAAGGGCCTCCGGAGGCTGTCAAATGAATCTTTTCGAGCTTATTGGGCCCGGCTCCGAGAAGGCACTGGAAAATTGCCGAGTGCTCTGAATCTACTGGAAGGATATCCACCCCGTTCTTGGCTGCCGCCCCCATCACAATCGAACCCGCCGCCACCAGAGTCTCCTTATTGGCAAGAGCAATCGGTTTACCCGCGCCAATGGCGGCAAGAGTCGGTCTGAGGCCGCTGAATCCTACCATGGAAGCCACTACAATATCGACGTCCGGTGCGGTCACCAGGTCGCAGACTGCATCCATCCCGGAGTGCACCTTCGTCCCGGTCCCGGAAAGGCCGCGGCTAAGAAGACCATATTTCTCCGGATTACATATAACCACATTGGGGACATTGAACTCACGAGCCTGCTGCTCAAGTAGTTCCACACTGTTATTCGCAGTCAACAGGGAAACGCTGAAAAGGTCGGGATGTTCGCGTACGACAGCGAGCGTCTGAGACCCTATCGATCCTGTCGAGCCAAGTATTGCTATTCTTTTTTTCATTCTAAAAACCTATGTATTGAGCCGGATCAATGGCATTTCCGCGATACCAGAGCTCGAAATGGAGACCATCTGGGCCAAGAAGCCCCACAGGAGTACCGGCAATTACCCTGTCTCCGGTATTTTTAGTCAACTTCTGGAGGTGCTTGTAGACAGAGACTATGTCTCCCTCATGCTGTATAGCCAGGGAATACCCCTCTTTCTCATCCCAGTCAGTAATAATCACCGCCCCGTCGAGGACAGACATTATAACCGCGCCCGAAGGGGCGGAAACATCGACATAAGGGTGGGTTGAGTCGAATCCTCCGGATACTATTCCCTTGAGCGGCGAGAAAAAATGGACCCCCTCTATCGGGAGATTCCTCCTCCGTCCTGAAATGACAAACCTGTCCGCCGACTCAACTTCGCTTCTAAGCGTCGAGTCTGCCCGCGCAGAAACGGCAGAATCAGCCTTCTCCCTCTCCACCGCTATCCTCTTTATCAGACTGTCAAGTCTTACCGGCTCTTCCCCCAAAACAACTTTCTTGAGATTTTCTGTATACAGTTCCCACTGGAGAACACGATTCTCCAGCGAATCCAATTTCATTGCACTCCTTACCGCCTGCTGACGGGAAGCAGCATTGGGATAGCCCGGTATCAGATGCTTGACGGGAGTGAACGCTATTATGCAGTAGGCTGCCAGCAGAGCCACAAGGACTGCCACTGCCGCATAGAGAATGGCCGTTTTTTTAGATATCTTGAATGAGCGGATTTGATTGCCCGTTTTTTCATCTGTTACAAGTATGTGGAATTTATTATCCATATTTTTACTAACTTTGCATCAATGGACCGACTCATCGGAATAGACTACGGAAAAAGACGCACCGGCATTTCTGTCAGTGATCCGCTCCGTATCTTTGCATCAGCCCTTGATACAGTCGATACTCCAAAGTTAATAGATTTCCTCAAAAATTATGCTAAAGAGGAGACAATAATCCGTTTCGTAGTTGGATATCCTGTAAATATGGACGGAAAACCGTCAGAAGCAGCGGCTGATGTAGAGGCCTTCCTGAAGACTCTGTCCAAGGAGTTCCCGGGGATCCCCGTCACCCTTGAAGACGAGCGATTCACCTCCGTTCTGGCTCATAGAATCATGATAGACGGGGGAATGAAGGCGAAGGAGAGGAAAGACAAAAAATCGGTGGACAAGATAAGCGCCGCGATTATTTTGCAAAGTTTTCTAGACCGCTCAAGCGGTGAAGGAATATCTTTTGCAGTAAATCCGGCTGCCGTTCCTGACTCAAGGTCCAGGAAAGTCACAAAAAACAAAAGACAAAAATGATTCAACCCATATTTCTTTACGGATCGGAAGTGCTGCGGAAAAAGGCGGAGCCCGTTGATCTGAATGACAAAGAAGGCGTTGCCGCCCTCGTCCAGGATCTCAAGGATACCCTGAAAGTGGCGGACGGATGCGGCCTCGCAGCGCCGCAGATAGGTGTCAGCAAGCGCGTCGTCATAGTAGACGGCCGCGAAATGGTCGACGTCTATCCCTATCTCAAAGACTTTACCCGCACCCTGATCAATCCTGTCATACTGGAAGAAAGTGATGAGAAATGCACCTACCAGGAAGGCTGCCTCAGCATCCCCGGGATTTATGCCGACGTCATCCGCCCTTCCAAAATGACGGTTGAGTATTATGATGAAAATCTTGAAAAGGTGGTCGAAACCTTCGATAAATTCTCCTGCAGGATGATCCAGCATGAGCTTTCCCACCTCGACGGCAACCTCTTCACCGATAATGTCGCCCCTATCCGGAAGAAAATGATACAGAAGAAATTACAGAATATTTCCAAAGGAAAAGTACATCCACACTATAACGCTAAAATCAAATAAAGCCATGGGAGCATTCCACGCATATGACATACGAGGCATCTACAATGTAGACTTCGATAAAAACACCGCCTACAAGGTCGGCTTTTTCCTTCCAGAACTCCTCGGAGCAGATAAAGTACTGGTTGGACGTGACGGAAGAGTATCTTCCGACGAGATACACGAATACCTTCTCAAAGGCATAACAGATGCCGGAGCCGATGTATATGATATCGGCCTCTCAACCACTCCTATGGTCTATTTCGGCACCGCAAACTACGGATTCAAGGCCTCTGTCCAGATTACCGCATCCCACAATCCCGCCGAGTACAACGGGATGAAAGTTTCCAGGGAGAATGCCCTCCCGGTAGGATTGGAAACCGGCCTCGGCACGATCAAGGAGTGGATCGAATCCGGAAAGCCCACCCCTGAAGCTCCGGAAAAGGGAAAGGTCCACAATATGGACATCCATGAGGACTACCTCAACTTCCTCCTGAAGTATAAAGGCGATCTGACCGATCTGAACATAGCATTCGACCTCTCCAACGGAATGGCTTGCCTCTACGCCCATGAGATCTTCGGCGAGAAGCCTGCCTATATTTATGACACCATCGACGGCCGGTTCCCCAACCATGAGCCCAACCCGCTCATTCCAAAGAACGTCGAAGCTCTTCAGAAGCTCGTTCTCGAGAAGAAATCCGATATCGGTGTCATCTACGACGGCGACGCCGACAGGGTCATGTTCGTTGACGAGAAGGCCCAGTTTATATCTCCGGACCTCATGATTGCCCTGATGGGCCACTATTTCGTTGACGAAAGAGGCCTTAGAGGCATTGTCCTCCAGGATATCCGCAGTTCCAAGGCTATAGGCGAATACCTCGAACCGATGGGCTGCACCATGCATACCTGGAAGGTCGGCAGGGCAAATGCCGCCCTCAAGCTCCGTGAACTCGACGGGGTATGGGGCGGAGAACTCGCCGGTCACTATTATTTCCGCGATTTCTTCTACTCTGACAGCGGCCTTCTGGCTTCCCTCATCATCCTCAGGATAGTCGCCACCCTCAAGAAGAAAGGCATCACCCTCAGCGAAGCCATCGCCAAGATTGTACGCTACAAGAACTCCGGCGAAATCAATTTCCGCCTTGAAGACAAACAGGGCGCAATGGATGCTGTCAAAGAGTACTTTACTTCAAAGGAAACTCCCACCGCATTCATGGACTTCGACGGATACAGGGTTGAATTCCCCGAGTGGTGGTTCAACATCCGCCCCTCAAACACAGAACCTTACCTCCGATTCCTCTGCGAAGCGACCTCGGACCAGTTGCTCCAGGAAAAAATTGCCGAAACAGAAAAGATACTCGCCGAGAGATTCGGTGCAAAGAGATAATCTCATGAAAATAAAGACGATACTTACCTCAACCATCATTTTACTATCTTCAATCACCTTGTCCGCAGCACCTTTTGCCGAGGTTGACTCGCTCAGGCATGCCTTCGGACGGGAGTCGGTCAATTCTTCCAAGAATACCGGCACCCCTTACGCCGACACCCTCGACACCGGCAACCCCGGGGTCAAGGTTGTCCTGTACAGCAACGGGACATGGGCATATAAACGCGATCCGGCAGTACTTGCGAAGGAGAAAGTCTTCAATGAATACTGGGACACAAATATAACCAATCCATACAGGGATGACACAAAGGCACCGGAAGACCTTCATCTTTGGATAGTAGACACCCTGGATTCATATTGCTGCCCTAACAAGACAACCCCGTCCTCGGGGTATGGATACCGCCACGGAAGAAGGCATACCGGTATCGATCTCCCCTACCCGAAAGGAACGCCGGTATATGCTACATTCGACGGAAAGGTGCGCCTCTCCGACTATGTGGGAGGCTACGGCAACCTTGTAATCATCCGCCACGCAAACGGTCTTGAGACCTTCTACGGCCATCTTTCCGAAAGGAAGGTAATCCCCGGACAGTGGGTCCAGGCCGGAGAAGTAATAGGACTCGGAGGCTCTACAGGACGCTCTACAGGACCTCATCTTCATTTTGAGACAAGGTACCGTGGATATTCGATCGATCCCTCGTGGCTCATTGACTTTGAGACCGGAGCCCTTCGCCACCGCATGCTCCATATCCGCGGATGGTATTTCAATCCGTCCCAGCGGTATGTCCAGTCAGTAGACGATGAGGACGCAATCTTGGAAGGAGACGAAAAAGCACGGATAGAAGCCGAGGAAAAGGCCAAGAAACTTGCCCAAGAACGTGAAAGGGCTGCTCAGGCTGCAATAAAATACCATACGGTCAGATCCGGCGACACCCTTTCGAAGATTGCTGTCAAGTACCATACTACTGTCAGGAATATCTGCCGTCTCAACGGTATCAAGGAGACCACGACTCTCCAGATTGGAAGGAAACTCAGAGTACGATGAAAAAATTGATAATTACCTTTTTAGCAGCTGTCGGGATGGTATTCTCGGCTGCCGCTCAAAGCTTTCCGCCTGAGATTTATTCGGGAGCTTGGGATTCTGGACACGTCCAGGGAATCGTCATTGACAAAGCCGAAGGAGCTGTCTACTTCTCCTTCACCGACATGATTGTAAAAACTGACCTCAAAGGCAATGTAATCGGCACTGTGACCGGCCTTCTCGGTCATCTGGGATGTCTCGATCTCAATGAAGAAGACGGGCTTATCTATGGCTCTCTCGAGTATAAGGACGATGTGATAGGACAGGGCATCCTCAAGAGGAACAAGTCTGACCTGAAGTATGAAAACACCTTCTACATCGCCATAATTGACGGAAAGAAGATAGTTCGCCGCGACATGGACGCCCTTAAGGACGGCATTGTCACCTGTGTCAACCTTCCCTCGGTCCTGGCTGACTATGAGGCGAAAGTCCAGGTCGAAGGAAAGACTCTTGAGCACAGGCTGGGATGCAGCGGCATAGACGGAGTCAGTTTCGGTCCCGAATTCGGAAAGAAGGGCGGAAAGAATTATCTGATGGTATGTTACGGTATCTATGGAGATACAGAAAGACCGGATAACGACTATCAGGTAATCCTTGAATTCGATACCTCAAAGTGGCTCAAGAAATACGCCAAACCGCTCGAGGTAGGCGCTCTCCACAAGGATGGTCCCGCTAAGCCAAGAAAGGTTTTCTACGCTTTTACGGGGAACACAAACTGGGGCGTACAGAACCTCGAATATGACCCTTCAACAGGTTATTGGTTCATGGCCGCATACAAAGGCAAGAAGGAGCAGTATCCCAACTATAACCTCTTCGCAGTCGACGGATCTTCAAAACCTCTCAAGCAGAAACTCTCCGGTGTTCCCTATGTAAAGAAAGGTCTTGTCGTATCGCTCGCCGATGCAGGAAAGAAAGATGAAGAGACAGGCATTCGCGGATGGGATTTCAAGTACGGCTCTACCGGAATGAACTCTCTCGGTGATGGCCTTTTCTACATATCTGAAAATTCAAAGACTCCGGAGAAGTTGCAGCAGACCACCCTCCGCCTCTACCGCTTCACCAGCGACCCCGTTCAGCCGTTCGTCCCTGTTAAATAGGGAACGAATCCAAATAAAAAAGAAAGACTAAAAGACTAATAAGAGAGATTATTGGTCTTTCTTTTCATTTATATGTGCGGAACGCCGCAGCATCAACTCGCCCCTGGAAGGTTTCGTTCGCTACGCTCACTTCATCCCTCCCAAATCCAGATCTCCTGCCAGACAGAAACGAGTTTCTGTCCGCCCATCGATCTGTCTTCGGGCCCCTCCCTCTAACGTGCCCGAGGGTGGGCACGCCTTCTATGGGGCGAGCTGACGCTTGCTGATTGCATTCCGCACACATTCTGAAACTGTTGCAGCTCCCGCAGTAGAAGCTGCTGACTGTCTCCTCCGGGGCCCGTGGCCGCCCGTGGCCTCGTGAACGGGAGGGGCCCATAGGCAGCTTGACGGATGAAGGGAACTTGTTCCCGACAGCCGGAAAGATGACTATGGGAGGGATGAGCGAAGCGAAGGCTGCCGGAGGAGACAGTCTGAAGCTCGGAGGCGGGAGCGACAAAAAAAAGAGGATGACCTCAAGTCAAAAGACTTATTGGCCATCCCTATTATTTATTGCAAAAAGATCTTAGAAGCGGAAGCTGAGCTGGAAGTCAAAGAGGCTGTAATTGGGGTTGGCAAGCCTCTTGTCGCTTACGAAGCTATAGATTCCGGAGAGGATAAGATTCTTTGTGAACCAATAGTCGAGACCGACATCATAGTGAGCGCAAGCGCGATCCCAGGTCTTGTTGTCACGATAGACATCATAACGGGCCTTGGCATGGAACTTATCGGCGATGATAGGAGCGATTACGAGCGCATAAGCGGCATCTGAGTAGTAGCCGAGCGTGTTATCGATATCTGTATAGTTGGATCCGTATGCATAAGCGAATGCGGGACCATAGCTATGGATATACTCGCTGCGGAATGTCCAGTCATTGACCTTATACTCGCCGCTGATTGCATAACGTCTGCGGGGAAGGGTGACGATGGACTTTTGGGTGGTGTTGGCTGCATAGAGATATCCGTTTCTGGAATATGTACCATACCAGCCGAAAGCGCCGATTCTCATGCCCGGAACGGGGATGAACCAGAGGCCTCCGATAAGGTCCTTATTGTTGTCAACATCCTTGACATTGATACCCTGACCATTGTAAACACCGATCTGGTAGTGAAGGAGAGGGTGGTTGTCAAGCTCGAAGAGATCGCCCTGGAACTGGAGACCAAGGTCACGGCCGTTGGATGCATGCTCTTTGACACGGTCATTCATGCCGGCGAGGTAGCTTGTAGGCTGGCTGTAGCCGTAGAAGCCCTGCTCGATAGGGTGCATCGGGTTCTCGAAGGTGAATGCTCTCTTGAACTGTCCGAACTTGACATAGAACGGCTTGTATTTCTGCCACTCGACATAAGCGTCCACGATACGGGGGCCGCTGATGCTTCCTGAAGTACCGCTGACCTGAAGCTGGAGCCTGTAGTCGAAGTCTCCGAGGATCTTTCCGGTAACCTGAAGCCTTGCAAGCCTCAGATTGAGAGTCGATGAAGGAGTTGCATTTGAAGTATAGGAGGCCTGAGTCATTACGAATCCGCCGACCTTCATTGTCTGCTCCGGAACAGATTTTTTCGCAGCTTCCTGAGCCATTGCGCTAAGGCCAAGGCCAAGAGCGAGGGTGATTAATATGATTCTTTTCATTTTATGCAAAAGGGAATAATTTAGTTAACCAGAAGTAACCGAGGATGAAACCTACGGCGCCTATGATAATACCGACCTTTGCCATATCCTTCGTCTCCACAAGACCAGTAGAAGAAGCGATGGCATTCGGAGGTGTTGAAATCGGGAAAAGCATTGCGATGGATGCGCAGACTGCGATGAAGGAAATCATTGCCTGGGTACCGCCAAGAGCGACGAAAGAAGCGTTGTTGGCAGCAGCAGGATCAGCCATACCCTCAGCCACAACAATAAGGATAGGAATCAGGAGGGCTGCAGTCGCAGAGTTGGAAATGAAGTTCGAGAGGAAGTAGCAAACCAAACCTGCAACAAGAAGGACGAGAATAACCGACATGGATCCGAAAGGAATGGCCTGAATGAGGACTTTCGCAAGGCCGGTTCCCTGGAGGCAGGTACCGAGGGCGAAGCCTCCTGCAACGAGCCAGAGGACGCTCCAGTTGATTTCCTTAATATCTTCTTTGGTGAAAATACCGCAAGCGGTCAGAACGCCGAGAGGGATGAGGGCAACTACATTGGAGTTGATCTTCGTCCACTGCTCGGTAGCCCAAAGAAGGATTGTTCCGACGAAAGTAATCCAAACGACGGTTGTTTTCCAATCGGATTTGCGCTTATTTTCCGGAATCTCAAGTTTGATCTCCTTTGCCTTAAAAGGGAAGAAAAGCTGGAGAATAGCCCAAGCGACAAGGAGCATTATGATGACGAAAGGAATCATCCTTATCGCCCACTCGCCGAAGGTGACATCAGCGCCGGCCTCTGCAAGGAACTTGACTGCTGTTGCGTTCGGAGGGGTACCGATAGGAGTACCGATACCACCGAGGTTAGCGGCAATCGGAATGGATAGCGCCAGACCAATCTTTCCCTTGTCATCGGAAGGAAGAGCCGAAAGAACAGGGGCGAGGAAAGCCAGCATCATCGCTGCTGTAGCCGTATTTGACATGAACATTGAGAAAATGGCGATAACCAGGAGGAAGCCAAGAAGGACCATCTTGGGATTGGTTCCGAAAGGCTTCAGAAGGAAACGCGCAAGAGTCACGTCAAGGCCGTATTTCTCTGCCATGATAGCGAGTACGAAACCTCCGAGGAAGAGCATGACGACAGGATCTGCGAAAGCAGACATGATGCTCTTGTATCCGACGAGTTGACCGAACTTAGGATCGCAAAGGAAACCTATACCCTTGTCAGAAACCGTCAGAAGGGAGATAACAATAACGAGAAGGGATGTGGTCCAGTTTGGAATGATTTCGAAAATCCACATCAGGGCCGCAAACACGAAGAGGGCGATTACCCTCTGCTGAACTACTGTAAGTGCGGAAATACCGAAGAATGAGGTCGGAACTGCACATAGGAAAATTGTGACCAGAAGCACGATCGGCAGAAGGACACAATACTTCACATTTAGCTTTTTGGTTGACATTATTGATACTTTTATATCTTTCCAATAATAGTTTGCAAATTTACATAATATTTGACAATATCCAATTCTAAAAATATTTAAAGATGCCGACCAATAATCACTTATTGGCCGGCACTTTGAGAAATATTTATCTATCAGATGATTAGATAATACCCTGCTCTAGCATTGCAGTTGCGACTTTCATAAAGCCGGCGATGTTTGCACCCTTTACATAGTCGACAGTTCCATCCGGCTGAGTGCCGAATTTGACGCACTGCTCATGGATGGACTTCATGATGAAATGGAGCTTTTCATCTACCTCCTCGGAAGACCAACTGATATGGCTGGCATTCTGGGTCATCTCAAGACCGGAGGTAGCTACACCGCCTGCATTGACAGCCTTTCCGGGAGCGAAGAGAATTCCATTGTGCTGGAAATAGTGGATCGCACCGGGCTGGCAGCCCATGTTGGAAATCTCGCAGCAGCACCAGCAGCCGTTTGCAACAAGTTCTTTGGCATCATCCTCAGAAAGCTCATTCTGGAATGCGCTCGGCAGAGCGATGTCAACAGGAATGCTCCAAGACTTCTTTCCAGGAGTGAACTTCGCCTTGTCGGGGAACTTGACTGCCATGTCCTCTACCATATTACGGTTGGACGCCCTCATAACGAGCATATAGTCAATCATTTCCTCTGTAAT